>JBIKSA010000103.1:0-6084 GCA_044348875.1 Erythrobacter sp. | reverse complement strand
GTCGGCAAATATGTCGGCCTGCAGGACGCCTATAAAAGCCTCAATGAAGCGCTGGTCCATGGCGGGATGGCTAACCGGGTGAAGGTCAACATCCGCTGGATCGATGCCGAGATTTTCGAAGGCGACGACGAATCCAAGATCATTGCCGCGCTTGAGCCGATGCACGGTATCCTTGTGCCCGGCGGGTTTGGTGAACGCGGAAGCGAGGGCAAGATCGCCAGCGTCCGGTTTGCACGGGAACGCAATGTGCCGTTCTTTGGCATCTGTCTGGGTATGCAAATGGCCTGTATCGAAAGCGCGCGCGCGGCCGGATTTGCCAATGCCTCCTCCACCGAATTCGGGCCGACCGATACGCCGGTGGTGGGGATCATCACCGAGTGGATGAGCAAGGAGGGCATCCAGAGCCGCGCCGAAGGTGGTGATCTGGGCGGGACGATGCGGTTGGGTGCTTACCCGGCCAAGCTCAGCCCGAACAGCCACACCTCGCAGATTTACGGCGGGGCGGAGCAGATTTCGGAGCGTCATCGGCACCGTTACGAAGTCAACAGCGCCTTTATCGAACCGCTTGAAAAGCAGGGTCTGATCTTTGCCGGGATGTCGCCAGATGGGCTGTTGCCGGAAATCGTCGAGCGCCCTGATCATCCATGGTTTGTGGGCGTTCAGTTTCACCCCGAACTGAAGTCTCGCCCCTTCGCTCCGCACCCGCTGTTTGCCGGGTTCATCGCCGCAGCGTTGGAACAATCGCGGCTCGTCTGAAGCGAGATTTCACACTTTTTTACTCAATCGTGAATGGGTTGGGCAGGGCTGTCCAGATAGTTAAGATACCTATGCCCTCCGCCTTCAATCACTGGTTGCAAACCTTTGTTTATCAATAAAGACCCGGCTCCGCGACGCCCTTGCTAGAAGCTGCAGATAGAGCTTGCGTGTTGTTGCGATTCCGCCTTAGACGGTACCCACATTGCAGGGTTCATGCGGCGCTCCGACGCTTGGTAAACCGTATTCGAGCCTTTTAAGGTGGAAAATCGGTCAGCGTTGATTGGGGGCTTCGTTCAAACGAGCTTGTATGGTTTTGTCCGTCTTCTGCGACCCGGACGGATTGAACCAGACAGGGCGGCGAAAGCTGCGGGGGCGGATCGCAAGATCCGCCCCCTTTTCATTCCGGCTTTTAGAAAGCGTCGCTCACGCCGCGCTGGCTTTGTCGCTGTCAGTCACGGGCGGTGGCACCGCCGTCAGCGTTGCGGTTCCGCCAATGGCGATTTTGCGCGGCTTCATCGCATCAGGCACTTCGCGCACCAGATCAATGATCAGCAACCCGTCGGCCAATTCGGCGCTTTCGACACGAACGAAATCGGCCAATTCAAATCGCCGTTCGAAACCGCGGTTGGCGATCCCGACATGCAGCAGTTCCGAACCATCTTCGCCTTCGTCGCGCTTGCGGCCTTGCACAACCAGCAGGTTCTGCTGGGCGGTAATGTCGATGTCGTTCGCGCGGAAACCGGCCACCGCCAAGGTGATCCGATAGTTATCCTCGCCCCGGCGCGAAATGTTGAAGGGGGGGTAATTGTCGCCAGCGTTCAGCCGCGCCTGATTTTCGAGCAGGTCGAACAGGCGGTCAAAGCCAACGGTGCTGCGGCGATAGGGAGTGAAATCGAAACGTGACATGGCAAATCCTCTTGTTTGAGCAATTTGATCTCGCGCGGGCCTGCCGGATGCAGCGCCCGCTTTGTCACCCGGTGCGTTTCCCATGACTGGCGAAACACGGCGACACCGCCTATCTGGGTGAGGCAAGCACGCTTTCAAGAGCATTTAACAAGAGGACAAGATGGCCGCCCCCCAGATCGACATCTATACCAAATTCGCCTGCCCCTACTGTGTACGCGCCAAGCGCTTGCTGGCTGACAAGGGTGCAAGCTTCACCGAGTACGACATTACCATGGGCGGGCCCAAGCGTGACGAAATGCTTGCCCGCGCACCAGCCGCGACAACGGTGCCGCAGATTTTCATCGGGGCTGTGCACGTGGGCGGTTCCGACGATCTGGCCGCGCTGGAACGCGCGGGCAAGCTTGACGCGCTGCTGGCGGGCTGATGCCTGAGATCGCCGTTCTCCAGATGACCACGGGGGTTGATCCCGAGGCGAACCTTGCGGTGATCAAAGACGCGGCGCACACATCTGCGAAACGCGGCGCAACCGTGCTGTTCACGCCTGAAATGGCGCTGCTGCTGGACCGTGACCGTGCCCGCGCGCGCAGGTGGGTGGAGAGCCATGCTCCTGCCGCCATGATCGATCGTCTGTCCGAGATCGCGACCAAGGCACAAATCAATATTGCCATCGGATCGATGCCCGTGGCGGCAGGTGGCGGAAAGTGGGCGAACCGCGCGCATTATTTTGCTCCCGACCACAGTCCGCCGGTCATCTATGACAAGATGCACATGTTCGATGTCGAGCTGGCCAGCGGCGAGGCGTGGCGGGAAAGCGCGGCCTACGAACCGGGCCGCAACGTGGTGACCGTTGAAGATACCCCCATCGGCAGGCTTGGGCTGACGATCTGCTACGACGTGCGCTTTCCGGCGCTGTTCGGCGAGTTGGGCGACCGGTGCTGTGACGCCATCGCCGTGCCTGCCGCCTTTACCCGGCCTACGGGCGCTGCGCATTGGCACGTCATGCTGCGCGCCCGCGCGATTGAGGCGAGCGCCTTCGTTATTGCCGCCGCCCAAGTCGGTCGCCACGAGGACGGGCGTGAAACCTTCGGCCATTCTCTGGTGGTCGATCCGTGGGGAGAGGTGCTGCTCGACATGGGAGGCGATGCACCTGGGCTGGCGTTCTGCGAGATCGATCTTGCCCGCATCAACGAAGTCCGCGCGCAGGTGCCCGCTCTTGCCAACCGGCGTGCAATCGCCAATGTCTGAAGCGCCATGATTGTCTATGACCTTGCCTGCCCCGACGGCCACCGATTTGAAGGCTGGTTCGGATCATCTGCCGACTACGAGGATCAGCGTGCGCGCGGGCTGCTGGCGTGCCCCGCCTGCGGAGCGCCTGAGGTAAGCAAGGCGCCGATGGCTCCGGCTGTCCCCGCCAAGGGCAATTCTGCCAGAGGCAATGCGGTAACCGAAGTGCTCCCACCCGACGCGGCTCGCCCGATGGCCAACACCCCAATGCCGCCAGAGATGCAAAAGGCGCTCGCGGCGCTGGCCAAGGCGCAGGCCAACGCGCTGAAGAACAGCACCTGGGTGGGCGACAAGTTCGCCGATGAAACCCGCAAGATGCATTATGGCGAACGCAAGGAAGCGCCTATCCACGGACAGGCCAGCCTCGCCGAAGCTAAGGCGCTGATCGAAGAAGGGGTGCCGGTTGCGGCGCTGCCGTTCCCGGTTGCGCCGCCCGACAAACTCAATTGATCGGTAAGCCCGGGCTGCTAAGACACGCGGCGGGACCCCGTAGCTCAGCAGGATAGAGCATCAGATTCCTAATCTGAGGGCCGCGCGTTCGAATCGCGCCGGGGTCACCATCACTCTTGCATCCGCTTCCAGCGATGTTCGGCATACAGCGCCAGTGTCAGCACACCGCCGGACATCGTCAGCAGAAGCGCGCAGGTTCCCGCCCATCCGCCGACATCATAAACTGCCGTGCCGATCGCGCTGCCGATTGCGCCGCCGATGAACATGGTAACAATATAGCTGGTGGTAAGCCGGGTGCGGATTTCAGGGGCAAGGGTGAACAGCGTCATGCGTCCCGTCACGTCGATCGTGGGGCCGACAAGGTTGACGATGAACAGGGGCACCATCATTTCCCAGATGCTAAAGCCCAGCGGGTAGAACAGCGCGATCCCGGCCAACTGCACCACCGCTGCCGTCACTCTTGCACGGCGCGGCCCAATGCGGTCTGCCCAGCGGCCAAGGCGCGGGGTGGTGAATACGCTCACCGCGGCGATTCCTGCCAGAAAGCCGACATCATCGGTGCCGTAGCCCATCGGCGCGCTGGTGAGGTGAAGCGCCAATGCCAGCCAGCTTGCCGTGAAGATCGAAAAGTTCAGCCCCTGGATTGCGGCGGACAGCCGCATATCGGGGTGCCGCGCAGCCAGCACGAAGACCGACCGGATGACCGCGCCATAACTTGCCTGCGGCCGTTTGATGACTGTGGCTTCGCTCCGCATGGCGACGGGCAGGAAGGCGGTCACCGCGACCATCAGGGCGAACGCCCCGACATAGACGCTGTGCCAATCGGCGCGTTCGGCGATGATCCCGGCTCCGACCCGCGCCACAAGTATGCCTGAGATTACGGCTGCCGTCAGCTGCGCTGTCACATGTCCGAGGCGTTCCGGCGCAACGCGTTTCGAGGCGAAGGCAGGGATCAGGTAAGGCGCGATGGTGACAAAGCCGAGCAGCGTGGAGGCGGCCGTGAAGCTTACGAAGCCCGGCGCCACAACCATGCCGCCAAGGCACAGGGTCTGCCCCGCCACGAAGATTAGGCACAGCCGCCGGTTCGAATAGAAATCGCCGAGCGGCAAGAGCAGCAGGATACCAATCGCCAGCGCTAGCTGGTTAAGGGCGGGGACAAGGCCGATCTCCGCCTCGCCAATGCTAAAGTCTCGCGCCACTTCGCCGATGATCGGGTGGATGTAATAGGCATTGGCGGTGACCACCGAGACCGTCAGTGCCAGCGCCCGTTCCTGCGTGCGGGTGAGGGTGCCGGGCGAGGGCAAGCTATGGTCGGTGGTCTGGTGCATCCCGATGGTGAGTATCAGATCGAAACGGGATTGCCACCGCCAGCCACTTGTCCGAAAGCACCCAAATTGATGAGGTGGACTTGGGCGCGGCCAGCAGGCAAGTCCACGCCGCAAACAGGAGAGTGTGCCGCCCATGCCCAGTCACGAGCCCGAGGAATTGGCCGCCATCCGCAGCGCCGTCGCCAGCCTGTGCGCGGATTTTCCCGGCGAATATTGGCGCACCAAGGATGCGGCGCGCGAATATCCTGGCGAATTCGTGAACGCCCTCACCCGTGCAGGATTTCTGGCCGCGCTGATTCCGGCAGAACATGGCGGCAGCGGTTTGAGCCTTGAGGCTGCCTGTGTGATCATGGAGGAAATTCAGGCGAGTGGGTGCAACGGCTCGTCTGCGCACGCCCAGATGTACATCATGAACACGCTGCTGCGTTACGGATCGGAGGCGCAGAAGGCGGCCTATCTCCCGCGCATTGCCAGCGGCGAATTGCGCTTGCAGGCCTTTGGCGTCTCAGAGCCGACCAGCGGGACCGACACGCTCAGTCTGAAGACCCGCGCCGTCAGGGATGGGGATGAATACATCATCACCGGCCAGAAGATCTGGACGAGCCGTGCCGAACATTCCGATCTGATGTTGCTGCTCGCGCGCACCACCCCGCGCGAGGCGGTGGCGAGCAAGACCGAGGGGCTGTCGATCTTTCTCGTCGACATGCAGGCGGCGCTATCGAACGGCATGACGGTGAAGCCGATCCGCACGATGATGAACCACTCGTCGTGCGAGGTGTTTTTCGATGACTTGCGTATCCCTGCCAGCAGCCTCGTGGGGGAGGAGGGGAAGGGCTTCCGCTACATCCTGTCCGGCATGAACGCGGAGCGCATCTTGATCGCTGCCGAATGCATCGGTGACGCGAAATGGTTCATCAACAAGGCAACAGGCTACGCCAAGGATCGCAGTGTGTTCGCTCGGCCCATCGGCCAGAACCAGGGTGTGCAGTTCCCGATCGCGCGCTGTTATGCCCAGATGCGGGCGGCCGAACTGATGGTGCGCCATGCCGCCCGGGTCTATGATGAAGGCGGCAATCCGGGCGAGGAAGCCAACATGGCCAAACTGCTCGCTTCGGAAGCGAGTTGGGCGTCGGCGGATATGTGCGTTCAGACCTTCGGCGGCTTCGGATTTGCGGAGGAATATGACGTCGAACGTAAATTCCGCGAGGCGCGGCTTTACACTGTCGCGCCGATTTCAACCAACTTGATCCTGTCCTACCTTGCCGAGCACGTTTTGGGCCTGCCTCGTTCTTACTAAAACGCCGCGTTCCTACTTAATTCACCCTTCAAACCCCGGTTTGCGGCGCATTGCTCTTGCAGC
>JBIKSA010000102.1:0-6113 GCA_044348875.1 Erythrobacter sp. | reverse complement strand
CGCAGTGAAGGAAAAGCGCAGATCGGGCGTTTCCAGCACCAGTTGTCGGCCGTCGCGCGTGGTGATGAACCGCTCGGCCTGTTCCGCTCCGCACACGAAAAAGCCGCCCGAGCGCGAACTCCGGCGGCTTTCATGTAGCTTATGGCGAACCGATCAGGCTTCGCGGGTGCCCGACAGCGGCATCGCGCCGAAAGCGCCTGCATTGACCGAGCCGGTCAGCGTGTCGCCGTCGATGGTCGCTTCGCAATCGAGCGTCATCGGCATGGGGACGACCATGTTCATCTTCCACGTGATGGTGTTGCCGCTGATGGTGCCGCCAGCGATATCCATCGATCCAAGGCTTCCGATCAGCGAGCCCGAGAAGGTGTCGCCATCGGGAACGACGGTCAGGGTGCCGCTCTGGTCGCCCATCGGGCTCTTGACGGTGGTCTTGTAGGTGCCTGCAACAGACATGGTCCAACTCCTTGGTTTGTGTGCGAATCTGGACGTGCCCGCACTTGGTAATGCGCTATTTACACCGATGTCAGCGCGCTTCAACCGGATTTGGGCTGAAGCGCGCTGACATCGCGGATTACTCTCCTGCGTCCATCTCGCGTTGTTCGATCGGCAGGCCGAGCGGTTCAAGCTGGGCGCGCACCTTGCTGGCGTCTCCCACCACGACCCACACGAACTTGTCCGTATCGATCGCCGCGCGGGCCGCGGCATCAAGGCTCGTCGTGGTCTGCGCGCGGTAAATGTCGGCGAGCTTTTCCTGATAGTCGTCCGGACGGCCAAACAGGGCATTGCCCTGCATCGCCCCCAGCACCGCGGGCGATGTTTCGAACCGGCCCGGCAGCGCGCCGACTTCGGAGGAAACGTTGCGCGCCAGTTCTTCGGTGGTGACGCCCTTTTCTGTGAGGAACGCCTCAGTCTCACGGATCATTTCGGCCAGCGAATCCCCGGTGCGATCTGCCTGCACCCCGGCCGAAATGCCGTAAACCACCGCATTTTCACGCGCCTGGGGCGCACCGCGCACGCCATAGCTCCACCCCTTGGTCTCACGCAGGTTCATGTTGAGCCGCGCGAGGAAGTTGCCACCCAGCGAATTGTTCGCGCTGCTGAATGCAACGAAGGCCGGGTCGCCGGCGTCGATCGGGGTGATCTGCGCGCCGTAAATGACGCTCTGCGGTGAATTGGGGCGGTTAACCAAGATAATGCGGTTGCCGGCCGCTTCCTTGCCGGCGGCAAATTGTTTCGTGCCCTTGGCCGTTTTCGGGGCCTTCCAGTCGCCAAACGCGGCGTTCAGCGCGGTCACGATTTCGGCCAGCGGCTTGTCCGAAATGACGAAGACTTCGCCGTTGTCGGGACGGATCCAGCTATCCTTGAAGGCGAGCAGATCGTCGCGGGTGATGCTGCTGACGCTTTCGACGGTGCTCACCCCGCCATAGGGGCTGGCGGCCCCGAACAGTTCTGGCGTCAGGGTGCGCTGCGCGATGCTCTGCGGCGTCTTCATAGCCTGCTTGATGCTGGTGAGGGTCTGGCTGCGCACCCGCTCCAGATCATCGGGGTTGAAGGCCGGTTCGCGCACGATCTGACGCATCAGATCAAGGCTGGGAGAAAGGTTGGCCGTCAGGGCGGAGAGCGTGAATGTTGACCGGTCATCGCCCCCGCCGACAGACACGCTTGCGCCCAGCCGCTCGCCCGCTTCCGCGATTTGCTGCGCGGTCAGTTTGGCAGTGCCTTCGTCGAACAGGCCAAGGGTCAAGCCTTCCAACCCGCGCTTGGCGGCTGGATCGGCTGCGCTGCCCGCATTGAAGGCCATTGCGACATAGGTGGCTGGCACGGCGGTGCGCCGGGCATAGGTGACCTTCATCCCGTTCTTAAGCGTCGCGCGCTCCACATCGGGAAAATCAAGCTGCGCAACAGAATCGATCGCGGGTGCGGGACGAATAGCCGACACGCTGATCGTTTCGGCTGCACGATCACGTTCCGAAGCGCTCTCACCTTCCGCCGCGACCGATGCCGCTTCTTCATAAGTCGCATCGCGCGCGCCCGGTTCCAGCACGACGGTCATTGCCGGGCGGGTCATCCAGCGTCCCAGCGCTGCCTTGACATCAGCCGGAGTCAATTTGGCGAGGGTTTCAAATTCGCGCGCGTAGAAATCGGGATCACCTGCCAGGACTTCGCCCTCGGCCAGTGTTTGCGCCTTCCCGGAGAAGCCGCCGACCTGTTCCAGCCCACGGATCGTGCGGGCAAGGTTGCTGGTGACCGCGCGGCGCACTTCGTCTGCGGTCGGACCTTCGGCGATCAGATTGGCGACGACTTCGTCCATCCGTTTTTCAAGGACAGCCAAATCGACACCATCCTTCGCCGTCGCCTCAACGCTGAGGAAGCCGACGCGCTGGAAGGCGGAGTTGCTTGCTGACACGCTCACGGCCAGCTGTTCATCGCGGACCAGCACATTATCAAGCCGGCTGGATGCAAGGCCGCCAAGGATTGACGCACCGACATCAAGTGCGATGCGATCCTTGCCGGTCAGCCCTTCGACTGCCCAGTAACGGGTCACATTGGTGGCAGCGACCTGATCCTTGAAGGTCTTGCGCACCGGCTCTGCCAAAGTGGGCACTTCGGCCTGCGCCGGATCATTGACCGGACCGCGCGCGATAGTACCGAAATACTTCTCGACCAGCGGCCGGGCTTCGGCTGCGGAAATGTCGCCCGCGATCACCAGCGTGGCGTTGTTGGGGCCGTAATTTTCGGTGAACCACGCCTTCACGTCCGCCATCGAGGCAGAATCAAGGTCGGCCATCGAACCGATGGCTTCATGCCGATAGGGGTGACCATCGGGGAACAGCGTCTTCAGGACATCGTAGAAGACAAGCCCGCCCGGTTCATTGTCGCCCTGACGCTTTTCGTTCTGGACCACGCCGCGCTGATTATCGAGCTTGGCCTGGGTCACTGCGCCCAGGAGGTAGCCCATGCGGTCGCTTTCCAGCCACAGCGCGCGTTCCAGCGCGGGGCGGGGCACGGTCTGGAAGTAATTGGTGCGATCAAACCAGGTGGTGCCGTTGTAATCGGTCGCGCCCATTTCCGCGAGGTATTGGAAATAGTCGTTGGGGGCGTTTTCCGACCCGTTGAACATCAGGTGTTCAAACAGGTGGGCAAAGCCGGTCTTGCCCTTGGGTTCGTCCTTCGATCCGACATTGTACCACACGGTCACATTGACGATCGGAGCCTTGCGATCTTCATGCACCAGCACCTTCAGGCCGTTGGCCAGTTCGAATTCCTGATAAGGGATCGTGACCTGCGAAACGAGCGTCGGTAGATCGGCGGTCGCCTGCGGGGCGGCACTGGCAGCCGCGCGGGATTGGGCGAAGGCCGGAGCAGCGGGCGCGGCTAGCGCAAGGGCGAGCGCCGAAAGGCTGGCGGTGGCAAAACGGAAGGTCATGGACGAAGTCTCCGGTGTCGGTAGCTGTGAAAAAGTCGGGCCGTTCAGCGCGTGGTGGTCAAAGTGCGGCGGCTTCTGGCTTGCGCCAGAAGATCATCACGCCAGAAGTGCACGGGCTTCAGCTTGTGATCGACGAACAAACGCATCTGGTCGGTGTAATGCGGGCTGGCCGGGCGCGTGGTCGCCGCGCCGAAGGGCTGAATCGAACGTGAGGTGACCCGCGCACCCGGTTCCCATTCGATCCACATGATGAAGCTGTCGCCATGTTTCAGGCTCAACCGCCCGTCCTCTGCCACGTCCCATGTGGTCGAGGCGCGCAGAGTGTCCGATCCGCCATCCAATGGCAGGTCAAGTTCACCCTGACGCAGCCGCAGCAGATCGGACATGGGCGGATCAAGTCTACCGAAATGGGTGGTAAGGTGGTCGGCTGCGGCCGCAAGCTTTTCGGCCACGTCTGGGAAGGGTTTGTTGTTGTAATCAGCGGCCATGAAATCGCGGATCATCAGCAGCGCGATGGCATCAGCCGCGCCTTTGTTATCCGCCGTAAAGTCCCATCCCAGCATCAGGTCGCGCGCATCGGCGAGCTTGCCTTCCGCCTTCATGCCTTCCAGTGCCGCGAACAGCTTTGCGACATAGCCTTCGCGTTCGTAGCCGGTGTCATATTTGATCGCTTCCAGAGTCTTGCGGTCAAGCACGGCGGCTTCGGACAGCAGCTTGTAAGCCCGCCACGAACGGTTGGTCTGCTTCAGTTCAATTCCCATCACCGGATCAAACGCGTTAGGATCAAGATCGCTCCCGGCCCCTGCGGCGGTGAAGGGGGTGTTGTTGGAATTGTAAAGCCAGCCCGAAGCCGGGTTCACGATCCGGGGTAGCGACTTGTAATCGACCGCGCCCTGCCAGATCAGGTCGCTGCGGTTGCCGGGGAGGATGCGGCGCCAATCGGCCTTGCGCTCCTCGGGTCGGTCGGGGATCGCCGCATTATAGACATAGGCGATGGTGCCGGTCTGGTCGGCATAGATGAAGTTGGTCGAGGGGATGGCGAGCCGGGAAATCTGGGCTTCCCATTCGGCGAAAGTCTTGGCTTTGTTGATCCGGTAATAGGCGTCGAGCTGACCCAATTGGCCGATCCCGCCGTAGCGGATGGCAAAAGCGCCCTTATCGTTCTTGATGACAGGGCCATGGACCGAACGCAGCACCTCGCGGCGGATCGGCAGGACGACCGGGCCGATCTTGACCGGCAGCGTCACCCACTTGCTCTCCAGATCGCGCCACTGGCCGTCCAGCTTGTAGCGCGTGCCGGTGCCGTCCAGCTCCAGATGATAGACATCGATCATGTCGGGCGTGTTGACCGTGTTGGTCCAGCCGAGATGTTCATTATGGCCAAGGAAGGGGACGGGGGATCCGGGGAAGTTCGCGCCCGCAAAATGCCACCCTTCGCCGCTTTCGACGACCAGTTCATACCACGCCACCCCGCCGCGCAGGGGCTGGTGTGAGTTGGAGATCAGGGTGGTGGTTCCGCCGCCTTTCTGGGGTGCGATGGCAAAAGCGTTGGAACCGAGGTGTTCGGCATCTTCGCCCAGCGGCAGGACAAGCGTGCGGGCCTGTTTTGGCGCGGCGGCAGGTGTAGGCTCGGCTCCGGGAAGGGCTGCCCGCGGGAAGCCGGGCATGTCTGGGCCATGCTCGCGGCGCAGGTCTTCGCCTGCCACCAGCGGCCCGATCACGCCATCGAGCCCAAAGAAGAACGGCTGGCGCAGCGCAAAGCCTGCGGCCACGTCCATGCCGTTCACCGGGAACAGGTTGGACAGCTTCACCTCGCCGGGATGCTCATCGGCATATTGGTTGAGCCCAGCGGCATAGGCTTCGAACAGCGCACGGGTATCTGAGGGGAGTTTTGGATATTCACGCTCCGCCGTGCCGCGCGCGTCGATCAGGTGGTAGGCGTAGTCGATCTTCGCGCCTTCCTCGCCCGCAATTGCGCCGTACCGCCCGCGCGCCATGGCGACCACGTCCTGGAGCGTGAAGAAATCGTCCTCGGCATGGGCGATGGCGACGCCGTAAGCCGTGTCGGCGTCGGTCTTGCCGTAGATATGCGGGACACCGAAATCGTCACGGATGATCTCGGCAGAATAAATGCGTTTGCCGGACGGGTTGGCGGCGCTGGCAAAGAACGGCTCCCAAGTGGCGAGAACCACCACCGCCAGCACAAGCACGCCCACCAGCGCGAATGCGCCGCGCTTTACCCAGATCATATCCGATTTCTCCCCCAATCGTCTGGCGCACCCTTCGCTTGGCAGTGGGGAGAGGTCAAGGCTGCCGACAGCCTCTTGCCATGAACCCCAATCGGACCCACCTAGTCGGGTAACACACCTGCGGATGATTTTTGAAGCAAGGGCCTTGGGTTGCCAATGCGCAACACTATCTCGGTGGTGGAACCTTTGGAGGGTTAGAAGATATGAATCTCGAAAAGTTCACCGATCGGGCCAAGGGCTTCCTGCAAGCCGCGCAAACCGTCGCGATCCGCCTCAATCACCAGCGCATCACCCCGCTGCACATCGCCAAGGCCTTGCTTGAGGATAGCGAGGGCATGGCCGCCGGGCTGATCCAGCGTGCGGGCGGGCAGGCGCCCTTGGCGGCAACCGCGATTGATGCGAGCCTTTCGAAAATCCCGGTGGTGACCGGCAGCGGA
>JBIKSA010000007.1:0-62911 GCA_044348875.1 Erythrobacter sp. | reverse complement strand
CAGCGGCGAAACCATCGAGCGTGCGCAGATCCGCGACGTGCTCGACCTGCAGACCGTGGTGCCTTCGCTGCGTGTCAGCCAGCTTCAGACCTCATCGGCGACCACCTTCATCATCCGCGGCTTCGGCAACGGCGATAACAACTTCGGGATCGAGCCTTCGGTCGGCGTGTTCATCGACGGCGTGTTCCGTTCACGCTCTGCCTCGGCCTTGTCCGACCTCAACATGATCCAGCGCGTTGAAGTGCTGAGCGGGCCGCAATCCACGCTGTTCGGCAAGAACGCGTCGGCAGGCGTCATCTCGATCATCACCAAGGAACCGCAATATGAATTCGGCGGTCAGGTCGAAGCGGTTTACGGTAACTTCAACCAGGTCTTCCTGCGCGGTGAAGTGACCGGCCCGATCAGCGAGAATATCGCCTGGTCGGTTGACGGCACTTATCAGCAGCGCGACGGCTTTGGCCGCATCGTCAACCTCGGCAATGTCGAAATCAACGATCGCGACCGCTGGTCGGTGCGCGGCCAGTTGCTCATCGAGCCGAGCGCCGATCTCAAAATCCGCCTGATCGGTGATTACGGCAAGATCGACGAAGTGTGCTGCCAGACCAGCAACCAGGTGATTGGCACGGCCACCCGGCTAGCCATCGGCGGCGTTGGCGGGCAGTTCCCGACCGACTTCTTCAGCTATGACAACTTCCTGAACGTTGTTCCGGTCAACACCAACGAGAACTACGGCGTATCGGGTCAGGCCGATTGGAACCTCGGCAACCTGACGGTCACCTCGATCACCGCCTATCGTGAACTGGGCAACTTCTTCAATCAGGACATCGATTTCACCAGCGCGGACATCTCGAACGAGACCCGCGATCAGGGTGTGAGCACTTTCACCCAGGAACTGCGGATTGCATCGGATTTTGATGGTCCGATCAACTTCCTGTTCGGCGGGTACTACTTCGACGAATCCATCACGCAGGACAGCTCGCTGAGCGTCGGGCGCGATTTCCGCAATTTTGCCGCCCTTCAAGTCGCCGCTGCCAGCGCGCCTGTCGGCACTCCCGCGAGCCTACTGATTGCGGGCGGCAATGCTGCGCTGCGGCAGGCTGAAGCAGGCCTTGGTCTGCCCCTGAACAGCATTCTTGCCGGCAATTTCCTGACCACCGAACGCTTTGCCATGGACAACCAGTCCTGGTCGATTTTCGGTACGGTCGATTTTGAACTGACCGATGGTCTCGTGTTCACCGCCGGCTTCAACTACACCGATGACCGCAAGCAGTTCACCGTGCAGCAGCGTGCGCTCGATCCGCTGGCCAATATCAACCTCGTCGATGCCGGCATCATCGGGGGCAGCCGCGGTGCGGTGCGCAACCGTGCGCAGTTCCAGGCGCTTCCGGCGGCGAACCAAGCGGCCTTGCTTGCCGGCGCGCAGAACCCGGCGCTCAACCCGCTCCTTGGTCTTGCCACGCTGCAGTTCCAGACCCCTTCGCCGGACGTGCCGAACTCGGTCGAAAATGGCCGTACGCAGGACGATCAGCTCACCTACCTGCTGCGGGTCGCCTATGAGGTTTCGAACGAGATCAACCTGTATGCGAGCTACTCGACCGGCTTCAAGGCCAGCTCGGTCAACCTCTCGCGTGACAGCCGTCCGCTGGTGAGCGATTACACCCCCGGTCCGCGCGGTTCGACATTCGCGGCTCCGGCATCGCCGATCGTCAACGCGGGCCTCGCGACGCCGAACCTCACCACGGGCACCCGCTTTGCCGAGCCGGAAAACGCCGAAGTTTATGAAATCGGGATGAAGGCGCAGTGGGATGGCTTCGGCTTCAACCTCGCGCTGTTCGACCAGAACATCGAGGGCTTCCAGAACTTCGCCTTCACTGGCCTCGGCTTCGCGTTGCAGAACGCCGGGAAGCAGTCGGTCAAGGGCTTCGAGTTCGACAGCACGTTCCAGCCCCACGACTCGCTGGTGTTCACCTTCGCGGCGACCTACCTTGATCCGGTGTTCGATAGCTTCCCGGGCTCTGTGGTTGGCAATCTGTCCGGCCAGCGTGTGGGCGGCATCCCCGAGTGGAGCCTGCGCACCTCGGCGACCCACACGCTTGAAGTTGGCGGTAACGGTAACCGGCTCGTCACCCGCGTCGATTACAGCCATGAAAGCAACACGCCGATCAACAACGGCCTGCCGACCTTCAACCGTGCGCTCGGCAACACCCGGCTCTTCGAGCGCGAAGTCAATCTGGTGAACGCGTCGGCCACGCTGGCGCTCAACAACGGGCTCGAACTCGGCGTGTTCGCGCGCAACCTGCTCGACGATCGCTACATCCTGACCGTCTTCGACGGCGTGGCGCAGGCCGGCACGGTCTCGGGCTACCCGAGCCCGCCGCGCACCTACGGCGGCCTGGTGCGCTTCCGCTTCTAAGCGGGCGTTTCAACCGAAACAGGAAAGGCTCCGCGCTGGTAAGGCGCGGGGCCTTTTTTGTTTGCCTGACGCGCAGGATTGTGGTGCGTTGTGAAGGTGTTGCAGTGAAGGCGTTGCACGCGCCTTGTTTAAGGGGATCAAAGTTATGAACTTTGCCGGCTTCTGGATCCGCGTCTTAGCCTACATTATCGACTTCATACCTTTGGCTATCATCGCAGGCGTGCTTGCTTTTGCGTCCGGTCAGTCCTTGCTGGATACCGACCCGTCGGCCCCGCTTTATAGCTGGGCTGATTTCGTCAATCTGGTCATCGGGATTGCCTATTTCGTCGGGTTCGAAAGTTCGTCCTATCAGGCGACACCGGGCAAGATGGCGTTGGGCCTGATCGTCACTGACACCGACGGACGCCGGATTTCGCTCATGCGCGCGCTGGGCCGCTATCTGGCGAAAATCCCGTCTGCCATGATCCTTGGGATCGGGTTCATCATGGTTGGTTTCACCGAACGCAAGCAGGGCCTGCATGATTATATGGCCAGCACGCTGGTGGTGAAGGGCCGGCCCGGCGAAGTGGGTTACGACCCGGACGTCTTCGCGTGATGGTTTGATCTGTGCGGGCGGTGCGGTGCGCTTACAGCTCCCGCAGCGCCCGCGCCGGTTTCGCCCGCAACAGCGGTAGCGAACCAGCCAGCGCGAAGGCGAGCACCAGTGCCACGCCGAGGCCGAGCACGCCGAGCACCTCGCCCCAATCGGGCAGCCAGTCGAATTCGAACAGCTGGGTGATCACCACCCAGGCGAGCCCCCCGCCGAGGCCCAGTGCCACGAGCGCCAGCACAGCGGCAAGCAAGCCATATTCGGCCAGCTGCAACAGCAGGATCTGCCGTCTACTCGCGCCCAGCACGCGCAGCATCACCGTGTCATAGGTGCGCGCCTGCCGCGCCGCCGCAATCGCGCCCATCAGCACCGCCAGTCCGGCCAGCACCGTCACCGCCGCCGCTGCCAGCGTGGCGAGGCTGACCTGCTGGAGCAGCTTGCGCGCCTCGACCAGAATGCCGCCCACCTCGATCACGGAACTTGAGGGCATCTCCTTGACCAGCGCCCGCAGCAGGCGCCCGCGCGCCGCTGTGTCCGCACCTTCGGGCAGATCAATGGTGGCCGAAAGATTGTGCGGCGCATCGGCAATAGCATTGCGGCTGAACACCAGCGCGAAGTTGAAGCCCATGCTCTCCCAGTCGATTTCACGGATATTGGCGACCCGCGCGGTGCGCTCCACGCCGAGGATGCCGATGGTGAGGTAATCGCCGACCGTCAGCCCCACCGCCTCGGCAAAGCGCGCATCGACCGAGACCAGCGGTTCACCCCTGTGGAACGGGCTCCACCATTGGCCGTCGGTCAGGCTGTTGCCCTGGGGGAGGGTGTCGGCATAGGTCAGGCCGCGCTCCCCGCGCAGCGCCCATGCGCCTTCGGGGATTTCCTTGAGATCGGCAACGCGGACCATTTTGTCCTTCGGTCCATAGGCGATCACCGCGCCGCGCATCGTCGGCACGGTGCGGATCGCGGCCTTGGGGAAGTCCTGCTGGATCAGCGCGAAGAAGCGCGGCTCCTTGTCGCGCGGCACGTCCAGCACGAAGTAATCGGGCGCCTCCTTCGGCACGCGCTGGGCGATGTTGCCATCAATCGCGCTCTGCACCGCGGCGAGCAGCACGAAAGCGGCAAGCCCAAAGCCCAGCGCTGTCACCAGCGCCCCTGTCGGCGCGCCGGGCCGGTGGATGTTCGACAAAGCGCTCCGCAGCAGCGGGTTGGCCGGACGCGGCAGCCGGCGGGCAAGCGTCTGGATGCCCCAGCCAAGCCCCGCCAGCAGCACCAGCGCACCGCCAGCGCCCAGCAGGAACCCGCCCGACAGCATCGGCTGCGCGGTCGTCAGCAAAGCAAGCGCGCAGATCGCGGCAAGGCCGATGCCGGTGACAATCAGCGCCCGCCAATCGCGCGCCAGTGGGACAATCCCAGACCGCATCAGCGCCATTGCCGGAAAGGTGCGCGCGCGCAGCAAGGGCGCAGCGGCAAAGGCGAAGGCGACCAGCAGGCCGTAACTCGCCGCCAACAGCAGCGCGCCCGGCGCAATGATGAACCCGCTTTCAACCGGCAGCAGTCCTTGCAAAGCGCCCGCCAGCAGCGGTGTGACCGCGACGCCGGCAACCAGCCCCGCGATGCTGCCCGCCAGCGCGGCCACCCCGATTTGCATGGCATAGATGCGCACAATATCGCCTGAAGTCGCACCCAGCACCTTCAGCGTCGCGATGCTCGACCGGCGCTGGTCGAGATAGGAGGACACGCCGCCCGCAATCCCGATGCCCGCAATCACCAGTGCGGCAAGACCGACCAGCGTCAGGAAATCGCTCATCTGGCGCACAAACCGGTCGGCTCCGGGTGAGGCACGGTCGCGGGTGCGGATGTCGAAACCGGCGGTGGGGAATTGCTTGGTCAGCGCATCCTCGATCGCTTCGGGATCGCGCGCAGGATCGGCAAAGGCGATGCGGTGCTTGCTCTGGTAAAGCGCGCCCGGTTGCAGCAATCCGGCCTTGGCAGGAATATCCTGCGCCACGATGATCGTCGGGCCAAGCTGGAAGCCTTCGGAGAGGCGATCGGGTTCATCCTTGATGATGCCGGCGGCGCGCAGAGTGACCGTGCCAACCTTGAAGCTGTCGCCAACCTTGATGCCCAGCCGTTCCAGTGCGGTCTGCGCGATCCATGCGTCCGTGCCCGACGGCGCGCCGACGCTGCGGCCATCCGTCAGAACCAGCCTGCCGAACATCGGCCATTTCGCGTCCACGGCCTTCAGTTCGATGGGCGCGGCGGCATCGGGCGTGCTGGCCATCGCCTGCATCCGGTAGCCGCTGGAGATGGTGCCATATTTGGCAATGGTTGCCCGTTCGTCAGGCCGCAGATCGCGCTGCCACACCTCAACCTCAAGATCGCCGCCAAGCAACTCCTGCCCGCTTGATGCCAGCTCACGCTCGATCGCGTTGGTCAGCGTGCCGATCGCAGCCAGCGCCGCGGTGCCAAGGAAGATGCACACCAGCAGCAGGCGCAAGCCCCGGAAGCGCGCGTTGAGATCGCGCCGGGCAATCGCCCATGCGGTGCTGATCGGCAGGCTCATGCCAGAGCTGCAAGGGCAGGGCGGGTGTCTGACGCGATCACGCCGTCTGCCATGGTCAGCACCCGCTCGCACCGCGCGGCAAGGCTGGCATCGTGGGTGATGATCAGCAACGTCGCCCCGGTTTCGGCCCGGCGCGCGAACAGCAGGTTGATGATTTCCTCGCCAGTGGCGGCATCAAGGTTGCCGGTCGGTTCATCGGCAAAGATCAGATCGGGGCGCGGCGCGGTGGCGCGGGCGATGGCGACGCGCTGTTGCTCTCCGCCTGAAAGCTGGGTGGGATAGTGTCCGGTGCGATGGCCCAGACCGACCGCTTCCAGTTCTGCAATCGCGCGGGGTGCGGCGTCCCCCATGGCGGCCAGTTCCATCGGGGTCGCGACATTTTCCGCCGCGGTCATGGTGGGGAGCAGGTGGAAGGCCTGAAGCACGATCCCGATCCTGCCCCGCCGTGCGGAGGCGAGGCCATCTTCATCCAGGTTGGTGAAATCCGCGCCTGCGACGGTCAGGCTGCCGCCACTGGCCCGTTCAAGGCCGGACAGCACCGCCATCAGCGAACTTTTGCCCGATCCCGAAGGGCCGAGCAGCGCCACCACCTCTCCGCGCGCGATATCGAGGTCGATACCGCGCAGAATGGTGACCGGCGAAGCGGTGCTGCCAAGAGTGAGGGTCAGGTTACGGGCGCTGATCGCGAGAGAGGGACTTGTCACGGGGTTCCGATGGCATAGGTGGGGGTAAGCAACAAGCTACAGGTATGGAAGGCTCGCGGATGCACAAGCGCACTTGGTCGAAAACTGGCGTTGCGGCGGCGGCCTTGCTGTCGCTGGCCGCTTGCGGGGACGGGGCGGAGGACGCTGCGCCAACTGCTGAGGTCGCAGCGGATGGTCAGCCTGCGCTGCCTGCGGTGCCGGTGATGGGGCCGGAGCGGGTTATCATCGCTTTCGGGGACAGTCTGTTTGCAGGCTATGGCCTCGACCCACGCGATGCCTATCCGGAAAAGCTGGAAAGCGCGCTCAGAGCCAAGGGGGTGAATGCCGATGTGATCAATGCCGGCGTTTCAGGTGATACCACCGCCGCCGGATTACAGCGGCTGGAATTCACGCTGGGCGCGCAAAAGGTTCGCCCTGCCTTGTTCATTCTGGAGCTGGGCGGGAATGATCTGCTGCGCGGGATTTCGCCGGAGGAGACGAAGGCCAATCTCGGCAAGATGCTGACTGTCCTACAGGCGCAGAAGGTGCCAGTCTTGCTGATGGGGATGCGCAGCCCTCCCAATTACGGGCCGGAATATCAGGCACAGTTCGATGCGATCTACCGCGATATGGCGAAGGAATACGGGGCGACGCTGATCCCGTTCTGGCTGGAGGACATCTATCGTGACCCGGCGCTGTTCCAGGCCGACCGCATCCACCCGACCGCCGACGGAATTGAGCGGCTGGTGGAATCGACTTTGGATGAGGTTCAAGGGGCCTTGCCTATATCCAAGTAATTGGATCTGCTGTGTTTTCCTGAGCGGGGTGGGGGTTTTCGGTCCCTTTTAGACCTTCGTCAGAGGCGTTTAGACCCCCTCTTGCCCCCTCTAGACCCGCTCTACACCCCCGCCAGACACCTTCCAGATCGCCGATTCTGTGCGGATGGCGTCAAACGGGGCGAGTTCGGTGCCGGTCATCCAGACCTGAGCCTTGCCTTCGCGCAGCCGCCGGAACAGCTCCGTACGGCGCACCGGATCGAGATGCGCGGCGACCTCGTCCAGCAACAGCACGCTAGGGCGGCCCGCTGCGGCAAGGATGCCGTGGGCTAGCGTGATGGCGATCAACATGGCCTTCTGCTCGCCGGTTGAACAGGCGGCAGCGGGTTGGCTGGTGGAGTCCATCTCTACTTGCAATTCATCGCGTTGCGGGCCGGTGAGCGCCCGACCCGCAACCCGGTCCCGTGGGCGATTGCGGGCCAGTTCGGCGCGAAGGGCTGTCTCGTCCAGCGGCCCTCCGGGACGATAGGTCAGGGCGGGTCTTGCGAAAGGCTCAGGAGGCAGGGCGGAAAGCTCATCCGCCAGCCGCAACACCAGCTCCGCGCGTGTCCGTGCCACCGCCGCGCCGTGATCCGCCGCTTGCGCCTCAATGGCGTCCATCCAGCGAGGATCGCTTCTGTTTTCCAGAAGCTTACCCCGTTCCCGCAAGGCGGTTTCCAGCGCATTGACTCGCCGCGCATGATCCGGCGCAATGGCCAGCGCCATGCGATCCATGAAGCGCCGCCGCGCGCCTGCGCTGTCGGTGAAAAGCCCATCCATCGCGGGGGTCAGCCAACTCAAAGCCAGCCATTCGGCAAGGCTCGCCGCGCTGGCGGGGGCGCCGTTGACCCGCACCAACCGCCGCGATGGCTGGCCATCTTCCGTATAGGTTCCCACCCGCGCCGACACTGTCCCCGCCTCTGTCAGGCTGGCCCCGATCGCAAAGGGCAGGGGTGGGGCGCCGGGTGTGTCCCGCCGCGCCAGATCGCCAAGGTTGGCCCGACGCAATCCGCGCCCCGGGCCTAACAGCGACAGCGCCTCCAGCAGGTTGGTTTTGCCCGCCCCGTTGTCACCCACCAGCAAGTTGAAATGCGCCGTCTCGCCGAGGTTGGTGGCGGCGTGATTGCGGAAATTTTCAAGGCTGATGCGGCTGAGGCCCATGGCTTATTGCCGGTTAGCACAGGAGAGCGATTTAGCCAGTGCGCAAGGGGTAAAAACGCCATTCCCAATCCTTGGTGAAATTCCCCAAGCTTTCGCTTGGATGAACAAGCGGTTTGCGCGGCGTAAGGGTTGAAATGGCTGAAATTCGCCGTTCTTCGAGTTTGGCACACACCGTGCAAAATGTTCTGCGTCCCCGGGACGCTCCCGGAAAAATGCACAATCCCCCAAAGGAGACTTCCTATGTACGCCATCCAAACCTCGAGCCGCCTGTTCGCCGCCACCTTCTCTGTCGTGCTTTCGGCAGCCTTTTTCGCCTACGCGATCATCCCCGCCACGCCGAGCTTGATCGCCTGATCCGCATAAACAATAGACCAAAGGAACGACCCGATGTTTTCGCCTGAACATACCGCCCGATTTGCTTCCGCTGCCTTCGCCGTCATCCTGACTGTCGCCAGCTTCGCTTATGCTATCATCCCGGCCACGCCCGGCCTGACCGCCTGACGTCCCAACCACATCGCAAGAAAGACCGACTGACATGAACGACATTACCGGCCGATCCGGCGGCAAACCGCCCCGCGCGGGCTTCCGCCTCGACAAGACCAACGGCAAGATTTTCGGCGTCTGCGCCGGGATCGGCGACTATTTCGGCATCGACCCGATGCTGGTGCGGATCGGCTTTGCTGCCGGCGCCTTGCTGGGCTTCGGCACCTTTATCCTGATCTACCTCGCGGTCGCGCTGATCGCGGATTGAGTGCAGCGCCCAAGAGCGGTTCCCGGTTTTCGGGCCGCTGCACCTGATCTGATATACCGGGAGGGGCCGATCGTGGCCCCTCTTTCTTACATGGCGCTGATGCCGCCATCCAGCTTCAGCTCCGCACCGGTCATGAAGCGGCTTTCGTCGCTCGCAAGATACAGCACGGCATTGGCGATATCGTTGGGTTCACCAACGAATTTCAGCGGGATTTGCCGCGCCAGCTTTTCCAGCAGCACATCCTTGTCGAGCGATGCAGCCTTGGCCGTGCCATCGAGGATCGGCGTGTCCACAAAGGTTGGGTGCACCGAATTGCAGCGGATGTTCATACCCTTCTTCGCGCAGTGCAGCGCAATCGATTTGGACAGCATCCACACTGCCGCCTTCGACGCGTTATAGGCGGGCATGGTATCGCTTGCGATCAGGCCGGCGATGCTGGAGATGTTGATGATCGATCCCGGCGCGTGTTCGCGCATCAGCGGCAGAGCCTTCTGGCAGCCGTGGAAGATCGAATTGACGTTGATGTCGAAACAGCGCTGCCAATCACCGAAATCACACGCCTCGATATTGCCGGGAACGCCAATTCCGGCATTGTTGACCAGCACGTTGAGCCCGCCAAGATATTCACGCGCGGCATCGACCGCGGCTTCCCACTGCACAGGATCGGTAACATCATGGGCGATGGCAAAAGCGGTGCCCGCGCCCATTTCGGCGTTGATGATCGCAGCGGTTTCCGCCGCGCCTGCGCCGTTGATGTCGGTAGCCAGCACGCGCGCGCCTTCCTGCGCTAGCCGGATGCAATGCGCGCGGCCCAATCCCTGCGCCCCGCCGGTCACCAATGCGAGCTTGCCCGCTACTCTGCCTGCCATGATTTAGTCCTCTCCCAGATATCCCGGCGTCAGCAACATTGCGATGCGCACATCGACCGCGTGTCCTGATCGCCGCCACTCGGTCACAAAGCGGGAAAGGTCGTGCAAGGCAACCCGGTGCACGATGATATTCTCGCCTTCGGTGCCCCCGCCTTCGCCGACGCGTTCAAGCGCGGTCGCCTTTAACAGCGTGAAGCATTCGGAGATCATGCCGGGGGAGGAGTAGAATTCGCCGAGCACTTCTAGGTGACCCGCGCGGTAGCCGGTTTCCTCTTCCAGTTCGCGTGCGGCGGCAGCGGTGGCTTCTTCGCCTTCGCCGCCCGCATCATCACCGACTAGGCCGGCGGGAATTTCAAGGCTGAAGCGCCCCAGTGGGACACGGTATTGGCTGACAAGGATAACATGGCGCGTGCCGTCAGCGTCCTGATCCAGCGCGATGATTGCGGCGGCGCGGATACCCCGGGCGCGCCCGACATATTCCCAGCGGCCCCGGGTCTTGGCAGTGATGAAACGTCCCTCCCACATGACCTGTTCGGGTAGGTCGGCGTCGCGGTCTTTTTGCAAGGGGAAGCTCCGTCGAGTGAGGCTGGGGCGCCGTTGGCCTGGCGGCCAGCTTTGCTTCCGACAGGTTCACGCACGGCGGGTCAATTGGGAAGGATGCCTAAACCTCGATCACGCGGTCAGGCAATTCGTTGACATCCTCCCCGCCGCGCGGGAAGTGTTCCGCAAGCACGAAACCGACATCGCGGATGCCGACTGCCAGCCCTTCGGCGATACGGCCTTTGCGGATTTCGCTGAGCATATCGCCCATCGCTTCGCCCCATACTTCGGCCGGAACTTTGGCAGCGATGCTTTGATCGGCGACGATTTCGGCGCGATGTTCACGCATCGACAGGTAGATGAGTACGCCGGTGCGCCCGGTGGTGCGGGCCTGCGCGCCTACCTTGAACTGGCGCACCGCCTGATCGTGGACGCGGATTGTCTTGGTCGGACCGGGGATCAGCGCATACTTCAGCGGCTGCCATTGCTGCACGAGCATCACGGCCAGAAACTTGATGAGGCCCAGTGCGATGACCATGCTGGCAAGTTCGCCGGTGGTCCATTGGTGGCCCCATCCGCCGATCATCGCATCCCATGTATCGAGGAAGGGCTGCGGAATGACCGCGAACACGCTCATCGCGGTGAAGGCAGCGCCGGCTGCCCACAGCAGGGAGACATCGGTGTAACCGTCCGAACAATCGGCAAGCACGGTGACGATCTCGCCCGAGGTGTCTCTTTCCGCCTCTGACACGGCGGCGCTGATGATCTGGCGTCCGGCTTCGTCAAGATAGGCCATGTGTCACCACCCCCCCGATGCGCCGCCGCCGCCGGAGCTTCCGCCGCCGAAACCGCCGAACCCGCCGCCGCCACCGAAGCCACCGCCGCCGCCCCAGCCGTCATTATCGCCGCCCGACAGAACGCCGCGAGCAATAGCGCTGCCCACCTCCCACAGGATGATGTCCCGGGCGGTGTCGCCAAGATCGCGGCTGCCCCACGGGCCCTTCCCGCTTGAACGGTACTTGCGCCGCCGCCCGCGTCCGGCCAGCAGCGGCAAGACGAAGAAGAAGAAGAGGAAGGCCAGCCAGATCAGCATGCCGAACGGGAATCCGCCGTCCGTGCCGCTGCGCTGGGCTTCGGCGGCTTGGGCGGCTTCTTCAATCGCGATGGCATCTTCCGGGCTTTTGGCGAGATGGGTCAGGATCGCCGCGACACCTTCAGAGACGCCCGCATCGAAATTGCCTTCCTTAAAGCGAGGCGTGATCACATCATTGATGACCCGTCCGGCCATGATCCCGCCGAAATAGCCGTGCAGGCCATAGCCGACCTCGATCCGCATCCGGCGCTCATTCGGCGCAATCAGCAGCAGCAACCCCGTATCACGTTGTGCCCCGCCGATGCCCCAATTGCTGAACAGTCCGGTTGCGTAGCTTTCGATTGTCGCCCCGCCCATGTTCGGCACGGTGGCGACGATGATCGCCCGTCCGGTCTGCGCATTATAGGCGCGCAGTTCAGCATCGAGCTTTCCCTCCGTTTCTGCGGAGAGGATACCCGCCCCGTCATAAATGGGGCCATCGGGGCGGGCAGGATAATCCTGTGCGTGCGCCGCTGCCGCCAGCCCGATCAGGCCTGCCAGTAACAGCAGCACATGGCGTAGCAGGGCGAAGGGAACGGTCACCTCAGTTCGCGGCCGCCGGGGTCTGGGCGCCGGTGATACCGCTCATGTCGACCTTGGGGTTGGCCTTGGCCGCGGCGTCAGCTTCGAAGTATTCGAGCGCTTCGGCACCGTGGATGATGTTCGCGCCGATGCTGCTCGGGAAGGTGCGGATTTCAGTGTTATAATCCCGTGCCAGATCATTGTAGCGCACCCGCTCGGTATTGATTTGGTTGTTGGCCTCGTCAATCGCGACCATCAGATCGCCAAAACGCGGCTGGCTGGCGAGCTGCGGGTAGTTTTCCACGACGGTGCGCAGCTGGCCGAGCGCTTGCGTTAGCTGGTTCTGCGCATCGTTGAACTTCTTGAATTCTTCCGGGTTCGACAGGTCATCAGTGGTGATGTTGATCGAAGTTGCGCGGGCGCGTGCGTCGATCACGCCCTGCAGAATGTCCTTTTCCGAAATCGCGGCACCTTGCACGACAGCGACCAGATTGGGAATCTTGTCCGAACGGTTTTGCAACGCGCTTTCGACGTTGCCCCATTGCGATTTGGCTGCCTCCTGCTTGGTCGGCACCGAGTTGATCCCGCAGGCTGTGAGGCTGAGGGCGGCGGCAGCGGCAAACGCGCCGCGCAACAGGGTTTTGAAATTCATTGCGAGGGTCCCTCCTGAAAGCCCGGGCCCGGCCCGGCAGACATTCTGTATTGCGGATATAGCACACCTCTCAACCGGTTCAAGCGGTGGACGGCCGACGCATGTGTCTTGGCAGACGCTTATTGGAGTGCCAAAACATGTTGAATTTCAACGAAAGGGATCGCTATGCTTACCGAGTTCAAAGCTTTCATCGCCAAGGGCAACGTCATCGACCTCGCCGTGGCTGTCATCATTGGCGCTGCATTCGGCGCCATCGTCAAATCGCTGACTGATGAAATCATCATGCCGGTGGTCGGTGCGATTTTTGGCAATATCGATTTTTCGGATCGCTATCTGGTGCTTTCAGGGGAGGTCGCTCCCGGCACGCCGCTGGCTGCAGCCCGCGAGGCGGGGGCGAACGTCCTCGGGCTGGGCGCGTTCATTTCGGTTGTCATCAATTTCCTGATCCTTGCCTTTATCATCTTCCTGTTGGTGCGTTACGTCAGCAAGGTGACCGCGCAGTTCAGCAAGCCCGAAGAAGCCGCACCCGTCGGCCCGACTGAAGTAGAACTGCTGACCGAGATCCGGGACGCGCTCAAAAAGTAAGAGTGTTCCCCCTTCCCGATGGCGGGGAGGGGGCTACTCACTTCACATTCAGGATTGCCGCGCTATATCAGCCGTGCCGGTTTCGACCGGATATGGCGATAAATGGCTGCGTACAATAGATGCAACGGACCCGGGGGCAGTACCCGGCGGCTCCACCAGAAGCGGCGCATCGGCGCACCTCCTGACGGGGCCGAACTAGGATCGACGTGTGTTGAAAAGCGTAGTTTTTGCCCGGGCTGAGTAACCCGCATAAGGCTCAAAAACCATAAGTGCCAACGATAACGAAGCACTCGCAATCGCTGCGTAATTGATGGGCTAACGCCCTTCTTTTATTAGGCTAAAAAGCGCGGTTGGACCGAACCGGGCAACAGAATCGGATACCGGGCGTCCGGAGGGAACGTAGCAACAGAATCCCTCCACCTAACTTCTGATCGCGTTGTTGCAATCAGTCAGGCTTGGCCGAAGCTTCCCGCAACTCGGCCACCTCCCTTTCCAGCTTCAGGCAGTCGAGAATCTTGGCGCCTCCAAGGAACACCGCCCCGGTGGTGGCCAGGAACAGCAGTTGTCCGCCGACGCCGGGATAGTCCTGAAGATAGATCATGCCTCGCGCGCACGAACCAAGGGCGAGCGCATAGATGATCAGAAACGCTTCAAGGCGCGTCTTGATCACGAACAGCCTTCCCAGCTTGCGCAGCATGGCGTCTCCCGGACCTTATGCGACCCGGCCCTGCCTGAGTCGCTTTAGCAATGCGGTAACATTACGCCCGCGTTGGTCTGCCGCCAAACGCGTTAACCAAGCTGCGCCAGATCGACCGCGTCCAGCAAGGCGAGCCGTGCCGCAATAACGCTCTGCGCGAGATTGTCTGTCCCAAGATCGGACGGATCGATCTGTTCGGGCCAATGCGCTGCGATCACTCGTTCGATAAGTTCAGCTTTGGCTTCATTGATCAGGAAGCGCGGATTAACGGTCGCGGGGTCGCATACCACGCGCAGGCGCAGGCATGCGGGGCCGCCGCCATTAGCCATCGACTGGCGCACATTGACCGGGATGACCTGCCGGATCGGGCCGTTCCCGGCCAGCATCGTCTGGACCCAATCCCACACAGCGGCGCTCTCGCGGCATTCCTCGGGCACGATAAGGGCCATGGTCTGATCGGGCAGGGTGAGCAGCTGGGCGTTGAACAGATAAGTTCGGATCGCGTCCTGAAGCGAGACGGCGGAGGACGGCACCTCGACCACTTCCAGCGCCGGGAAGGCGGCACGTATCAGGTCATAGGCGCCCTGCTGGTCGGCAAAAGCCATGTCGTGCGTGAACAGCACCCGCCCGTTCGCAACCGCCACCACATCATTGTGGAACGCGCCTGCGGCAATCGCGTCGGGGTTCTGTTCGATGAACAGTGCGCGTGCCGATGCAAGCCCGTGGCGGCGCGCGACGATGCGGCTGGCCTGTTCATGCTGCCGTGCCGGGAAGCGCCCGCCGGTCTTGCCATAGACAAACACCTCCACGCCGGGGGCATCGTGGCTTTCGCAAAGGCGCATATGATTGGCCGCGCCTTCATCGCCGAAGGTGGGCGGGACCGCGTCGTGAACCGCGAAGTAGCGGGTATCGCCAAACGCGGCCTCAAGCTGGCGCTTGGTATCGGGCCATTCCTGCGCACGGTGGAGCATGGTGACGAGGTTGGCAGGCGTCAAATGGCAGCGACCGTCGGCGGTGTCGGGAGCAGGGCTGACGGTCGCGGCGTTCGCCGTCCACATGGACGAGGCCGACCAAGGCGCGGCGCGCAATTGCGGCGGTTCGGTGCCGTCCAGCGCCAGCGCCTGTGCCAGTGCGTGGTTGGGGCGGGGGAGGGGGAGCAGAAAGCCCTGCACGCCCAATCTGGCCAGATTCCCGCGCATCTTTTCCACTCCCTGCAACGCCGCGGCGCGTGGGTAGGACGATTTGCCCGCATGGCTCGCGCTGGCGATGTTCCCGAGGCTGAGGCCAGCGTAATTATGTGATGGGCCGACGATCCCGTCGAAGTTGATTTCAGTCAGGCTCACCGCGCGACGCTCCACACCATGTTGCCCTTGCACACATCGAGCAGGTCAGCGCTGGCGGAGTCGATGGCGATGCCGCCGTCCGCATCCAGCACGCGCGCACCGAAGCATGCTCGGAACGTGCCGAGCCGCCCGGTGGCAAGGATCGCGCGCTCGCCCTCGCTGGCATCCACCGCGCTGATCTTTGCATGCACGGCGTTCTTCACACTGGTGACGTTGTCGGTGCGCGCCACCATCGTCGGCCCGCCATCGAAGATGTCGACATAGCCTTCGGCGCGGAAGCCCTCGTCCTCCAGCATCCGCATCGCAGCGCGCCCCGTGGGGTGAGGGACGCCGATCACAGAGCGCGCGTCATCGTTCAGCATGGCGATGTAGACCGGGTGCTTGGGCATCAGGTCGGCGATGAACTGGTTGCCGTTGATCGCGTTGAAATAATCCGCGTCCTGAAAGCTCATCCCGAAGAAACGCCCCGCGACCCCGTCCCAGAAGGGCGATCCGCCGCGCTCATCAATGATGCCGCGCAGTTCCGCCAGTATGCGGTCGGCAAAGCGCGCACGGTGCATGGCGACGAACAGATACCGCGAGCGGGCAAGCAACAGACCAAGCCCCCCGGCGCGTTCATTGGGGTGGAGGAACAGCCCGCCGACCTCGCTCGACCCTTCAAGATCGGTGACGAGGCTGAGCAGTTCGGCGCGCACCGTGCGGTCCAGCTCCTGCGAATACTGGGTGAGGGTGTTGAGCCGATAGGAATAGAACGGCCAGCGCTGGCCGACCTGACACATCAGCTGGCAGGTGCCGCGTACTGCGCCGGTGCGCGCGTTTTCCAGCACCAGCACGAATTGTTCGTCGCCAAGCGTGTCATCGTCCCGCGCAAAGGCTGTCTCGGCACGTTCTAACTTGCCGCCCAGCGCGGCGCGGTCCGGCGGAAGATTGGTGAAGCCCCCGCCCGTCAGCTTGGCCATTTCGTAAAGCGCCTCAAGATCGGCGGAACGCGCGGCGCGAAGACGGAAGGTCAAGACAGGGCTCCTTGAGCAAGACGCTCGATGACGCGCGCAGACAGGGCGGCGCGGCTGGCAAGGCTGGGTACGATCAAATATTCGTCTGGCGAGTGGATTGCGCCGCCGCATACGCCCATGGTGTCGACTACGGGGACACCGCAGGCGGCGATGTTGTTGCCGTCGCATACGCCGCCCGTGGATTGCCAGCGGATATCCTGCCCCAGCTCGGCTCCGCATTGGCGTACCAGATCGAACAGGGCTTGCGCGCGGGCATCAACTTTCTTGGGCGGGCGGGTGACGCCGCCATGGCGGTGCGTGGCGACGCCGTGTTCAGCCTGGATCGCGGTGAGCAGGTGGCCGAGGGCCTGGTCGAACACAGCCCCCGCTTCGACTGTTTTGGGCCGCACATTGAAACGCAGGACGGCGTGATCGGGCACGACGTTATTGGCCGCGCCTCCCTCCAACTTGGCTGGGTTGATGGTGATCTCGCCGGTTTCGAGTGCCTTCAGTTGCAGGATCATGTCCGCCGCCGCGACAATCGCATTGCGCCCTTCGTGCGGGTTGCGCCCGGCATGGGCCGACTTCCCGGTGAAAGTGATCGAGTAATTGCCCGTGCCGCCCCGTTCATGCGCCAGTGTGCCATCGGGCAGGGCGGCGGGTTCATAAGTCAGCGCGGCCAGCTTTCCCGCCGCCAACTGCGCGATCAGCGCACCGCTGGCGAGCGATCCGGTTTCCTCGTCCGAATTGATCAGCACATCATAGCCAAGACTACTGGCAGCGGCTGTCTGTTCAAACGCCATCAGCGCGTGGAGCATCACCGCGATCCCGCCCTTCATGTCGGCAACCCCCGGCCCGTTCAGCGTCTCGTTGTCGAGCCAGCGCTGGACCTGGAAGGCGTGATCCACCGGAAAAACCGTGTCCATGTGCCCCGTCAGCAGGATCCGGCGATTGGCCGTGGGGCGCACCCGCACCAACAGATGCCGGCCGTGAGGTTTTTCATACTCCGAACCGTCCGCCGCGATGGCGGTGACGGGAACCGGATCAACCAGTTCGACGGTTCCGGGGAGCACCGCAAAAGCATCGGCCAAAGCCGCCGCCTGCTCGGCCAAGCCGGCCAGATTCGCGGTGCCGGTGTTGATCGCGCTCCACGCTTGAACCTGCGCCAGCATCGCTGCTGCGTCGATGATCTCCAGTGTCCCGTCCGCTTTCATGCCTCCCCTTTAGCGGGGCACGGGTGCGCGGCCAAGGCGTTGCAATCGTGTTGCCTCTTTGCCATAGGGCACCGGTCCTCTCCTCCCCGGGTTTTGCGTCACGCTTACCATACGAGGACCACCATGACTGACATGACCACACGCGCCGGTTTGAGCATCGACTCCCGGCTGGCGACCCTGCTCGAGGCTGAGGTTCTGGCCCCGCTGGGGCGCGATGTGGAAGCGTTCTGGCAAGGCTTCGCCGCGCTGCTAGCCGATTTCGCACCGCGCAATCGGGCGTTGCTGGCGAAGCGTGACGTGCTTCAGGCGCAGATCGATGCATGGCATTCAGAGCGCGCCGGAAAGCCGCATGATCCAGCAGCTTACAAGGCGTTCCTTGAGCAGATCGGATATCTCGTTCCGGAGCCAGGCGATTTCCAGATCGGCACGCGACACGTCGATGCCGAAATCGCGACCATGGCCGGGCCCCAGTTGGTCGTGCCGATCCTCAACGCCCGCTTTCTGCTGAACGCGGCGAATGCGCGCTGGGGTAGTCTGTATGATGCGTTCTACGGCACCGATGCGCTTGACGCCGCTCCAGCCAGGCCCGGCGGTTATGACGAAGCGCGCGGGGCAGCTGTGATCGCGCGCGGGCGGGAGTTTCTGGATAGCGCCTTCCCTCTCGCGGCCGGAAGCTGGGCGGACCTTGCGGCACGCGGCAGTATCGCGTTGGCCGATCCCGCTCAGCTTGTCGGTACGACTGAGAAAGGCATTCTGCTCAAGAACAACGGCTTGCACATCGAAATTGTTTTCGACCTCAGCACGCCGGTCGCCGCGACCGACAAGGCTGGCATCGCCGATATCATCATCGAATCCGCGCTCACCACTATCGCCGACTGCGAAGACTCCGTCGCCGCCGTCGATGCCGAGGACAAGCTGCTCGCTTACTCCAACTGGCTCGGCATCATCCGTGGCGACCTTTCGGAGAGCTTCGAGAAGGGCGGCAAGACCCTGACCCGCAACCTTGCCGCAGACAAGAACTACACCGCCGTTGATGGCACTGCGTTCACCCTGTCGGGCCGCAGCCTTATGTTCGTCCGCAATGTCGGCCACCTGATGACCAACCCGGCGATCCGCCTCGCGGATGGCGGTGAAATCCCCGAAGGCATCATGGACGCTGTCTTCACCAGCGCCATCTCCGCGCTCGATGTCGAGGGCAGAGGCAAGTTCGGCAATTCACGCTGCGGCTCGATCTACATCGTCAAGCCCAAGATGCACGGGCCGGAGGAATGCAAATTCACCAACGACTTGTTCGACTCTGTTGAGGATTTACTCGAGCTGGCCCGCCACACCATCAAGGTCGGCGTGATGGACGAAGAGCGCCGCACCTCGGCCAACCTTGCCGCCTGCATCCACGCGGTGAAGGACCGTATCGTGTTCATCAACACCGGCTTCCTCGATCGCACCGGGGACGAAATCCACACCTCGATGCGCGCCGGGCCGATGCTGCGGAAAGGTGCCATGAAGGGGAGCGACTGGCTCAAGTCCTACGAAGCGCGCAACGTCGCCATCGGCCTGCGGCACGGCCTGTCGGGTAAGGCGCAGATCGGCAAGGGGATGTGGGCCGCGCCCGATCTGATGGGGCAGATGATGGTCGAGAAGATCGGCCACCTGCGCGCCGGGGCCAACACGGCGTGGGTGCCGTCGCCGACCGCCGCGACGCTCCACGCGCTGCATTACCACGCCGAGGACGTGTTCGCGGTGCAGAAGACCCTACCTGAGCCTATCGGTCTGGATGCCCTGCTGAGCATTCCGCTCGCCGAAGGCGTGAACTGGTCGGAACATGAGATCCGCGAAGAACTCGACAATAATTGTCAGGGCCTTCTCGGCTATGTGGTGCGCTGGGTGGATCAGGGCGTGGGCTGTTCCAAGGTGCCGGACATCAACGACGTGGGCCTGATGGAAGACCGCGCCACATTGCGCATTTCTTCGCAGCACATCGCCAACTGGCTGCTTCACGGGGTGGTTTCCGAAGCGCAGGTGATGGACTCGCTCACCCGCATGGCCGCCAAGGTCGATGCGCAGAACGCGGGCGATCCGCTGTACGTGCCGCTGACGGGCAACGAGAACGGCGCGGCCTTCAGTGCCGCGAAGGAGCTGATTTTCAAGGGGGTTGAGCAGCCCAGCGGCTATACTGAACCCTTGCTGCACGCATGGCGGCTGCGCAAGAAGGCTCTTTAACTCAAGAGTTTGGCAAGCAGCACGAACTCCGCCACGCTTACTGTCTCGGCGCGGCGGGTTTCGTCGATGCCGAGGCTGGCCAGCGCCTCCAATGCGCCGGGAACGCCCTTCAGGCTCTGGCGCAGCATCTTGCGGCGTTGGCCGAAGGCGGCTTCGGTGAGGCGTTCGAGGATACGGGCCGATACGCCTTCCGGCATCACGGCGGGGATCACGTGGACAATCGCGCTCATCACCTTGGGCGGCGGGGTGAAGGCGCTGCGGTGAACTTTCATCGCAAGCCGCGCCTCTGCCCGCCACTGGGCCAGCACGGCGAGCCGGCCATAGGCATCGTCCCCTGCTCCGGCCACAATCCGGTCGGCAACTTCGCGCTGGAACATCAGGGTCAGTGATTGCCACAAGGGTGGCCAGCCTTCTCCGCTTAGCCAGCGCACGAACAGAGCGGTGCCTACATTATAGGGCAGGTTCGATAGGACATGAAACGGCGCCTGCCCCATCAACTGCGCATGGTCGATCTTTAGTGCATCGCCTTCGATTACAGTCAGTTGCCCAGGGAAGCTCTCACCCAGTTCAGCCAGGGCGGGCAGGCAGCGGCGATCCATTTCGATGGCGGTGACCCGCGCTCCGGCGCGCAGCAGCGCCCGCGTCAATCCGCCGGGCCCGGGGCCGACTTCCAATACTTGAGCATCCGACAGATCGCCCGGCAACGCGGCAATCCGGGCCAACAACTGTTCGTCGAGCAAGAAATTCTGCCCCAGCGCCTTCGATGCGGCAAGGTTATGGCGTTGAATTACATCACGGATTGGCGGGAGGTCAGCCACCGGCATTGGCCCGCGCCGCAGCCATATCGGCCGCCATCACAATCGCCGCAGCCATTGCACCGGGATCGGCGAGGCCTTGGCCCGCGATATCGAAGGCCGTACCGTGATCAGGGGAGGTTCGGATGATCGGGAGGCCCAGTGTCACATTTACGCCTTCGTCAAACTCCAATGCTTTCAGGGGGATAAGAGCCTGATCGTGATACATGCACAGAGCTGCATCATAGCCCCGCCGGGCGCGCGGCGTGAACAGCGCATCGCCCGGAACGGGACCGAAGGCGTCAATCCCCTCGGCCTTAAGCGACGCAATGGCGGGAGCGATGATGCGCGCCTCCTCGTCCCCGAACTGGCCGCTTTCACCCGCGTGGGGATTGAGAGCCGCGATGGCAAGTCTGGGCTGCAGGACCCCGAAATTGCTGCGTAATCCTGCTGCAACGATGCGCGCCTTGTGCACGATCAGCTCGGCCGAAATGACCCCCGGCACCTCTGCCAGCGCGACGTGGACTGTCAGCGGGACGGTGCGCAAGCTCGGCCCGGCAAGCATCATCACGGCATCGCGGTAAGGGCGTCCGCAGGCGTCGGCTAGGAATTCGGTCTGGCCGGGGTAATCCCACCCGATCGCCGCCAGCGCACCTTTCGATATCGGCGCAGTCACCACGCCTACAGCTACCCCGGACAGCGCGAATTTCACACTCCACTGAAGCGAGGCTAAAGCGAGTCTGGCGCCATCTGGAGAGGGGCTGGCAGGGGTCAAAGCACCATCAAGCCCGGCCAGAACGGGCAGTCCTACAGCAGCAGCGAACATCGCCTCTGCCGGATCGGCAATCGGGACGATCGGGCAGTCGATGGACAGCCTTTCGGCAAGGCGGCGTAGCAATTCCGGCCCGCCGACAACGAACGCGGGCGGGGCACGCCGCTCGGCTCGCAGCCGGACCCATGCGCCAAGGATGACTTCAGGCCCGATTCCCGCCGGATCGCCGAGCGTGATGGCCAGAGGTGCAGCCAAAATGCGAGACGGCGCCGTCAATTGTATTCAATATAAGCGTCGTTGCGCAGGTCGCGCAGGAACCGCTGGGCACGTTTGTTGACGCGCTCCTGTTCGATCTGATCCATCACCGCCGCAAAGGTCGGTGCCCCTTCGTCCTTCGGATCGTCGCGCCCGCACAGCATAAGGACGCGCACGCCTTCCTGGATGCCGCCAAACGGCGGGGTGGCCTGACCGATCTGAAGGCTGAGGATGATCCCGCGCAACTGTTCGGGTAGGTTTGCTGCCTTGATCTGGTCGTTCGACACGACGTCGGCCCCAATCCCCGCCGCGCCAGCATCGACATCAGCGCAGCCGCGCACGCCTTCGATGAAATCGCCGAATTCCTTGACCCGCGCTTCGGCCTGCGATTGCGACAAGCCGGGGGCGAAGCTGATCGAGATCTGCTTCAGGCTCAGCAGCGCCTCGTTAGGGTCGGCCATCAGCACCTGACGCTTGTTAATGAGGTAGAGTATCGAAAAACCGCCCGGAATTTCAATCGGCCCCTGAAGCTGCCCGCCCTGCATCGAACGCGCCGCTGCGGCAAGCTGCGTGGGAAGCTGGCCAAGCCTCACCCAGCCCAGATCGCCGCCGACCACTGCCGTGGTCGCTTCGGAATACTGGCGGGCATAGGCGGTGAAGCTGCCGCCCTGCTGGAGCTGCTGCATGATCGCTTGCGCGTTGGCGAGGACCGCGGCGCGGTTTTCGGTCGTCGCCGACAGGAAGATTTCGCCGAGCCGGAATTCATCCGTCCCTTTTGCTTCGTTCATCCGCTTCAGCGATTCATTGACCTCTTCGGCCGAGACATTGACGAAGGGCATGATGTTGCGGCGCAGCAGGTTTTCCCATGCCACTTCGCCTTCGATCTGGCGCTTGAGTGAATTCGCCGAGGAGCCGATGGATGCCAGATAGGTGTCCATCTTCTTGGTCTCGCCGGCAAAGTTCTGTCCGGCAAGCTGGGCATAGGTCTGTTCGACTTCTTCGCGCTTCACCGCGAGTTCGGCGGCTTCGGCAGCCTGGATCTTCAGGGTTTCATCGATCAGGTTGCGCAGCACCTGCACCCGCAGGCGCAGCATTTCTTCGGGCGGGATGGGGCCTTCGGAGGATGCGGTGACCAACGCTAGACGCTGATCGATATCCGTGCCCGTGATCACGAAGCCGTTGACGATCGCAGTTGCCGTGCGGCGATCGGGATCGGCCTTGCCGAACAAGGTGATGTCTTCGGGCAGGCCGAAGGGATTGTCGGCCGTTGGCACCGCCACCGTCTGGGCGGGTGCGGCAGCGGGAACCAGTGCCAGTCCGATCATGCCGACAGCGGCCAGCGCAGTTCCGGTTCTGGCAAATAGAGCTTTGGAAAACAGCTTCACAGTCACTCGTAAATTCCCGCCTTATGGCCAAAAAACTGCACGACCCCTCGCGCGATATCTGCCGGTGCCGTTTGCCGGCTGAATGGAAGCTGAGTTCTGCCCGATCCCGCGTGCAGAGGCTCGCATGCCCAAGGCCAGCCCTTTAACGCCATTTGCCCGCGCTGCCAAATTGCTGTGCGCAGATAGCCGGGATTAGCGGAACCCGAGGTTCCGGAGGGCAAAGAACAGCTGGAACGCATTGCCGCGCCGCGCATCGCCTGCATCGATGAAATCGCGCCGCCACGTCGCGCCAAATTCGATGCAGTCATCGGCATAGGCCACGCCCAACCGCGTGCGGATCGGCTGAAACCCGTCAGGCAGGAACACCGGATCTTCTTCGCGGTCAGTCAGGTTGAACACGCCCGACCCGAATACCGACCATTTGCGTCCGACCGCCAACCGCGCGGCGGCGCGCAACTCTTCGCGGTCGCGCAGATCCTCGACCGTGGCGATGTTGCGGTCCAATCTGAGATAACCGAACTCAAGATAGGTGCGGCGCGAGCCGATGGTCGCGTCGACTTCGTTGCGGCGGACAGCGAAATTGTCCTTGTCGAGCCGGAAGCGGTGGGTGAAGCTCACCAGGTTGCGGAAACGCACTTCGGTGCGGCCGACAAAATCGGTCACCTGTTCAGACAGGCCGGTGCCCACCGGGAACAGTCCCGGCGTCGGCTGATCCAGCCGGAAGGACTGCCCGATGGTCGATTTGATCCGCCAACCGGGCCGCTGCAATTCCCAGTCCACGCCCCACGTCAGGCGGCTGCCGTCTTCGACCCGGTCATATCCGGGAAAGCGGTTGAGCGCGAAGAGGTTGGAATCCTCCAGATCGATCGCACGGGCATCTTCATTGGGAACGGCAAGGTTCTTGATCTTGGGGCTGGCGACCAGTTGCAGGCGCGGTTTGAACACCTGCGTGCCGCCAAATGCCTCACCCACAAACGGCCATTCGATGTCGATGGCTGCGGTGGCGATGCCGCGCGTGGTCCAGCCTTCGGTGCCGCGATAGCTGGGGGTGGTGGTGGCGAGGATGTCGTTGGTGTTGTAGACATCGCCGCGCACCAGCCCTGTCAGAGTCACGACCTGCCCCATGCCGGTCAGGCGCTTAAGATCCCACTGCGCGCCGGCAAAGGCGCGCTGCGTGTCCTGCCCGTCATTGCGCAACAGCGCGAGGGTGTTGGCCTGAAACATCAGGTTGCCGCCCAGCATCGGATCGGCGATTTTCTGGCGGAAATCGATCGCCGGGAGCGCCAGCGGCACCTGACCCTGTTCGGCGTTCAGCCGCAGCGTCTGGGTCGCCCACCCGGCGATTGAGAAATAGGAATTGTCGGTGATCCGTTCGAGGTTGATGGTCGAACGCAGCCGGTCGTCGCGGCTGATATCGTAGCGGCGCAGGAAAGTGCGGTCGCTGGCGAGGCGGATCGATCCGGTCAGGCTCCAGTCGGGGGAGAACTGGAAGCGGCCATTGGCATCGAAATAGCCGCGCGGATCGTTGCGCAGGCTCTGCCCGCCGACGAAGTCGGTGGCGCGGTCGGAGAAGGTGGCAAAGCCGGTGACCTGATAGGCGCCCTTTTCGGTGAGATGCCGCCACTTCCCGCTGGCCATCGGGGCGGCGTTGGAGAACACATAGGCGCCCAGCGCCAGATCGGCATTTTCCGCCACGCGCCAATAGTATTCGCCTGACAATTCCAGCCCGTTGACCTGCGTCACCCGGACATCGGGCACCAGAAAGCCGTTTTCAGCCCGGCCATCGGTGCGGAACGCAAGGCCGGGGAGGGGCAGGATGCGCGCGCCGAAAAGCTCCAGCATCGCGCCTTCGAAACGCACGCGGCTGGCTTTCTGGTCGTAGATCACGCGCCTTGCCGTGACGCGCCAGGATGGGTCTTGCGCGCAGCCTTCTTGATCGACCACAGGGCAGGCGGAATATGCTGCGTTGGTGAGTACGGCATTGCCATCGGCGCTGCGTTCTGCCGATTGCGCAGCTAGGCGGCCGCCAGCGCGCATTGCAATCAGCAGTTCGCTCATCGCGCCAGTGTCGAATTGTTCGGTCAGTTCGACCTGATCGGTGAACAGCTGGTTGCCTGCCTCGTCCACCATGCGGATATTGCCGGTGGCGATGATCCGGCCCGAGGTGCGATCCCACGTCACTTCGTCTGCGCGCACCGACCGGTCTTCCGAACGCAAGATCACATTGCCGCGCGCGGTGACGGTTTCGCTCTGGTTGTTGTAGCTGAGTTCGGTCGCTTCGAAGTCGATCTGGCGCGGGTCGGCGGCAGGCGCTTCGACCGGAGCGGGGGTGGCGGGGGGATTTTGCGCGGCGAGGATGGCGGGGCTGGCGATCAGCACCATCGCCAGCGTCAGACGAGCGCCAACACCCCGCGTCGGCACGCGCAGGGCTGGGTCCGCGGCCTTGCGCGTATCCACTGGCGAGCCTCCCGACATGGCCTTGCCTATTGCACCGCTCGCGCCTAATCGCAATCGCCATTGCGGCCCCGCCGTGCGCGGTTCGTCGCAGGCTGAATGCGCCCTGTCAGTCACGGGGTCAGCCGGGGTGGCAGCCCCGTGCTCGATGTATCTTTCGGAGTTTCCATGCAGATCCATTTCACCGCCACCCCGCCGTCAAATATCCGCCTGCAAGCGCGCGTAATGAACCAAGGAGCTGCGATCACCGGGCTGGATGCGACCTTCGTCGAAGGTGCAGCGGCATCGCTTTTCGCCGGCCGGACGGGGCAGGTGTTCGAAGGCTTTGCCAGCATTGACGGCAGCGTGAAGCGCATCGCGTTGGTTGGTGCAGGTGAGCCAGTGGCGGCTGATCGCCGTGCGAACCTCGAACGCGCAGGAGCGGCGTTGACTGGGAAATATCTCGTGTCCGGCGAAACCGCACTGGTGCTCGATCTGGGGCAGGCGGGTCTTTCGGCGGATGATGCTGCGGCCCTGCTCCTCGGCCTGCGGCTGCGCGGTTGGCGCCATGACAAGTATCGCACGCGCCTCGCTGCGGACAAGCGCCCGTCGCTGACCACGGTGCATGTCGTCAATGCGCCCGCAGGCACAGAAGCCGCATGGCAGCGTGAAGCGGCGCTGGCCAAGGGGGTGGAGTTCACCCGCGGGCTGGTGACCGAACCGGCCAACATCATCTATCCCGCCAGCTTCGTCGCCGCGTGCGAAGAGGCCTTCGCCGGCACCGGCGCGGAAATCACCGTGCTGAGCGAGGCGGAAATGGCGGCGCTGGGAATGGGCGCGCTGGTCGGCGTTGGCCTTGGTTCCGAGCGCGAATCGAAGCTGCTCGCGATCCGCTGGAACGGCGGCGTGGCGGGCGACAAGCCGACGGTGTTCGTCGGCAAGGGCGTCACTTTCGACACCGGCGGTATCTCGCTGAAGCCCGGGCCGGGCATGGAAGACATGAAGTGGGACATGGGCGGGGCAGGCGCCGTTGCAGGCGCGATGCTGGCGCTGGTTTCGCGCAAGGCCAAGGCCAACGTCATCGGCGTCATCGGGCTTGTCGAAAATATGCCCGATGGCAAGGCGCAGCGCCCTGGCGATGTCGTCACCACCATGAGCGGGCAGACGGTCGAAATTCTCAACACCGATGCCGAAGGGCGGCTGGTGCTGTGCGACGCGCTGCACTGGGCGCAGGAACAATATGCCCCCGCTCGCATCGTCGATCTGGCAACGCTGACCGGCGCAATGATCATCAGCCTGGGCAACGAATATGGCGGAATGTTCGCCAATGACGACACGCTGGCCGCGCAGTTGACTGCGGCAGGCGCCATCAGCGGTGACAAGCTGTGGCGGATGCCGCTCGGGGCCAATTACGACAAGCTGATCGATTCGCCGATCGCCGACATGAAGAACATCGGCCCGCGCGAAGGCGGCTCGATCACCGCGGCGCAGTTCCTGCAACGCTTCGTCAAGGACGGCACCCCTTGGGCGCACCTCGACATCGCGGGCATGGTCTGGTCGAACAAGCCCGGTCAGACGTGGGACAAGGGCGCGACCGGTTACGGTGTGCGCCTGCTCGACCAGTTCGTGCGGGAAGTGCTTGAAGGGTAAGAGGAGCGCCTCATGCCAAAAATGAGGCGTAAATCCGACCTGCCGACAAAGACTTGCCTTGCTTGCGGGCTGCCCTTTGCTTGGCGTAAGAAGTGGGAGCGCGATTGGGACAATGTGAAGTATTGTTCCGACCGCTGCCGCCGTTCGAAAGATGCCAGCCCTCAAGTAGCACAGCGATAGGGCCACACAGACTTATGAAGCTCGATTTCTGGCAGGTTACCGACGATCCGATCGAAAAGGTCGTGGTGCTGATTGCCAAGCGGGCGCTTGGGCAGGGCGAGCGCGTGCTGGTGGTTTCTGCCGATCCCGAACAGCGCGCCGCTATATCCCGCGCGCTGTGGCAGGCGGGTCCGGACAGCTTCCTTGCCAATGGCGAGGCCGATGCACCGGGCGCGGATCGCCAGCCGATTCTCCTCGCCGCAGAAACCGCCGCCGCCAACGGGGCGAGCCACCTGATCCTTGCTGATGGTACCTTCCGCGATTGCCCGACCTTTGCCCGGGTGTTCCTGCTGTTCTCTCCGGAGGCAGCACCCCAAGCGCGGCAGGCGTGGCGCGCGCAGGATGGCAGCGACGACATCGAACGTGCCTATTTCGCGCAGGAAGACGGCCGCTGGGTGAAGAAAGGCTGAGTTCTTGCGCTGTCGCGGGCGATGAGTGATGCTCATCACATCGGCAATCGGGGAATTAGCGATATGCAGAATGGCGCACAGGCAATGGTTGTCGCTGCGGCCTTGGCCCTTGCGGCGTGCGGGTCGGAAAGCCCGGGAGGGCTGCATGACCAGCAGGGCGAAAGCGCCGGATATTCCATCGACAAAGCCACCGGCCAAGCCAGCATGACGATCAAGGGCAAGGATGGCGATGCCACCTTGCGCGCGGGCGCGGCGGTGCCGGTCATCCTGCCGGACGGGTTCAGCCTGTTCCCCGGCACCAGGGTGGTAGACAACGCCGTGGTCACGCAGCCGGATGGGCAGGGCACGCTTATCACCTTCGAAGCCGATGCCCCTGCTGAACAGATCGTCGCGCATTACCGCGATGCGGCAATGCAAGCCGGGTTCGACATCCAGATCGAGATGGACACCAACGGCACGCAAATGGTTGGGGCCGAGCGCAAGGCTGACGGTGCAACGTTTTCCGTCACCGCTACGGCGGGCAAGCCGACCAGCGGCCAGATCATCATTGCGGCCAAGACTGGCTAACGCACACCGACCCGCCGCCGGCCGGCAGACCTGCGCGCGCTAAGCTTGCCATTTTGCAGCGCAGCATCTAACGGGCGCGGCCACGATCCCCCATTAACAAAAAGACGTTCACAGGAGCATAATCATGGCGGCCACCCGCACCTTTTCGATCATCAAGCCCGACGCCACCCGTCGCAACCTGACCGGCGCGGTCACCAAGATGCTGGAAGACGCCGGCCTGCGCGTCGTCGCATCGAAGCGCATCCACATGACCCGCGAACAGGCCGAAGGCTTCTACGGCGTGCACCGTGAGCGTCCGTTCTTCGGCGAACTGGTCGACTTTATGATGAGCGAGCCGGTTGTCGTGCAGGTTCTCGAAGGCGAAGACGCCGTGACCCGCAACCGCGACATCATGGGCGCGACCAACCCGGCTGACGCAGCGCCGGGCACGATCCGTAAGGAACTGGCCCTGTCGATCGGTGAAAACACCGTCCACGGTTCGGATTCGGAAGAAAACGCGGCGATCGAAATCGCCTTCTTCTTCAAGCCGGAAGAAATCGTCGGCTGATTTTTCAGACCTGACGCATGCAAAGGGCCGTCTCCGCAAGGGGGCGGCCCTTTTGCTTTATCGGGGTTCGGCAAACCGGGCGAGCTGCTCGGCATGGGCATGGTGCTTGCCGCCTTTGCTTGCCGCCATCGTCTTGCGCATCTGGCCGAGCGCTTCGGGGGTGAGGCCTAGACCCAGGTCGGCATAGATGCGCGCAATCGCCGCCTGCCAATCGGCGTTGAGATCATCGAAGGAAGCGTGCGCGATTGGCCCCTGCCAATGCGCCAGCGCACTGGCCATACGCGTTTCGCGCAGTGCGATCTTGTGCCGCCAGCGCGCTTCAATGTCATCGAGCGAACATGTATCCGACTGCACCGCCATCTGGTTTGCAGCGAGAGAGATGGCGCTTTTCAGCACCGCATCCTGCGCGCGCTCGGCGATCACCAGCCGGGCGTCAGGGAGCAGCGTCAGCAGGGTAGCGAGGTCTTCGGCAAAGGCGGGCACTTTCAGGATCCGCGGCTTGGCTGCGATCCCGCGATGGGCAGCGTCGGTGCGCAGGATGCGCAGGAATTCGCGGTAGATCGGCGCAGGATCGCTGGCCTCGCTCCACGAAGAATAGGTCGGGATATGCCACTGTGTTTCGTAGATCGAATGGTGGAGCGCGGCGGAAATCCACGCCAGTTCTTCCTCCACGCCGCCTGCGCGCATCGGATGGATCGATTGCATCCACGGGTTGATCTTGCCCAGCATCGCCAGTTCCAGCGCGGCGTTGACCCGGTTCATGCCCAGCCGGGCCGGGACAGGGTGATAAGCATCGCAATACCGGGTGTGCGAATGCGCCGGATCGGCGGCCAGCAGCGTGTGGATACGGGTCGTGCCGCTGCGCATATGGCCGATGACGATGATCGGCGGCGCGAGAGGGGTGGCCAGCAGTTCGGGCCGCTCCAGCCACAATGCGCCAAACGCCAGCCGGTTTTTCACCACCCGCGAAAGCTGTCCCCATGCCATCGCCCGGCCCAGCGGGTTGAGATCAGCCTCGGCCTCCACCGCGCTGCACAGGCGGGTCAGACGCTCGCGGAAATCGGCGACGTCGGCTTGGCTGCGCTCACCATGTTCTGCTGCCTCGGCCTGCGCGCCATAGGACTTGGCGGCCAGCGCCCACAGCGCGTTCGGATCAAGGTTGGGCGGGGGCAGCCAGCCTTTATCCCACGCCTTGCCCAGAAACGCATTGGCCTGATCGGCAAGCCGCCCCCGCGCCAGCAGGTGATCGCGGGTAGGCAGTGAACGGCGCGCCATCAGAATTCGTCCGCTGCATCCATCATTCGGGTCAACCGCTTCGGCGCGGCGCTGCGCCAGCTCCGCCTCAGCCATGCGGTGATATCGTCCCAGTCCACGCCCGGTCGGTTGAGGATGATCCCCACCCATCCGCTCGCGCCGTAATAGGCGGGCTTGAAATAGGCCTCAGGCTGGCTTTCGACGAGGGTCAGCAGCTCGTCCATCCCTCCGGTGCGCACCAGCAGGGCGATGTGCGGGGCGCCGTGGTGCTGATCGGCGAAATAGGCGAAGTATTTGCCAGTTTTGTCGCCGCCGACGCGGAAGCCGGGGCTGCCGTGGCTTTCACGCTCGTCAGCTTCGGGCAGGGCGAGGGCAAGGGCGCGCACCTGCGCCAGCAACGCCGCCGGATCGCGCCAGCGGCTGACATAATCGGCCACCGCGCGCGGATAGAGTTGGTGTTCGGCCAGCTTGACCCGCTCAGCGAGGGTCTCCGGCGTGTCGCCCGCGATAATCGGCACGCGCACCCGCGCCAGCACCTCGCCTGCGTCGAGTTCGGGCGTGACCAGATGGACGCTCGTCCCGCCGTGGCTGTCACCGGCAGCGATCGCGCGGGCATGGGTATCGAGCCCCTTGTATAGCGGCAGCAGCGAAGGGTGGATGTTGAGCATCCGCCCGGCCCAGCGCTCCACGAACCCATCGGACAGAATGCGCATATATCCCGCCAGCACGATATATTCGGCGCCCGCGTCCAGCACTGCGGCTTCCATCGCGGCGTCATGCGCATCGCGGGTCATCCCCTTGTGGGGCCGCGAGACGGTGGCGATCCCTTCTGTCTGCGCCAGCGCGAGGCCGGACGCAGCGGGATCATTGCTGGCGACCAGCACGACTTCATAGGGGCACTCACCGATCCGGCTGGCATACACCAACGCGGCCATATTGGTGCCAGCGCCGGAAATGAGGACGGCGATACGGGCTTTTTCAGCCAAGATGCGTCGCGCTCCAATCGGATTTGGCCGACCATGTCTCGGCGCTGCCGCGAACCGTGCAGCCTTTATCGCCTGCCTCGATGCGGCCGACCGGAACCACCGTCTCGCCAGCGGCTACGAGCCGCGCGGTGACCTCGGCAACCTTGTCCGCTGTCACGGCCAGCACCATGCCGACACCGCAATTGAATGTGCGCGCCATTTCTTCGGGCTCAATATGCCCGGATGCTTGCAGGAAGGCCATCAGGCGCGGCTGGGGCCACAGGTCGGCATCGACATGGGCGTGCGCGCCATCGGGCAGGATGCGCGGAATGTTTTCGAGGAGGCCCCCGCCGGTGATGTGGGCAAGGGCATTGATGTGACCTTCGCGGATCAACGGCAGCAGGCTGGCGACATAAATACGGGTCGGCGCGATCAGGGCGTCGATCAGCAATTGGTCCTGATCGAACAGGGCGGGGCGGTTCAGCTTCCAGCCCTTGTCCGCGGCCAAGCGCCTGACCAGCGAATAGCCGTTGGAGTGAACACCGGAGGAGGCAAGGCCCAGCAGCACATCGCCCGGCGCCACCTTGTCACCGGTCAGCTGCTCACCGCGCTCCACCGCGCCGACGCAGAAGCCGGCAAGGTCATAATCGCCCGCTGCATACATCCCCGGCATTTCCGCCGTCTCCCCGCCGATCAGCGCGCAGCCTGCGATCTTGCAGCCTTCGGCAATGCCCGCGATCACCCGTTCCGCAACGCCGTTCTCCAGCTTGCCGGTCGCGAAGTAGTCGAGGAAGAACAAAGGCTCTGCTCCCTGCACGATCAGATCGTTGACGCACATGGCGACCAGATCGATGCCGACTGTGTCGTGCCGGTCGTGTTCGATGGCAAGTTTTAGCTTGGTGCCCACCCCGTCATTGGCGGCGACCAGGAGCGGATCGTTGTAACCGGCGGCTTTGGGGTCGAAAAACCCGCCGAAGCCGCCCAATTCGCTGGTTGCGCCGGGGCGTGCGGTGGCCTTCGCCAAAGGCGCTATCGCCTTGACCAGGGCATTGCCAGCAGCGATCGATACGCCTGCGTCGGCATAGGTGTAGGAGGAGTTCTTGATGCTCATGCCCATCGCCATAGCCTTTCGCGCTTGGAATTCCACCCGCCTTTGGGCAAAGGAACTGGCGTTTCCCCATGCGCGCATCGCTTTCCCTTCCCGGCCCGGTGGCGGCCCCCTCTCGCCCAATGCGGCGTTGGCTTGCTGGCGCGGGTCTTGCGCTCGCCTTGATGGGCGGCGGCTATGCCGTGATCGCGCAGGTCGCCGGTGATCGCGGAATCGCCCCCACCGCCGCCAGCGCTGATATTGAGTTCAAGGGAATCACCGTCGATGTGCAGGGCAAAAGCGCCGAGGACGCGCGGGCCAATGGGTGGCGCGAGGCGCAGCGCAAGGCGTGGGAGAAACTGAAAGGCCCGAAACTTTCCGACAGCCAGTTGGACGGGATCGTGTCCGCCATCGTCATCGAGCGTGAGCGGCTGGGACCGCGGCGCTACATCGCAACCTTGGGCGTCGTGTTTGATCGCCAGCGGGCAGGCAGCTATCTTGGCGGCGGCGCGCAGGCGGTGCGGTCTGCTCCGCTGCTGCTGATCCCCGTTCAGGAAAGCGGCGGTGCCTATATCACCTTTGAACAGCGCAACCCTTGGCAGCGCGCCTGGGCCGAATTCAATCCAGGGCAAAGCCGGATCGATTATGTGCGGCTTTCAGGTGCGGGGGGCGATTCGCTGCTCGTCAATTTCGGGCAGACCGGGCGGCGCAGCCGTGCTTGGTGGCGTTTGACGCTGGATCAATACGGCGCGACCGATGTGCTGATGGCCTATGCCCGGATCGATAACCAGTTCCCCGGCGGACCGGTCAGCGCGACCTTTACCGCGCGGTATGGCCCCGACAACCGCCCGCTCGATTCCTTCACCCTGAAGGCGGATAATCCCGATGCCGTGCCTGCCATGCTGGCGCAGGCGGTCGAGCGGATGGACCAGATATTCACCGGCGCACTTGCTTCCGGCAAGCTGCGGCCTGATCCCACGCTCAGGCTGGGCGCGGGCGGGGTCATTGATCCGGCGATCCAGCAGCTGATCGACATTGGCCGCGCGGCGCAGGCACGGCGGTCTGCCGCTGCTGCGCTGGAGAGTGGCAGCGCGCCGCGGATTGAGGCGCAGACGATCACAGGCATTGAGCCCGGCGAAGCGGTAGCGCGCAATATCACCGTCCAGTTTGCCACGCCTGACGCGGCGGCGTTCGATAGTGCCTTGGGCGCAGTGCGAGGCGCGGGCGGAGTGCGCGGCGTGGGCGTCACCAGCACGGCCATCGGCGGCACGTCGGTGATGAGCGTGACCTTTGCCGGATCGCTTGATGAACTGGCGGCCGTGCTCGAAGCGCGCGGGTTCAGCGTCCGGCGCGGGGCGAACGCGCTCGCCATCAGCCGCTAAGGGCGCGGCGACCATGAGCGAACCCTCCCAGATCGCCTTGCCACTGGCGGCGCGCACACCGGCTGCGGCGCAGAGGATCGTGGTCGGCAATGCCAATGCGCAGGTGATCGAGGCGCTGCAACAGCCGGATCGCTGGCCGTTCCATGTCGCGGTGCTGACCGGCCCGCCGCGTTCCGGCAAAAGCCTGCTGGGGCGCTGGGCGCAGGGTCTCCATGGGGCGATGCGCCTTGCCGTGATCGACGATGCCGAACAGGTCGATGAGACTGCGCTGTTCCACCGCTGGAACGCCATCCAGCAAGGCGGCACCCATGCCCAAGAGGGCGAGGGCGGGGCCCTGTTGCTGATCGCCAATGTCGATCCGGACAGCAGTGCGGGCGGGGGCGGCTGGCGCATTGCCCTGCCGGACCTTGCATCGCGCATCGGCGGTTCGCTGCAACTGGAAATCGGCGCGCCCGATGATGCGATGGCGGCTGACCTGATCCTTGCCCACGGCGAACATCGCGGGTTGTCGCTGCCCGATGGGGCCGCCGATTACCTCGTCCCGCGCACCACCCGCAGCTTTGCCGCGATCGAGGCGCTGGTGGCGACAATCGACCGCATTTCCCTTGAACGCCAGACGCCCGCCACCATGTCTGTGTGGCGCGCTGCGCTGGATGCCCTGCACGGGCCGCAGCAGCAGCACCTGCTCTAACCCTTTGCGAGTTGCATCGCCGGTAGATTGATGGGAATGTGAAGGGCAATGTTTGAGCATTTGATCAGCTATCTGGACTCGGTGCGTGCCCGCGACCCTGCGCCGCGTTCCCGCTGGGAAATCCTGCTCTACCCCGGGGTGCTGGCGCTGGGCCTGCACCGCGTGGCGCACTGGCTGTTCGAAGCGCGACTGTATTTTCTGGCGCGCTTCGTGAACCATTTTTCGCGGCTTCTGACCGCCATCGACATCCATCCCGGTGCGACCATCGGCAAGAATTTCTTCATCGACCATGGCTTTACCGTCATCGGTGAAACGGTGGAGATTGGCGATAACGTCACGATCTACCAATGCGTGACGCTGGGCGGCACCAATCCTGCCAACGGAATGGGGGGCAAACGTCACCCCACTTTGCAGGACAATGTCATCATTGGTTCGGGCGCGCAGATCATCGGCCCGATCGTGGTGGGTGAACGCGCGCGCGTCGGCGCCAATGCGGTTGTCACCGAAGATGTGCCCGCGGGGGCGACGATGGTTGGCCTCAAGGCGCGTTCGACGCTGGTTCCGGCAGAGGAGTGGCTGCGCGAATTCATCCCCTATGGCACGCCTTGCGATGATCCTCCTTGCGATGAACAAGGCCGCCCGCGCCGCGATTGCATCGAGAAGCTGGAGGCGGAAATCGCCGCGATGCGCGATGAAATGGCGGTGATGAAGGCGTTGCTGGCGGAGCGTGAGGTCGCGCCGGTCAAGCTGCGCAAGAGCGGAACCAAGGATTGACCGGAGTGGCCGATTGAAGACCGGTATGCACACCCCTGCCGGTCCCGGACAGGTCCTTCCCTTTCCGGGACGCGGCGCGGATCAGATCGGGTTTGAACGGCCTGAACTGATGCGCATCCTCGACCTGTATGGCCGGATGGTCGCAGCGGGTGAGTGGCGCGATTACGCGATGGACTTCACCCGCCAAGCGGCAACCTTTGCCGCGTTCCGTCGCGCTGCCGAACGCCCGCAGGCCCGAATCGAAAAATGCCCTGCTTTGCGAAACAAGCAGGGGATGTGGACGCTGTTCGGCGAGCACGGACAGGTCTTGAAGCGCGGCCATGATCTGGCGAATGTGCTCGCCCCGATGGAACGGCGGCTGCTAAAAGCGGTGGAGGAGTAAGTGCTCAGGTCGGGCTGGCAGTCCTGCCCGACGTGAAGCCCGCCTCCTCTGTCACAGGCAGCATTGCCTGCAGACCCGCCGGCAACAGCGTGACTACTGCGCGCCGGATCGGTTGCCAGAAAGCCGAGAGGCTGAGCAGCGCCGATCCGATCACCAGCGCGGTCAGCGCGAAGTTCAGTTCCACCGCGCCGAATTCGCGCAGCAGGAATGTCAGTGCGAACAGCACGTAGGCCAGCGCCGACACCAGCAGCGCGCGCCTGTCAGTTGCGAGTGCGACCAGGCCGAAGGCGATATAGACACCCAGCACGCCAAGCGCTGCTCCGACGCCGGGATTGTCGCCGCCAGTCACGCCAAGCAGCGCAAATATGGGGTGCGCGATCATCGGTGCGGCGGTCAAATGCAGCCAGAAGGCGACGTCTGACCGGCGGGTGGTGCGCGCCCGGTCGGACACGTCCCAGCGCATAGCGAAGGCGAAGAGCGCAAGCCCGGCGACAAGGATGAGGACAAGCATCACCCCGTTCCCCTGATTTTCCGGGCCCAGAGCCGCCGCGATCAGCGCCAGCACCGTCCCTGCCACCGCGGCAGAGCCCGTCGCCACCGTGATCGGCACCATGAACCGCCGCCAGTGCAGCCATGCCGCGCCGGCCGCCAGTAAGCCCGCGCCTGCCATCAGCACGGCCATGAGGCTGTCGTCGGAAGGATTGTCGAACGCCAGCATCCCTGCGCCCCCCGCACAGGCCGCCACACCGCCTACGAAGGCAAGCAGCAGCCCGATTGAAGGCAGGGCCATGCGGCGCCGCGCCGTGAAGAATAGCGCCAGCGGCCATGCGGCGGCAGCGATGAACAGCCCCGCCAGCATGGCCGAGGCAGACCCGTTGCGGTCATCGGCGGCATTGTAGGCGGCAAGTGCGGCCTGGTACTCCGCCGAATCCCACGTTAGCTTACTTTGGTCCCACCACACAGGATCCGGCGCGATTACTCCCGCCAACGCCTGCCCGATGGCGCCAAGGGCGACCAGCAGGATCACAATCCCGATGCTGACGAAGATATCGTTGAAGGAGTTGAGCAGCCGGAAATCTTCTTCCGAAGCGTGCGGCAAGTGGCGCATCCGGCTCATATGCGTCCGGAAATTCGCCGCCGCCTCGGCGCTCAACGCGCCTGCGGCGACGGCAGAATTCAGGTCTTCATCGCTATACACCGGGCATCCCTTCCCCTTGATTTATCAGGAGAGATGCACCCGGTGTCTTAGCTTGTCAATACAGCTTGGGCTTATCCCCGCGCGCTGGCGGGGCCCTCGCCGGTCACTTTCTGCATCGCCTTGAGGATGCCCGCCGATTGCTCGCTGCCCGATTGCGGGGCGATGAGGTTGGTGAAGGAGTTGATCTCCTCCCACCGCGCGGCGAAGCCTTCCAGCGTGCGCTCGCCTTCCGGCAGCCACACCGCATCGTTCATCACTGTCCACGAGGAGTGATAACCGCCCGCGCCGGCGCCAACGATGGCGTTGGTCGGCGCGTCTTCACTGACGAGGAACAGCGCGGCAGGGACGACGTTTTCGGGTGCGAACAGCTTGAAGGCTTCTTCAGGGAAGAGGTCTTCGGTCATGCGGGTGCCCGCGACCGGCGACAGGGTGTTGCAGCGCACGTTGTACTTCGCCCCTTCCAGCGCCAGCGTCTTGGTCAGACCGGCAAGGCCGAGTTTCGCCGCGCCATAATTCGCCTGACCGAAATTGCCGAACAGGCCGGTCGAAGACGCGGTCATCAGGATGCGGCCATAGCCCTGTTCGCGCATGGTTTCCCACGCCGCCTTTGTGGCGAAAGCCGAACCGGTGAGGTGCACCTTCACTACGAATTCGAAGTCAGCAGGCTCCATCTTGGCGAAGGTCTTGTCGCGCAGCACGCCCGCGTTGTTGATCAGCACATGGACGCCGCCCCACTTTTGCTTGGCGTCGGCGATCATCTTTTCCATCTGGTCATATTCGGTGACCGAACCGCCGTTGGCGACGGCTTCACCGCCCATTGCTTCGATTTCGGCGACGACCTGTGCGGCCGCGTCAGACGTGCCGGTGCCATCGCGCGATCCGCCGAGGTCGTTGACGACAACCTTGGCGCCGCGGCGGGCGAGTTCGAGTGCATAGGCCTTGCCGAGCCCGCCGCCGGCACCGGTGACGATGGCGACCTTGTCCTTGAAGCTGATGGTCATGCGTGTTCTCCGGTCGTAGCAATGCGGCGCGATTTACGCCTGCGTAAAGCTGATAAGCGGGCGCTGCGTGGCACTTTCGCAGCCGGCTTGCAATATGCGAACTGTCAGGGGGCGATGCCGTAGGGTCAGTCTGCCGGGCGTAGCGCCGAGAGGGCCGGAATCAGGTCTGCAAACGAATCGATCACTGTGTCCGCACCCAACTCATGCGGCGGCTTGTCGCAATATCCGTAGGCCGCGGCGATCACCGGAACGCCCGCTGCCTTGGCGGCGCGCACATCATAAGTGGAATCACCGATGAACACGAAGCGGCCGCTCCCGGTCGCTTTGTGCGCCGCGATGACGGGGTCCGGGTGGGGCTTGGCGAGGAACTGGCCGTCTGCGCCTTTGCCCATGCTGTCCCCGCCAATCACGGTTTCAAAGACGTCGATCAAATCGAGCTGAGTAAGGACGCTGCGGGCGAAAGCTTCGAACTTGTTGGTGACCACCGCCATCTGCACGCCTGCCGCGGCCAGCTGCGTCAACACCTCGCGCACTTGCGGATAGGGGGCGGTATATACGGCGTTGTGCTGTTCATAATAGGCCAGCATCGCCTTGTAGAGCCGCTTGAACTCATCCTCAGGCACGCCGCCCTGTGCGTCCAATGCGCGGGCAAGCATGATCTTGGCTCCGCCGCCGATTAGATCTTTCGAACTCTCGACCGATACCTCGGCAAATCCGCCCAGCACCAGCGCATGGTTCACCGCCGCGCCCAGATCGCGGAATGTATCGAGCAGGGTGCCGTCAAGATCGAAGCCGATGGCGTCAAAGGGGATGGAGGTCATGATCCGCGCGGTGCCGGATGCTACATCAAACCGCAAGCAATTGCTGGTATGCGCCGGTTTGCTTACAGGGGCATTCATGACCACTACGAAACATCCTTTCGCCGCTATCATCCTTGCCGCGGGCAAGGGCACCCGCATGAAAAGCGACACCCACAAGGTGCTGCACAAGATCGCAGGCCGGGCGATGCTCGAACACCTGATGGCGAGCGTTGCCGAACTCGGCCCGGAGCGGTTGGCGGTGGTGGTCGGCGCGGGGCGTGAGCAGATCGAGAAGGCTGTCGGAACCCGCGCGGTGACCTGCCTTCAGGAACCGCAGCTTGGCACGGCCCATGCGGTGCAGCAGGCGGAAAGCGCGCTGGCAGATTTCACGGGCGATGTGCTGGTCCTCTACGGCGATGTGCCGTTCGTGAAAGCGAGCACGATGGGCGCGATGCTTTCACGGCTGCATGGCGATGATGCGCCTGCGGCCGTGGTGCTCGGCTTCGAGCCTGAGGACCCGCTCGCCTACGGTCGGGTTATTGCGGACGATGATGGCCGCATCATCAAGATGGTCGAATACAAGGATGCTGACGAAGGCGAGCGCGCTTGCCGCCTGTGCAATTCCGGCTTGATCGCAGCGCGTGCCGCCGATCTGTTCGCGTTGCTGGCACGCGTCGGCAACGATAATGCACAGGCCGAATATTACCTCCCCGACATCGTGAACATCGCCATCACCGACGGACGCACCTGCGCGGTGATCGTGGCGCAAAGCGCGGATGAAGTCGCCGGGATCAACAGCCGCGCCGAACTCGCGACCGCCGAAGCGCGCTGGCAGGCCGCCCGCCGCCTGCGCGCGATGGATGAAGGCGCGACCCTGATCGCGCCCGACACGGTATTCTTCAGCCACGACACCGTGGTTGGCCGCGATGTCACGATTGAACCCAACGTCTTTTTCGGGCCCGGTGTTTCTATCGCTGACAACGTGCTGATCCGTGCCAACAGCCACATCGAAGGCGCGACAATTGCCAGCGGCGTCAACGTCGGTCCCTTCGCCCGCCTGCGCCCCGGCACAGTGCTGGGCGAGAACAGCTTCATCGGCAACTTCGTGGAGGTGAAGAACGCGGTGCTGGACGAGGGCGCCAAGGCGAGCCACCTGACCTATCTCGGCGATGCGACGATCGGCGCGGGCGCCAACATCGGCGCGGGCACCATCACCTGCAACTACGATGGTTATTTCAAGTACAAGACCGTGATCGGCGAGCGCGCTTTCATCGGCTCGAACTCGTCGCTGATTGCACCAGTTGCTATCGGGGCTGATGCGATTGTGGCGGCGGGATCGGCGGTCAGCCGCGATGTCGCGCCGGGCGAATTGCGCATGGTCCGCGCCGAACAGCTGGTGAAGCCGGGCTGGGCAGACCGCTTCCATGATGCGATGAAGAAGAAGAAGGCGGCGGAGAAGAAGTGAGCGACGATCACGCCTCTGTGCCCTGCTGGCTGTGTGATCGCCCGCTTGGCGACATCGTCCAGTGGCATCACCCCGTGCCAAAGGCAAAGAAGGGCAAGGTGAAGGTGCCGATCCACCCTATCTGCCACAAGACGATCCATGCCAACTTCACCAACAACGAACTTGCCCGCATCGGCGACCAGCCGAGTGTGATCCACGATAATGCAGCGATCGCCAAGTTCGTTGCCTGGGTGGCGAACAAGCCTGCCGATTTCGACGCGCCGACCCGGTAAACTGTCATACCGAAGGGAACTTTCGTCCGCCTTGCCGACTTCTAAGAAGGCAAGCAACGGAGACAGGTCATGACAGCCGCAAAGTGGATCGCCGCCGGTCTGGGCATCGCCGCTGTGGGAGCCGCCGCCGTGTATGCCCAATACCGTCAGACCGAACAGCCCACATTTGCTCTTGTGCGGGCCGACGCCGATTTCGAAGTGCGCGATTACCCGCCGCTGGTTGTCGCTGAAATCAGCCATTCCGGCAGCCGCGAACGCGCCAGCGGGGCAAGCTTCCGCCGCTTGGCCGCTTATATCTTCGCGCAGGATCGGCCCGAAGGCGGCGAGAGCATCTCCATGACCGCGCCGGTCCTTCAGGACGAAATCCAGCCGGGCGAATGGCGGATGCGGTTTGTCATGCCATCGAAGTACACGCTGGCGACCCTTCCGCCCGCGCCTGCCGATATCGCCCTGACCCAGATGCCCGCGCGGAGAATGGCCGCGGTGCGGTTTTCGGGCAACGGATCTGGCCGTGACCTTGCCCTGATGGAAGCGGGGCTGCGCGATTGGATTGCAGAACAGGGCATGATGCCCGCAGGAGAGGCGGAATTCGCCTTCTACGATGCGCCGATGGTGCCCGGCCCGTTGCGCCGCAACGAAGTGCTGATTCCCGTCGCCGCACATTAAGCCGGCGCGGCGTCTGGGCGTCGCTTCGGCGTGGGCGTCAGCCTTGACGCCGAACGCCAAGGCCCAATCCGGCGTCCTGCCCCCTTGCGTTGTCACTCCCGTTGGCGAGGTATTCTGCTTCCCACCGATCGAATTCGCGGCGGCTCAGCAGATACCGTTCGCGCGCTTCGTGGAAGCTGATCACCTGATCCCGAACGGCGCGCACAACTTCGTCCTTGCGCGCCTTCGACCAGTGCACGCGGTGATTGCGGGGCAGTTCGTAATAGCTTTTGATCGCATGGGCGATCGAGACGTTTCTTGGGTAGGCCATCGGTGATCATCCTCGTTGCTGGTGCTCATCGCCCCCGACGGCTTCAATGTTGACGGGGCGACTTAACGAGTTGCTGTGGAATATGGTTGATACGGCGTTGATGAAACGTCCCGTGCCTCCTGTGCGGCGAGCCGAGGGCAAAGTGTCGGAGACGTTTACACGGAACCGCGTTGGGTGCGCCGGTTCACGCAAAAGGGGCGGCTCCGGGTGGAGCCGCCCCTTTGATTTGTCACGTCGAAACCTTGCCTATTTGGCCGGGCGAGGGTCCATCAATCGTTGCATCAGATAGATGAATTGCAGCGCCTGAAGCTTTGCGCGCTGATCATTGTCGACCCCGCCCGAATGGCCCCCGGTGGTGTCCTCGAAGTAGTAATAGGGCTGGCCCAGCGCCTTCAGCTTGGCCGCACCCTTGCGTGCGTGGGCGGGGTGGGTGCGATCATCGGCGGTCGATGCCCACAGAAACGGCGCGGGGTAATCCACACCCGCGACAATCTTCTGGTAGGGCGAATAGCCTTCGATCCAGGCGCGCTGTTCGGGGACGCGCGGATCGCCATATTCGCCGATCCACGATGCCCCGCGCCCGATCAGGTGATAGCGTAGCATATCGAACAGCGGGATTTGCACGATCGCCGCCCCGAACAGGTCGGGCCGCTGGGTGAAGGCGGTGCCAACCAGCAACCCCCCTTGCGAGCCGCCCTGAATGCCGAGATGTTGGGGCGAGGTGAACCCGCGCTTCACCAGATCATCGCCCACCGCGATGAAATCGTCCCAGGTACGCTGCTTGTTTTCGCGGATTGCGGTCTGGTGCCAATTCGGGCCGAATTCGCCGCCGCCGCGCATGTTGGCGAGGACATAGGCGCCGCCCTTTTCCACCCACAGTTTGCCGGTGGAGGCAAGGTAGGCGGGCAGGCGCGGGACCTGAAAGCCCCCATAACCGGTCAGCAGCGTTGCGGTGGTGCCGTCGGCCTTCATGCCTTTGGGCTTGACGATGAAGTAGGGAATTTTCGTCCCATCCTTGCTGGTCGCCTCGTGCTGTTCGACCTCCATGCCCTCGGGCGCGAAATAGGCCGGGCTGGTCTTCAGCACCGCAGGCGGCGCGCTGCCATCCGAATAATACAGGGTGGTCGGCTCAAGGAAGCCGGTAACCGTGTACATGATCTGGTCGGTTTCGTCCGAGGATGCCGCAATGCCCAGCGTCGCGTTATCGGGCAGGGCAACCTGCTTGCTGACCCATTTGCCGCCATCAAAATTGAATTGCAGCACCTTGCCCACAACATTGTCGAGCAGCGTCACGAACAGCGCATTGCCTGTCACCGCGCCGCCCTGCTTGGTCTGCCGTTCGCCCGGCGCCCAGACGAGGGTCTTCTTCGCGCCGTTGGGGTTGGCCTTCCACTCCTCCAGATCAACCGCGATCAGGCTGTCGGCGGGGAAGGTCTGGCCGTCCACGGTCCAATTCTCGTCGATCGAGATCATCACGTGGCCCTGAACGATCCCGTACAGCCCGGCCTTTTTGGGGATGTCGAGCTGAAGCCACTGGCCGTCCTTTTCGACGTAGTTCAGCGTTTCGTGGAAGCTGATCCCGCGGAAGGCGGTGCGGGCATGGATCGTGCCCTTGTTGTCGCGCAGCAGGTTGGCGCCGGCCCACACGTCGGTCGGCTTACCCCGAAAGATTTCGGTCGCATCGGCAATGGCTGTGCCGCGCTTCCAGACGCGGCTGGTGAAGGGGTATTCGCTTTCCGTCAGGGTCCCCTCGCCAAACCCGCGGCCCACCAACAGCGTGTCGGCATCAATCCAGCTGATCCCGCCCTGGCTTTTGGCATCAAGCACAAAGCCGCCTTCGACGAACTGCTTTGTCGCGGTGTCGAATTCGCGCATGATGGTGGCATCTTCGCCCCCGTCCGACAGCGCGATCATGCACTTGTTCAGCGCGGGCGGTAGGCAGGTCGAACCCTGATAGACCCACTCCTTGCCTTCCGCCTTGGCCAGCGCGTCGACATCGAGAATGATCTCCCATTCGGGTTTGGCCGTGCGATAGCTTTCCAGCGTGGTGCGGCGCAGGATGCCCTTGGGGTTCGTCTTGTCCTGCCAGAAATTATACAGGCCATCGGGGCGGAAGCTGACGAAGGGAATACGGTCTTCGCTGTCGAAGATGGCCAGCGCCTCGGCCTTCGCTTGCGCAAAGCGCGGGTCGGCTTCGAACGCGGCAAGTGTGCGCGCGTTCTCTTTGGCGACCCAGTCCAGCGCTTCAGGACTGCGGGCTTCTTCCAGCCAGATATGCGGGTCCTGTTCCGGGCCGGGGACGCCGGGTACCGGGTTTTCTTGCGCCCCTGCGCCCGTTGTGGATCCGATGGTCATTGCGAGCGCCAATGCGAAAGTGGAGACAAGTTTCAAGCGTCCTCTCCTCAGGGAAACATTGCCGGGTGTTGTGCCGAGGGTCGCGCCCAAAGGGAAGGGGACAGAAACAAAAAGGGCGGACCCGCGGCCCGCCCTTTTGTGTTTGATGTGGTTGGACGGTTTCAGCCGTCGACGTGCTCGGCAAGGACGGTGAGGCCCTTTTCGTTCACTTCGGCAAAACCGCCGCGCACCTGAATGATTTCAGGGGCCGCGTTCGCCGTGGCAAAGACCTGCACCGCGCCGTCGCGGATCGTGCTCATGAAGGGCGCATGGCCCTCCAGCACGCCGAATTCGCCTTCGGTGCCGGGGACGACCACCATGTGGACGTCTTCCGACCGGACAAGCTTAGCCGGGGTGACGAGTTCGAAGTGGAGGGGCATGATGCCTTACGCCTCTTCGGCCATCTTCTTGGCCTTGGCGACCACGTCCTCGATCCCGCCGACCATGTAGAAGGCCTGCTCGGGCAGATGGTCATATTCGCCATCGACCACCGCCTTGAAGCTCTTCACGGTGTCTTCGATCTGCACGAACACGCCCGAAATGCCGGTGAAGACTTCCGCGACGTGGAAGGGCTGCGAAAGGAACTTCTGGATCTTGCGCGCGCGGGCGACGATCGTCTTGTCCTCTTCCGACAGTTCATCCATCCCGAGGATCGCGATGATGTCCTGCAGGCTCTTGTACTTCTGCAAGGTTTCCTGAACGCGGCGGGCGGTTTCGTAGTGCTCTGCACCGACAACGCGCGGTTCGAGCACGCGGCTGGTCGAGTCCAGCGGGTCGACCGCCGGGTAGATGCCGAGTTCCGAAATCGCACGGTTGAGCGTCGTGGTCGCATCCAAGTGCGCGAACGAAGCCGCCGGCGCCGGGTCGGTCAAATCGTCCGCGGGCACGTAGATCGCCTGCACCGAGGTGATCGAACCCTTGTTGGTCGAGGTGATGCGCTCCTGCAGCTTGCCCATGTCGGTGGCAAGCGTCGGCTGGTAGCCCACCGCCGAGGGAATACGGCCGAGCAGCGCCGACACTTCCGAACCGGCCTGCGTGAAGCGGAAGATGTTGTCGACGAAGAACAGCACGTCCTGACCTTCGACGTCGCGGAAATATTCCGCCATGGTCAAGCCCGACAGGGCGACGCGCGCGCGGGCACCCGGGGGCTCGTTCATCTGGCCGAACACGAGCGCCACCTTGGAGCCTTCCGAGGTCGCGTTGCCATCGGCGTCCTTGGCGATAACGCCCGCGTCGAGGAATTCGTGGTAAAGGTCGTTACCTTCGCGGGTCCGTTCACCCACGCCTGCGAACACCGACACGCCGCCGTGGCCCTTGGCGATGTTGTTGATGAGTTCCTGGATCAGCACGGTCTTGCCCACGCCGGCGCCGCCAAACAGGCCGATCTTCCCGCCGCGCGCATAGGGCGCGAGCAGGTCGATCACCTTGATGCCGGTGACAAGGATCGCCGCGTCGGTCGACTGGTCGATGAACAGCGGTGCTTCGGCGTGGATCGGCATGGTGCTTTCTGCGCCGATAGGCCCGCGCTCGTCGATCGCTTCGCCGATCACGTTCATGATGCGGCCAAGCACCTTCGGGCCGACCGGCACCGAGATCTGCGCGCCGGTGTTGATCACTTCGCTGCCGCGCGTGAGGCCTTCAGTGGCGTCCATCGCGATGGTGCGGACAGTGTTTTCACCCAGGTGCTGGGCGACTTCGAGCACCAGCGTCTTGTCACCGTTGCGGGTTTCGAGCGCGGTCAGGATCGCGGGCAGTTCACCGGGGAACTGCACGTCGACGACAGCACCGATGACCTGACTGATCGTGCCGTTAGTGGTCTGGTTGAGAGCGGGGGCGGTGGCCATGATTGTTTCCTTGGCTTTCGATTAGAGCGCTTCAGCGCCCGCGATGATTTCGATAAGTTCGGTGGTGATCGCCGCCTGACGCTGGCGGTTGTAGATGATCGTGAGCTTCTGGATCAGCTCGCCCGCGTTGCGCGTAGCGTTGTCCATCGCGGTCATCGAGGCGCCCTGTTCGGAAGCCTCCCGTTCCAGCAGCGCGCCGAACAGCTGCGTGCGCACGTAACGCGGCAGCAGTTCTTCGAGGATTTCTTCTTCGCTCGGCTCGTAATCGACGACCGATTCCGCTTCGACCGCATTGGTCGGAGCGGGAACGGGAATCAGCTGGTTGATTGTCGGGTCCTGCGCCAGCGCCGACTTGAAGGTCGGGTAGATCAGGTGCGCGACATCGAACTTGCCCGCGTCGAACATTCCGATCAGCTCGTTCGCGATGGCTTCAGCTTCCGTGAAACCGGGAGTCTTTGCCGTGCTGGTGTCGAAGCCTTCCCCAATCAGCGTCGGGAATTCGCGCTTCAGCGGCGCGCGGCCCTTCTTGCCGACGAGGTAGAATTCGACCGTCTTGCCAGCCGCCATCAGCTCCTTCGCCTTCAGCTTGGCAGCCTTGACGAGGTTGGAGTTCAGACCGCCGCACAGCCCCTTGTCGGTATTGACCACCACCAGCAAATGGCGCTGATCCGCGCCCGTGCCGCCGAGCAGCTTAGGTGCTGAATCGCCAGCGACCTTGCCCGCCAGCGATGCCATCACTGCCGCAAGGCGCGTGGCATAGGGCCGGCCGGCCTCGGCAGCAGCCTGGGCACGGCGCAGCTTGGCCGCCGCGACCATCTGCTTGGCCTTGGTAATCTTCTGGGTCGATTTGACCGAGTTGATCCGACCTTTGAGTTCCTTCAGTGAGGGCACTTCAGGGTGTCCTTACGCGAACTGCTTGGCGAAGGCTTGAAGAGCGGCCTTGGTCTTGTCCGCGACTTCGCCTTCGAACTTCTTGCTGGTGCGGATTTCGGTCAGAACCGAGCCGTGCTCACGGCGCATGAAGTCCAGCATCTGGGCTTCGTATTCGTTCACCCGGTTCACCGGGATCGCGTCGAGGAAGCCGTTGGTGCCGGCATAGATCGACACGGTCTGCTCCTCGAAGGGCATCGGCGAGAACTGCTTCTGCTTCAGCAGCTCGGTCAGGCGCGCGCCGCGGTTCAGAAGCTTCTGCGTCGAGGCATCGAGGTCCGAGCCGAACTGCGCAAACGCCGCCATTTCGCGGTATTGCGCAAGGTCGAGCTTCATCGAGCCCGAGACCTTCTTCATCGCCTTCGTCTGGGCAGCACCGCCCACACGCGACACCGAAAGGCCGACGTTAATGGCCGGACGGATGCCCTGATAGAACAGCCCGGTTTCAAGGAAGATCTGACCGTCGGTGATCGAAATCACGTTGGTCGGGATGTAGGCCGACACGTCGCCCGCCTGCGTTTCAATGATCGGCAGCGCGGTCAGCGAACCGTGGCCGTTGTCCTCGTTCATCTTCGCAGCGCGCTCAAGCAGGCGGCTGTGAAGATAGAAAACGTCACCCGGATAGGCTTCGCGGCCCGGAGGACGACGCAGCAGCAGCGACATCTGGCGATAGGCCACGGCCTGCTTCGACAAATCGTCATACACGATCACGGCGTGCATTCCGTTGTCGCGGAAGAATTCACCCATCGCGCAGCCCGTGTAGGGGGCGAGGTATTGCAGCGGAGCTTCTTGCCTTCATCGTCGCCGGCGTTGGCTTCCTTCTGGTTGATGAAGGTGTCGATGGCGACAGCGGTCTTGCCGGTCTGGCGGTCACCGATGATCAGTTCGCGCTGACCGCGGCCCACGGGCACCAGCGCGTCAATCGCTTTGAGGCCGGTCTGCACGGGTTCCGAGACAGACTCGCGCGGGATGATGCCCGGTGCTTTCACTTCGACGCGGCTGCGCTGCGTGGTCACGATCGGGCCCTTGCCGTCGATCGGGTTGCCGAGTGCGTCGACAACGCGGCCCAGCAGGCCCTTGCCAACCGGCACGTCAACGATGGTGCCGGTGCGCTTGACCACGTCACCTTCCTTGATCTCGGCGTCGGAGCCGAAGATCACGACACCGACGTTGTCGGCTTCGAGGTTGAGGGCCATGCCCTGCACGCCATTGGCGAATTCCACCATCTCACCGGCCTGCACCTGATCAAGGCCGTGGATGCGGGCGATCCCGTCACCCACCGACAGCACGGTGCCGGTTTCGCTGACTTCGGCCTCGGTGCCGAAATTGGCGATCTGGTCCTTGATGACCTTCGAGATTTCTGCGGCGCGGATTTCCATGGTTCAGTCCTTTAAGCCTGCATGGCTTTGGCAAGCGAGTTGAGACGGGTGCGGATCGAGGCATCAATGCGCTGCGAGCCGATGGTGACGACGAGGCCGCCCAGAAGGTCAGGGTCGACCGAGGCGGTGAGCATGACAGTGCGCCCTTCGCGCGCTGTCAGCTTGGTCTTCAATGCGGCGATCTGATCGTCGCTAAGCGGGTGGGCGCTGGTGACCGTCGCCGTCACTTCGCCGCGCTGGGCGGCGGCAATCGCCCTGAAGGCGCTGATGATCGCGGGCAGTTTGGCCAGACGGCGATTGCCGGACAGCACGCCGAGGAATTTGGTGGTGAGCGGGGACAGCTTCAGCTTCTTCGCCACCGCGGCCATTGCCTGCCCGGCGACATCGCGGCCCAGTTCAGGGTTGGTGGTGAGCGCCGCCAGATCAGCCGATTCGGCCAGGGCAGCGCCCAGGGTTTCGAGATCTTTCTCGACCGCAGTCACCTTGCCGTTTTCAGCGGCGAGATCAAACAGGGCCGAGGCATAGCGTCCAGCGAGGCTAGCCTTGATACCGGCGGAAATGTCCACGCGTGTGCGATCCTCTTGCGAAGCGTCAAAGAAATACTGCTTGGGCCTTGGGAGTGGGGCACGCACAAGGGTGCCCCGCAAGGTTGGCGCGCGCCTAGCAATTGATTCTCGCCGGTGCAAGCCGCGAGGGGTAGTAATTGTGCAGGTGCGAATAGAGCGGGGGACAGGTTGCGGCCCATCCGCGCGGCGTTACCGCTTTGTCATGCAGCTATAGACCAGCCGTTCATTGGGCCGTTCGGGCAGATTGGCGATCAGCGCTGATTGCTGTTCGCCCAGCGTATTGGCCGCATCGCTTACCCCGCAGCCGGGCGGCGTGTAGGCGGCTCGTGATTCGCGCGCAGCGGCCAGCGCCTGTTGCCCCAGCAGATAGCGGTCGGTGCGCAGGGTGCGGGTGGCGGGATCATAGGTGTTGATTGCCACCGCCGCATCGTCCTGAGCGGCGAACACCCGCTTCCATTCGCCGCCCGTGCCCAGACCATATTGTGTGCGCCCGTTGACGCACCCATCGGCCGACCATTCAAAGGCGACATCTTCGGTCTTGGCCGAGGTGACGCGGCTGCGTTCCGGCACCAGCGTGCAGATCAGCGCGCCTTCGACCGCGTCCGATCCGCTGGCGGGCGCGTCTTTGCCTTCTGCTTTGGCGATGGCGGCGGCGACCCGGCCTTCGATCTCGGTAAGGCCGGGGCGGGTGAACCATGCCAGCACCGCTATCGCCAGCGCCGCAGCCGATAGTGCGGCGGCGATGCGGGTGTGGGTGCGGCGCGCTTCGTCCTTGCGCCAGACCGCCGCGGCATAGCCTGCACCGATCGCCGCCAGCAGGAAGATCAGCGCCATCGCCATGCGGTTTTCGCGTACCTCGATGACTTCCATCTGGGCGGTTAGCCGCGCGGTATCGCGTACGTCGCGCAGGGTTTCAGCACGTTCGGCCATCTTGTCACGCGCCTCCGCCTGCGCGCCTTCCAGCCGCTGGCGTTCGTCCGCGTTCAGCTCGTCGATCGACCGGCAGGGCAGGGCATTGGTGACCGGTTCCACCCCGTTACCCCGCAAGAACGGCAGCAATTCGCGCAAGGATACCGCGAAGTAGAACTCCCCATCGCCGCCCGCGGAATCCGCGCTGAAGGAATTGACCCCGATCACCCGCCCGCACGGATCGAGCAGCGGCCCGCCCGAATTGCCGCGCGCAATGGGCGCGGTGTGGAGGATCGTGTCGAATTGACGCGAAGGGCGTTCGCCCGACAGGAAACCGCGCGATTTGACAGGCGGCTGGGCGCGAAAAACATCATCAATATCAAGACCCTGCGCCAGGTCGACATTCATCGGATAGCCGACCGCCGACACCTCGCCAAGGTTGCTGCTGACGCTCCCCGCCAATGCCAGCGGGGGCAGGCGCAGGCTGCCGCGCGCTATTTCCAGAAGGGCCAGATCATTGCGCGGCGATATCGCCACCACCCGCGCAAACGCGCCGCCTGCGCCTTCGGAGGGGACGATGCCGATCCGCAGGGTATCGTCCTGTGCGGCTTCGCTGACGACATGCGCATTGGTTATGATGCGGGTCGGCGTGACGGCAAAGCCGGTGCCGTGCGAAACGGGGACGGGCTGGCCATTTTCCTCGCCGATCAGAACCACCCGCACCACGCCGCGCGATGCTGCGTCGACATCCCCGGGATCGGCGGCAGCGGGCTGGGCAAGCGCAAGGGAAAGCAGGGCGATGGCGAGGATGCGGCGGATCATGGAAGCGATTATAGCGGCTTTGGCGCGCGAAGCGACATTGAACGCAAACACCGGGGGTGCGGCGCAGGCAGGCTTGTGGCAGAGTGTTTCACGTGAAACATTTAGGGAACATATCGGACGAGGAGCGCTGGCAGGCGATGCTGGCCAAAGACCGGCGGTTCGATGGCGCCTTCGTCACCGGCGTTCATTCGACCGGCATCTATTGCCGCCCGTCCTGCCCGGCGCGCGCGCCCTTGCGCAAGAACGTGCGCTTTTATGTCACCTCGGTGCAGGCTGAAGAAGCGGGGCTAAGGCCCTGTAAACGCTGCGCGCCCAATAGCCAAAGCGCCGAGGAGGCCTGCGTGCTGGCAGCGATTGCCGCGATCCGCGCTGCCGGAGAACGGGGGCGCGCAATGACGCTGGTCGCGCTGTCAGACCTCACCGGTTACACACCGACCCACTTCCAGCGCTTGTTCAAACGCACCGTCGGAATGTCGCCCGCCGCCTTTGCCAGAGCGCTGCGCGAGGAGCGGGTGCGGGCGGCACTTGGGCAGGGTCTGGCGGTTACCGAAGCCTTGGCAAAGGCAGGCTACGGCGGGTCTGGACAGTTCTATGCAGAAACGAAAGGCAGGCTGGGAATGAGGCCGAGTGACTGGAGCAAGGGCGGCGTGGGCAAGCGGGTGCATTGGGCGGTGCTAGGCACTTCGCTTGGGGACATGCTGGTTGGCGCGACCGATGTGGGCGTGTGCTGTCTGGCCTTCGGTGAGGGCGAGGCGGATTTGCGTATGCGCTTTCCGAAAGCCGAGTTGATCCCGGCGGGCGAGGACTTTCGCGCATTGTTTGCGCAGGTGGTTGAGGCGGTCGAGCAGCCGGGGCCGGGCAGCGCGGCGATCCCGCTCGACGTGAAAGGCACCGCGTTCCAGCAGCGCGTCTGGGAAGAACTGCGCCGCATCCCGCATGGGCAGACGCGGTCTTACGGAGAATTGGCGGCGGCGCTCGGCAACCCTAAAGCCAGCCGCGCAGTCGGCGGAGCGAACGGGGCGAACCACGTCGCGGTGCTGATCCCCTGCCACCGCGTCATCGCAGGTGACGGGACGCTGGGCGGCTATGCCTATGGGCTGGCAATCAAGGCGGAGTTGCTGCGGCGGGAGGGGCGGTGAGGCCTTAGTCGCACCGGTGGTAGAGCCTCAATCCAGCTTCGGCGGCATCCCCGGTTCGCACTTCGCCATGGCGCGCTGATACGCAGGGCGTTCACCGATACGCTTCAGGTAGGCTTGCAGGTTTGGCATGCCTTCGATGCTCATCCCGCTCATCGCGCGGCTGGTGGTAAGCTGGAAGCCCATCATGATGTCCGCCGTGGTCAGTTGCGCGCCGCCGAAATAGTCCGCTTCGCCCAGCCGCTTTTCGACGATGGCCCAGCCCTTCTGGAACCGGTCGGCGACGAAGGGTGGCATTTCAGTCGCCCCCATGAACTGCGCCACCAGTGCCATCATGCCATTGGTCATGAAGGTCGCGTTGGCCCAGTGGAGATAGAACAGGTGGTCGGCAAAGTCGGGGTGATCGGCGCCCGGCACCAGAGAGGTATCGGGCGCATATTTGGCGATGATGTAATCCATGATCGCGCCGCTTTCGCCCAGCACAAGGTCGCCGTCGGTAATCACCGGCGCAATACCCATCGGGTGCAGCGCCTTGTATTCATCGGGCGCGAGGCGGTTATCGGTGCGGCGGGTGTAGAGCTTGCATTCGTAATCCAGCCCCAGTTCCTCGGCCAGCCAGACGATGCGTTCGGATTGCGACAGGCGCAGGTGGTGGATGGTCAGCATGGCTCAGGCTCCCTCAGGCGTTGCGTTACCCGTTTCTGGCCCAGCCTTTGCGGGCGGGTTCGAGAGAGTCGAGAAATTTCTGCGCGCTCTCCAGATATTCGTTCTGCTTGGCCTCGCCCATCCGGTCCCAGGTGGCGAAGATGCGGCCAATGCGGTGGTTGCTTTCCAGCCGGGTGCGGTTGGCGTCCATGAAATGCCAGTACAGCGGGTTGAAGGGGCACGCATCCGGCCCGGTTTTCTGGGCGACCTTGTAACGGCACTTGCCGCAGTAATCGGACATCTTGTTGATGTAATTGCCGGACGCCGCATAGGGCTTGGTCGCCAGCCTGCCGCCGTCGGCATAAAGCACCATGCCCGCAACGTTCGGCAGTTCGACCCATTCATAGGCGTCGGCGTAAACGGCCAGAAACCAGTCGGCGACCTCCTGCGGATTGATCCCCGCGATCAGGCAGAAATTGCCGAGCACCATCAGCCGCTGAATATGGTGCGCATGGGCATCTTCGCGCGTGGTGCGGATGCAGTCTGCCAGGCAGCGCATATCGGTTGCGCCCGTCCAGAAAAACTCCGGGAGCGGGCGGTGGGCGGCAAGCTCATTCGCCTCGGCCAACCCCGGCATGGTGTACCAGTAGAACCCGCGCACATATTCGCGCCAGCCGATGATCTGGCGGATGAAGCCTTCGACCGAGTTCAGCGGCGCGCGGCCCCTGCGATATTCGTCTTCGGCCGCACGGCACAGTTCCAGCGCGTCCAGCAGGCCGCAGTTGAGGCTGGTCGATAGCATCGAGTGATACAGGTCATCCTCCCCGTGCACCATTGCGTCCTGATAGGGGCCGAACAGGTCAAGGCGGCGGGCGAAGAACGCCTCGGCGGCCTGCAAAGCCTCGGCGCGGGTGACGGGCCAGCCGAAGGGTTCCAGATCGCCGAAGTGATCGGGGAAACGCGCGGCCACCAGTGCGATGACCTCCTGCGTGATAGCATCGGGGGCGAACTTGGGGGTGGGGGGCGCCTGCAATCCCTGCTTGGGCGGTTCACGGTTTTCGGCGTCGAGGTTCCAGATGCCGCCAGTGGGCTTGTCGCCCTCCATCAGCAGCCCTGTCTTGCGACGCATCTCGCGGTAGAAATACTCCATCGTCAGCTGCTTGCGACCATCGGCAAAGCGGCGGAAATCGGCGTGGGTGGCGATGAAGCGGGTGTCGGGCAGGATGCTGACGGGGCAGGGGAAGCGGCCCTCCCATTCGCACATCGCCTGATGCACGCGCCATTCGCCGCTTTGGGTGACGCGGATTTCGCCGGGCGCGTGGCGCTCGCAGGCGCGGGCGACTTCGCCGGTGAAGCTGCCGGTGTTGGCCGGGTCATCGAGGCGGATGTAATCAACCTGCCAGCCCTCGGCGCGAAGCTCTTCGGCGAAGTGGCGCATGGCCGAAAAGATCAGCACGATCTTCTGCTTGTGGTGCTTCACATAGGTCGCCTCGTCCCACACCTCCATCATGAGGATCACGGCATCGCCAGGGGTGAGGCCTTCAAGGCTGGACAGATTGCGCGATAGCTGGTCGCCAAGGATCGGCACGAGGATGGGGCGGGTCATGGGAGCCATACGCAGGGCACCGCTGTTTGGTTTCCCGCGAGGCCTATTGTGTCGCCTCCAGCGCGCGCCACGCCACGCCCTGAAAGACGGGATCGTTCAGCAGGGAGATCAGCAAACCGCGCGCCCTGTCCTTGTCGCCTCTGCGGCTGAGCGCGGTCGCATAGGCATAGCGCAGATCGCCGACACCCGCATTGGTCAGGAACGCCCGCTCCAGTTGTTTGAAGGCGGTCTCCGGCGGGATGCGACCCTGTTCGATATAGGACTGAAAATAGAGCGCCGCAGCCAAGGGCTCGCGCTCGGGCTCGCGGGCCAGAGGGGCAAGCAGGGCGCGCACCGCGTCAAATTCGTCCGCCTCGGCCAGTTCGCCTGCGCGCACCAGCCGCGACAGCATGATCTCGGCCTTGAGCCGCTGCGCCTGCCTGTGTGCGGGGTCGATGGACAGCACCCTGTTCACCGCGCGCCATGCCTCGGCATCGGAATAGGGGTTGGCCATCACGATCAACTCGCCATTGGAAAAGCCGAAGCCTCGGAAAACCGGCCGCCCGCCGAAATCGCTGTGCTGGACCCGGGCATATTCGGCTGCGGCATATTCGTACCACACCGGCGCGCTTTCGGGGTGGCGGCTGGTCAACCGCTTCAGCGCGAGGGCGGTCGGCTTCAGGCGCGTTTCGAGCATCCGTTCGATGCGCAGCTCGACCAACGCGACCTCGTCGCGGGTCATGGGGCGGAGGGCGATTTTGGCGATCACCTCTGGCTCGATCTGCACCCAGCGTATCGGACCGGCCGACGGCGGTCGGTCAAGCTGCGCCGCCAAGGTCGCCGGATCGCCCAGCTCGCGCGCCGCGTCCTCAATGGTGCGCCCGGTCACATAGGCATCGATATAGCGGTCGAGCACGCCTGCATATTGTTCCTCCAGCAGCAGCGGCGCTGCGATCATGCGGCTGACATCGAGGAACCGTGCATATTCGGGCTCGGATCTGTGGCGGACCGTCACCCGCACGGCATTTTCAAGGGCGCTCTGCGTGAGGCGCACCCTTCGCGTCCTCGCGCCTCCCGGTGCACCGATCACGAACATCTTCTTCTCGTTGCGATAGGCGGTGGCGAAGTAGTGCGACAAACCGCCGGAGACCCAGAGCGGCTTGGGCCTGAAGAAGGCGTTGCCGAGATGGTATTGGGTCATGCAATAGAAGATGTCGGCTTCGCGCATTCTTTGCAGCGCGAATGGGTCGAACCAGGCCTTGGTGACTGGCAGTTCGGCATGATCCTGACACACCGCTGTCGCCCCGAAGTCGAACACATGCGCAATCCGCGACGCATCGCGCGACAGATAGAATTCCGGCTTGCGACCGTGCCGGGCTTCGCCCGGCATCAGGCCATGCAGCACCCGGTCGAATTCCTCGATGGTCTGCATCAACCTTTTGAGCTGCGCCTCGGACAGCTCGGCATGGACGATGTAGTGCTCGCCCTCGGCGCGCAGCCAGCCAGTAGCATGGGCGGGCTGCCCAAGGCAGAAGGTCACCAGCACTAGGGCAATCAGGCGCGACACCATGTTCCGCACCATATCATCGGCCAAACGGCTGTAAATACGGATCAAACGAAGCTGTAGGGATCGATGTCCACGCCCACGCGCACGCCGGGGGCAAAGTTTACCGCGCCAATCCAGTCGCGCAGCATGGCCTGAAGGTTGGCGCTCCGCCGCGCGATGACGAGGAAGCGGTAACGATACCGCCCGCGCAGCAGCGCCAGCGGGGCAGGGGCCGGGCCAAGGATTTGCACATCGCCCAGCCGGGGGCGCACATCGCCGAGCCGCGCCGCTGCCTCGCGCGCTTCCTTTTCGTCTTCCGATGACAGGATGATCGCCGCCCACCGCCCGAACGGCGGGGCGCCGGCATCGCGGCGGCCTTGTGTTTCGGCGGCGTAGAAGGCGTCACGGTCGCCATTGGCCAGCGCGGCGATGACGGGCGCATCGGGGTGGCGGGTCTGGATCAGCACCTCGCCCGGTTTCGCGCCGCGCCCCGCGCGCCCGGCGACCTGCGCGATCTGGCTGAAAGTGCGTTCGCCCGCGCGCAGGTCTCCGCCTTCAAGGCCGAGGTCGGCATCGACCACGCCGACCAGCGTCAGATCGGGGAAGTGGAAGCCTTTGGTGACCAGCTGCGTGCCGATGATGATGTCGATCGCCTTGCCTTCCGCCATGGCGATGAACTCCGCCGCGCGTTCCGGCGTGTTGAGGGTGTCGGAGGTGGCGACTGCCACCCGTGCCTGCGGGAACAGGTCGCCGACTTCGGCGGCGATCCGTTCAACCCCCGGCCCGCAGGCGACCAGACAATCGCTTTCCCCGCATTCGGGGCAGGCTTCAGGTACGCGCGTTTCGAACCCGCAATGATGGCAGGCGAGGCGCGCGGACAGGCGGTGTTCCACCAACCACGCACTGCACGAAGGGCATTTGAACCGGTGCCCGCAATTGCGGCACAGCGTTAGCGGAGCATAGCCACGCCGGTTGAGGAACAGCAGCGATTGTTCGCCCTTATCCAGCCGGTCTCGCATTGCATCCACCAGCGGCCCCGCGATCCAGCGCTGGCTGCCGGGCTTTTCTTCGGTGAGGTTGATAAGCCGCACCGCAGGCAGGGTTGCCCCGCCGAAGCGCGCGGGCAAATCCAGCTTCGTGTAAACCCCGATATCTGCCATGTGCAGGCTTTCCAGCGCGGGCGTGGCGCTGGCGAGGATCACCGGGATTTTCTCGAACCGCGCGCGCATCACCGCCACATCGCGGGCATTGTATCGCACCCCGTCATCCTGCTTGAAACTGATTTCGTGCGCTTCATCGACCACGATCAGGCCAAGGTTGGCATAGGGCAGGAACAGGGCTGATCGCGCACCGACCACGACCTGCGCGGAACCATCGGCAATAGCCCGCCACGCCCGCCGCCGCTCGGTCGACCGCAAGGAGGAATGCCACAGCACCGGCGCCGCGCCGAAACGGGCAGCAAACCGGGCGAGGAAGTTTTCAGTCAGCGCGATTTCGGGCAGCAACACCAGCACCTGCCGCCCCAGCCGCAGCGCATCAGCAACGGGTTCGAAATAGGTTTCGGTCTTGCCCGATCCTGTCACCCCGTCGAGCAGGAAGGGCGCAAACGCGCTGGCCTTCACCGCTTCGGTCAAGGTGGCAGCGACGTGTGCTTGCGTTTCGGACAGGTCGGGCTGGTCATAAGCCGGATCGGCGCGCGGGTAGGGCCGGTCGATATTCACTGTCACCGGCCCGAGCAACCCCGCTCCCGCCATCCCGCGCAGCACGCCTTCTGATACGCCCGCGATGCCTGCCAGTTCGCGCATGGTGCCTTGCTGACCGCCCAGCTTCTCCAGCGCGGTCTTGCGCTGCGCGGTCAGCCGCCCGCCCGCCTCGGCGCCCGTCAGCCGATATTCGGTCATGGTTGCCGGGCCGCCTAGCGCGCCCCCACTGGCCAACGCCATGCGTGCCACGCTGGCGAGCGGCGCGCAGTAATAATCCGCCGTCCATTCGATCAGCCGCCGCAAGCTTGCGGGCAGAGGCGGGACGGGCAACACCTCAAGAATCGGGCGCAGCCGTTCGAAGGCGATTTCGTCGCCCGGCAACCGGCCTTCGTCCCACACGATCCCGGTCACCTTGCGCGGCCCCAAAGGCGCGATCACCACGCTTCCGGCAGGCGCGGTTACGCCGTCAGGCAGCCGGTAATCCAGCGGGCCCAATGCGGCGTTTAAAACAAGCAGGCGAACTCGGTTCATCTTGCCGCCATATGGGGCTTGGCAGAGGGTAAGGGCAAGATTGAAAGGCTGGGCATATGGCAAGGAATTCACTCACCACCTTCACCCCCACCCGCCGCACACTGCTGGCCGGAGCGGCAGGGGCGGGCGCGCTGGCCCTGCTGCCCGGATGCACGAGCATCGGCGGAGGCTTCAGCATGGTCGAAGCCGTGCGCCGTATGCTGCTGCTCGCTTCGGAAAACGCCTTTGCGCGCCTCACCGCGCCAGGTGGGTTCTGGGATGAGCAGGTGGCGCGCATCGGGCTGACCGGCGTGCTGGGCGCGCGCGGCGATACCTTGTCGCGCATCCTCACTTCACCCCTGTTCAAGGATCGGCTGGAGGAACGCTTTGCCGGCTTTGCCATCGACGCCAGCTTCCGTGCCGCCCCTGTGGTGACCGATGCGATCCAGGTGATCGGCTTCGAAAACGCCATCGCCCTCGTGCGCGGCGGGCCGAGCGCGGCGAGCGGTTATCTGCGGCAGGAAGTCGGCACGGCGCTGCTGGATGCGGTGGTGCCCGAACTGGGCGATGCGATCCGGATGAGCCGCGATCCGTTGGTCGGGCAGGCGCTTTCGGCTCTGACGGGTGTGGATGTGCCCGCGGTCGCCGACCGGTTGGGGCGCGAGGTCGATAACGCCATCTGGGGCGAAATCGCACGCGAGGAAGCCGCGATCCGGGCCAACCCGCAAAGCACGCGCGATCCGCTGTTGATCGGCGTGTTCGGGCTTGGGAATCGCATCTGACGCGTCAGAAGCTCCAGTTCAGCGTCAATTGCGGAACGTGGCTGATGGCGTCGGGCACGCCGGGACGCGGGGTGACTTGCAGCAGATAACTTGGCGCAATGTCCAGTCGGTCGCTGACCTTGAAGGCCACGCCAACGATACTGCGCACCTGTTCGGTCCCGCGCCGACCGCTGTCTCGCCGTGATTGGACAATGCCGAACCACTCGGCCGATCCGAAGGCGTCCAGCCGCGGCGCAATGGCCCGCGTGTATTGCACCCGCTGCCGGATGCGTAATTCAACCTGATCCGCGCCGTCGAACCAGCGTTGTTCGAACCGGGTGCGAAGATCGAGGCCTTTGGCCGCATAGCGGAACTGCTGGTGCGGGCGATATTCGCTGACGCCGCCGGTCTGGAACAGCGACATCCCGCCGCCGATTCGCACATCACGTTCCAGCGATTTTTCCACGCTGACCCGGAAAGTCTGCTGATCGGCGCCAAACTCCGGGTCGCGCCAGCGATAGGAGCTATCGACAGTGAGATAGACATCGTCGCCAATCTTGCCGCGTGCGAACCCGACCAGCCAAAATTGCGTATCTTCGGGGTTGGCTTGCGCTTTCGATGGTTGCCAAGCCGCGCAGGTGGCGGCAAGCAGCATCGCGAACCGTATCGGCATCCGTCTCATGCCCCGCCACCTAGTCCTGCGCTGCGGCGCTGGCCACGCAAAAAACTCTGGAGTGATCCCATGAAATTCTTCGTCGACACCGCCGAGATCGAGGCAATCCGCGAACTCGCTGCAACCGGCCTGCTGGACGGGGTGACCACCAACCCCTCGCTGATCGCCAAGTCGGGGCTGGACTTCAAGGAAGTCACCGCCGAAATCTGCAAGCTGGTTGATGGCCCCGTGAGCGCCGAAGTGGTCGCATTGGATCACGCGACGATGATGAAAGAAGCCGAAGTGCTGCGCCGGATCGCGGACAATGTCTGCATCAAGGTGCCGCTGACGGTGGACGGGCTGAAAACCTGCAAAGCGCTGGCCAGCGAAGGCACGATGGTCAATGTGACGCTGTGCTTCTCGGCCAATCAGGCGCTGCTGGCGGCCAAGGCGGGCGCGAGCTTCATTTCGCCCTTCGTCGGACGGCATGACGACAACGGCTTCGACGGGATGGACCTGATCGAAGACATCCGCCTGATTTACGACAACTACAATTTCGCCACCGAAATCCTCGTCGCATCGGTGCGCCACACCACCCACGTGCTTCAGGCAGCCAAGATCGGCGCGGACGTCATGACCGCACCGCCCAAGGTGATCCACGATCTGTTCAAGCACGTGCTGACCGACAAGGGCATCGAAGGCTTCATGGCCGATTGGGCCAAGACCGGACAATCGATCCTCTAAGCATGGCTGACCAAACCCCGCTCGATCTGTTCAAGCAGGCGCTGACCGGCGCATCGCGGGCGATTGCGCGCGATGCGGAGGTGGAGGTTGCGTGGAGCGCAGATGTGCCGGGGGCTGCGGGCAATCGCTTCCGTGTGCCGCTGCCGGGACGTGATCTGCCTGCCGATCAGGTGACCGAAGCGCGCGGCTTTGCGGATAGCTTCGCGCTGAAACTGCGTCACCACAACGCCGCGCTCCACGCCAAGTCCGCGCCGCCTGAACCCATCGCGCGGGCGTGCTATGACGCGATCGAGCAGGTGCGTTACGAGGCGCTGGGCGCGAACCGCTTTGGCGGCATCCGCGCCAATCTCGACGCGGCGACCGAACTGCGCACCGCTGGCGACAAGATCGTGCGCGCTCAGAATTCCTCCGAAGTGCCGCTCCAGACGGCGCTCGCCCTGCTCGTGCGTGAGGCGCTGACGGGGGAGGCCGTGCCTGCCAAAGCGCAGGGCGGGATCGAGCTGGTGCGCGATTTCCTTGAGGAAAAAGTCGGCAAGGACTTCGGCGCGCTGGCGGAAAAACTCTCCGATCAGGAAGCGTTCCAGAAGCTTGCGCTGGATATGCTGCGCGAACTCGATCTGACCCGCCCCACTGAAAATCCCGACCAGAGCGACACCGACGACGCCGATGATGACGACGCGCCTAGCGACGACGAGCAGGGCGATGACGACAATCAGGGCGAAGGCGATCCCCAAGCCGCCGAAATGGCGGGCGACATGGCCGAAGGCGAAGGTGACGGGGAGCAATCCTCCGAAGCCGAGGCCGATGGCGACATGTCCGAAGGCGAGCCGGGCGAGGAAGGCGACGCCTCCAACGCCCCTGTTCGCCCCAACCGCCCGCAGGCCGAAGTCCCAGCCAGCGTCGATTACAAGGCCTTCACCACCCGCTTCGATGAAGAAGTGGCCGCGCCCGATCTGTGTGATGCCGAGGAGTTGGACCGGCTGCGCGCCTATCTCGATAGCCAGCTGACCGGATTGCAGGGCGTGGTGACGCGGCTGGCCAACCGGCTGCAACGCCGCCTGATGGCGCAGCAAAACCGCAGCTGGGATTTCGACATGGAGGAAGGCGTGCTGGATGCCGCGCGCCTCGCCCGGGTGGTCATCTCGCCCGGCACGGCCTTGAGCTACAAGGTCGAGCGCGATGTCGAGTTCAAGGACACGATCGTCACCCTGCTGATCGACAATTCGGGATCAATGCGCGGGCGGCCGATCAGCATCGCCGCGATCAGCGCCGATATTCTGGCGCGCACGCTGGAACGCTGCGGGGTGAAAACCGAAATCCTCGGCTTCACCACCCGCGCGTGGAAAGGCGGGCAAAGCCGCGAGGCGTGGCTCGCCGATGGCAAGCCGCAGAACCCGGGGCGTCTGAATGATCTCAGGCACATCATCTACAAGCAGGCCGACGAACCGTGGCGCCGCGCGCGCCGCAATCTCGGCCTGATGATGCGCGAGGGGCTGCTCAAGGAAAACATCGACGGTGAGGCGCTGATCTGGGCGCACAGCCGCCTGCTCTACCGCCCCGAAGAACGCCGCATCCTGATGGTTATCTCAGATGGCGCGCCGGTGGACGATTCGACGCTTTCGGTGAACAGCGCCGGTTATCTGGAAGCGCACCTGCGCGGGGTGATCGAGTGGATCGAGAAGGTCTCGCCCGTGCAGCTGGTCGCCATTGGCATCGGCCACGACGTGACCCGTTATTATCGCCGCGCGGTGACGATCATGGATGTGGAGCAATTGGGCGGCACGATCATGGAGCAGCTCGCGGAATTGTTCGAGGACGAGAAGGGCACAAAACGAAAATGAGCATCGCGACCACTGTTACTGAAGCCGTCACCACCCGCCGGTCGATCCGCAATTACCTTGATAAGCCGGTCGATCTTGAAACGATCCGCCGGGTTATGGAAAAGGCCCGATGGTCCGCGTCGGGCTGCAATTACCAGCCGTGGGAAGCGAGCATCCTGACCGGGCAGCCGCTCAAGGACTTGCAGGCCAAGATCATCGCCGATGGGCCGCAGGCAGCCGAATATGACTGGGCCGCACCCGGCACGGAAGAAGCGTATAAGAAGCGCCTCGACGGGGTCTCGGCCGGAATGTTCGGGGCGATGGGGATTGCCCGCGATGACGGCGCGGGACGGATGGCGGCGATGGCCAAGAACGCGGTCAGCTTCGATGCGCCCGCCGTGCTGTTCGTCTATTTTCCGCGCCTGATGAAGGAGCCGCAGTGGTCGGACGTCGGCATGTGGCTTCAGACCGTAGCCCTGCTGCTGCGCGAGGAGGGGCTGGATTCCTGCTTCCAGGAATTCATGGCAATTTACGCCAACACGATCCGCGAATTTCTGGGCCTGGATCACGAACGCTACATGTTCTTCTGCGGCATGGCGATCGGCTACCGCGATCCCGAAGCGCCGCTCAACAATTTCGAGCGCGAGCGCGTGCCGTTGGACGAGCAGGTCAAGTTCATCGGGTTCGAATAAATCCTGTCATCCCGGCGCAGGCCGGGGTCGCTGGCCGCAAAGGCCGGGGTTGCCGCAAGCGATCCCGGCTTGCGCCGGGATAACGGATTAGGGCAAAGGCGCGCGCATGACCGATACGCCGCTCAAGCTGTTCAACTCGCTCACCCGGCAGACCGAGGTGTTCGCGCCCGTCCACCCCGGCGAGGCGCGCGTCTACACCTGCGGGCCGACGGTCTATAATTACCCTCACATCGGCAATATGCGCGCCTATGTCTTTGCCGATGTGCTGGGGCGCACGTTGTCCTGGAAAGGGCTGAAGCTCACCCACGTCATCAACATCACCGATGTCGGCCATCTCACCGATGACGCCGACGCGGGCGAGGACAAGATGGAGAAAATGGCGGCGAGCCAGGCGCAGTCGATCTGGGACATCGCCGAGCATTACAAGCAGGCCTATTGGGCCGATGTGAAGGCGCTGAATATCAGGCAGCCGGCGCAGTGGACGGTCGCCACCGATTACGTCCCGCAGATGATCGAATTCGCCGAGGGCATTGCGGACAAGCACTGCTACGAATTGGAGAGCGGGCTCTATTTCGATGTCTCGACCGTGGCCGATTACGGGCGGCTGGCGCGCGCTGTGACCGACGATGGCGAGGGCCGGATCGAGGCGGTCGAGGGCAAGCGCAACGCCGCCGACTTCGCAATCTGGCGCAAAACCCCCGCGGGCGAGACGCGGCAGATGGAATGGGATTCGCCGTGGGGCAGGGGCGCTCCGGGCTGGCACTTGGAATGCTCGGTGATGAGCGGCGCGGTGCTGGGTTTTCCCTTCGACATCCACACCGGCGGGATCGACCACCGCGAAATCCACCACCCGAACGAAATCGCGCAGAATCAGGCGCACTGCTGCACGAATGGCTTGGATGAACCGGGCAATTCCGGCGCGACAATCTGGATGCACAACAACTTCCTCGTCGAACGATCGGGGAAGATGTCGAAGTCCTCGGGCGAGTTCCTGCGGCTGCAATTGCTGATCGACAAGGGGTATCACCCGCTCGCCTACCGGCTGATGTGCCTGCAGGCGCATTATCGCAGCGAGTTGGAGTTTTCGTGGGAGGGCTTGGGCGCTGCGCTGACGCGGTTGAAGCGGATGGTGATATCATGGGAGCGCGTTGTGCAGACGCCGGCGAAGCCGGCTGGTTCGCAGGTTTCGCTGGAACAACTCCTGTCAAAGCATGAAGCGGCATTTGAAGGTGCGATCTCAGAGGATTTGAACA
>JBIKSA010000100.1:0-6238 GCA_044348875.1 Erythrobacter sp. | reverse complement strand
GGGCAGGCCCAGATGTTCCTTGGGCGTGACGTAGCAGAGCATGGCGGTGCCATACCACCCGATCTGTGCAGCCCCGATGCCGCTGGTGATGTGGTCATACCCCGGCGCGATATCGGTGACGAGCGGGCCCAAGGTGTAGAACGGCGCTTCGCCGCACACCTGCAGCTGCTTTTCCATGTTCTCCTTGATCTTGTGCATGGGCACATGGCCCGGCCCTTCGATCATCACCTGCACATCCTGCGCCCAGGCGCGGTGGGTGAGTTCGCCCAGCGTGTAGAGTTCGGAGAATTGCGCTTCGTCATTGGCGTCGGCGATGCTGCCGGGCCGCAGGCCGTCGCCAAGGCTGTAGGCGATGTCGTACGCCTTCATGATCTCGGTGATCTCGTCGAAGTGCTCGTAGAGGAAGCTCTCCTTGTGGTGGGCGAGGCACCACTTGGCCATGATCGAGCCGCCGCGCGACACGATCCCGGTGACGCGCTTGGCCGCCATCGGGACATAGGCGAGGCGGACGCCCGCATGGATCGTGAAGTAGTCGACGCCCTGTTCGGCCTGTTCGATCAGGGTGTCGCGGAAGATTTCCCACGTCAGCTCCTCGGCGACGCCGCCGACCTTCTCCAGCGCCTGATAGATCGGCACGGTGCCGATGGGGACGGGCGAGTTGCGGAGGATCCATTCGCGGGTGTCGTGGATGTTGCGGCCCGTCGAAAGGTCCATGATCGTGTCCGCGCCCCAGCGGGTCGCCCACACCATCTTGTCGACTTCGCTCGCCACGTTGGATGCCACGGCGGAGTTGCCGATATTGGCGTTGATCTTGACGAGGAAATTGCGCCCGATCGCCATCGGCTCGCTTTCGGGGTGGTTGATGTTGTTGGGGATGATCGCCCGCCCGCGCGCGATTTCACTGCGCACGAATTCGGGCGTGATGATGGTCGGGATTTCCGCGCCCCAGCTTTGCCCGTCGCGCACCATGTCGGCGGCGATTTCGCGGCCCAGGTTCTCGCGCTCGGCAACATATTCCATTTCCGGCGTGATGATGCCTTGGCGGGCGTAGTGCATCTGGCTGACGTTCATGCCAGCCTTGGCGCGCAAGGGGCGTTTCACCGTGTTGGGATATTGGGGGACACCGCCGCTGCGATCCGGGCCGAGTTGGCCGTTATCCTCCGGCTTGATCTCGCGCCCATCGTAAGCCTCCACATCGCCGCGCGCGATGATCCAGTCGCGCCGCAGCTGCGGCAGGCCAGCGTTGATGTCGATGTGGGCATTGGGGTCTGTGTACGGCCCGGAGGTGTCGTAAACGCGCACGCTTGGCTCGCCGCCCTCAAGGTCGATCTCGCGCATGGCGACGCGGATGCCGGAGCCGGTGCGCGCGCCGACATGAATCTTGCGGCTGCCACGAATGGGGCCCGTGGTGACGCCGATTTCTACCGGTGAATTGATGTCGGCCATATCTGCTCTCTCTCCGTAGCGGAGGACGAGCGGACCTGTGGTACAACGACCAGCCCACTCCCTCCGCCGATGCTAATCGGTTCAGGTTCGACGGGTCGAGCGGTGCTAACCGCCCCTCTCAGCCAAGCGGCTCCCCGGGGATGCGCAAGGATTAGGACAAGGCAGAGGCCAAGTCCAGTGCGGCGTCAGGCCGCTCCGCCCGCCGCCTGCCATTCGGCAATCGCTTCGACCGGAAACGCCAGCATGATGACGTTGAGCGTGAGATTGTCGCGCACGACATATCCCGCCGCCAGCTCCCCGATTATCGCGAGCGCCACTGTCACCTTCACCGGCAGGCGCAGCGCCAGCCAGAAGCCGAACGACATCCACACGATATCGGCACCCGAATTGAGCACGGAGTCGCCAGAATAGCCCCAGTTGGCCGTGACGGAACGGAAGCGGTCGATCACCATCGGCGTGTTTTCGAACACCTCCCACGCTGCCTCCAGCAGCACCGCGAGCGGCAGGCCCCACCGGAACGCATTGCCCCCGCCCCAGCCCCGGCGAACGAACATCCACCAGCCCAAAGCATAGAAGATCATTCCGTGGATGATGTGGCTGGGCGTATACCAGTCGGTGATATGCTGGCTGTTGCCGCCATCGTTGATCTGTCCGTGCCACAGCTTCACATAGCCGCATTCGCAAATCGGCACGCGGCCCATGCCAAGCAAAATGCCGATAGTGACAACAGCGATCACCACCGAAACGAGGACCGTGCGACGGTCAGGAGTAAGTGCGCCCATAAGGCTTTAGCTGCCGACCGCGCACCGGATTGGCAAGCGGGCAGTGGATTGCAGAAACACAAAGCTGTGCATGCACTTACTGTGACAAACAGATGCCCCGATGGATTGTCTTTGCTGGCCGGGGTCAGCCTACCAGGATCATCACGGCAACGCCGATCACCATCACTGCAAATAGGGTGCGGGCGATGCCGGCACGCGATGCAAGGCGGCGCGACAGCGGCAGCGCGGCCAGCGTTCCCGCGGCGCCGCCCGCGACCAGCGCGCCGAACAGCGGCCACGCGAACTGCCCCGCAGCGAGGTAACTTGCGCTGGTGGCCCCACCGAACAGCGCGACCGAAACCAGCGATGAAGCCCCCGCGTTGGCCAGCGTCATGCCGGTCGCGGTCATCAGGCCGGGCACGATCAGAAAGCCGCCGCCAATCCCGAAAAAGCCCGCAGCAAAACCCGCGGCAAGGCCAACCGGCACCAGCCTCAGCACCATCGGCAGGTTAAGCCGCACAGCCGGATCGCCTTGGTTCTTGCGGGGGATCAGCATTGATACGGCAATCGCGATCATTGCCCAGGCAAACCAGAACAATAGGTCCTTGCCATCGACCGTCTGCGCTAATGCAGCACCGCCCAATGAGCCTGCCAGCCCTGACACGCCGAATGCCATCGCGCAGGGCCATTTGACCTGTCCCGCACGCGCTTGTCCGAACAGTCCGCCAAGCGCGTTGACCGCCACCGCCGCTGCCGACGTGCCGATCGCCACATGGGTGTCAGCCACGCCCACGACATAAATCAACCACGGCGTCGCCAGCACCGATCCGCCGCCGCCGAACAGGGTCAGAAGCAGACCGACCAACACCCCGCCGAGCGCTGCCAGAAGGAAGGCTTCGATGCCCATGTCAGGCGGCGCGCGGCCGGTTCCAAGGGGCGAGCGCCAGCAGACGGGCCATGCCGCAGAACCCGCTGATGCCGGCAAAGGTCAGGCCCGCGCCGACAAAGGCGGAAAGCGCAAAGAACCCCGGCGCGACCAGCCATCCCAACACCACACCGACCAGCACCAGCAGCCCGGCAGCGATCTGCACCTGACGCATCATTTCAAGCGGGGCTTTGGCATCGGTGACAATCGGAAGGCCAGCTGTGCGCCATCCGTCCAGCCCGCCCTCGATCACGAAAGCCGGGCCCGGAACGCGCGCAGCAAGCCGGTCGCACGCGCCTGCGGTGCGCATGCCCGATCGGCAGGTGAAGATCACCGCCTTGCCCGCCGTCAGCGGCAGCGCGGCGCCATCCCAGCCGGACAGCGGCACCGACCGCGCGGCCGCAATATGGCTGCGGGCGAATTCGTCAGCTTCGCGGATATCGATCAGCACCGCCTGGCCGGACGCAATCTGGTCATGCGCTTCGGCAGGGGTCAGGGAAGGCAGGGTCGCAGTCATGGCATGGTCCTCATTTCAGGGGGGCAGAACAGCTCCGCCAAGGTTTCGATCAGCCGCGCCGCAGCCGGATCGGCAAGGCGGTAGTGGATCACCAGCCCTTCCCGCCGGGTCGCCACCACGCCTTCTTCGCGCAGCAAGGCAAGGTGCTGGGAGAGCGCGGATTGCGACAGGCCGACGCGCGGCTGGATCTGCCCCACCGACAGTTCGCCATCGGCCAGCTGGCACAGGATCATCAGCCGCTTCTCGTTGCCGAGCAGGCGCAGAAGGCCAGCCGCACGCGCGGCGCTTTCTTCAAACAGGGCGAGGTCGAAACGGGTCAGATCGAACATGGGGTAAATATATAAGTTGATTCTAATTTAGCAAGAACTAATATAATGTCTGCAGGAGATTCCCATGAACCCCACAGTGCAAGCTTTCTTCGACCCCGCGACCAGCACGGTTACCTATCTGGTCCACGACCCCGCGACCCGCGTGGCGGCGATCATCGACCCGGTGCTCGATTTCGATGCCGCGAGCGGGCGGACAGCCACACACTCGGCCGACGCGATCCTCGCGGCCACGGCGGAGCAAGGGCTGACGGTGCAGTGGCTGCTGGAAACCCATGCCCACGCCGATCACCTGTCCGCCGCGCAATACCTGCGCGAAAAGACGGGGGCGGATGTGGTGATCGGTCAGCACATCACCACCGTGCAGTCGTTCTTCGCCGCCCTGTTCGAAGCTGAGGATGTGACGCCCGACGGCAGCCAGTTCCAGCGGCTGGTGGCCGAAGGCGATCGGCTGCCCTTGGGCGAGATGTCGATCGCGGTGCTGCACACCCCCGGCCACACGCCCGCCTGTGTCACCTATCTGATCGGCGATGCGGCCTTTGTCGGCGATACGCTGTTCATGCCGGATTACGGCACGGCGCGCGCCGATTTTCCCGGGGGCGATGCCGGGCAGCTTTATCGTTCGACCCGGCGCATCCTATCCCTGCCGCCAGAAACCCGGATCTTCGTCGGCCATGATTACCTGCCCGCCGGGCGCAGCGAGTATGTGTGGGAAACCACTGTGGCAGCGCAGCTTGCCGGCAATGTCCACGTGCATGACGGTGTGAACGAGGCGGACTTCGTGGCGATGCGCAGCGCCCGGGACGCCACCCTGCCCGCGCCGCGGCTGATTTTGCCGTCACTGCAAGTCAACATCCGCGCCGGCGCCCTGCCGCCGCCTTCGGCAGGCGGGCACACCTATCTGAAACTGCCAGTCAACGCGCTTTAGGACAGCCGGGGCGGGCGGTTATTCGATCACCCGCCCCCGCACCATCACGAAGTCGACTTCCTCCAGCACGGCCACATCGGTCAGGGGGTTGCCATCGACCGCGATGATGTCCGCCGAATATCCGGGCGCGAGCTTGCCGATCTGGCTTTCCATCCCCAGCACCTTGGCCGCCACGGTGGTCGCGCTGGCCAGCACTTCGCGATCCGTCATGCCCTGTTTCTTCATCAGGGCCAGTTCTTCGCCATTGCGTCCATGCTGATAGACGCCTGCATCGGTGCCGAAGGCGACCGTCACGCCATATTGGCGCGCGCGGCTGACCAGCGATGCCATCAGCGGCTGCACGGCGCGAATCTTGTCTTCGACCACAGGAGTGTAAACGCCCTTCCCCAGCCCTTCGGCAACGCCTTCCAGCGCCATCAGGGTTGGGACCAGCACGGTGCCGCTGGCTTTCATCGCCTTGGCTGCGGCTTCATCCAGATAGGTGCCGTGTTCGATCGAATCGATGCCCGCTTCGGCAGCCTGCTGAATGCCGCGTGCGCCGTGAGCGTGGGCCATGACTTTCAGGCCCAGCGAATGCGCGGTGTCGGCGATCGCCTTCATTTCGGCAGGGGTGAAATGCGCCTCAAGCCCGCGGCCCTGCTGGGACAGCACGCCGCCGGTCGCCGTGATCTTGATCACGTCTGATCCATTCTGGCTGGCGAGCCGCACCTTGGCCGCACATTCGACCACGCCGGTGCAGGTGAAGCCGCTATCCAGCAGTTCGTTGACGTCGGCCGTGAAGCCGTTGACGTCACCGTGGCCGCCGATGATCGCCAGCGGCGGGCCAGCCGCAACAATGCGCGGGCCGGCGACCATCCCTTCAGCCGTCCCGCGGCGCAGGGCAAAGGCGGTATCACGCCCGCTGCCCGCCTCGCGGACGGTGGTGAACCCGGCCAGCGCGGTCAGGCGCGCATTCTTTGCGCCCACGACCACGCCCCATTCGTCAGCCTCGGTCGCTTCCTTCCAGAAATCGCCGCCCGGATCGCCGGTCAGGTGGGTGTGCAGATCGATCAGGCCCGGCAGCACGGTCTTGCCTGCAAGGTCGATCTCGCGGTCGGCGGCAACGGCTCCATGGCCGGGGGTGATCGACACGATCTTGCCATCGGTGACAAGGATCGTGGCCGGGCCGGACGCCTCGCCCGCCGCATCGGCGATTACGGCGCCGGCACGGATCGCCACCGTCTCGGCCGCCAGCGGCGCGGCCACGCCTGCAATCGCCAGCCCTGCCAGCAGAATATTCCGGAAATTGCGCATGAACCTGTCCCTTGCCTTGATCGACCCCGCGCCTCTGATGGC
>JBIKSA010000099.1:0-6746 GCA_044348875.1 Erythrobacter sp. | reverse complement strand
GTCTGTGGCAAGGGTGAGGTTCATGGCAGCGCCGCTTTCATGCCGCGCCTATGCCATGAAAGCTGGCCGTGGCAAATGCAGCCGGATTTAGCTGCGGGGCAGCTTGTAACCCCAGGTCAGCAGGCAGGGCGGGACATTGATAAGGGCAACGCCGGTTTCAACTTTGCCGAACCGCTGCGCCGTAAGCTGCCGCGCCGTCGCGCGGAACTGGTAGGTGAGGAATGCCCCGCCGTCACGCAGGACGTCGTAGGAGGCATCGACGATGCTGCCGCCCTGCTCCTCGGTCAAGGCGGAGAACGGGAGGCCGGACAGGATATAGTCCGCCTTTTCGTGGCCAGCGGCGCGGACGAAGGTTTCGACATCGGCGGCCGAACCGAACACCGGACGGAACCGCGGATCGTGGATCGCTTGCTTCAGGTAGTCGATGAAGCGCGGATTGGTGTCGATGGCCAGATAGGTGCCATCAGGCGGCAGGCGGTCGAGGATCGCGGACGAGAACGTGCCCACACCCGGGCCATATTCCACAAACAGTCGACATTCATCCCAATCGACGCGGTCCAGCAAGGCGTTGATGGTGCTGCGCGATGACGGAATGACCGATGCGACCATGCGCGGATGATCGAGGAACCCCCGAAAGAACACGGTGCCGGCATGGGCGAAGTTCATAACCGCCTTGCGCGATTTGCGGGGAAGGGAGGCGGCATTGGCGGAGCGGTTCATGGATTGACACTTAAGCACTTCACGCGCCTCGACAATCCTGAAGACGGCGCCTTCGCAACCGCTCCCAGCCCATGAGCCACGGCTCGCCGCTTTTGTCGTTCAGAAAAGCGGCGAGCGTGACTAGCCGAGCCGCACCAGCGCCGCGGTCAGTCGCTCGACCTCGCCGGTGTGGTGGGCGAGATCGGCGCGGGCTTTTTCGACCGCTTCAGGCTTGGCCTTCTCTGCGAAGGCCGGGTTGCCGAGCCGCCCTTCGAGCGATTTGGCTTCCTTGGTGCTGGCCGCCAGCGCTTTTTCCAGACGGGTCTTTTCCGCCGCGATATCGACGATGCCTTCCAGCGGGATCACGAACACATCGCTCCCTGCGGTGACTTGCATCGCGGGGCCGGCGGGCGCTTCGCCGATGGTTACCGGGGCAAGGCGGGCGAGGCGTTCGATGGCGGCGCTGCTGCGTTCAATGGTCCGCGCCGCCACGTCGGACGGCGCGGCAAGGAACGCCGCCAGCTTCGCGCCCGGCGCGATGCCAAGTTCGTTTTTCGCGCTGCGGGTGCTGGTTGTGAGGTCAATCACCCAGTCGATCGCGTCGGTCGCTTCCTTGCTGACTTCGGCTTCCGGCGCGGGCCACTGGGCCACGATCAGCTCGTAAGGCCGCTCACCCAGCTTGTGCCACAGCTCTTCGGTGATGAAGGGCATGAAGGGGTGCAGCATGACGAGGATCTGGTCGAGCGCCCATCCCGCGACCGCGCGGGTTTCCACCGCAGGCGGGCTGTCGGCGTCCCCTGCGAATACCGGTTTGATCAGCTCCAGATACCAGTCGCAGAACTTCGACCACGTGAACTGGTAGATCGCATTGGCCGCCGCATCGAAGCGCAGGTCGGCCATCGCGCGCTCGATCTCGGTGACGCAGGACGCGACTTCCCCGATGATCCACTGGTTGGCGGCGAGGCGTGCCGCCGGAGCTTTGACGCTGGCGGAAGCACCGATGCCGTTCGACTGGCAGAACCGCGCCGCGTTCCATAGCTTGGTGGCGAAGTTGCGGTAACCCTCGACCCGCTTTTCATCCATCTTGATGTCGCGGCCCTGGCTTTCCATCGCCGCCATGAAGAACCGCAAGGCGTCGGCGCCGTACTGGTCGATGAGGCCAAGCGGATCGACCACATTGCCCTTGGACTTGGACATCTTCGCCCCGTCCGCCGCGCGCACAAGGCCGTGGAGATAGAGCGTATCCCAAGGCTTTTGCCCCATGTTGTAAAAGCCCATCATCATCATCCGTGCATCCCAGAAAAACAGGATGTCAAAGCCGGAGATGAGGAGCGAATTGGGGAAGTGCTTCGTGACCAGCGGGGCGCCGTCTTCGGGCCAGCCGAGCGTGGCGAAGGGCCACAGGGCGGAGGAGAACCACGTGTCGAGCACGTCTTCGTCCTGCGTCAGCACCACGCCTTCACCGGCAAGCGCCTGCGCTTCTTCCGCGGTGGTCGCAACGAAGCAGCGTCCGTCATCGGCAAACCATGCCGGAATCCGGTGCCCCCACCATAGCTGGCGCGACACACACCACGGCTGGATGTTTTCCATCCAGTTGAAGAAGGTCTTCTCCCACGACTTCGGAACGATCCCGATGTCGCCGGACTTCACCGCTGCGATCGGCTGCTTGGCCAGTTCCGCGGCGTTGACGTACCACTGGTCGGTCAGCCACGGTTCGATCACCACGCCGCCGCGGTCGCCGAAGGGGGTCTGGATGACCCGCGGTTCGGCGTCGTGTTCCGTGCGCTCACCATCCTTTTCGGTGACGTGCGGGATCAGGAAGCCTTCGGCCTTGAGGCGCTCGACCACCAGTTCGCGCGCGTCGAACCGGTCCAGCCCGACGAACTCTGCCGGGATCAGCCCGTCTGCCACCTGACACACGGCCGCATCGGCATCGAGCATATTGAGCATCTCGCCCGCAGCCATGCCGGCGCGCCGGCCCACTTCGAAGTCGTTGAAATCATGGCCCGGCGTGATCTTGACGCAGCCCGAGCCAAGTTCGGGATCGGCGTGTTCATCCGCGATGATCGGAATCCGCCGCCCAGTGATGGGCAGGATGATGTGCTTGCCGACCACGCTGGCAAAGCGTTCGTCCGACGGGTTCACCGCCACCGCCATATCGGCCAGCATCGTTTCCGGGCGGGTGGTAGCGACGATCAGGTGATCCGCGCCAGCATCCGTGCGCGCACCGTCCGCCAGCGGATAGCGCAGGCGCCAGAAATTGCCCTGAATCTCGCGCGTTTCAACTTCCAGATCGGAAATCGCGGTCTTCAGCTTCGGGTCCCAATTCACCAGCCGCTTGTCACGGTAGATCAGCCCATCGTTGTACAGATCGACAAAGGTCTTGATCACCGCCTTGGTGAAATGCGGGTCCATGGTGAACTGTTCGCGGCTCCAGTCCATTGAACAGCCCAAACGGCGCAGCTGGTGCGTGATGGTGCCGCCGCTTTCGGCCTTCCATTCCCAAACCTTCGCCACGAAATCTTCGCGGCTGTAATTCGTGCGCTTGTCGCCCTTGCCCTCCATCTGGCGTTCGACCACCATCTGCGTCGCGATCCCGGCGTGATCGGTGCCAACCACCCACAGCGCGTCCTTGCCGCGCAGCCGTTCGTAACGGATCACCACGTCCTGCAAGGTGTTGTCGAGCGCATGGCCGATATGCAGCGAACCGGTGACGTTGGGCGGCGGATTGACGAGGGTGAACGCTTCGGCATCGGGCCGTTCGGGCCGGAAGCAGTTATTCACCTCCCAATGGTTGTACCAGCGGGCCTCGATATCGGCGGGGTCGAACGTGGTGGGTAGGGCGGTGTGCGCATTGTCGGTCATAATGCCCCGCGCCATGCCAGCACCTATGTTGCGATGCAATGATGCAAGGCGTCTGCGCTTCACCGCGAGAGCCTTGCGACACGGAGAAATTAGCCCCATAACCTTGATCCGATGCAGAGCGCCGCGCAACATTTGCTGGAGGATGCAGGTGAGCACGGCAGCCGGCTGGTGCTGTCGGGACAGCTTGTCCTTGCTGCCATCGGGCCGATCGAACGCGATCTCAGGCACATCGAAGGCTCGGTCACCAGCGTCGATCTGGCTGGCGTGGATGAAATCGACACGGTCGGCGCGTGGGTGGTGTGCCGCTTTGTGCGCGATCACGATTGCCAGATTACCGGTGCCAGCCCCGAAGCCGAGCGGCTTCTGGCCGCGATGCGCGACATTGATGCCAGCGGCGAAACCCACCCGCACCAACTGCCGGTGTGGGAACGCCTGCCGATGGCCGTTGGCGAAAAGGTGTTCGGCGCGCGCGGCGGCATTTACGGCGTGGTGGCCTTCTTCGGGCAGATCCTGATCGGGGGTGCCAACCTGCTGCGCCATCCCCGCCGTTTCCCGTTCCGCGCGCTGGTGCATCAGATGGAGCTGGTCGGCGTGTCGGCCTTGCCGATTATCGGGTTGATGAGCTTTCTCATCGGCATTGTGATCGCGCAGCAAGGCTCGGTGCAATTGGCGCAGTTCGGCGCCGAGACGCTGACCGTGAACCTGGTCGGGCGCATCACCTTGCGCGAACTTGGCGTACTGATGACTGCGATCATGGTTGCCGGCCGTTCGGGCAGCGCCTTTGCCGCGCAGATGGGCACGATGAAGCTGACCGAGGAAATCGACGCGATGCGCACCATCGGCATCTCGCCAATCGAAGTGCTGGTGATCCCGCGCATCCTGGCGGCGACATTGATGATGGTGCTGCTCGGCTTTTACGCTGCGCTGATGGCGATCATCGGCGGGGCGGTGGTCGGGCAGTTTTCGCTGGGTATTCCGTTCTTCACCTTCCTGCTGCGCATTCAGGAAGTGGTGCCGACTTACGACCTGTGGGTGGGGCTGATCAAGGCGCCGGTGTTTGGCCTGATCGTCGCGCTGGCGGGCTGTTATCACGGCATGCAGGTGCACGGAAATTCGGAAGAAGTCGGCCGCCGCACAACCATGGCGGTGGTCTCGGCGATCTTTGCGGTGATCGTGATCGATGCCTTCTTCGCGGTATTCTTCACCGAAGTTGGGTGGGGGTGATCCTGTGAGAATGAACCAGCACCCCGATGATGACGCGCCGGTGATCAAGGTTGAAGGCCTGGTCAACCGCTTCGGCGACTTTGCGGTCCACGACGGCCTTGACCTTTCCGTGCGTCGCGGAGAGATTTTGGGCGTGGTGGGCGGATCGGGCACTGGCAAATCGGTACTGATGCGATCGATCATCGGCCTCCAGCGGCCTGCCGCCGGGCGCATTGATGTGTTGGGCAAGACCATCACCGAACTCGATTTGGAACAGGGCATCGGCGTGCGCCGCCGATGGGGTATCCTGTTTCAGGGCGGGGCGCTGTTTTCGACCCTGACAGTGGGCGAGAATGTCGAGGTGCCGCTCAAAAAATATTACCCCGATCTCGATCCCGAATTCCGCGCCGAGATCGCGCGTTACAAAGTGATGCTGACCGGTCTGCCCGAAGATGCGGTGCACAAATTCCCATCTGAACTGTCAGGCGGCATGAAGAAGCGCGCTGGTCTTGCGCGGGCTCTGGCGCTGGATCCTGAGTTGTTGTTCCTTGATGAACCCACCGCTGGGCTCGACCCGATTGGTGCGGCCAAGTTTGACCGGTTGACCCGCGAATTGCAGGAAACGCTGGGATTGACCGTGTTTCTCATAACCCATGATCTCGATACGCTGTATGAAATCTGCGACCGGGTGGCGGTGATCGCTGACAAGACAATCATCGCGGTCGGCACCATTCCCGAATTGGTCGCAACCGGGCATCCGTGGATCGAAGAATATTTCAACGGCCCGCGCGGCCGCAACGCCCATGCCGCGCATATAAGGGGGGAGAATGCATGAGCGAGAGAATGTTGGACAAGCCCGCCCGCTGGGCCGCATAGGAAAGCGCATGGAAACCAGAGCCAATTATCTGTGGGTCGGTGCGGTGACGCTGATGCTGCTGGCGGCGCTCGCGGCATTCATTATCTGGATCGCGCGGCTGAACGAGGGCGCGCAGGACGAATTCGACATCTTCTATGCCCAATCCGTGTCAGGCCTCGCCAATGGCAGCCAGGTGACCTTCGCGGGCGTGCCGGTGGGGCAGGTGACCGAAATCGCCTTGGCCAAGGACAATCCCGAATTCGTCCGTGTGCGGATCAAGGTGAAAGACGACGTGCCGATCCTGGTCGGCACCGAAGCGACCATACAGGCAAGCTTTACCGGCGTTTCCACGATCCTGCTGGATGGCGCGCGCAAAGATAATCCGGCGATCACCTGTGAAACCACCGCCTGCCCCGAAGGACGCCCGGTGATCCCCCCGGGCCGCGGCGGCTTTGGCGAGATTGTCGCGAACGCGCCGTTGTTGCTGGAACGGCTGGCGACGCTGACCGAACAGTTGAATCTGATCCTCGGCCCCGAAAACCAGACGGAACTGGCCGGCATCCTGCGCAACACCAATCGCCTGACCAGCGGGCTGGCCGATGCGAGTCCGGAATTCACGGCGAACCTCAAGGAATTCCGCAACACCATGCAGGAATTCAACCAGACGCTTGATGCGGTCGAGAAGCTGGCGGCGACCACCGACGGCGTGCTGAACAAGGAAGGCCAGCCGCTGGCGCAGGAACTGCGCGGAACTCTGAAGTCTGCCAATGCGGCGCTCGCCTCGCTGGCGGCGACGCTGGAAGACACGCGCCCTGCCGCTCGCCAGTTGCGCACCAGCACGCTGCCGAATGCCGAAGCGACGCTGGAAGACCTGCGCGCCACCAGCCGCGCGCTGCGATCGATCACCGAAAAGCTCGAAAGCGAAGGCGCGGGCGCTTTGGTGGGCGGCAAGTCGCTGCCCGATTACAAGCCGCAATAAGGACGATGAAACGATGCACGTGTTGAACCGGCCCGTTCTGTTCGCCCTCCCGCTGGCGCTGGCGCTGTCCGGCTGCATCAGCCTGGGCGGCGATCCGCCTGCAAGCCTGCTAACCCTCAGCCCCGAAACCCGCGCGCCCGCTGG
>JBIKSA010000036.1:0-22425 GCA_044348875.1 Erythrobacter sp. | reverse complement strand
ACCTTACCTGCCCGCAAACCGAATTCGCAGGTTCTGTCCGACAAAGGTCGCGGGCCCGTCGTCTCTCGCCGTCCACTGGCCCAAACAAGCGCTCCGTCGCTCCCACAACCCGACGCTGCCTCGAGCCAGAGCCTCATGGTGTGTGGCGGCGTACCAGCAGATCCACAGGGCCTTCATGAATTGCGCACGCTGGCGGCTGCGGCCGCGGTCGAGGAGGCTGCACTGTGTCAGCATTACCGCGTTAACGCCCTTCACGAGCTCAGCCCCCATGACGCCGCGCGGGCCCGCCGCGCGCTGAAGCGCAAGGTTCAGGCGCTGAGCGGGGAGACAAACTAATGTCGCCGCATAATAATGAAGCGGCGCTCTCTCCAGTCGGGCTCGACGCGGCTAGCGCCGACCAAGGCTCGCTTGCTTGGCACCAGGCACACCTGGGCTGCGTGACCGCCTCGCGCATCGCCGACATGGTGGCGCGCACTAAGTCGGGCTATGGCGCAGCGCGGCAGGCCTATATGCACCAGCTCCTTGCCGAGCGGCTGACCGGCCTAGCTGTTGAGACCTATACCAACGCTGCCATGCGTTGGGGCACAGAGATGGAGCCACATGCCGTCGCCGCGTATGAAGTGGCAAGCGGCGTTGCCACGGAGCTGGTCGGCTTTCTATCGCATCCCACTATTGCCTATGCGGGCGCCTCGCCTGACCGCTTGGTTGGCGATGAGGGCCTCCTCGAGGTCAAATGCCCGGCGACCGCGACGCATATTGACACGTTGCTCAGCGGCGAGGTGCCCGAGCGCTATGTGCTGCAGATGCAGTGGCAGATGGCGTGCAGCGGGCGCACCTGGTGCGACTTTGTGAGTTTCGATCCCCGGCTGCCGGCTGACTATGCTTGTTTCATCACGCGCGTCGAGCGCGACGATGAACTCATTGTGCGGCTTGAGGGTGAGACGCGCGGGTTCCTCGACGAGATCGAGAATAGGCTGGATGATCTGGCGCTGCGTTGTGAGACTTTGGCAATTCCGCAATTTGCAGCATCGGGTGTGTGAGCACCCAGCCCCACGAGACCCAGACAGAATCTATCATCTGTTGGACCTGGCCTGAGGCTTGCATTGACGATTGGCGGTGCGCCGCCCCCGGCTAGTACAAAAGTGCAAAACAAACCCGGAGAAGAAAGAAAATGGTCTATTCGTCAGGGTTATAATTTACGAACTTTGCTCACAAACGGCATGTGAGCTAGCGGCAGGGTCTCGATGCGTTTGCGTAGCACGTGATTTCACGCAAGCGCGTCCTAGCCGTCAGATGCCGGCAAGATCCTGCCTTGCGTGCCCCGATCACTCCGCCAAACCCACGGGCACTGCGATCTGGCTGAGCGTATCAACCCAGAGCGATGTCCGGCGCGTCTTCCTGCTTCATGCCGACCACGTGGTACCCGGCATCCACGTGATGCGTCTCGCCGGTCACGCCCGACGATAGCTCGGACAGCAGGTAAAGCCCGGCCCCGCCGACATCTTCGATGGTGACGTTGCGGCGCAGCGGCGCGTTGTATTCGTTCCACTTGAGGATGTAGCGGAAGTCGCCAATCCCGCTCGCCGCCAGCGTCTTGATCGGGCCGGCGCTGATCGCGTTGACGCGGATATTGCGCGGGCCGAGATCGTTGGCGAGGTACTTTACGCTGGTTTCCAGCGCCGCTTTGGCCACACCCATCACGTTATAATGCGGCACGACCTTTTCTGCGCCGTAATAGGAAAGCGTCAGGATCGCGCCGCCGCTTTCGGGCATCATCGCGGCTGCGCGCTGGGCGATGGCGACTAGTGAATAGGCCGATATGTTCATGGTGTTCAGGAAATTGTCGAGGCTGGTGTCGACATATTGGCCGCGCAATTCGTTCTTGTCGGAATAGCCGATCGCGTGAACCACGAAGTCGAGGGTGTCCCACCGCTGCTTCAGCGCGGCGAAGGCAGCGTCCAGCGAATCCATCGTCGACACGTCGCATTCGAAGGTAAAGTCGCTACCCAGTTCAGCGGCGAGCGGGATCACCCGCTTGGCCAGCGCCTCGCCCTGATAGGAGAAGGCAAGCTCTGCGCCCTGCTCGGCCAGCTTCTTGGCGATCCCCCACGCCAGCGACTTGTCATTGGCGAGCCCCATGATCAGGCCGCGCTTGCCGGCCATCAGGCCAGCCCCCGTTGTTGCATTCATCCTGTTGTCTCCTCGCCCGGCGTGCCCGCTTGCTTCTCGGGATCCGCCAACGCCGCGTTCAATTGTGCGCCGATAACGAGGCCGAGGCCAACGAGCCAGAAAAAGAACAGCGTCACCATCGTGCCCGCCAGACTGCCATAGGTTAGATCATAACTGAACACGCTGCGCAGCACGATGGGCAGCGCGGTCGTGACTGTCACCCACCAAATTGTTGTGAACAGCGCGCCGGGCCACTTCGGAAAGGCCTTGCCCCAATAGGATTGGGGTGTGAGCGTCAGGAACAACACCCACAGCGACCCGCCAAGCCCGAGCGCCGGCACGATCCGCGAAAAGCGCAGCGTTTCGATCAGACTGCCCAGTTGCGGCAGGCGCGCATCGATCACCTGCTGTACCGCGCCAATCGTCACCTGCGCGAACAGTGAGGCCATCAACAGCACGACCGCGCCCAGGATCAGTCCGGCGGACAGCAGGCGATAACGCCAGAACGCCAGCCGCGCCTTGGTGCCATAGGCCCGGCGAAGAATGTCGCGGATCGTCTCGATCAGGCTCGACACGGTCCACAGCGCGACAACCGCGCCGATCAGCAGCAACCAGCCGGACCGGGCGTAGATCACTGTTTCGGCGACCGGGCGGATTACGTCGGCCACAGTCGGGGGCAGCGCCATTCCAATCGCTTCGATCATGCCGGTCGCGCTGTCCCGCCCACCGATCAACTCGAACAGTGCCGCGCCGATGATGAAGAACGGGAAGATTGCCAACATCGCCATGTAGGCGAGATTTCCGGCGTGGATGAAGCCTTCATTATAGGTTCCGGCCAGAACGCGCCCGGCGACTTCGAAGACCCGTGTGCCCGGACCCAGATGGTGCCTCAGCCGCGCCTTGATCCCGTTGCCCGGTTCGCTTTCACCCCGGCGTGCGCGCTGTTTGCGGGCTTCTGGCGAATGTGAGCGCACGTCCCGCGCTTCGGGCGGGGGAATGTCGTGATCGCTCATGTCAGGCTCCTTTCGGCCCCGCCGTTACAGGCCGAACTTCTCGCGCGGGCGGGCTGGGTCAACCCAGTTTTCCAGCCGTTGTTCCAAGTCTGCAAGATCAGCAGGAAGCTGGATTTCCAGTGACACCAGTTGATCGCCGCGTTCGGGCTTGCCGTCGATCGGCTTGCCGTTTTTTTTCGACCATCCCTTGCCAGCGAGCCGCAGGACTGTGCCGCCAGAGCTGCCGGGCCGGATCGTTAGCATGACGGCACCATCGACCGTGGGGCATTTGACCTTGGCCCCGCGCACCGCCTCGTCCAGCGTGATCGGCAGGTCCATGCGGATATTGTCGCCCTCCCGGCGGAAGAAGGGGTGGCTGCCCACTTCGACCATGACGATCCCATCGCCATTGCCGCCCATGCCGGGGTGGCCCTTGTCCTTGAGGCGCATGATCGTGCCATCCTCGACCCCCGCCGGAAGCTTCAGGCTGATCGCCTTGCCATCGGCCAGCGTGATGCGCTGGTCACGCCCGGCGGCTGCGTCGACGAAGGGCACGGCGAGCCGGTACTGGATATCTGCGCCGCGCTTTGGCGGCTGCGGCGGGGGCTGACGGCCGAACCCGCGTCTGGGCTGTTGCTGCTGGCGATTGCGTCCGCCGAACAGGCCTTCGAACAGATCGCCGAGATCGACATCATCTCCGCCGAAATCGCCCGGACCTGCGCCGTGGGTGCCCCCGCGGCTATAACCGGGCCGGCCGCCCATACCCGCAAAAGGATTGGCGGGATTGCCTTCGCCATCGATTTCGCCGCGGTCGAACTGCGCGCGCTTGGACTTGTCCGATAGCAGATCATAGGCGCGGGTCGCTTCGGAGAATTTCTCCGCCGCCTTGGGATTGTCGGTGTTGCGATCCGGGTGCAGCTCCTTGGCGAGCTTGCGATAGGCGCTCTTGATGTCCGCTTCCGATGCGGTGCGGGGAACGCCCAGAATGCTGTAAGGATCGCGCATGGTGAGTTAGCTAGGTGAGGCAGCGCCCGCGTGCAAGCTTGCGCTGGATGCAAGGCTAGCGCGAAATTGCAAGCCCTGCACTTTTCGCGGAGCGCTGGCGAGCCTATGTCGCGGTCCGGTTCAGCAAGGACAGGTGCCCATGAGCGACATTATCCCTCTCGACGATGCCCAGTTGGCAGATTCAGTTCTGCCCGCAGGCGCCGATCCCTTTGTGCTGTTCGAAGAATGGTTCGCCGCCGCGCAGGTGGGGGAGATCAACGATCCCAACGCCATGGCGCTGGCGACGGCGACAGCGGATGCGGCGCCTTCGGTGCGAATGGTGCTGCTGAAGGGCCATGGTACGCAGGAGAACCCCGCAGGCATGGGGGGCGGCGGCTTCACCTTCTTCACCAATGCCGACAGCCGCAAGGGCGGGCACATCCGCGCGAATATGCAGGCCGCGCTGCTGTTTCACTGGAAAAGCCTGCGCCGCCAGATCCGTATTGAAGGCCCGCTGATCGAAGTGACGCCGGAGCGCGCCGACGCCTATTTCCACTCGCGCCCTTTCAAAAGCCAGGTCGGCAGCGCCGCCAGCGACCAGTCGCGCCCGCTGCCCGAACGCCAACAATATCTCGATCGGGTGCAAGAATTGTGGGCCGCGCACGAGGGTGCAGGAAAGGTGCCGCGCCCCGCGCATTGGACCGGCTTCACGCTCAGCCCACGCCGGATCGAGTTCTGGATCGACCGCGACAACCGCCTGCACGACCGCCGCGAATTCATCCGCGAAGGTGCTGATGCGCCGTGGTCCGACACGCTCTTGTATCCCTGAGGATCAGCCCAATGCCGCAGAAAATCCCCTATTGGCATGTTGATGCCTTCGCTTCGGAACCGTTTGGCGGGAACCAGGCGGCGGTCATGGTGCTCGATGAATGGCTGCCTGACGATGTGCTGGTCGCCATCGGGGCCGAAAACCTGTTTGCCGAAACCGCCTTCGTGGTGCGCGATGCCACTGGAGAGGCCGATTGGGAGCTGCGCTGGTGCACGCCGACTTATGAGATCGCGCTGTGCGGCCACGCGACGTTGGCGAGCGGTCATGTGCTGCTGACGCGCGACACCGAAGGGCAGGGGCGTGAACGGGTGACATTCCGCACCCGGCAGTCCGGCGTGCTGGAGGTGGTCCGTGCGGGCGCGGGATATGAACTCGCGCTTCCCGCCATCGTCACGCAGCCGGACACCGCTTCCCCTCAGGCCGAAGCGATCCGTCTGCTCGGAGCGGAGCCGCTGGAGGTTTGCCGGTCCAGGCTGGGTTACAACATCTATCTCTACGAAAACGAAGCCGCCGTCCGTGCACTTGCACCGGATATCCGCGGTCTGGAAAAACTCGGCAAAGACCAGTTCATTGCCACTGCGCCGGGCGACCGCACCGACATCGTCAGCCGGGTCTTCGTCCCCGGCGGCGGGGTGGATGAGGACAGCGTCACGGGATCGGCGCACGCCGTTCTCACCCCGTACTGGGCCAAGCGGCTGGGGCAGGGCAGCTTCACCGCGCATCAGGCGAGCGAGCGCGGCGGCGATCTGACGCTCAGGCTCGACGGTGACAAGGCCTGGCTTGGCGGCCCGTGCGTCACCGTGGTCGAGGGCAGCTTCTACCTCTAGTCGGGCGCGAAGCGATCGCACGCTGGATGGCGTGCGGAAAACTACGATGCCGGGTATAATTCCAGCACGTCGCCCGCCTGCTGCAACATCGGCGGACGCTCGACACTGTCGGAATGGCCGAGCCGCACCAGCGTGACCCGCTGGCTGGGTGAGACGAGCACATATTGCCCCATGTGCCCGATCAGCGAGAACAGGCTTTTGGGCGCACGCTCGGGCAGCAGCGGGTGATCGCTGGTCGGCGTGCCGGAGATCGGGCGGTTGAGCCAGGTCTGGAACCCGTAATGCGGGCTTGCCGGACTGGGCGTCACCATCGCTTCGACCCAGCGTTGCGGGACAAGCTGTTCACCGCCCGGCGCGCGGCCTTTCAACCGAAGCATTTCGCCCAGTTTGGCCCAGTCGCGGGCGGTGGCGTGCATCAGGCTGCCGCCGACCAATGTGCCTGAGGCATCGAATTCGGGCACCATGCTGGTCATGCCGAGCGGGCCGAACAGTCGGACTTGGAGGTAATCCGCGACCGCCTTGCGCCGCGCCTCCGGCTTGTCTCTGGCGGTCAGCGCCCGCGCCGCAATGTCGGCAAGGATCACGCTGGTGTTCGACGAATATTCGAACTGCTTGCCCGGCTCCGCCTCCAGCGGCTGTTCCTCGGCCCACTTGGCCATATTGTCGCGCCCGTCGAGGAACAGCATCCTGACTTCGCTGGATTCGTAGGGAGGATCGCCGGCCTCTGTATGGCGCAACCCGCTGCGCATCTGGAGGAGGTGTCGCAAGGTAATCTCGCCGCGCGGATCGCCGGGCCGCCGCCACAATGGCACCGGAGCCGGCTCGTCCAGCGCGAGCAGCCCGTCGGACACCAGCATCCCGATCAGCACGCCGGTCACCGTCTTGGCCATTGACCAGCTGACGAACCGGGTGTCCTTGTCATAGCCGGGGCCATAACGTTCGGCGGCAAGCTGGCCATTTGCCATCACCACCACGGCGCGCGTTTCGCCAAGGCCGGGCGCGGTGAACAGGTCGTCGATCTGCTGCGCAAGCTGGTCTTTTGGCGCGCCGGCATTCTTCGTCACGGCGGCCAGCGCCTCCTGCGAAAGCGGTGTTTCGGGCAGCGGCGCATCGCCGCAGGCGGCGACCATAAGAAGGGCTGGCATCAGCAGGGCTGGCGCGAGTGTGATCGCGCGATTAAGGGCGGTGGCGGTCAGGGTCATCGCGCCCTCAATTCCCGAAGCGGTCGGGTTTGGCAATGGGGCTTGGCAATGGCGAAAACACTGTCCTCCGCACGCACCCGCGGCGCCCCGCGCTGGGGACTGTGGCTGCTGGCGATCATTGCGCTGATTATCGGCGTGGTGGTTTGGATCTTCCGTGAGCCGATCCAAGGCTATGGCAGTATCGCGTCGGCCTACTCGGCGCGCGTGGCCTGTTCCTGCCGGTTCGTGGCGGGCCGCGAGTTGAAGGATTGCGCCAAGGACAAGCTGGCCGGCATGGAGGTTGTGACGCTGATGGAGGATGTTGAAACCAAGAGCGTCACGGCCCGCTTCCCGCTGGTCGCCAGCGCGACGGCGACCTACCGCAAAGGCTATGGCTGCGTGCTGGAGCCTTGGGAGGGATAACACCCGCCCCCTTCCGCCCGCGCTTCGCGTGTTTCACGTGAAACACCCGTAGTAAGGGCAGGCTAAGGGGGGGCAAGCGAGGGTCTGGCGCGATCTGAACCCGGCCAACCCCCATCTTTCGGAACGCTGCGCCCGATCAGCGCTAACCGGTGACCTTCTCGGTCGAATCGATCCATCCGCCGCCGATGACCCGGTCGCCCGCATAGATCACCGCCGCCTGTCCGGGGGCAACGCCGAATTCAGGCTCGGCAAAGCGGATCGTGACGGCCGCGCCATCACCCAGCGCGCCTTCCAGCGTCACCGGCACCGGCTTGGCAAGGCTGCGCACCTTTGCTGTCAGCGGCTCACCCGGAGCCAAGCCGATGCGATTGGTTTCCGTGAGGCGCGCGGCGCTGACCGCCAGCATCCGCTTTGGCCCCACCCGCACTTCACGTGACACGGCATCCAGGCCGATCACATAAAGCGGTTCAGGCTGCCCGCCGATGTCGAGGCCTTTGCGCTGGCCCACGGTGAAGTGGACGATGCCCTTGTGATCGCCCAGCACGTCCCCGCTCGCCGCGTGGACGATATGGCCGGGGGCGGCGCCTTCGGGGCGCACCTTGGTGACGATCTTGGCGTAATTGCCGTCGGGCACAAAACAGATGTCCTGCGAATCCGGCTTGGCCGCGTTTCTCAGGCCCGCCGCTTCGGCCAATTCACGCACTTGCGGCTTGGGCATCCCGCCCAGCGGGAAGCGCAGGTAATCCAGCTGCGCATCGGTGGTGCCATAAAGAAAGTATGACTGATCGCGCGCCGGATCAAAGGCGCGGTGGAGCTGGGCGCCCTCTGCCGTCATCACCCGCCGGACATAATGCCCCGTGGCAAGGCAATCCGCCCCCAATTCGCGCGCCATGCGGAACAGGTCGGTGAACTTTGGCCCCATGTTGCAGCGGATGCAGGGCACCGGGGTACGCCCGGCAAGATATTCGTCGGCGAACTGTTCGACCACGTCCTCGCGGAAGGCGCTTTCATGGTCGAAGACATAATGCGCAATGCCCAGCCGGTCAGCCACGGCGCGCGCATCGCGGATGTCGTCGCCTGCGCAGCACGCGCCCTTGCGTCCGGTGGCGGCGCCGTAATCATAAAGCTGCAAGGTGATCCCGATCACCTCGGCCCCGCTCGCATGGGCCAGCGCGGCGACCACCGAGGAATCGACCCCGCCGCTCATCGCCACGACGATCCGGCAATCGGCGGGGCTGCGCGGCAGATCGAACAGCGCGGCAGCATCAGGCGCGGCAAGCGGCCCGGCGGCAAGGAGGGCGGAAGTGTCCATCAGCGCCGCGCCTATAGCGAGCCTTGGCGCTCTTCGCCAGAGCCGCACGTCCTGCCGCCCGCGCCCGCGCTTTCCTAAGCAGGGGTAAATGGCAGCTTTACCGGATTTTGACGCACTCGGGTTAGGAGGCGGAATGATGTTCGAGGAAGCCAAGCCTTTTCAGGCGCACACTGACGCCCCTGCCAGCGTCCTTACTCCCGAGGAGCGCGCACGGCTGCGCGCCATGGTCGGGCCTGGCGGGGATGACCGATTTGCAGATCGTCCGGCACGGCGGGCAGGCGATGCCCTGCGCGCGGTCGAATGGAGCGAGATCACCGCAAGGCTGAATGCCGCGCGCGATCTACGGCTGCTGCTGCGCACCGAATCGCAGGCTCCGATTGAATCCGTGGCGGCCAGCTTCGGCGATGCGGCCGCCAGCTATTTTGCGATGATTGATGATGGCGAACCCGGCTTTAACCATGATGCTTTAGGGCAATCTAAAGCTCTGGATGCCATCAACGGTAGCAAGGATGCAAACCGTCCGGACGAAGCGACAGGGGCGCAATCCGATAAACCCGCGGCGATGCGAGAGACAGGCAATGATTGAGAACCAGGACATCCGCCCCGCACAAGTAATTGGCCCGCTTGGCGAGCCGTTGACCCTTGCCGATCTGCCCGCGCCCGAAACCAAACGGTGGGTGGTGCGCCGCAAGGCCGAAGTTGTGGTTGCCGTGAATGGGGGGCTGCTGACCCTTGATGAAGCGCTGGCCCGTTATGGCCTGACGCTGGAAGAGTTCGCATCTTGGCAGCGCGCGGTCGACCGTTCGGGTATGCACGGCCTGCGGGTTACCAAAATCCAGCACTACCGCGATCTTTACGAGCGCCAGCTCAAGTACTGATTTCGCGTGTGATTTATCGATTCGCCCGCCCGCACGCTGACAAGGCGTCGCGGGCGCAGCGCGTTTGACGGCGCCCCCTATCTGGCGCACCATTCCATCCGCTTGTCCGGGCACAGGGGAGACAACGGAATGCTGGGGTTCATCTGGTTCATTATCATGGGCGGTGTAATCGGGTGGCTTGCCAGTCTTGCCATGCGCCGCGATGCTTCGATGGGCGTGGTGCTTAACATCATTGTCGGGATTGCCGGTTCCTTCATCGGCAACCGCGTGCTGGCCGTTATCTTCGGCGGCGGGACGATCGGTGCGTGGCCGCCGGACTGGTCTGGCGTGACCGGTGCGCTGTTTGGCGCGGTCATCCTGCTGGGCACTTTCAACCTCATCCGGCGGGGCCGGCTGCGCTGAGGCACCGCCGGGCGTGCTCCGCGATTGGTGCCGGGAACCAATGGCCTGCACCTTTCGTCTAGGCTGCAAGTCACCGGTCGATGGAATCATTGCCCGCAAACGCCTGACAATCTATGAGGCGTTGCACTTAGTGACTTAGGCGAATAATACACTCGGAGGTTGATCCCGCGCACAGCGCGGGGTGTGGCCCGGGTCAGGGAACGGCAATGAATTACGAAACGACCATCAGGGCCGAGGCTGCCGACGGGGTAACCACCGAATTCGCCGGTGTGCGCACCCTTGCCGGGCCCGCCATTCCGCGCTGGTTGATCCTTGGCGGCGCTGGTCTGTTCGTGCTGCTGTTGCTGATTGCCGGTTATTTCGCTCTGGCCGGGGGGGAACCGGTTGCTGTCGGTGACGACAATTCGCAGGCGCCTTCGGTGACGGTCGTTACCCCTGGCAAGACCATGGTTACGGGCGAAATCGAAGCGCCCGGTACCCTTGCTGCGCGCCGCCCGATGCCGGTCGGTGTCGTTGGCGAAGGTGGGCAGGTGGTGCGCGTCACGGTGGATGCCGGGGACTGGGTGCAGCAGGGTCAGGTGCTCGCGGTGATCGACCGCAGCGTGCAGGTTCAGCAGGCCGAAGCACAGTCCGCGCAGATCGATGTGGCGCGGGCCGATGCCAATCTGGCGCAGGCCAATCTTGATCGCGCTCTGCAACTGGTGGCGCGCGGGTTCGTTTCCAAAGCCGATGTTGACCGCCTGACCGCGACCCGCGATGCCGCCGCCGCCCGTGTCAAAGTGGCCGAGGCGCAGCTGCGCGAACAGCGCGCTCGCAACCAGCGTTTGAACATCCTTGCTCCTTCGACCGGCTATGTGCTCGCCCGCAACGTCGAACCCGGGCAGACCGTGGGCGCAGGCAGCCCCGCGCTGTTCACCATCGCCAGCGGGGGCGAGATGGAAATGCTCGCTCAGCTTTCCGAAGAGCAGCTTACCAAGCTTTCGGTCGGGACCAGCGCGACGATCATCCCCACCGGATCGGAAAAGCAGTTCTCCGGCCAGATATGGCAGGTTGCACCGGTGATCGACCAGGCCACACGGCAGGGCACGGCGCGGATCGCGCTCAGCTTTGCGCCGGAACTGCGGCCCGGCGGCTTTGCGACGGCGCGGATCAGCAGCGGCAGCTTCAGCGCGACGGTGCTCCCCGAAAGCGCGGTGCAGGCCGATGCCAATGGCAGCTATGTCTACATTGTGGACGGCGATAACAAGGCGGTTCGCCGCCCGGTCAAGACCGGCGCGGTGACAGCACAAGGCCTCGCCATCACAGAAGGGCTTTCCGGCAATGAGCGTGTGGTGCTGAAGGCGGGCGGGTTCCTCAATCCGGGCGAGTCCGTCAATCCGCAGCCCTTGAAGAAGTAAGGCGCCCATCTCCACCGCGGTTCGCCGCGTATCTTGGGGCAAGGCCAGACCGGCGAAACACAGGCAGGACTATCATGGCACTACGCGACATTTCGGCCTGGTCGATCCGCAACCCGGTGATCCCGCTGGTGTTCTTCACCGGCCTGCTATTTGCCGGCATCGTCAGCTTCTTGCGGATGGACGTCACCAACAATCCGGATGTCGACTTTCCGGCGGTGACCGTTGTCATTACCCAGCCCGGGGCTTCGCCGTCGGAAATCGAAAACCAGATCACCCAGCGTGTCGAGAGCGCGCTGCGCTCCATCGCCGGGGTCAATTCGATTCAGTCGACCGCGCGCGAAGGCGCATCGCAGACCTTTGTCGAATTCGAGATCGGCACCGACCTGATCGAAGCGGTCAACGAGGTGGAAACCGCCGTTGATTCCGTGCGCGGCTCACTGCCCGATGGCATCCTTGAGCCGCAAGTCCGCAAGGTCAATGTGGTCGGCGAGGCCATCGGCTATGTCGCGGTCGAAGCGGATGACATGACCCTTGAACAGCTCAGCTGGTTCATCGACGATACCGTTGCCAAGCGGCTGCTGAAGATCGAAGGCATGGCCGAAGTCGGGCGTTTCGGCGGCGTGGACCGGCAGATCGAGGTGATCCTTGATCCGGCGCGGATGCAGTCCTTCGGCGTCACCGCCTCACAGATCAACGCCGCCCTGCGTCAGAGCAATCTGGATGCGGCGGGCGGTCTGGCCGAAATTGGCGGCACCCGCCAGTCCCTGCGCGTGCTTGGCAATTCGGACACGGCCTATGACCTGTCACAGACCCAAATCCAGCTCGGCGGGGGTCGCACCGTGCGCCTCGCCGATATTGCCAAGGTGCGTGACGGCTATTCCGAACGCACTTCGATCAGCGAAGTGGGCGGCAAGGAAGTCGTCAACTTCTACATGAACCGCGCGCGCGGCGCGTCTGATCTCACGGTCTATGACGCCGCGCTTGAGGAAATGGACAAGATCAAGGCTGAAAATCCCGGCATCGAATTCATCAAGCTGTCGACCACCACCACCTACACGCGCGGTCAGTACAAATCGTCGATGTGGGCGCTGGTCGAAGGCGCGGTGCTGGCGGTGGTTGTGGTGTTCATGTTCCTGCGGGACTGGCGCGCCACCTTCATCAGTGCGGTCGCAATCCCGCTGTCCGCGATCCCGACCTTCTGGTTCATGGACCTGCTGGGCTTCAACCTCAACTTCCTCTCGCTGCTGGCGCTGGCGCTGGTGGCAGGCGTGCTGGTCGACGATGCGATCGTGGAGATCGAAAATATCGTCAGGCATATGCGGATGGGCAAAACCGCCTATCAGGCGTCGGTCGATGCGGCGGATGAGATCGGGCTGCCGGTCGTCGCCACCAGCTTCTGCATTGTCGCGGTGTTCCTGCCCGTCGGCCTGATGCCGGGCGTGTCCGGCCAGTTCTTCCAGAACTTCGGGATCACGGTTGTGATTGCGGTGCTGATGAGCCTTGCTGTCGCGCGGATGGTCACGCCGCTGATGGCGGCCTATTTCCTGAAGTCCAAGGGCCACGCCGAACATGGCGAGGGTCCGGCAATCGACGCCTATATGCGCGTGCTGGCGTGGACGCTCGATACCGGGCGCATGGCCGTGCGCCGCGCCGCATTGACCAGCCCGCGCCGGCGTTTCTTCTATGTGCCATCATTGCTGTTGGTCGTGATCGCGCTGATGGCGGCGACCGGGGCGGCGATGTTCCTGAGCTTCAACGCCATCGCCTCGCTTGATGTGCCGAAGAATGTGGCTGCTGCCGTTTCGTCCGACACGATGTCGATGATCAACTTCCTCGTCCTGAAGCTGTTCGAAATCGTGCAGTTGCTGGCCGTGTCGATCCTGTCGTTCCTGGCAGGTTGGGGGCTGTTCAAGCTGATCGAGCTGCCGGGCCGGGGTTCGGGCAGGTTTGCCAACGGCACCCGCTGGCTGACGGCGCGGTTCTACGATCACCGCATCTGGATGCTCGGCATCGGCTGGTTTTCTCTGCTCGTCACGATCCTGCTGTTCGGCCAAATCCCCGGACAGTTCCAGCCCGATATCGACACCGAGAACAGCCGCATCGAAATTGAAATGGTGCCCGGCACCACGCTTGCCGAAACGAAGCGGGTGGTAAACTCGGTCGCGGCCCGCATCCGGCAGGAGCCTGAGGTCGAACGCCTGCTCGAACGGATCCGGCTGGGCGAAACATCGACCATCTTCGTCAAGCTGCGTGAAGACCGCGCGCGCACCTCGATCGATTTCGAACGTGAACTTGCGCCCACGCTGGCCAAGATGCCTGATGCGCGCGTGCGGTTCCAGTCGCAGAGCGGCGGTTTCGGTTCGGGCCGCGATATGACGGTGATGCTGGCCGGTTCCGATCCGGTGCTGCTGGATAAGACCGCAGCCCAGCTGGTCGAGGAGATGAAGGGGCTGAAGTCGCTGGTCGCCCCGCGGATCAGTGCTGACCTCAACCGCCCGGAAATCATCATCACCCCGCGTGACAAGATTGCCGCCGAACTGGGCGTGACCACTGCCGCGCTGTCGCAGACGATCCGCATCGCCACGCTTGGCGAGATCGAACAGAACGCCGCGCGCTTCTCGCTTTCGGATCGTCAGATCCCCATTGTGGTGCGTCTGTCGGAAGAAGCCCGGACCGATTTCCGGACGATCGAAAACCTTCCCGTGCCGCTGGCAGGCGGCGGATCGGTGCCGCTGAGCCGCGTCGCCGACATCACCTTCGGATCCGGCCCGACCGCGATCCAGCGTTACAACCAGAACCGCCGCGCGCTGGTCGGCGCTGATCTGGCTGCGGGGATGCTGAAGGGTGAGGCGCAGGCCCAGATCGACGCGCTGCCGGTGCTCCAGAACCTGCCGCTGGGTGTGATCCGCGATGTGGTGGGCGAGGAAGAATGGCAGCGGGAGCTGCTGCAGAACCTTATCATTTCGATCATCGCCGGGTTCCTGCTGGTGTTCTCCGTATTGGTGCTGCTTTACAAGCGGCTGATGAGCCCGCTGGTCAACATGACCTCGCTGCTGCTCGCACCGCTGGGCGGCATCCTGCTGATCTGGCTGCTGGGCCAGCCGAATTCCATGCCAGTGTACATCGGCATCCTGCTGCTGCTCGGCATCGTGTCGAAGAACTCGATCCTGCTGATCGACTTCGCCATCGAGGAGATGAACAAGGGCGTCGGCCAGGTCGACGCGATCCTTGATGCCGGACACAAGCGTGCGCAGCCTATCGTGATGACCACCGTGGCGATGACTGCCGGCATGATCCCGGTCGCCCTGTCGCTCAGCGGAGACGGCGCGTGGCGTCAGCCGATGGGCATCGTGGTGATTGGCGGGCTGATCTTGTCGACCATGCTCACCCTGCTGATCGTTCCGGCGGGTTTCAGCCTGGCGGACAGCTTTGAAAAGCGCGTCGGGCCGTGGCTCCGGTCACGGATGCTGACGTATAAGCCGGGCGACGAAGACGGCGCGGTTGCAACCGTGCCGGATACTCCGTTCCCCGGTGTTGGCGGTGCCATCCCGGCGCGGCGCCTGCCGCCCGGCAGCGAACCGGCGGAGTGACCGGTTAGGGCGTGACTGCCCCGCCCCATTCGCGCTAAGGTTCTGGTATGGCGACGCGCTCTCTAAGGCCCCTGACGCTTGGCGGCCAGCCGCTCACCGTCGATCGTGCGAAGCGGATGCGCTGGACGGCGACGGGGATGCTGGCGGCGATGGCGATGATTTTCATCGCCACGCATGGTCTGGCGACGACCGGTCATCCCGCATGGGCCTATGTCAACGCCTTCGCGGAAGCGGCGATGGTCGGCGGGCTGGCCGATTGGTTTGCGGTGACGGCGCTGTTCCGCCACCCGCTCGGCCTGCCTATCCCGCACACCGCGATCATCCCGGAAAACAAGGACCGCATTGCCGATACGATGGCAGCCTTCCTGCGCGAAAATTTCCTCACCCCGGCGGTGGTCGCGCGGCGGATGGCGGGCATGAACATTGCCAAGGCTGCGGGGGAGTTTCTCGCCGCCTCCCCGGAACGCGGCCAGGACGCGGGGGCGCAGGACGTGCGCTCGCGCATCACATCAGGCGCGGCGGAGCTGCTGGCGGAAGTGCTCGAATCGCTCGATCCTGACCGGCTGGGCAATCAGGTGCGCGCGGGCCTTGCCGGACAGCTGGCCAAGCTCGACATCGCGCCGCTGGCGGGCCGGATGATCGAAACCACGATGGCGGATAAACGCCACCAGCCGCTGATCGACGGTTTCGTGCGGTGGGCGGGCCTCACGATCGAGGATAACGAGGACACGCTGCGCGAGATCATCCACCAGCGCGTCGCGGGCGTGCTGCGCTGGGCGGGGATCGACAAGACTATCTCCTCCAGCGTGCTCGACGGGCTTTACAAGCTGCTGGCCGAGGTGCTGGTCAACCCCGATCACCCCCTGCGCGGCAAGATCGAGGAGGGGCTGGCAAAGCTCGGTCAGGACTTGCAGCACGACCCCGAAACCCGCGCCAAGGTTGAAGACATGAAGCGCGACCTGATCGCCAACCCCGCCGTGGCAGTGTGGTGGACGGGCGTGTGGGAGCGCATCCGCCGGTCGCTGATCGCGCGCGCGCGCGATCCCGAAAGCGGGATGGGTGAGGAGATGCGCAACATGCTCGCCGAACTGGGCGGCGCGCTGCAGCAGGACGCGCGGCTGCAACACCAGATCAACCGCTTTGCCCGCCGCACAATGGTGGGCGTAGCGACCCGTTACGGCGACCAGATCGTCCGGCTGGTGTCAGAGACGGTTAAGCGCTGGGACGCGCGCACCATAACCGACCGCGTCGAGGGCGCCGTGGGCCGCGACCTCCAGTTCATCCGCATCAACGGCACGCTGGTGGGCGGGCTGGTCGGGATGACGCTGCATTTCATTACGACGGTGATGTAAGGCGGATTATCCGGTCACGCATAAAAAACCTCCGGCAAGCGCGTAGCTGCCGGAGGTTGATTTCGTAAATAAGGCGCCTCGGATGAGCCGCTTACAGCGCGCCGGTCAGCTCCGGCACGGCCGTGTACAGATCAGCGACGAGGCCGACATCCGCAACCTGGAAGATCGGGGCGTCATCGTCCTTGTTGATGGCGATGATGACCTTGGAATCCTTCATCCCGGCAAGGTGCTGGATCGCGCCGGAAATGCCTATGGCGAAGTACACTTCGGGGGCGACGATCTTGCCGGTCTGGCCGACCTGATAGTCGTTGGGGACATAGCCCGCATCGACGGCCGCACGGCTCGCGCCGATGGCTGCGCCCAGCTTGTCTGCCAGAGGCGTGATCACCGCTTCGAAGGTTTCGGCATCCTTCAGCGCGCGGCCGCCCGAGACGATGATCTTCGCGCTGGTCAGTTCCGGACGCTCGCTCTTGGCGATTTCCGAGCTGACGAAGGTCGAGGTTCCGGCTTCACCGGCGCCGCCGACGGCCTCGATGGTGCCCGAACCGCCTTCAGTCGCGGCCTTTTCAAAGGCGGTGCCGCGCACGGTGATGACCAGCTTGGCATCGGTCGATTCGACGGTGGCGATGGCGTTCCCGGCGTAGATCGGGCGGGTGAAGGTGTTGGGGCCTTCGACCGACAGGATTTCCGAGACCTGCATCACATCGAGGTGCGCCGCAACGCGCGGGGCGACGTTCTTGCCCTGCGTGGTGGCCGCAGCGAGAAACGCATCGTGGTGGCCCATCAGCGCCGCAGCAAGCGGAGCGACGTTTTCCGCCAGGCCATTGGCATAGGCTGCGTCATCGGCAACGTGGACCTTGCCCACACCGGCGATCTTCGCAGCTGCTTCGGCGACCGAGCCGCAGTTGTGGCCGGCAACCAGCAGGTGCACTTCGCCCAGCTTCGATGCGGCGGTGACCACGGCGAGGGTGGCATCCTGCACCTTGGTGTTGTCATGTTCGACGAGAACGAGAGTCTTCATCTCTTGGGTTCCTTGTCCGAGGCCTTAGTCGGCGATGCCGAGGGTCTTGAGCTTGCCGACCAGTTCGGCGACGTCGGCAACCTTCACACCAGCCTGACGCACAGCGGGTTCTGCAACCTTCAGCGTCTTGAGGCGCGGGGTCAGATCGACGCCGTAATCGGCAGCGGTCTTGGTCACGAGCGGCTTTTGCTTGGCCTTCATGATGTTCGGCAGCGAAGCATAACGCGGCTCGTTCAGGCGAAGGTCGGTGGTGACGATCGCGGGCATGGCGAGCTTGACGGTCTGAAGGCCGCCATCGACTTCGCGCTTCACGATCACCGAATCGCCGTCCACTTCGACGGTGTTGGCGAAGGTGCCCTGCGGACGGCCCATGAGGGCAGCGAGCATCTGGCCGGTCTGGTTCGAATCGTCCGAAATCGACTGCTTGCCGAGGATGACGAGGCCGGGGGCTTCTTCATCGGCAATCGCCTTCAGGATCTTGGCAACCGCCAGCGGTTCCACTTCCTCATCGGTTTCGATCAGGATCGCACGGTCAGCGCCCATGGCAAGCGCGGTGCGGAGCGTTTCCTGCGCCTTGGCCGGGCCAACCGAAACAGCCACGATTTCAGTCGCCGCACCCTTTTCCTTCAGGCGGATGGCTTCTTCGACCGCGATCTCGTCGAACGGGTTCATGCTCATCTTGACGTTGGCAAGGTCAACGCCCGTGCCGTCGGCCTTGACCCGCGGCTTGACGTTGTAATCGATCACCCGCTTGACGGGGACGAGGATCTTCATGGGGCGTTCCTTCCTCTCACAGAATCACGGACAGCGTGTTGGCCGACCGCCTAACTTGCGTTTACGTAAACGTCAAGCAAGGCGGATGTCCGGAAATTAAAGGGCGGGGTAGGCCGTGCCCGGCCCCGCCCGAAGTCAGTTACGTGAACAAGCGCCGCCTGGATCAGGCGGCCTTCTTCACTTCGGCCACGATCTTCTGCGCCGCATCGCCAAGGTTGTCGGCGCTGACGATGGCGAGGCCCGAATTCTCGAGGATCGCCTTGCCTTCGGCCACATTGGTGCCTTCCAGACGCACGACCAGCGGAACCTGCAGGTTCACGTCCTTGGCCGCCTGCACGATGCCGTTGGCGATCACGTCGCACTTCATGATCCCGCCGAAGATGTTGACGAGGATGCCTTCCACCGCCGGGTCCTTGAGGATGATCTTGAAGGCCGCCGTTACCTTTTCCGTGGTGGCGCCGCCGCCCACGTCGAGGAAGTTGGCCGGGAAGGCGCCGTTCAGCTTGATGATGTCCATCGTCGCCATGGCAAGGCCCGCGCCGTTGACCATGCAGCCGATGTTGCCATCCAGCTTGATGTAGGCGAGGTCATATTGGGATGCTTCGACTTCGGCCGGGTCTTCCTCGGTCTCGTCGCGCAGGGCTTCGATCGCGGGGTGACGATACAGCGCGTTGCCATCGAAGCTCATCTTGGCGTCGAGCACCAGCAGCTTGCCGTCTTCGCTTTCGACCAATGGGTTGATTTCCAGCATCTCGCAATCGGTGGCGAGGAAGGCGTCGTAAAGCTGCTTGGCCAGCTTCTGCGCCTGCTTGTTGAGATCGCCCGTCAGCTTCAGGGCGAAGGCGACCGCGCGGCCGTGGTGCGGCTGGAAGCCCTGGGCCGGATCGACGCTGAAAGTGGTGATCAGTTCGGGCGTGTCATGCGCCACGGTCTCGATGTCCATCCCGCCTTCGGTCGAAACGACGAAAGCGACACGGCCAGTGGCACGGTCGACCAGCAGCGAGAGGTAGTATTCCTTGGCGATGTCCACGCCGTCGGTGATGTAGAGGCGGTTGACCTGCTTGCCAGCGTCGCCTGTCTGGATGGTGACCAGCGTGTTGCCGAGCATTTCCTTGGCGTGGGATTCCACTTCCTCAAGGCTCTTGGCGAGGCGCACGCCGCCCTTGGCATCGGCGCCCAATTCCTTGAACTTGCCCTTGCCGCGTCCGCCGGCGTGGATCTGCGCCTTCACGACATAAAGCGGCCCGGGGAGCTTCTTGGCGGCGGCGACTGCTTCTTCGACGCTGAGGGCGGCATGGCCGGCGGGCACGGCGATTCCGTGCTGGGCGAGCAGTTCCTTGGCCTGGTATTCATGGACGTTCATGGCGTATCGATCCCTTCTTGCAAATCCTGGGGAGAGGTTTGTCTGCGGCGGGCCTAAGCACGGATCGACCCTCTTGAAAAGTGCTCTGTGCAGGCGCAACAGAAAGCCTCTCATGATTGACAGGGATCACCTTCAGGCCATCGTCCGCGAGGCGGGCAGGATCGCCCATTCGCGCTGGCCGGGTGCGGGCCATGATCTGCAAAGCTGGGACAAGACGCCCGGCAATCTGGTGAGCGAGGCCGATCTGGAGGTTGACCGGTTCCTGAAGCGCGAACTGGGACGCTTGCTGCCGTCTGCCGCTTGGCTGTCCGAGGAAACGGCTGATGACAAGGCGCGCACGCAGAGTGGCCTGATCTGGCTGGTCGATCCGATTGACGGCACGCGCGATTTTGTCGGCGGGCGGAGCGGCTGGGCCGTGTCGGTCGCGCTGGTCAGCGCCGGACGTCCGCTGATCGGGATGCTCGCTGCACCGGCTCGGGGCGAGGAGTGGATCGCGGTGGCGGGGCAGGGCGCCACCCTGAATGATCACACGATCCGGGCGAGCACCCGCACCGAATTTGCAGGCGCGCGGGTGCCGACCCACAGCTTGCCCAAGGACGACAGCGATCTGGTGGCGGTCGATCAGCCCAATTCGATCGCGCTCAGGATAGCGATGGTCGCCGACAATCGCGCCGACCTGGTGGCGACGTTGCGTTGGGGTTACGAATGGGACATCGCGGCTGCCACGCTGATCGCGCGCGAGGCCGGGGCGGAGGTCAGCGACGCCTTTGGCCGGCCGCTTGATTACAACAAGCACGACCCGCGCGATTTCGGTGTGCTGGTGTGCTCACCCGCAATCCATGCGGCCGCGGTGGAGCGGCTGGCGGAGCGCGCGAAGGCGCTACGTTAAAGACAAAAAGCTTGCCCGAAGTGAGCGGCGCAGAACCAAAGCGGGCCGCCCCTCAGGGCGGCCCGCAAGGGCGATAGGCCGAAAGTAGCGAAGCCGTAGTCCGAAAAAGACGCGCGTGCGCAGCGACGCGACCGCAGGTCGTGTGAGCGAGGATGCGGGGCCGCGGAGGCGGCCCCGTCCCCAATTACCGACCCCGCGCGGCGGCGACGTCTTCCTGGCTGATCGGGGTGATCTTGATTTCGACTCGGCGGTTAAGCGGTTCGTTGACGTTGTCGCCGGTCTTCACTCGCAGATAATCATACTGCTCGCCAAAGCCCCGCGTTGCCATCCGCGCCCGCGCCACACCGCGCGCGGCGAGGTAATCGGAAACGGCCTGCGCGCGCTGTTCGGACAGGCGCTGGTTGGTGGCGGGCGAACCGGTCGTGTCGGTGAAGCCGTACACGTCAATCAGGCTGTTCGGGTACTTGACCAGGCTGTCCGCGACATTGGTGAGCGTTTCGGAGAAGCCGGGGTTGATCGCTGCCGAACCGGTGGCGAAGGTCACACCGTCGGGCAGGCGCACAAGGATCGCGTCCTGATTGCCGATCTCTTCCACATCGACCCCGCTGCCGGCGGTCTGTTCCTTCAATTCCTTGATCTGGTCGTCATATTGTTTGCCGAGGACGGCACCGGCTGAACCACCGATCCCGGCGCCGATGATGCGTCCGGTGTCGCCGCCGATCACGCCGCCCAGCAAATAGCCGAGGGTTCCGCCGAGGCCCGTTCCGATCGCGGTGCGCGAGATCTTCTTCTCCCCGGTGTTGGGATCGGTGACGCAGGCGCTGGTGCCGAGCAGCGCCATTGCAGCTGTGCCCGAAAGCAGGATACGCGAAATAGACATGAACTTTGCCTCCCTTTGAATATCTTGGCGAATATGTCACGCTGCCCGATTGGCAGCAAGGCATCACGCCCAGATACGGTATCGCTCCTGAAGCCAATTACCTTGACCCATGTTGTCCTAATCCGTCGCAATGTGCGGGTGTTCTGGCGTTTGCCATTCTGTGCGGCTGGCAAGCGCGCCGGTTTGTGCTAGCGCAATCGGCGTGACACCTTTTCCCTGGACAGACCTCGCGATCATTCTGGCTCTCGTCGTGCTTAACGGCGTGTTCGCCATGTCCGAACTTGCGATCGTCTCCGCCAAAACCAGCGCGCTTGAAGCCAGAGCCGATGGGGGGTCGGCCAGCGCGCGTATCGCCTTGGCTCTGGCAGCGGAACCGGGCAAATTTCTTTCGACCGTCCAGATCGGCATTACGTTGATCGGGATCATCAACGGCGCCTATTCGGGCACGAGCCTGGGCGGGCCAGTGGGTGAGCGGTTGGCGGCGCTAGGCCTGCCACTGGAATACGCCGACGAGACCGGGTTTGCCGTGGTGATTGCTATCACCACCTATCTCAGCCTGATCATCGGCGAACTGGTGCCCAAGCAGCTTGCCTTGCAGGCAGCGGTGCCGATCTCGCTGGTGATGGCGCGGCCAATGGTGTTCTTGGCCAAGGCCGCTGCACCGCTGGTGTGGCTGCTCAATTCCAGTTCTGCCGCGATCATCGGCCTGTTCGGCATCCGCCGCGGGGATGCAGGCACCGTCACCGCCGAAGAACTGCGCATGATCTTTGCCGAGGCAAGCCGTTCGGGCGTGATCGAGGCTGAACAGCGGCAGATCCTGACCGGCGTGGTGCGCCTTGCCGAACGTCCGGTGCGCGAGATGATGACCCCGCGCACCGAAGTCGACTGGATCGAGGCCGATGCAGGCGCGGACGAAATTCGCGAGACGATCGAGGGCAGTTCGCATTCGCTGCTGCCCGTCGCTGCAGGTTCGCCCGACACTGTTCTCGGCGTGGTCAAGGTGCGCGACGTGCTGGCCGCACTGGTTGCGGGGCGGCGTGTCGCGCTGCGTGACATGATGCGCAAGGTCGAAGTGGTGCCCGATCAGCTCGACGCGATGGACGCCCTGCGCGTGCTGCAATCGGCCGAGGTGGCGATGGCGGTGGTGCACGATGAATACGGG
>JBIKSA010000035.1:0-22487 GCA_044348875.1 Erythrobacter sp. | reverse complement strand
AACCACAGCGGTTTCAGGCTGCGCTGGTCGCGCTCATCGGCAGTTTCTGCCGCCAGCCATTCTCCGCGCCAATCTTCTTGATTAAGCAGGCCCATCTCCCAGAAAGCTGTCTCCCCACTGCATGATGGCTGCCCATCAGCGTCCCAAACGGTTACTTGCCAATAGCACCGTTGCCTCGAGGCGAGCGGCAATCCGCCATAGGCAACTCCGAGCGAGCAGCTATTAAACACCTTGCCGCTATCCCAGAGGTCGCCCACTCCAGCTTCAAGTTGCTCTGCACTCGAGGCGACAAGGATACGATAAGCGCTCTGTTCGCCAGTACGGGGCGACAAGACGCGCCATGACAGCAGCGGCTGACAATCGTCGATGCCGATTGGATTGCTTGCATGTGCGACTTTCAGATCGCCGATAATCAGCTGCGTTGTGGTCATGGCAAAATTACTCGGTCTGATCAGGTTTCTAAGTCGGCGTGCTGACGCTCACCACGACGGATGTGCAGCTCATCGACTATGGCCGAATGCTTTGCAGCGGTAAGCCGATAGAATAGCATGGCGATCACACTGCCCAGAGCGAGAACGCCGGGTACTAGGCCATAGAAGAGGCCGAACTGGGTTAATGACTGCGCCGATACCACGCGCGCCGCAACATCCGCTGCCGATGTCGGAAAGTTGACAAACTGGAGGATCAGGCCGGCGCCCAAAACACCAAGACCCCCAGCTGTCTTCCCCGCAAACAACCATGATGCAAAGTACAGCCCCTCCCGGCGAGCGCCAAACAGATACTCGTGCTCGTCGGTCGCATCCGCCAGCATTGAAGAGACGGCGATCACCGCAGCCGACATCAAGGCGCCCACAATGAATGCATTGACGGCGAGCAACGAGACCAGCGCCATCCCTTCTAAGGGAAGCAATCCTGTCACGCGAAGGGTCGGAGGTAGCAGATAGGTGAGAAAAAGGGTGCTGAAGCCAACGATCGCAACGCTGCGCTTGCCAAAACGCTTAGACAACGGAGCGGAAAGCGGGGTTCCGAACACGAGACCGACCAACGTCACAAGTGGCAAGATTTGCAACTGGCTTTCCTCAAGGCGCCAAAATAACGTTCCGGCGTGAATTCCCAGCCCTTGATGAAAGGACAGAGATGACAGCAGCAGCAAGGCAGCCGAAGCAAGCGCGCGAAATGAGGGATTCTTGAATACCTCGCCGACCTCGCGAAATACCCGTAAACCGCCATAATCTGAATCTGCGACGGGTTGATGCTGAAGGTTGCGGCTTTGGTACACCGCCCAGCATCCCATGGCTCCGGCCAGTGTGGCGAGAGTCGCTATCGTGACCCCGAATGGCAGGTAAGCAACAGCCTTAGACAGACCGCCTTCGCCAACGAAGAAGAGGTTGAAGCCGATAGCGACGGTGAACAATCCTGCAACGAGGCCGGCGCCCCAGCGCAGAGCCATAATGTTCGACCGCTCAGTGTAGTCCTCGGTCAATTCGGCAGCCACTGCTTGGTAGGGAATCCCGTAAAGCGATAGCGAAGTGCGCAGCACGATGGAAACAAGGGTGAGCCACGTAAACAGCAAAGGTTCCGGCCAACTGCTTGGAAGCGCAAATGTCAAAACTAGGGTGACCGCCGCAATCGGCAATCCAGCCAACATAAACGGTAGCCGCCGACCCAACCGCGTATGCAGATTATCGCTGCGCGATCCAATCAAGGGGTCAAGGAGCGCATCGACAATTGTGCCAATTGCGATTGCTAGACCGGCAAGAGCTCCCGACATGCCAACAACTGAGGTGACATAAAAAAGTAGGAATGTGGGCAGGGCATTGTTGATGACCCCCTCTACCATACCTCCGGCAGCGTAGCGCAATTTCAAACCGAGCGGCAGTTTCCCTCGGCCGACGACAGCCGCAAGCGGAGCCTTATGCATGGACACTCTCCCAACGCGCAGCTTGGCTGTCGCTTTGGTCGAACTTATGCACTCATCACACTTACAATCAAGCGTGAATGTTTTTAATCCGGTGGCGGAGCCCACCTGGCAATCCCGACCTCAAGGCCACTGCGCCAACTTCTTTGCGTCGTGATTGCGGCTAGGCTGGCCGACTATTCACAAGTGGGTAGGGCTTCCATTCGGCCTGCGCTAGTGGCTAAATGTCCACACGACGAGTGACAACAAGCGCTGCACCTCGTAAATGCTGAAAGTCGCAGGAACTGCAGCTTTCTTCATCCGGCACCCAACTCGAAGGGATAGACAAAAAATCGGCGTCTAAACTTTAAAGTTTCTTTCGAAATTTTTTGCTTGCTGTCATTGCCCAAAAAATTGACTTGCATTTTTGTTATTTTAAATCTTGTTTATTGCCAATCCGACGTGGCTGAAACCGGCCAGCGGTTGTGCTGATAAATGCTCTGCACCTTCAAGGCGGAATATGCCGCAACCATCGCGTAAAATGGTCCTGCCGCATCGCTGGCGCGGCTCGACGCAAAGGTCCCATCGTGGGGGTACCGATGGGGGTAGATTTTGTGGAAAGTCAGAAGAAATACTATAAATCAATATCTTGGGACTTGGCAAGAGTCCCTCCTCCGCTACCATCTTTCCCCCCAACTTTTGTTTTGAATGCTCATACCGTTGGGGGTATTGGCCAGATCGGTCCTCCGCTACCACTTTTCATCAGTAGCCGCAGGCACTTCGAGTAGATCCCAGCGATTTTCCTATTGGATTAGAAGGCGGCGATCTTCATCCTGTTCCTTGTGCATCGTTGTCGATCAGCAAGGTATGCGATGACTTAGATCGGGGCCCTAGGTGCGCAATCGGGTGGGCGCGGTGGGCTCGTGATGGGCGCTGCCGAGCTTCCCAAAGGGTTTGACAGCCCGTTGGCCTTTTCGATATTTCTATAATCATCGAATCGAGGGGCGCCGATGCTAGCTGAACAGGTTATCCAAGCGCTTGGCGCGCTCTCGCAGGAGCACCGGCTCGCCGCGTTCCGCTTGCTGGTGCAGGCCGGAGCCGAGGGCATTGCCGCGGGCGCTATAGCCGAGAAGATCGGTGTGCCGCCTTCTTCGATGAGCTTCCACTTGTCTCAGCTCGCCAACGCCGGGCTCGTCACACAGCGGCGCGAGAGCCGCTCGATCATCTACGCGGCTGATTATGCCGCCATGAACGGCCTGATGGCCTACCTCACCGAGAACTGCTGCGGCGGCCTGCCTTGCGATGATTCCGCCGCCTGCGTCCCGGACGCTACAACGGAGGCTATTCGATGAATGTGTTGGTCCTTTGCACCGGCAACTCCGCCCGCTCGATCCTTGGAGAAGCGCTGTTCAATCACCTCGGCGCAGGCCGCGTCAACGGCTTTAGCGCAGGAAGCAAGCCCAAGGGCGTTCCCCATCCCGGCGCGCTGAGGCTGCTGACGCGGCGCGGCATCGACACCGCCACGTTCCGCTCGAAAAGCTGGAACGAGTTCAGCGGACCGGCTTCTCCTCGTATCGATGTCGCCATCACCGTATGCGGCAACGCCGCCGAGGAGGCATGTCCGGTGTTCATGGGAGCACCTGTGATGGGTCACTGGGGCCTCCCCGATCCCGCCGATGTGGAAGGTGATGATGCCGCAGTCGATGCCGCGTTCGAGGTGACGTGGCAGGCCCTGTCGATCCGCGTGCGCGCTTTTCTTGCCTCGTCGGTCGAGACGATGGAGCCGCGACATCTCCAGGACGTCTTGAACGAAATCGGCCGCATGGAAGGCGCGGCGTGAACCGCGATTTCTGGGCCGAGGCGATCGGGAGCTTCTTCCTGTTCTGCACGGTGATCGGATCCGGTATCATGGCCGAGCAGCTCGCGGGCGGGAACGTCGCCGTGGCGCTGCTTGGCAACACCATTGCAACCGGTGCGATGCTGTTCGTGCTGATCGGTATGTTCGGGCCGGTCTCGGGGGCGCACTTCAACCCGGCGGTGACCTTGGTGTTCCGGTTGCGCGGCGAACTGACAACGGGCACGGCGGCACGCCTGATCGCGGGTCAGCTGGCAGGCGGCATTCCCGGCGTTTGGGCAGCGCACCTGATGTTCGGCCACCCGATTTTCGAGCTATCGAGCAAGGCTCGCACCGGCACGGGGCAGTGGGCCGGCGAGTTTATCGCTACCTTCGGGCTTGTCTTTGTGATCCTTGGCACGATCCGCCACCGTCCGCAGGCCGTCCCCGCGAGCGTCGCGCTGTATATTGTCGCGGCCTATTGGTTCACGTCTTCGACTAGCTTCGCCAACCCGGCGATCACCCTGGCGCGTGCCCTGACCGACAGCTTTGCCGGGATCGCACCTGCCGACGTTTCCGCCTTCATCCTCGCCCAGCTATGTGGCGCGTTGGCCGCGTGGCTGGCGGGACAGATCATCTTCTCAGCTTCGGAGCCCGCCGCATGACCACCGACATCATGATCTACCACAACCCGGAATGCGGGACATCGCGCAACACGCTGGCGATGATCTGCAATGCCGGCATTGCTCCGCACGTTATCGCGTATTTGAAGGTCCCGCCTTCGGGCTTTCTGCTCGAAAGCGGGATCGATGCCGACGGGGGCCGGATCGCGTGAGCGGGGCGGAGCACAGACGCCTGCGGCATTTGCCCGATCCAGCGCACTTGCCTGCGCTGAAGTCTGAGTATGTCCACGCTCGCCCGGCGCTCGGCCTCGGCCCAATCGATCCGCCGCCGCGTGTGTTGCTGCTCTACGGATCGCTACGCGAACGGTCCTTTTCCCGCCTCGCGGTCGAGGAGGCGGCGCGGCTGCTGCAATTCTTCGGCTGCGAGACGCGGATATTCGACCCTTCCGACCTTCCGCTTCCCGATCAGGTCGCCGGTGACGATCATCCGGCCGTCCACGAACTGCGCGAGCATTCACTGTGGTCGGAAGCCCATGTGTGGTGCAGCCCGGAACGTCACGGCACCATCACCGGCATCATGAAAGCGCAGATCGATCACCTGCCGCTCGCCTACAAGGGTATGCGCCCGACCCAGGGGCGCGCGCTTGCGGTGATGCAGGTCAACGCCGGGTCGCAGAGCTTCAACACCGTCAATACGCTGCGCATCCTCGGTCGTTGGATGCGCATGGTCACGATCCCCAACCAGTCCTCGGTCGCAAAAGCTTATGAGGAGTTCGACGAAGTTGGGCGGATGAAGCCGTCGAGCTACTATGACCGGATCGTCGATGTGATGGAGGAGTTGGTGCGGTTCACTGTGCTGCTTCGACCCCATCCCGAGGTGCTGGTCGATCGCTATTCCGAGCGCGTCGAGAGTGACCAGCCGGTCGAGACACCCGCTGACAGGTCGGGGATTGCCTCAGGCTGATCATCTGACCGGGGGTTTTTTACCCTCTGTCGGCCATCTGTGGTTTACACCTACGATCCTGAAGCCAGCCGGGCAGCTCGTGATTTTGACCACTCTGATTGCAGCTACCGTTGCAGCCCACTCGCCGCCCGCACCGCGATCCTGATCGAACGCCCGGCGACCGAGATATTGCTGGTCTGCGGAGAAGCGGAAAAGATGTGGCCCGGCTGCCCAATGTCGCGCCAGCTTGCCGCGCGCAGCAAGGCCCGCTCCGGCCCGGAGGTGGCCGTGATCGCCTACCAGGATGCCGGACACTTCCTGTTCGGAATTAAACCAATCCTATTGCTTGATCCCCTTATCCGGCACCAAACGGAAACGGATCGGTGCGCCAACCGGCCTCACCACACGCCCGCGCTGTTCGATGAACACAGCAGTCACCCGGTCGCCGTTCTGCTGCACTTGCAGTTGGCCTTCATCAGTCCCCGCATAGTGAAACTGGCGAACGAAATAGCGGTCGGCACCCGCACGCCAGACAAGAACCGCTACGCCGCCACGCTCTTCCTGCTGGTCGATCACGATCACCGTCGGGCCGGCACGCAGGAACGATACGCCGACCAGCCCCTCCTCCGATGGCCGCGCTGGATCGGCATAGACAAAATGCTCTGACCTCTCGGCATGCCAGGTGATGTTATAGGTTAAGAAAGCATCGCCAGCCGCCGCTGCAATCGGGCAGCTATAGGCAGTGATCGTCGCGTTGGCTTCGCCAGACATGCGCAGCGTTGCAGGTGGCAGATCCTCCGCCACCGAACAGCCCTGCGGCAAACGCGGTGCGGCTTGGGCGGCGGAACAAAACGCGAGCGCGACTGCCATGAATGCCGGACAAATATGCAACAAATGACGACAGGCCATTGGCAAACCTTCTGTATCGCCGGAACCGCGGTTTAGGCCGTCGGTTCTTAGCAGGGTTCGTGGATGTGACGCTCGCTGATCCGCTTCTCCTCTGACGCGCGAACATCATGGGATTTCATCGGGCCAGCACACTTCGAATTGGTCGGCGTTCCAGAATAAGGCAATGTCGATCCCGGCTTCGGTTGCCATCACCAGAAAGTCATGGCGCAATGCCGGGCAATCCTTGGCCAACGCACGCGCCAGTGCGGAGCCCGCGCGCTTCACTTCGACCGGGGTGTCTGCCCTCAGGCTGGCGGACAGCTCGATGTAAGGGCTGTGGAGCAGGTATCGGGCACCCGTCCCCGAAGTCTCGATAAGCAGTGCGATTTGCGTATCGGCGTCGGGCACAGCCTGCGCCGATGAGGCGGTGTTCCAAGGATTGGCGACAGTGATGTCCGCATCGATGATCCGTCCGGCGCCGCCGGGCAGAATGTGTACGATCGAGACCTTGTCCGGCGTGCTGTCGCCATCAAGATCGGTCTCTGTAAGCGGGGCCGTATACTTGGGATCAGCGACAAGCCGGGGCCGACCTTGTGTCGCAGGCAGCTGATCATCCTCCGCCACTTCCGATAATGCTGGTCCAAGATCGCCTATCGCGGTGCAATCAGGGTCATCGGTGGCAGCTGCCGCGAGGCCAAGATAGGCCTCGCGTATCTGCGGGCTGACTGCATCGGGATCGATCCCCTCTGCCTGCAGCAGGCGCAAGGCTGATTGGTAATAGTCTGCGGCTAAGCTGCAATCGTCGGTTCCGCCGCCCGTGACCGACCAGATAACCTTCCAGCGCCCCGCAAACTTCAGCAGGAATTCACCGCCGTCATACTCCTGCTTTGACGGTTCCACCACGGCATAGGCGTAGCGGGCCGTCTTGCCTTCAATCACCTTCAAGTCATGCACGATTAAGCGGATTTCCGATTTTGGTGCCAGGCGCAGTGCATCGAGGATGCGCGTGCGTTCGTCTGTGCCGGGCTTGGGCGTATGCACCTGTTGCGCGGCAGCAGGTGGCTGGCCGGTCATGGCGAACAAAGCCAACAGCAACAGCGCGCGCCTTATGATCATCGCGCCTTGTCCGGTTTGCAGGGCAGCTTGCGTGCAAGGCTCGGCGGATCAAACTGTTCAGCCGGTAGGTTAAGGGCGCAGATGATCTGCCCCGCCATCGCCTGCGCTTCAGGAATGCTGAAACGACTGTGGAGCCTGAATTTCCCTTCCGTGATCGGCTCAACCAGCCGGGCTGATATCAGCGTGGCGGAGCCTAGCGAAATGGTAACGTCAGTATCCAGCAAGCGCAGCGTCTCGGCTTCAAGGCGCTTTGTGGCGTCCGGCAGCAAGACAATATCCAGCACCGGAATGCCGTTGTCGTCAAAATCTTGGGCCAGCAGAGCAATGTCGCTTCGCACAAGCGCCAATTGCCCGAAGTATAGCGCGTTGGCGTGACGCTTGCTGTCGTCGGGTGCTGCAGCGTGCGCTGAACCGGGCTCAGTCTCGGTCCCCTTGCGCGCAGCGCTGAGCGGCGCGGCAAACACAACCAAGCTGGCAACAGCCGCGACCACGTGATAGCACGTCATTCGGACCAAATATCTGAAGAGAATATGAAAATCCATCACACCCTTCTAACCAGCCACGCATCACCCTGCAATGGATGGAGAGAACCGGTTCTTGCGGTTCTCAGGGTTATGGCGCTGCTCACAGGTTTCATCGTCCTGCCGGTTTCAGCTCATGCGCAGGATGTTTTTACCGGCATGGTCCTCACCGACGCGCAGGGCCTCATACTCGAACGCTGTCATGTCGGCAGCACGCACTACCGGTTGGTCGCGGCGCCCGACGCTGGCGACCCATTGGCCCGGTTGCGCGGCCAAAAAGGGCGGATTCAGGCTGAAGTGATCGCCCGATACCGGGCCGATGGTGTTGCCCATGTGCTGGAAGTCATGTCGGTTGAGCGCATCACGGTTGGCAAATCCTGCCATCTTGCAGAGGCAGTGGAAGCCTATGCGCCGGAACACGTGGCCGAGCGCGACATCACTGATCGTTGGGAGGCGCTTGAACTGGGCCGCGCTGCCCCTGCCAACATCGAAGTGATTGGCAATGGCGATTATGCCTATCGCTTCGTCCTGCTTCAACCGCGCACGGGGAAGCCTGCGCCGGATACAGATTTTGCCCTGACGACCAGTCGGGCAACGGATTACGAATTGCCTTTCGTAGCGGACGAGAAAAAGGTGTTTCAGGGCCGCACGGACGGCGAGGGACGGACGCCCGTGTTTCGCTTGCCCGTTCGCCTGCCCGATGGGGCCTTCGATCTGCGCGAACGGTTCGGCAGTGGGCCTTATGGCCAAACTTTCCACCTGACGGATCATCACGATAACGACCTGTTCAACATGCCGTATCTGCTGATGACCTGCACCACTCCGCCGCGGTATTTCAGGGGCTATACATATCCGAACGGGGATACCGCATACACGGCCAGCGATGGCCCCATCAATATCCAGCTGCTGGTATTGGACGACATTGATGATCCGGCGTCAACAGACTGCGATGACGGCCAGAGCGAAGACGGCAACGATATCGGCTCGCGCACGGCCAGCGAGAACGCCGAAGTCGCAACAGGAGACAAATGACAATGCGCCCCCATCTGGTCCATGCGGCGGCCTGTTCGGCCTTACTGGCGCTCGCACCCGTCAGGGCTCAGCCGGTGCAGGATTTCGCCGAGGCTGTGGAGGAAGTGTCCCGGACAGCGGCGGAAGGTGACAAGACAGGACATCTAGCGGCGTACCGGAAACTGGCCGCCTTGCTGGCGGCAGATCCAGAGCAGCAGAATGTGCTTGGACTGACCATTCAAGCCGATATGCAGCGCGACATTGCGCGGGCAGCTTTTGCCATCGGCAGCGAACATGCATGCGCCGCGCTGGATCAGGGCAGCGCCTATTTGAGCCAAGCAGAAGCCATCCTGGAGCGAGGCGAAGAGGCCGGCGGCCCGCAATTGCTGAAAATGCTGGAAGGTCAGCTTGGCAAGGAACGCCGCCGGATGCGCTGCGTCCCATCCGGCCCTCCTGCGGACGTTGGCACGCCCGACGCATCGCTGGCCGGGCATTATTACCTGTCAGGGGTGATGGAAACCGGGTCCGAACTGCTGCTGAAAGCCGATGGACAGTTCGAATGGTACATCAGCATTGGTGCAATGGATCAGTTGGCCCAAGGTCGCTGGGGACGTACCGGCCAGACTGTCACCCTTGCGACCGACGCTCCATCGATGGATGCGCCACTGTTCCGGGCGGATGAAGTGTTTCCGTGGGACGCGGACGCAGAGCGCTATTTGCGTGAATTAAAACGGGCAGAACTGGAAGAGATGATTGCTGCGAGGTGCCCGTGGAACATCGCGCCTGTCTCGACGCTGTGGAGTTATGATCTCGAAAATCAAACGCCGGCAGACGAAGGGCAAATCTTGAAGGCAAGCGAAGCCAAGCGCGCTGCCGAAGCCGCTCGCGACGAAGCGGCCCGAATGATCGCCGCAGGGTCGGTGGCAAGTGCAACCGGAGATGATCGCGCTGCGGCAAGTGCTGCGATGGATGCATGGTATGACGCCCACACCGTCATGGCGCAGGCCCATCACGACGCCGGTCTGCCGGAACCGGATATCGGCACTCCTGCCGTGCCGCCAGAATGCAAACTGCCCACCGATGAAAGTTATGGCGACATTCCGGCATCGCAATGGCGCCGGGGCGTCGCTGTCATGATAGGTGTTCCGCAAAGCGGACTGCGCCTGTCCGGTGTTGAGGTGACATTCGTGTTTGACGACGGCCATCGCGAAACACGCACAACACGCGACAGAGGCTTCGCCGTTGTGCCTGTGCGCCAAGGCGTCGATGTCCAGCAGATAGTTTTGGCTGTGTCAGAGCCCATTTCCCAAACGGAGACGCTGACGATCAAGCCGCTTGCTGAAGGGGTGCAGGCGGTGATCGTGGATATGCAGCAGATTGCCGAACCTGTTTTCGATGTGATGCGCCTTGATGTGGAAGGCGAAGACCTGATCCCGCAGGATATGCCGCGGGGCCGCTATTCGCGTAACTAAGGCTGAAGCCTGCCTACATTGCCGCAATCAGCGTCCGGTCACTGTGTTCAGGACTACTTTGGGCCGCGCTTGTGCTTGTGCGGGCCGGGTTTGCCGGGGCGCGCGTGCGGCTTGTTAGCGAAGTTGCGGCCCGGCGGCTTGGCCTTGACGAAAGCATTGTCGGCGGAACTGCGCGACGGGCGTCGCTGGCGATTGCTGCGAGCGGCTTCGCGCGGTCCGGCTTCGGAACGTTCGATCAGCAAAGCTTCTTCTTCGCCATCGTCCTGACCGGTGCGGGCAGCGGCTGCGGCGTACTTGTCGGCAATGGTGCGCGGGATCTGGAAGTATGTTTCGGCCTGGCCGATGCGGATCGCGCCGATTTCGTTACGGGTGATGTGTCCGCGGCGGCAGATCAGCGGCAACAGCCAGCGCGGATCGGCATTCTGGCTGCGGCCGATATCCATGCGGAACCAAACCGTGTCCTCAAACCCGGGGCGATGACGTTCCTTCTGGGCATCGGCGCGGGCCTGCGGAGAATTGGCGATCAGGTCCTCAGGCTCTGGCAAGCGGGCGCGGTGCGAGTGGACGAGCATCGCGGCAATATCTTCGGCACTGCGCTCGGCCAGCAGGCGCTGGGCGAGTTCACGGTCCGCATCGTCGAAATGGGTGGGGGCAAGCAGCTTGCCAAGCAGGCGTTCGCGATCCCGTTCCGCAATTGCTTCACGGTCCGGCACGTCCTGCCATTCGGCATTGATCTGCGCGCGTCCCAGCATCTGTTCGACCCGGCGGCGGGCGGAGAAGGGCACGATCAGCATGGCAATGCCCTTGCGGCCCGCGCGGCCCGTGCGGCCCGAACGGTGCTGCAACGTTTCGGCATCTCGGGGGATTTCGACATGGACGACAAGGCTAAGCGTGGGCAGGTCGATCCCGCGCGCCGCAACGTCGGTGGCAACGCACACCCGCGCGCGGCCATCGCGCAGCGCCTGAAGCGCCTGATTGCGTTCCTGCTGCGAATGTTCGCCGGACAGGGCGACAACCGCAAAGCCGCGCTCCTGCAAGGTTGCGTGGAGATGGCGCACTTTCTCGCGCGTGGCGCAAAACAGGATCGCGGTTTCCGCCTCGTGGAAGCGCAGCAGATTGACCACCGCGTTCTCGACTTCAGGCGGGGAAACTGTGACGGCCTGATAGGCGATGTCGCCGTGCCCACGGCCTTCGGTGATGGTGGCGATGCGCAGCGCATTATGCTGATACCGGCGGGCCAGCGCTTCGATCGGACGGGGCATCGTGGCAGAGAACAAAAGCGTGCGGCGCCCGTCGGGGGTGGCGTCGAGGATCGCTTCAAGCTCCTCGCGGAAGCCCATGTCGAGCATTTCGTCGGCTTCATCCAGAACCGCCACGGACAACTGCGACAGGTTCAGCGCGCCGCGTTCGAAGTGGTCGCGCAGGCGGCCGGGCGTGCCGACGACGATCGCGGGGCCGGATTGCAGCACCTTGCGTTCGGCCGACGGGTTCATACCGCCCACGCAGGTTGCGACCCGCGCGCCGGTGCTGGCATAGAGCCATTCAAGCTCGCGGCTGACCTGCAGCGCCAGTTCGCGTGTAGGGGTGATGACGAGCGCCCGGGGGGTCTGGACGAAGCCAATCTTTCCTGAATCATCAAGCAATTGCGGTGCCATTGCAAGGCCGAAGGCTACCGTCTTGCCCGACCCGGTCTGCGCCGAAACAACCAGATCGCGCCCTTCCGCTTCCGGGCGCAGCACTTCGGCCTGTACGGGGGTGGCGGTTTCGTAGCCGCGGCTTGTCAGGGCGGATTCGATGGTGGCGGGCAGGGCGGGGAAATGCATGGGAGAGAACTCGTGTGAAATGGCTCGCGGGGGGCGCACACAAAGTGCGGCAAAACGGCGCGGAGCTTGTAGGGTGGTAAGGGCGGTGCCGATGCGGTCCCGCGTATTCGATGGCGCCCCTTACGCGCATTCCGCAATTTTCGCGCATCAAAAGTGATGCCATGCGAAAATCAGGCCGATGGCTGGTCTTTCGGGACTAGGATCTGGTAACATTCCAGTGGCCCGCGACGGCTTTCCAGCGCCACGCCGCCTACCACCTGCTAGGGCCCCCTTTGGTTCCACGTGGAACATGGCGAACCAGCCTCTAGGCAGGGTCTAGAGGGGGCTAACAGCCCCTGAAGGTCACCAAAGTCGACGACATGCAGCGAAACGCGGTTGCGGGCTAATCGCTTCCCGCAATCGTCGCAGCAAAGGCTGCCGGATCGGCATTGCCGCCGGTGATCATGATGACAGTGCCATCGTCCACCGGCACCTTGCCCGCCAGCGCCGCTGCCAGCGCCGCCGCGCCGCCCGGTTCGACCACCAGGCGAAGCTGCGCAAAGGCGAACCGCTGCGCCGCACGCACTTCCTTGTCGGTGACGGCAACGCCAGGTTCGGCGCGGCCTTTCAGAACGGCGAGGTTGATTGGTTTGGTCGCTGTGGGTTGCAGCGCATCGCAGATCGTTTTGGGCGCGTCCGGTGCGGCCTCGACGATTTCGCCAGCCGCCATCGCCCGCCCAACCATGTCCCAGCCAACCGGCTCGACCGGGTGCACCGCGCTGTCAGGCGCGCCCAGCGCCAGCCCCGCCGTCAACCCGCCGCCGCCGCAGCAGGCCACGATGCGGCTGGGCGCGCGACCCAATTGCGCGGCGATTTCGATGGCGGCGGTGCCTTGGCCTTCGATGACCCACGGATCGCCGAACGCATGGACCAATGTGCCGCCGCGCGTCGCAATCAGCTGTGCCGCCACTGCGTCGCGATCCTCGCCTCCTTGCTCCTTGGCAGCGCGCCGATACAGCACCACCTCGGCCCCCAGCGCCTTCGTGTTGGCGAGTTTCACTTGCGGCGCATCATGCGGCATCACGATCGTCGCCCTCATGCCCAGCCTGCGGGCCGACCACGCCACGCCTTGTGCATGATTGCCAGATGACACCGCGACCACGCCTGCGCCGCGTTCTTCCGCCGAAAGGCTGGAGAGCCGCCACCACGCACCGCGGATTTTGAACGAACCGATGGGTTGCAGGTTATCTGCTTTCACCCAAGCGCGCACGCCGCCGATTTCCACCGGCAACAGCGGGGTGGGGGGCAGGATCGCGGCGACAGCCTCGGCAGCGGCGCGCACGCCATCGGCGGTTGGCAATCTGAAATCGGCTTGGATCATTTGTCCCCACTCATGCATTCGACTAATTCGTGTTCGCATTGCCTCGTTTCCGAAAACCGGTTCCCACTTTTCGGAGCAATGCTCTAAGCGCAGCGCAAGATTCGCATTACGAAAGGTTCCTATCATGTCGGCAGCAAAATCCAGCCCCGATCGCAAAACAGTCCTTGTTATCGGTGCTGGCGGGGTCAGTTCGGTGTGCGTTCACAAGATGGCGTTCAACCCTGCTATCTTCCCCGAAATCCATCTCGCCAGCCGCACGAAGTCAAAGTGCGATGCCATCGCTGCCTCGGTGAAGGAACGCTGCGGGCGCGATATCGCGACCTATGAAATCGACGCGGAAGAAGTTCCGGCGATGGTGGGCCTGATCCGCAAGACCGGCGCGGGCCTCGTCGTGAACCTCGCGCTGCCGTATCAGGATTTGCCGATCATGGATGCCTGCCTGGAAGCGGGCGTCGATTACCTCGACACAGCGAATTACGAGCCCAAGGACGAGGCCAAGTTCGAGTATCACTGGCAGTGGGCCTATCAGGACCGTTACAAGGATGCCGGCCTGATGGCGCTGCTGGGGTCCGGCTTCGATCCGGGCGTGACCAGCGTATTCACCATGTGGCTGAAGAAGCACAAGCTGAAGACGATCCGCCAGCTCGACATTCTGGACTGCAACGGCGGCGATCATGGCCAGCATTTCGCCACAAACTTCAACCCGGAAATCAACATCCGCGAAGTGACTGCGCCTGCACGGCACTGGGAAAACGGCGCGTGGGTGGAAACGCCGGCGATGGCAAACAAGGTCGCCTTCGATTTCGAAGCCGTCGGCTCGAAGAATATGTATTTGATGTATCACGAGGAGCTGGAAAGCCTCGCCAAGTTCGTCCCCGAACTTGAACGTGCGCGGTTCTGGATGACCTTTGGCGATCAGTACATCACCCACCTCACCGTGCTGCAAAACGTCGGCATGACGTCGATCGAGCCGGTCAAGTATCAGGGCAAGGACATCATCCCGCTGCAATTCCTCGCCGCCGTGCTGCCCAAGCCCGAAACGCTGGGCGAGACGACCAAGGGCAACACCAATATCGGCGTGATCGCCACTGGCGAGGCGCTGGATGGATCGGGCGAGAAGACGTTCTACATCAAGAACATCTGCTCGCATGAGGCAGCCTATGAGGAAACCGGCAATCAGGCCGTCAGCTACACCACCGGCGTGCCTGCGATGATCGGCGCGGCGATGATGGTGCGCGGGGATTGGCGCGGGGAGGGCGTGTTCAACATCGAACAGATGGACCCCGATCCGTTCATGGACATGCTCAACGCGCACGGCTTGCCGTGGACGGTTGAGGAAATGGACGGGCCGGTTGGGTTCTGATGCAAACCAAAGCCGGTGATCCGGGCGCCTTCGCCCATTTCGATCTGTCGCGTGTCGATAGCCCGGCCTTTGTGGTCGATGCGGCCAAGCTGCGCGCCAATTGCCGCGTGCTCGCCGAAGTGCGCGATGCGGCGGCGGCGGATGGTGCGGATATCAAGGTATTTGCGGCGCTGAAGGCGTTCTCGATGTTCTCCGCCGCGCCGATCATCGGCGAATATCTCGACGGCGTCTCCACCTCCGGCCTTTGGGAAGCGCGGCTCGCATCGGAATTCTACGACGGCGAGATCGCCACCTATTCGGCGGCGTTCAAGCCCGAAGAGCTGGAGGAAATTTGCCGCCTGTCCGATCACGTGATCTTCAACTCGCCCTTCCAGCATGACCGCGCGCGCCTGATCCTTGATCACGCGGCGGCGAGCGGGGCCAATGTCAGCGTCGGCCTGCGCATCAACCCGCAGGTGCCGACGGGCGAGGTCGCCAAATATGACCCCAGCGCCCCCGGATCGCGCCTCGGCTTCCCGCTCGACCAGCTGACCGAGGAGCACATGGAGGGCGTGGAAGGCATCCACTTCCACAACCTGTGCGAACAGGATTTCGAACCACTGAAAGCCACCTGGGACCGGGTGTTCGACGTGATTGAGCCGTTCTTCGGGCAACTGAAATGGATCAACATGGGCGGGGGCCATCACATCACCCGCGCCGATTACCAGCGCGAGGAGTTGGTTGAATTCCTGCGTGACGCCGCAGAGGACACCGGCTGCCAGATCCTCCTTGAACCGGGCGAAGCGGTGGCCCTGGATGCGGGCATTCTGGTTGGCACGTTGCTCGACACGATGTTCAATGAAGTGCCGGTCGGTATCACCGATATCAGCGCCACCTGCCATATGCCCGATGTGCTGGAGGCACCTTACCGGCCCGCCATGCTGGGCGAAATCGCGGACGAGGGCATGATCCCGATCCGGCTGGGCGGGCCGTCCTGCCTCGCTGGCGATGTGATCGGCGATTACCGCCTGCCGGTTCCAGCCGAACCGGGCGCGCGTTTCGCGTTCCTCGATCAGGCGCATTATTCGATGGTCAAGACCAACACCTTCAACGGGGTCGCGCTGCCTTCGATCTGGATGTGGGATTCCGAAACCGATGCGCTCGATTGCATCAAGCGATTCGATTACGCCGATTTCCGCGACCGGTTGAGCTAAGTATTGCTCGCCGGTCGGGGTTCGCTTTCCAGCACCCGCCCGCGTTCGTTTTGGTTGATCGTCAGCGCCAGTCCCGCCATCGCGCTCAAGGCCGCAGCAGCCCGCTTCAACGCCGCGCGCGAATCTCTCCCGACAGTGCTGTTCGCAGATGCACTCGGATTCGCTGAAGCCGCCTTCCACCGGCTTGATACGAGCGAGCGGGGGACTGTTGATCGGGCGCCGGGGGTTTACTTCTAAAGCAATAAAAAACTCGAAGATTCAGCAATTTTTGCCGCCTGATCTGACGCAGGTTTTCCCGGTGAATTATTTCACTTCATCAGGGGGCATTTTTCGTTTGCATTCCCCCCCCAAAGCCCTAGATGCGCCCTTCCGCTGCCCCAAGGGGACTTCCAAACCGCAAGGCAGCTTGTCGTTTTATGGTTTTTTCAAAAACCGTTTTGGGGGTCCCTTGAGTTGCACATTTACCCTGACGCACTGGCTGTAGTTCGCGCCCTTTCGCCGGACGAACCCGTCATTCTCAACCGTCCGCACGCCGCGCGGCGCGCCGCCCGTTACTTCGTCGAGAAGTTTCCGGGCAAGGTGCTCTACGCCGTCAAGGCCAACCCCGCTCCCGATCTGATCGAGGTGCTGTGGGAGGCTGGCGTCACCCATTATGACGTGGCCTCGATCACTGAGGTGCGGCTCGTGCGCGGGATCCTGCCGGGCGCAGTGCTGTGCTTCATGCATCCGGTGAAGACCCCGGCGGCAATCGCCGAAGCTTATTTCGATCATGGTGTGCGCACCTTCAGCCTCGATTCGGCCGAGGAGCTGGAGAAGATCATCGACGCCTGCCGCAATCGCGAAACCGGCGAAGCACCGCGCGATCTGCGTCTGTGCGTGCGGCTTCGCGTGTCGTCCGAATATTCTGAGCTTTCGCTGGCATCGAAGTTCGGCTGCGACCTGATCGAAGCGCCCGCGCTGCTGCGCGAAGCCCGTCAGCATTGCGATTGGCTGGGCGTGTGCTTCCATGTCGGCAGCCAGGCGATGACCCCGTTTGCCTTCGTGCAGGCCTTGGATCGCACCCGTGCGGCCATCGCCGAAGCGTCGGTAGTGATCGACATGGTGGACGTGGGCGGTGGCTTCCCGAGCGCCTATCCCGGCCTCGAACCGCCACCGATGGAAGATTACTTCGCGATCATCGCCAAGCATTTCGAAGCCCTGCCGATCGCCTATAACGCCGAGCTGTGGTGCGAACCCGGCCGCGCGCTGTCGGCAGAATACAGCTCGATGATCGTGCAGGTGAACAAGCGCCGGGGCGAGGAGCTTTACATCAATGATGGCGCATACGGCGCTCTGTATGATGCGGCCCACGTCGAATGGCGTTTCCCGGTGCGTGCGCTGGAAGACGACCTGATCGAGGACGAGGAAGACTTCGCCTTCTATGGCCCGACCTGCGACGATGCCGATTACATGAAGGGCCCGTTCCGTCTCCCCGCCGACATTCAGGCAGGCGACTATATCGAGATCGGCATGCTCGGCGCTTATGGCGCGGCCATGAAGACGGGTTTCAACGGCTATGGCAACGCGCAGGTCGTGACTGTCGCGGATGAGCCGATGATGAGCCTGTTCAACGGCAGCCGCGTGCGCGAGGCGACCGACAACGTGGTGTCCCTGCGCTAGGCGACATGTCTTCTACCCCCGCACCCCTGCGTTCAGGCCGGTGCGGGGGCAGCACCTTTCCCTATGTCATTTCTGCGGCTCGACTTGCGGATGCGGGCAGGGCAGGTATGCGCCCGAACGGCGCAGGCCCGAGCCGCGCCTTTGGGAGGTGTTACAGATGACCATCAGCAACGAAGCGCTCGCCATGGCGGCCAAGGTCGAGGCTTTCGTGCGCGAACAGATATTTCCCTACGAACAGGATCCCCGCCGCGACCACCATGGCGCGCCGACCGACGAACTCGTCATGGAAATGCGCGAACTGGCGCGCGCGGCGGGCGTGCTCACCCCGCATATCCGCCCCGATGGCAGCCACTTCAACCAGCGCGAAACCGCTGTCATCCTCATCAAGTCGGGCCTCACTCCGCTGGGGATGCTGGCCTGCAACACCCAGGCCCCTGATGAAGGCAACATGTACCTCATCGGCAAGGTCGGCAGCGCCGACCTGAAGGACCGCTTCCTCACTCCGCTGGTCTCGGGCCATGCGCGGTCGGCGTTCTTCATGACCGAGCCTGCCGAATTGAACGGCGCAGGCGCCGACCCTTCGATGATGATCACCACCTGCCGCAAAGACGGCAACCACTGGGTCATCAACGGCAAGAAGTGCTTCATCACCGGCGCGGAAGGCGCGAAGGTCGGGATCGTCATGGCGAAGTCCGAAGACCCGGACAGCCACGGCGGTGCGTGCATGTTCCTCGTCGACCTTCCCGATCCGGCGATCCAGATCACGGCCGTTCCCAACACCATCGACAGCTCGATGCCCGGCAGCCATGCCGAAATCACCATCGACAACCTGCGGGTTCCGGCCGACCAGATGCTGGGCGATGCGGGGGAGGGGTTCAAATACGCCCAGATCCGCCTGTCCCCGGCGCGCCTGTCGCATTGCATGCGCTGGCTGGGCGGGTGCATCCGCGCGCAGGAAATCGCGGTGGACTATGCCAACCGCCGCATGGCCTTCGGCAAGACGCTGATCGACCACGAGGGCGTGGGCTTCATGCTCGCCGAGAACATGATCGATTTGCAGCAATGCGAGCTGATGATCGATTGGTGCGCCGGCGTGCTCGACACCGGATCATTGGGCACGGTCGAAAGCTCGATGGCCAAGGTAGCGGTCTCTGAGGCGCTGATGCGTGTGGCCGACAAGTGCGTGCAGGTGATGGGCGGGACGGGGGTGACCGACAAGACCATCGTCGAGACGATGTTCCGCGAGATCCGCGCCTTCCGCATCTATGACGGGCCGACCGAGGTCCACAAGTGGAGCCTCGCCAAGAAGCTGCGCCGCGACTGGAAAGCGGCGCAGTAGAAACAAAAACGGCGCGGGAGATGACGCCCGCGCCGCTTTTCGTTCAGTGCTGCATCCTCCGGCCTCATGCCGCGACGCGGCAGGCCGGGAAATTCCTCAGAACACCTCGAACAGGCCGGCTGCGCCCATGCCGCCGCCCACGCACATGGTGACAACCACATACTTGGCGCCGCGGCGCTTGCCTTCGATGAGCGCGTGGCCGGTGCAGCGTGCGCCCGTCATGCCGTAGGGGTGACCGATCGAGATCGAGCCGCCGCTGACGTTGAGAATGTCGTTATCGATGCCGAGCGTGTCGCGGCAATACAGGACCTGCACCGCGAAAGCTTCGTTCAGTTCCCACAGGCCGATGTCTTCCATCTTGAGGCCGGTCTGCTTGAGCAGCTTCGGGATCGCGAAGACCGGGCCGATGCCCATTTCGTCAGGCTCGGTCCCGGCAACTGCCATGCCGACATAGCGGCCGAGCGGCTGGAGGCCCTTCTGTTCAGCCAGCTTGGCTTCCATCAGCACCGCGGCGGACGAACCATCCGACAGCTGCGAAGCGTTACCGGCGGTGATGCACATCCCCGGGCCCATCACCGGCTGGAGGCTCTGAAGGCCTTCAAGGGTGGTTTCGGGGCGGTTGCCTTCGTCCTTGGTTAGCGTGATTTCACGCTGCGAAACTTCCTTCGTCTCCTTGTCCATCACGTTCATGGTGGTGGTGACGGGAACGATTTCCGCATCCAAGCGACCTTCAGCCTGCGCGGCGGCGGTGCGCATCTGCGACTGGTAGGCGTATTCGTCCTGGGCATCGCGGCTGATGTTGTAACGCTTGGCCACCGTCTCGGCGGTTTGCAGCATCGGCATGTAGACATTGCCGTGCATGGCGAGCAGCGACTTATCCATGGCCACGCGCATTTCCGGCGTCTGCACCATCGAGATCGAATCCTGACCGCCGCCGACCACGATATCCATGTTGTCGACGATGATCTGCTTGGCCGCGGTCGAAATCGCCATCAGGCCTGACGAGCACTGGCGGTCGATGGTCTGGGCCGAAACGCCCACCGGGCAACCCGCGCGGAGCGCGACCTGACGGGCGATGTTGCCGGCCTGGGTGCCTTGGGTGAGAACCGCGCCCCACACCACATCGTCGATCGCGCCGGCTTCGATGCCCGCCCGTTCAATCGCGGGGGCAAGGCTCAGCGCGCCCAAGGTGGCGCCGGGGGTGGCATTGAAAGCGCCCTTGTATGCACGGCCAATCGGGGTGCGGGCGGTGGAAACGATAACGGCGTCACGTGCCATATTGGGGGTATTCCTTTTCAATTCTCACGCCCGTCCTCCGGCGAACACCGGGATCTCAGGCGGCTGGGAAGGGTGCATTTCCGCCCTTAACCCTAGCGTTTGCCGGGGTGACGGTCGGTTTTTTAGACGAAGAACAGCGTCATCCATTCACAGATCAAAGCAGGCTTGTCCTCGCCTTCGATCTCGATGGTGATCTCGACCGTCTGCTGCCACTGTCCGGGGCGCTTTTCGGCCATTTCGAGCAGCTTCCAATGGCCGCGAATGCGCTTGCCCGAACGCACGGGCGCGATGAAGCGGGTCTTGTTGCCGCCGTAGTTGACGGCCATCTTGATGCCTTCGACGCGCGGCATATCGCTGTTGGCGCTCAGATAGGGGATCATCGACAGCGTCAGGAAGCCGTGGGCAATTGTCCCGCCGAACGGGGTCATCTTGGCCATTTCTTCGTTGATGTGGATGAACTGGTGATCGCCGGTCGCCTCAGCGAACTGGTTGATGCGCTCCTGGCTCATCTCGACCCATTCGCTGGTAGCGAAATGTTCACCGACCTTGGCGGCGATTTCTTGCGGGTTCATGGGCTTCCTCCTTGCCTGTTTCGGGGCAGCTGGCCGGCGAGATACTGTGGCGGCCGCGCTTGCCTTCGCGGTGGCTTCATGACGCATCACAAGGGGCAGCGCAACGCCGCGAACGCAGCGATTGCTATGCCGCTACGGCACCGAGCGTCTTGTTGGCGATCACCTGTCGCCGTGCGGTGCTTCGGCCGAGCTGTTCGCGGGCCGAATCGATCCGCTTGCAATAGGTGTTGAGGCCGATTTGTAGCCCGACCAGCATCAACATCACCGGCTGATAACCGATTCCTTGGAAGGTCGCGCCGACCAGATAGACGATCGCCCCCATCTGCAAGGCTGCGGCCAGCGGTGAAATCCAGCGGGTCGCCTCGGTATCCGCCTTGCGCCAGCGCCGCTGCAACCGCTCCATCTGCCACAACCCGAGCAAATGCAGCGCCAGCCAAATGATAAGCCCCGGCCAGCCTTGTTCGCCCAGCATTTCGAAGATCGACGAGTGATAGGCGCGCGCCTTGTCGGTCACTTCCCGGTATTCGATCGATGTGGTGTTCCCATCCACTTTGCGCATCGGCATGGTGTAGGTGAAGCTGTTGCCGCGAAAGGCGTCAAACCCGCCCCCCAGCGGATTCGATTTGGCATAATCCAGCGTCCATTCCCACACCGCAACGCGGGTCGATGCGCTTTCGTCGCCATCGGGCTGGGCGATGGTTGCCATGCGATCGTAATAGGTCTGCGGCAGGAATGGCAGGGCCGTTAGGCCGAGCACGCCGGCACCGGCAATGAACATTAGCCGCCGTTCGGTATAGCGCAGCATCAGCACGCCCAGCGTGGCAATGCACAACAGGCCGGTGCGCGCTTCGGTGCCGATGGGCACAAGGAAACAGGCGAAGGTCAGTGCCACCGCAAAAGCTGTCACCATCCAATGCGGGCGGAAGATTGTCCCATGGCGTACGAACCACCACAACATCGGCACCAGCCCGATCGCGACCGTGGCGAGGGTTGAACTTTCGTAGATGCCGCTATTGTCGTTCACGAAGAATTTGAGGTTCGAATAACCCCCGCCGCCGAGGATGGTTTTCATGCCTGTCCCGATCACGATCGTGGCAATCGACAGCAGCAGCACCAACGCCAGACCTTCGATCCGGGCACGGGTGGTCAGCGTCAGCGGCAGGAACAGCGCAAACAGCAGTGCCTTCCACACCCAGTCCCACTTGGTCAGGGCCTCTTCGGGGAAGTCGGCATGGCCGGTGGTCCACCAGCAATAGATTAGCAGCGCAAGCATCAGCCCCTGCCGGATGGTAAAGCGCGCACCGGTCTTGCGGTCGAGCGCGATCCATCCGCCGAACGCCGCTGTAAAAGCGATCAGCGAAAGTGGCATCGTGGTGATGATCGAATAGCCGATGCGCTGCGGGGCAAGAATGTCGATATAGACATACAGCAGCACCCACAGGAACGGGCGCTTGAGGCCCAGCACCAGCACATAGCCGATGAAGGCGAGGAAGAAGAGATCGAGCACTAGCGCGAGCCTACCGTTCGGTTTTCCCGGCGGGCGCAGCATCGCCTGCCGCGACCGCCGGTTCGCCTGCCGGCGCGCGGCGCGCTGC
>JBIKSA010000030.1:0-26670 GCA_044348875.1 Erythrobacter sp. | reverse complement strand
CGCGACGAATTGTTTGCAATTTTCCAGGCAGGAGTGGACGCCGCCAGCGCGCCGGCTACGCTTATACCGCTGCTGCCAGCCGGACGCCCTAAAGGTCGCACAATCGTGCTAGGCTGCGGCAAGGCCGCGGCCGCCATGGCAGAAGTTGCCGCTGCGCACCTTGCTGGCGATGTCACCGGCTGTGTGGTCACGCGTTTTGGCCATGGAGCAAAAGCACCGACCGGCGATATCATGGTGATCGAGGCGAGCCATCCGGTCCCCGACGCCGCTAGCCTTGCCGCAGGCCGCCGCATCCGCGAACTGGCTGCCACCGCCCGAGAAGGCGACCGGGTGATCTTTCTGATCTCCGGCGGCGGGTCATCGCTGCTGGTCGATCCGATCCCCGGCCTGTCACTGGAACGCAAAGCTGCGATTAACCGCCACCTCGTCACATCCGGGGTTGCGATCACCGAAATCAACCTGGTCCGCAGGCATCTTTCCCAGGTCAAGGGAGGGCGGCTGGCCGCAGCCGCCTCCGCCGGGGCGGGGGACATGCACAGCTTCGTCATTTCCGATGTGGTGGGCGATGATCCGGCGGTCGTCGCATCGGGTCCGTCGATCGCCAGTGCCTTTGAGCCTGATCGCGCATTGGCGGTGCTGGCCGATAGCGGCTTTGCAGTGGATGATGATCTTGCCGCCCTGATCCGCGCCGCAGCGCCGCCCCACGCACCGACGCATCCGGTTCATGTCATCGCCGACGCCAGAACGGCCCTCGACGCGGCGAGCCTTGCCGCGCAGGTCAATGGGTGGCCGGTGATCGGCATCGGCGATGCGCTTTCCGGTGATGCTTCGCAAACCGGTCGCGCCCATGCGGCGCTGGCGCTGCAATACGCGGCCAAAGGCCAGCCATGCCTGCTGCTTTCTGGCGGAGAACTGACCGTTGAAGTGCACGCCCGCGATGGCCGGGGCGGGCCGAACCTTGAATACCTCACCGGCCTGATGGCGGCACTTCCCGAAGACGCGCCCATCGCCGCGCTTGCCTGCGACAGCGACGGGATCGACGGAAGCGAGGACAATGCCGGAGGCTGGTTTGATGCCGCCAGCCGCGCCGTCACCGCAGACTGCGAAGCCGCTCTGAAGGCGAACCGCACCTATGATCTGTTCGAGCGCATGGGCGGCCTGGTGAAGACCGGCCCCACCCGCACCAATGTCAACGATATCCGGCTGATCGCCGTGGGAGCCAAGCCATGAGCCGCAATCCAGATTTCGACCGGCAGGCGCGCGATATCCTCGTCCGTAATGATCGCGGCGGATACACCGTGCCGACCCATGGGCTGTATCCCTTCCAGTGGAACTGGGATTCGGCCTTTGTCGCATTGGGTTTTGCAACTTTCGACCGGGACCGTGCGTGGCAGGAGATCGAAACGCTGGTTTCGGCGCAATGGTCAGACGGGATGATCCCCCACATCGTGTTCCACCAACGTGACGAAGGCTATTTCCCCGGCCCGGACGTGTGGGGCACGGGCCGCACCCCGCCGACGTCCGGCATCACCCAGCCCCCAGTTCTGGCGACCGTTGTGCGCAAGCTGTGGGAGGACGAGGGCGCCGATCCCGCCTGCCTGCGAATGAACGCGATGTACCGCGCCTGCCTTGCCAGCCACCGCTGGTTCCACACCTACCGCGATCCGTTGAACAATGGTCTCGTGATGGTCACCCACAATTGGGAAACGGGCCGCGACAATTCGAGCGAGTGGGACGATGCGCTCGCCCGCGTCGATACCAGCGGGGTTGGTGCCTATCAGCGCCGCGACACCGGCCATGTCGATGCCGCGATGCGTCCGAAACAGGAGGAATACGACCGCTATGTCGCCATTCTCCAGTTCGGCCGGGCGGGTGGGTGGAACCACCGCTTGATTGCCGATGACGGGCCGTTCCGGATGGTTGATGTCGGCATGTCGATGGAATTGCTGCGCGCCAACCGCGACCTGCTGGTGCTGGCCGAGGCGCTGGGCGACGCCGCTGCCGCTGCCGAATTGCGCGCGCGGATCGCCCTGTCAGAAGCGGGCATGGATTGGCTGTGGAACGAGGAGGCGGGCGCTTATTGTTCGCGCGATGCGACGACGCATGAAAGCTCTGGACTGGTCACCAATGCAAGCTTCCTCGCTTTCTACGCCGGCGTGGGGAGCCAACACCAGCGCGCGCAGCTTGTCGAAGCCCTTGGGCGCCTGACAAGCTCGGCCGCCTATCTCCTCCCCAGCCTCGAAGCGGGCAGCCGCGCCTATGATCACCGCCGCTACTGGCGCGGACCGGTGTGGCTGGTGGTCAGCTACATGGCGGCGATCGGCCTTGAAGAACAGGGCCACGCTGATTGGGCAACCCGCATCCGTGAAGACTCCGCTCGGTTGATCGAGAAATCGGGCTTTTACGAAAGCTTCAGCCCCGAAACTGGTGAGGGTTCGGGCGGGCCCGACTTTTCGTGGACGGCGGCGATGTGGCTGGCGTGGTGTGGACAATGAGCGCGCTTCCCGGCGGCATCTTCCGCAAACCTGCTCCGGCGCATTATCCGTGGATCTTGATTGGCCTGTTATGGATGGTCTCGTTCCTGAATTCGGCTGACCGGGCGATCCTCAACGCGGTCAAGCCGCTGCTGCGCGATGCGTTCCAGATTACCGATATCCAGCTCGGGCTGGTCGATACGGTGTTCTTCTGGACCTATGCGGTGTGCGCCTTCCTGTTTGGCCGGATCGGGGACAGCGTCAGGCGGCGCAACATGGTGCTGTTCGGGCTGTTGTTCTGGAGCATGGCCACCGGTTTCATGCCGATTGCCACGGGCTTTGCGATGCTGCTGGGGATGCGCACGCTGGTGGCGGTGGGGGAGTCGACTTATTACCCGACAGCGACGGCCTTGATCAGTTCATGGCATCGCCCCGCAATGCGCAGCCGGGCGCTGGCGATCCATCAGACGGCGGTCTTTGCAGGAGGCGGGATCGGCAGTTGGGCGGCGGGCTGGCTGGCCGATGTCTATGGCTGGTCAATGCCTTTCATTGTCTTTGCCGTGCTGGGCGGTGCGGTGTTCGGCATCCTGATCTTCACCCTGCGCGATGATGCGCCCGCAGCCGTGGCCGCGAAATCTGGCCCGCAGGATGAACCCCTACGCCTGATCCTCGCCAACCCCGCCGCGTTGCTCTTGTGCGGAGTGTTCTGTCTGGCGACCGCGGCTTCGTCTGCCGTGCTTAACTGGTGCAATACCTATGCGCATGATGTGCTGGGGTTGAACCTTGCCGACAGCGCGCTGGTCGGGCCGGTGATGATTACCACTGCCGGATTTGTCTCGGTGCTGGTCGGCGGTTGGCTGTCCGACCGGTTTGCTGCGAAAAGCATTACGGGCCGGATGACCGTGCTGGCGTTGGGCCTTGGTCTGGCCGGGCTGTTTCTGCTGCCGTTCCCGTGGGCAGGATCGGTGATCGCCGTTGGCGCGCTGCTATTCGCCACGAGCTTCGGCAAGGGGCTTTTCGACGGCTGCATCTATGCCGCGATGCATGATGTTATGCCGGATTCCGCCCGCGCCACAGCGGCGGGACTGATGACGATGATGGGCTTTCTGGGGGCGGGCGTGTCGACGGTGGTGTTGCCTGCGATCGCGGTTCACACCGGGTTGGCGGCAGGCTTTGCGATGATGGCGGGGCTCTATGCACTCGCCGTGACCGCGTTGGTGCTGGGCCGCCCCTTGGTGAGGCAAGCGGTCCATCACATGGATGAAAGGACGGTCGATGCCTGACGAACGGCTGTATGGCGGGATCGAACTGGGCGGCACCAAGACGGTGTTGGCCATCGGAACGTGCGGCGGCAAGATCATTGCCCGCCATACCGTGCCGACCCGCGCGCCCGATGCTGTGATCGCCGACGCGGCAGCATTTTTCAACAATAGCGGCCACACCCTTTCAGCGTTGGGGGTGGGCGCGTTCGGCCCGATCGTGATTGATCGCAAGGCGGCAGATTACGGCCGGTTGTGCGACACCAACAAGCCGGGCTGGAGCGGTTTTGACCTCATCGGGGCACTGGCGCGTAGCGTTCCCTTGCCGGTCCGCCTTGTCACCGATGTTGGCGCCGCCGCAATGGGTGAAGTGCGGTTTGGCGCGCTGCGGGGGCACGACCTCGGCATGTATCTCACCGTTGGCACCGGGATTGGCGGCGCGATTGTGGCAGGCGGCGCGGTGCTGCCGGCGCTGCTTCACCCTGAAATGGGCCATATCGCCTTGCAGCGCCTGCCGGGCGATGCCGCGCCTTCCACATGCCATTTCCATGATGATTGCGCCGAAGGTCTGGCCGCGGGGCCGGCGATTGATGCGCGTTTTGGCAAGTCGCTTGATCACTTTGCGCCGGATGACCCCGAATTCCTGATGATTGCGGATTATCTCGGCCAACTCTGCTGCCAATTGGTGCTGACGCTTTCCCCGCAGCGCATCGTGCTGGGCGGAGGGGTCGCTGGCGCACCGGGCGTGGTGCCAGCGGTGCAGCACGCCATGGTCCGCAGGCTGGGTCGCTATGGTCCGGCGGCGGTGGCGGATCGCGATTACATCACTCCGCCAGCGCTGGGCCATGACGCCGGGATCATTGGGGCGTTAGTATGCGCGGTGGAGGCCATCCGCGAAATGGCCTGAGCGGCGACGGCTGCGTTAGCCGCCGCCGTTTGGTTAACCTAATCGATAACAATGGAAATTATGCTTGCGGCTCCGGGTGATGCGGGCCGCAGTCGTTCTGCGCCTGTTTGCCCGGCATTCACCAATGCCATCCCGCTGGGCCCCGAACGCGATGAACGATTCCGATTTGATCCACCACAGCACCGGTCTGATCGGCCACACCGGCTTTGTCGGCGGCGCGTTGCTGCGGCAGACGCAATTTGATGCGTGCTATAACAGCAAGAATATCGCCAATATCGAAGGGCGCGCATTCGGCACGCTGGTCTGTGCTGCGGCGCCCGGTTCGATGGTCGAGGCAAACCGCGCGCCCGAACGCGATGCCGCCCAGATCGCAGCGCTGACCGAACGGCTCGCCAAGGTTCGCGCGGATCGGTTTGTGCTTATCTCTTCCATCGCAGTGCTCGCCGATTTTGCAGGCGGCGATGACGAAGGCACGCAGGCTTTCCAGCAGCAACTCGCCTATGGCCGCCATCGCCGCGCGCTGGAGGCTTTTGTCGAGACCGAATTTCCCGGCAGCCTGATTATCCGCCTGCCAGCATTGTTCGGCGCAGGACTGCGCAAGAATTTCCTGTTCGATCTGATGAATCCGGTGCCCTCGCTGCTAAGCGCGGCAAAGCTGGATGACGTTGCGGGCGCGCTGGATGGCGATTTGGCGGCATGGGTGCGCAGGTTGTATGCGCCCGATGCGGCAACCGGAATGCGGCGGCTGGACCGCGCCGCTCTCGATTCCGATCCGCGCCGCCAGACGCTGGAGAAGGCGTTGACCGCGCTGGGCGCGACCGCGCTGCAATTCCACCACCCTGATACGTCCTACCAATATTACCCCATCGACCGGCTGTGGCAGGATATCGGCATCGCACTGGAGGGAGGGCTTTCGCACCTGCATGTGGCGCCCGAGCCGCTGACTGCCGCCGCGATCCATCAGGCGCTGACCGGGCAGACAATGCCCGAAACTGCGGCACGTCTCCACCGCGAGGATATGCGCACCCGTCACGCCAGCCTGTGGGGCGCGGCTGGACGCTATCAGTTCGGCGCCGCGAGCACGCTGGACGGCCTCACCGCGTTCTTCTCCCGGCAAAGGGCGACAGCATGATGCTCGCCATGTCAAACGTCGCCTGGTCGCCGGACGAGCGGATCGGCGCCTATGCGATCCTTGCCGAAGCCGGGTTTACGGGCCTTGAAATCGCGCCCGGATTGTTTTTCCACGCCGCCGCCGATCCGTTCCTTCCTGATGAAAAGACAGCCCGCGATGCGCTGGACGAAGCGCGGGATGCCGGGCTTTCGCTGGTGTCGATGCAGTCGCTGTTGTTTGGCGTGACAGGCGCAGGGCTGTTCGAAGGGGCCGATGCGCGCGCCGCTTTTGAAGCCGGGATGATCCGCGCGATCACCCTTGCTGGACGGTTCGGCGTCCCCAATCTGGTATTTGGATCACCTACGCAGCGCCGCGTGCCCGAAGGCATGGCGATGGAGGCTGCGCTGGGCCAAGCGGCCGACGTGTTCCGCCGCCTTGGCGATGCCGCGGCGGCTGCCGGAACGCGCATCGCCATCGAACCCAATCCGGCCGCCTATGGCACCAATTTCCTCAACACGCTGGATGCAGCCGATGGCTTTGCACAGGCGGTTTGCCACCCGGCGATCGCCCTGATCCTCGATCTAGGGGCGATGCACATGAACGGCGAATTCGCCAGCGTGCCCGCGCGCCTGCCCGCCCTTACGGCGCGGCTCAACCATGTGCACGTCAGCGAGCCTGATCTGGCCCCCGCCCCTGCCGAGGCTGCGTCGCTGGTGCCGGTGCTGAAGGGGCTGCGTCACGCGGGTTACGCCAACGCGGTTTCCATCGAAATGAAGCGCCCGGCGGGCGGCCTGGACGATGTCCGGCAGGCCGCTGCCAGGCTGGCCGCAGCCCACCGGTCAATGGAGGCGGTCCATGCGTGAACCTGACGTCGAACAGTTCAAGAAGCCGCGCGAGGATGTGGTCGTCTCGGTCTGTTTTTCCGAGCTGACCACCAGCTCTCTGACCTTCCAGACCGTGCGCAATGTCGCTGCGACGCTCGATCAGGCGTACCGCTTTCGTGAGATCATTCTGGTGGTCGACGATACGCAGCGTGCCGATTTCCTCGCTTTGGTCAGGGACGTGCCCAATGTCCGCTTGTTTGTGGTGCGGCGCGGCACAGAATATTACGACCGGCGCGTAATGGCGGCGGAAGAATCGATCGGCGATCTGGTCATGATCGCCAACGTCGATGAAATCGCGCAGCTCGATGTGCTGGCGTTTCTGGACAATGCCGAGGCCGAGAACGCGGTGACGATGGCCTTTCGCCCCGTGCGCAGGCCGGTAAAGCGGCTGCTGGCGTGGCCGTTCATCGCGTTGGGCAAGCTTGCTGGTTTCCATTCCGATCCGAGCGATTTCCAGACAATCGCTGCGCCTCGCACACTGCTGAACCTGCTGCTTGCGCATGACGAGCCGCGCCTTGCGCTGCGTTTTCCGCCCCGCGATCCGCGCCTCCCGGTCGACTGGTTCCGCACGCAACGCAACGTCGCCAGCCGCACCGCCTTTCTGGGCGTGCGGCGCCGCGCCCAACTGCTCCAGACCTTGCTGGTCTACCTCACTCCGATGATCCTTTCGATGGTGTCGATATCGTCCAGCGTGCTGATGCTGCTGGGCCTCGCCTATGCTGCCTATATCGCCGGCGCTGTCGTGCTGGTGGATCACCTTGCCCCAGGCTGGCTTACCACCAACGCGATGCTGGCGGTCAGCGCGGTGTTCATGGGGATGTCGACCCTCGGCCTCAGTCTTGGCTTGCAACATCTGCTGAAAGGTCAGCGACGGCTGAAAGGCGCGCTGGTGCCCGAGGAAGTGAACCGGATCGATCTGTTCCATCAGGTCGCCTTCGATCTCAATGTGGAACTGGAGAGCGACACGGCCGCCCGCTCCGGCCTGGGCGGCGACGGCTGATGCCCCCGGCGGCGCCCACACAATATGATTACGTCGTGATCGGCGGCGGCTTTTACGGCTGCTGTCTGGCGCTGTATCTGCGATCCATCTCTGACCGGGTGCTGCTGGTGGAAGCGGGGCCGCGGCTGATGGACCGCGCTTCGCGGGTCAACCAGGCGCGCGTGCATACCGGGTTCCACTATCCCCGTTCGGCGGCCACTGCCGTCAAATCGATGCTGCTGCACCGCCGGTTTCTCTCCGATTTTCCCGAAGCGGTGGTGGACGATTTCCAGATGCTTTACGCGGTCGCGCGGCGGCGTTCGAAGATCACGGCCAAGAAATTCCACCGGATGTTCCGCGACATGGGCGCGCCCATTGAACTGGCCGGTGCTGGCCACCGGGCGCTGTTCAATCCGGATATGGTGGAGGAGGTTTTCGCCTGCCACGAAGTCGCTTTCGATCACGCGATCCTGGGGCGGCAGGTGGCCGCACGCATGGCCGAAGCCGGGATCGAAGTACGCCTGTCCGCTGCGCTCGAGGGTCTGCAAGCGCATCGCAGCGGGGTGGTTGCCGCCCTGTCAGACGGCAGCGAAGTGACCGCGCGTTATGCCTTCAACGTTACCTATGCGCAGATCAACGCGGTGCTGGACAAGGCGGGTCTGCCGGCCGCGCGATTGAAGCATGAAATCGCCGAGCTGGCCCTGATCGAACCACCGCGCGAGCTGGAGAAAATTGGCGTCACGGTGATGGACGGGCCGTTCTTTTCGGCCATGCCCTACCCGTCAGAAGGGCTCTATTCGCTCACCCATGTGCGCTACACCCCGCATGACAGTTGGGCCGATAATTCGCGGGCGCGCGATCCCTATCGCCACTTTGCCGGTCTTGAACCCGAAAGCCGCTACGCCTTCATGCTGCGCGATGCGCAGTTCTATCTGCCGTGCCTTTCCGGGGCGACCTATCGCCGGTCGATCTATGAGGTGAAGACCATCCTCATCAAGAACGAGAACGATGATGGCCGCCCAATCCTGTATCACCAGAAGCCCGATGACAGCCGTGTCATCTCGATCCTCGGCGGGAAGATCGACAATATCTACGACCTGTTTGAAGCGGTGAAAATGACGGCGCCCGAGTTTGCATCTCTCAACCCGGGTTTCGTGTTCGGGAGCGCCTATGCCTGAGACGGCGCGCGTATTCGCGGGGACGCGCGGGTGGCTGGGGCTGGCGGTGCTGGCGGCGGTGATCTTTGGCTTGCGCGCGGGCGGCCTTCAGTACGGCCACAGCCTCAACTCCATCGACGGCGCGTTGCAGACGTGGTTCGCGCTGGATGCCTTTGTGCATGGGGAGCAGCTGGGGACGGCGTTCCAATCCTATCTCGGGATCACGATAGTGCTGGCGCTGTTGCCGGTGTTTGTGGCCTTCGGGCAGACGCTGTTCGCATCGACGCTGGCGGCCAATGCGCTCGTGCTGACGGGCGCTTTCGGCGCGGCTTATGCCTGCGTGTGGATGATCCGCCCGGTGCCGCCGCGCGCGCGCTGGGCTGTGACGATCCTGTTGATTTTCATCTTTTACTACGCCGGGCGGCTGGTGGCTGAGGCTGCGGGAATTCCGTGGCCTGCGACCTTCGATCCGGGCGTTTCGCTGCGGCCGCTGCGCGGGTTTCTGGCATTTGCGGTGCTGCCGGTGTTTGTCGTGCTGGTGCGGGGGGCGCTGCTGGATGGACGAGGGCACGTGCGGGGCGTGCTGCTCGGCGCCATCGGCGGGGTAGGGCTGCTGTGGTCGAACGATGCGGGGATACCGTTGGTGATCGCGCTTGCCCTGGGTCTGGCATTGGCGCTTTGCCGCCGGCCCGGCCTGTTGGCGCGGACATTGGCGGGTTTCGGGATCGGCATTGTGGCATCGGCCAGCGCCATCCTGCTTGCGGTGACGCATGGCGCGCCCGGGCCGTGGATCGCTTACAATTTCCGCGACGTTGCCGGTGACCAGTTCTGGTTTTTCGCGCCGTGGCAACGCAGTACGCGCATTCTTGGCCCGGCCGACCTTCCCAACATTCTGCGCCACGGCGATCTGTTGTCCACCGCCAGCCTCGTCATCCTCACGCTGTGCGTGGTGTGGGCGATGCTACAGCGCCTGCGAGGGCGGAGCGCGTCGGTGCGCGGCAGCGCATTCGTCTTCGTCGGGTCGAGCGTGATCGGCACCGCGCTGATCCCGCAGATCGGCGGGCATATCGGCGCGGAGTATAACGCGATCACCTTTGTGCTGGGCGCGCTGGCGCCGCTGATCGTCGCCCCCGCATCGCTGTGGCTGCGGATAAATGCTGTGCTGCGCATGATCGGGCCGCAACAGGTTGGCATTCTGGCCGCATTTGCCGCTGTGGCGATGGTGGGTGTCGAGGGTGCGAGCTTTGCACAGGCGCGGGCCGACACCGATCGCACCGTCTATGACCCTGCATTAGGTTTCCATGTCACGCCTGCCTATGCAGCGGACCTTGCCGCGATGCGCCGGCTTGCGGCGGCTTGGGATGGGATGGGCATCCCATCCGACCGCCGTTTGCTGTCGGTCTATACCTCTCCGCTCGATATCGCTACGGGGGGGCAAAGCCCCGCACCGGTCGGATCGCTGATCCATGCGCTGGGGCCAACCAACCGCGCCACCTTCACCGCGCTTGTCGCAGAGCGGCAGGTCGCCGCCGTCACCACCATCGCGCCCGATTACAGCGGGTGGGAAGGGTGGCTGTTGCGTGCCAACTGGCCATTCTTCCGGGCGCTGCGAGACAATTACACGCCGATTGCGCGCAATAATCAGCAGGTGTTGTGGGTGCTTTCACAAACGCCTGCCCCGCCCGTGACGCCCGCCACCTGCCGCGTGTCGGCTGGCAAAGGCGGCGCGCTGATGCTCGATATTGGCGCCCCGGCGCAGGGTCTTGCTTCGGTGACCGTCACCCGCCGCCCGCCGTTTGCCACCGGACGCGGCGCGATGCTTACCGTGGTTGAAACCTCGCCCGAAACTGCGGTGCCCGGGCAGGATCGCTGGGCCGATTTCCCGCGCTATGGCATCGCCAACACCGCGCGCCTCAATATGGTTGCCCCGGTCGCGCCCGGCAGCGTCACTCGGCTGACGCTGGAACTGATCGACGGGTCGGATGTGGGCGAGGCAGCCTGCACTGCGCAGCTTCTCGCGCCGGTCAATTTGGTCGACCTGCCGTCGCTGCCGAACGGCATCGCGCACCATCTGGCGGCGCCGCGATGAGCGAGCTTGTCCGCTTTTTCGCTGTAACCGTGCTGGGCGTGATGGTAGATCTTGCCATCGCGTTCGCGCTTCATACCGGGTTGGGCTTGCCGCTGTGGCTGGCCGCTGCCATCGGGTTCACGCTGGCGGCGAGCGTCAATTACGTCATCCACCAGACATGGAGCTTCCGCAGCGGCCCACGCGATCTTTCGGCGCGGCGGGCGGCGCTTTACGCACTGGCCGCGCTTGCCACGCTGTCGGTGCGGGTCGCGATTGTCGCGTTGCTCGACCGCGCGCTGGCGGGGGCATACCCGCTCGCCATTCTGATCGCAGGCGCAGGCGGATCGTTCTTCGTCAATTTCGCCCTGAGCAAATTCGTAGTCTTCACCCCCGCCACCGAAACCGCACCATGACCATCCGTCCGCAGCCGATCCTTGACGATAGCGACTGGGAACTGCCCGCGCACGAGGCGGCAGTCTATTCCCCGCGCCGCCATCTCCATGCGCTGGTGATCCCGGTCATCAACGAAGGCGCACGGATTCGGGGCCAATTGCTGCGCATTCAGGCGGCAGGACTGCCGGTCGATGTGATCATAGCCGACGGCGGATCGACGGACGGATCGCTCGACCCCGATTTCGTGACCGGCGTGGGCGTGCGCGCGGTGCTGACCAAGACCGGGCCTGGCAAACTCAGCGCGCAATTGCGGATGGCCTATGGCTGGTGCCTGCGTCAGGGATATGCCGGGATCGTCACCATCGACGGCAATGGCAAGGACGGGGTCGAGGCGGTGGCCGTGATGGTCGCCAAGCTGAAGGAGGGCTGCGACTACGTGCAGGGATCGCGCTATCTGCCGGGCGGTGCAGCGGAAAACACGCCTCTGGAACGCACCATCGCCAACCGAATTATCCATGCACCGATGCTGAGCCTTGCGGGGCGGCACTGGTTCACCGACACCACCAACGGCTTCCGCGCCTATTCCGCGCGCTATCTGACCCACCCCGATGTGCGCCCGTTCCGCGACGAGTTTTCGGTCTACAACCTGTTGTTCTACCTGACCGTGCGCGCCGGGCAATTGGGGCTGAAGGTCGCCCATGTGCCGGTCGAACGGCGCTATCCCGATGATGGCAAGGTGCCGACCAAGATCGGGGGGTTCGCATCGAAGCTGGCGCTGCTGAAGGAAACCTTCGTTGCGGCGACGGGCGGGTACACGCCGGACTCTGCCGTCCACAGGCGGGCGTCGATGCTGTGGCCGCTGGCTGTGCTGTTCGCGCTGCTTGTCCCGCTGTTGCTGGGCGTCGTGGCCGCGCCGCCGTATTCGCCTGATTCATGGTCGCTTTATGAATTGTCGCAGACTGTCTTCGCCGATTTCTACCGCTTCACGCATTGGCGCAGCTATGCCGGCGCCGTCCCATTTTCAGCAAGCTTTCCGCCGCTGACCCCGGTGCTGATTGCGCTAACCGATGCCGTGCTGGGGACCGGCGCGCGCAGCGGAATGTATTTGGCCTTTGGCTGTTTTGCCGGGTTCGCGCTGGTATCGGAACGGATCGGCCGCGCGGTGACCAACGCGCCGTGGCTGGGGCTGGGGGCGGCACTGCTGATGCTGCTGGGCCCCAAAATGCTGCTGATCGAAATGAGCGCCGGGCGCACGATCCCGCTGCAATTGCTGCTTTATGCGCTGGTGCTGCTGGGCTTGCTCGGGCGTGACCGGATGAGCGCGGCGAAGGCAGCGGGGATCGGGCTGGTCGCGGGGCTGGCAGTGCTCAACCGCTTCGATGCGCTGCCGCTGCCGCTGATCGTTGCCGCGATGATCGGCTGGCAGACCCGGTCACCAGCGCGTGTTGTCGCGGCGCTGGCGGCTTCGGCTGCGGCGGTTTCGCCGTGGGCGGTCTATTCGTGGACGACCTTCGGCACGCTGTTTGCGACCGACAATGCGGGGATTGCAACCGCGCTGGACTCGCGCGCTTTTGTCACAGATTGGTGGCCCACGCCGCAGCCGGAGCTGGCCGACGATCCGCTGGCATGGATGACCAAGGTGGCGGGGAATGGCCTTGATCTGGCTCTGACCGGCGCTGCCGTTCTGGCGAGCGTAATGGGCTTGTCCATCGCCGCGTTTCTGGCGGTTCCGGCGTGGCTGGCCGCGTTGGTCGGCGGCAGACCGCGGGGCAACGCTGTATTGCGGGTGCTGGCCGTGTTCGCCGCTGCGATGAGCCTGATGCTGTCGGCGCAGGTGCTGACTGGATATCTTGAACACCGCTATTTCACCGCGCCGCTGTGGGCCGCAATCCTGACAGCCGCGTGTGGGGGCATTGCCCAAGGGCGGACCCTTGCCCAACGGATGGTCTTCGCCAAGGCGGCCTTCGTGATCGCTGCGCTGGCGGTGGGTCATTTCGCGGTGAGCACGCTGGCGCAGGCTGATAACAGCGCCACACGTTGGGCAGGCTTTGATGCGCCTGCCGATGTGGCCGCTCTACAAACCTGCGTGAAAGGCACGCCCGCCGCGCGCATTCTGGTGCTGGGTGACGACACCTTCGCCGCCCGTGCCGGAGCCACTGGCGGACTGTCCACGATGATGGCCCCGCGCAACATGGCCGAAGGGCGGCTGGATGCCGCAGGCAGCCGCGCGTTTGCCGCCAGGTTCAAGGTGCAATACGTGCTCGTCAAAGACGCGGCAGGCAGCGCATGGGCGCGCGCCACATTCACGGCGGAAAGGGCGACGAATTGCTCTTTACCGCTTTACCGCATCACGAACTCCTGACGCCCGAGCCTCAGCGGCGGAACACTACCTTTGTGCTACCGCTGACCATCAGCGCCAGCCGCGCCGCATCCCAATTGGTCAGCCTGACGCAGCCATGGCTTTCGCTGCGGCCAATCGCTTCGGGCACGGGCGTGCCGTGGATGCCGTAATGTTCCTTGGTGAGGTCGATCCACACCACCCCGACCGGGTTGTTCGGCCCCGGCGGCAGACGTTGTTTGTCGTCACCGTCGGGAACGTCCCAGAACAGTTCGGGATCAAAGGCGAACGACGGGTTGTAGGCAACGCCCTTCACCTGCCAGTCGCCGATGGGCAGCGGATCATGTTGCGATCCGGTGGTGACGGTAAACATCGCGACTAGCCGATCATCGCCGTCATAAGCCTTCAGCCAGCCTTCGGATTCGTCGACGACGATCCGCGCGACATCCGGCTGATTGGTGCCGACGCCATGGCCGGGCAGCTTCGCGCGCGGCATCTGGTTCATCGCGCGGCGCGTCAGGTTCGGTATCGCAGGCGGTCAGGATCAGGGTAAGCGGCAGGGCAGCGGAAAGGAGGGTCGGTCGCATCAGGTTTCCTTGGGTGGTGGTTGGCCAGCTCCGCCATGGCTACGAACGGCGGTTGATCGAGCCTGCGGCCGAAAGTGAAAATCAGGCAGCTCGGGCACGGCCGCTCGGCGGCAGGACGCTGTTTTGCGGACCGGGGCGGTGTGCCACGTCGCGCTCAGAACGGCACTTCGACCGTGAAATCGATAGGCTTGAACGTGCCCCCGTTCGACGCGTAGGCCGAGCACGCCGTGAGGCCGACCACCAGATCCATCTCTGCGCGCAAACGGATGCAGTCCCCCGGCTTGGTTGCGGGCGGCAGGACGGCCAACTTGCCATCTGGCGCGATCGTCACATTCATGAAGATATTGAAGGCTGCCGGAATGTTGTCGGGTTCTAGCCCGTAAGGCTCCAGCGCCTCTGCCAAATTGCCAAAACAGCCCCGGTGCACCGGCTTGTCGGGATAAAAGTGCCGGAACGTATCGCAAGAGCACGGCGTCAGCAGGAAATCGTGATGCGGGGCGGTGTCTTCGATGATCGTCAACATCACCCGCGACCTGTTCGACCACAGCTTTGCGCCGCGGGTCAGGCGCACGGTCTCCTCGTAATCAAAAGTGCGCCCGTTGGAGAGAGCCTCGCGCGGATCATCGGCCGCAATGGCCAGCATATCGCTGACCTGCCCGCCGTCGGGATCGATCACCGTCAACAGCGCGCCGCGCGGCAGGCGCACGGCGATGCCTGTGCGCGGGGCGATGCGCTGGATCATGATGCCCCCAGAGGCGCGAAGGGGCACACCCAATCATCGCTAACGGCCCGCCCGCTATACTGCCGCGCTTCGCTCACTTCGCCGTGGCGGGCGATCATCGGGTTGGGGGTGCCGTCAAACGCGGTGTCGCGGGCAAGGATCACTTCGCGCATCCGCTCGTACCGCTCGGCCTTGCGCAGCTGGGCGAATTGTTCGTGGAAATTGAAGACGATTGTAGGCGCAGCCGCGCGCCGCGCCTTGCGCGAGGCATTGGGGTGCAGGCCGACCGCGAAGTAGGATCTTCCGCCGAAACTAAGCGCGAAGTCGGGATCGCTCGGATTGGCGCTGAAGGCAGGGTCATGGGTGTGGCCAAGCGCGTGGTCGATGGCGGAGAGGGACGAAAGCCGTGCCCACAATGCTGCTTCGAACGCCGCCTCATCGAGATCACCAGGGCCGGCGAAGACCACTGCGAGGCTGCGGAACGGCTGGTCATCCGGGCGATAAGCGGCGCTCCATCGCACCAGCCGGTCATGGATGCGCGCATCATCGCGCGCGCAAGTGATGGATGCCGCAGTCTCGACCGCAAGCCCCCCTTGCGCCAGTGCCGATTTTGCGCCGACGCAGGGGAAATCCGGACGCTCTATGAGGCTGATCAAACCGGTTTGCAGATACTCCCGCTCGCTTGGCGAAAGACCGGTGAGGGGATGACGGGCGACAGGCCCGGGGACGACAGCTTTGCTTAAGGTACTCACCCGCGCAGGGTACGGGAATTCGGCGGATGAGAACCTTAAGGATCAGATTAGCATGAGTTAGCGGGCGTCGGCAGACCGTGTCAGAAGCGGGCGGAAAGGCCGAACTGGAACTGGCGCGGCGGTCCGGCATTGCGCTGCACAAAGGGAGCACCCCCACCGAACTGGATTTGGTTCGATGTGGTGGCGGCGTTGGCAAAGCCGCTTTGGTTGTTGGCATTCAGCAGGTTGAACACGTCCGCGCTCGCCTCGACCTGCCTGCCGAACAGTGGCAGGGCGTAGCGCATCCCCAGGTCAAGTGTAGCCGACCACGGCAGGCGCGCGGCGTTGCGCGCTACGCCCGGGTAGCGGTCCGAATTGCCGACGAAGTTTTCGCCGAAACTCGCCCCGTCGCCGTTAAGGTCCTGCGTACCGAAAATCCGCGCATCAGGCACCAGATTGACCGGCTGGCCCGATTGAAACAGCCCCGCCGCTGTCACCGTCAGCCCGTCCAGCGGGTAGAGGTAACCCACCACAGATATCACGTGCCGCCGGTCATTGGCGGACGCCCCCCACTCGGCGGTGAAATCGTTGGAGTTGGCGCTGCGGAAATTGATGTCGTCGGTATCATTGGTCAGGCGCGACAATGTGTAGCTGACCCGGAAGCCGTAATCATCATCACCGCGCAGCTTGTTGGCTTGCAGGATCAGCGCGAGGTATTCCGCCTCGCCCGCGGTTTCGGTCACGGTGATCTGCCGTGCTCCGCCTGCGACCAGTGGGATCGGGCGCGAGGCGTCCGCTGCCGCCTGCGACCGCACGAGGCCAAGACTTTGCGCCAAGGCAAACCGCGCAGCATTGTCCGGCAGGGGGCGCAAGGCTGCGATGTTGGCTGGCGTCAGGTTGGCAAGGTTGGGGGTGAATGGCTGAGGCGCGTTCCAATCGCGCAGCCGCGCCAGATTGTGCGACCTGCTGTAAAGCGCATCGACCGACAGGGTCAGCGTATCTGCCGCCTGAACCTGGTATCCGGTGCTCACCTGCACGCTCCACGGATTGTCATATCCGGTGGGGCTGAGGATGCGCCCCTCGCCCAGCGTCGCCGTTCCGCGCAAGGCCTGCACCTGCGCAGGCGCGGGGCAGGCGGCCACGGCGGTGCAGGGCGGGGCGACGGTCAGGTTACCGTCAAATGTGATGCTGGCCAGATCGACGCTGGCAGGAATGCTCCCGCGCGCCTGCAATTGCGACAACTGGCTTATGAAGCCCGCAGACGTGGTGTTCCGCTGAAGCGCGTCAGATATCACCGCATAGGACAGCTTGCCGGTAAAAATCCCCGCGCCGAACCGCACCGAAGACCGCGCATCAGGCTGCCAATTAACGGCGAGGCGGGGCGCGATGTTGTCCGTATCGCCGTTGCCGCCGCCCTGCTCAGTCAGGGTGTCGTAATCCCACCGCAGGCCCAGCGTCGCGGTCAGGCTGGGCGATAATTGCCATGCATCTTCAAGATAGAAAGCCAGCAAGGTCTGACCGGTGCCAAAGCTTTGCGGGCGCAGTTCGACGGCGTAATTGGCCACCGCCGGGTTCAACGCCAGAACATCCTGTGCCGACAGGCCAAGCCCGCGCGGGGCAAGGGCGGTAAGCTGCGCCGCCGTCAGATCGACGGTGAAATTGCCATCCGGATTACCGCCGCCCAGCAACGCAAAGTCTGACCGGATCACGTCCACTCCGGCGCGCAGGGAATGTGCGCCAAGATCGCGGCTGACGCGGTGGGTGGTTTGCCACGTCTCCTCCAGACTATCGAACACGAAACCGGGGTTGCCGACCACGGCGGCCACCAGTCCTGATATATCGCGCACGGTAACCTGCGGGCCGGGGGCAGCCGTAGCCTCGCCATAATCCCAGCGGAACCGGCTGAATTGCAGCGCGCCGTCATAGCTGAAGTGGGTTCCCGCATAGCTGGCGGTTGCCGCGATCAGGGTGGAGAACCGGTCTTGCCGCGATCCGGCCGAAGGGAAGGTGGCATTGCCGCCGCCCAATCCGCCGCCCGGCCGGTCAATCGTCACCCGCCCGCCATTGGCGCGCAGGCCCAGCGTCCAGTCATCGGTCAACCGATGATCCAACCTGACCGAACCGAGGTGAAACTGGTTGTTGCCGGTGACGCTATCCACGATCCCCAAGACAGGGGCATCGACGACCTGCGTGTTGCGATCACGGGTGAATTCGTAATTGGCGTAAATGAACGTGCGGTCGCGCGCGATGGGGCCACCGATGGCAAAGCCAGCCTGATAACGTTCGAAGTTTTCGCCAACGGGGTTGCCCGACAGGTCGCGGCGGGGGAAGGGGGAGGAGGAATCGAGCGGCCTGCCGGGCCTTACCAGCATATAGGCTTCGCCCGTGAAGTTATTGCTTCCCGATGGGGTGGTAAAATTAACTATACCATTGGAAGTGCGTCCGTAAGCCGCCGAATAAGAGTTCGCCAGCACTGTCACTTCGCGGGTGAAGCCCAGCGGCACGGGAAATTTGATCCCGCCGAGGAAATTCTCGTTATTGTCCAGGCCGTCGATCAGGTAATTGGTATCCAACCCGTTCGACCCGTTGATCGCAATCGACGGGGCTTCGGGGAAGAACCCGGTTGACGGCACCACGTTGGGCAGGCGGATCAAGGCTCCGATCACATCGCGCCCCTCAATGGGTAGCGCGGCGAGCTGTTCGCGGTCCAGTGAGGCGGAGACTTCCGCGTTGGCGGTGTTCAGCCCGGTGATCGCCCGCGCTGCGGTCACCACGATGTCGGGGTCGCTGGCGGCACGCAATTGCAGCACCACGCTGCGGACAAAGTTGGCGCGCAGTTCGACAGGGCTGGCGGTGAGCGGCTCGTAACCTGGCGCTGCGGGAACGGAGACGCGGTACTCCCCCGCCGTCGTCAGCCCGTCGATCCGCACCGTCCCGCGCGCATCGGTGCGCAAGGTGCGGGACAGTCCGATCGCGGGGTTATCGATCGCCACTTCAGCATCCGCCACCGGCGCGCCTTCTGCGTCCACCACCGCAATGGTGATCCCCGCCTGCTGCGCCAGCGCGGGCGGCGCGGCGATCATGCTGGCAGCCACCAGAGCGGCACCGCCCGCGCCTGCCCGAAGGCCTGCCCGAAGAAGGCCCGCCCGAACGATAGTCCCGATAATCACAGTGCCCCCGATTGCGCCGCGCGCGTCGTCAGCCCCTGATCGCTGACGACGCTCGCAAATTATGACCTGCTTCAGCCGCCAGTCGCAGCGGCATAGCGTGCCGAGACCTTGCCCCAGTCAACCACCTGCCACCATCCGTCGAGGTAATCTCCGCGGCGGTTCTGGTGTTTGAGGTAATAGGCGTGCTCCCACACGTCATTGGCCAGCATGGGTGCGCCTTCCACCTCGGCCACGTCCATCAGCGGACTGTCCTGATTGGGGGTGGAGGTGATGGCCAGCTTCCCGTCCGTGCCCACGATCAGCCACACCCAGCCTGATCCGAACCGCGCCGTGCCTGCCGCCTTGAACGCGGCCTTCAGCTGGTCGGTCGAACCGAACTGCGCGGCAATCGCGGCTTCCAACGCGGGCGACATCGCGCCCACCTTATCCGCAGGGGTCATCGATTCCCAGAAGAAGGTGTGGTTCCAATGGCCACCCGCATTGTTGCGGATCGCGGGGGGCAGCGTACCGGCGCGCGCCACCAGCGCGTCCAGCTCCACGCCCGCCAGCGCCGGATCGGCGGCGACGGCCTTGTTCAAGTTATCGACATAGGCCTGGTGATGCTTGCCATGGTGGATGCGCATCGTTTCGGCGTCGATCACCGGCTCCAGCGCATCAGCCGGATAAGGCAGCGGGGCGAGTGTGAAGGCGGTAGGGCCAGGCCCGCTGGCCTGCGCCCGAGCGGCGAGCGGGCCAACGGCAGCAAGGCTGGCAGCAAGCGCCAGCGTGAGGGTTGCGGGACGGTTCATCATTATCTCCTCAAGGCTAAATCGTCGGGGCCACGTTGATGCGGACCCTGACAAAAGCCCCGAACACCTTACAGGCACCGGGACGATGTGGATGGAAAATCGACCAGTTGCCCCCGCCGCAGGCTGAGCGTCTGCACAATATCGGCACGCAAAGCGCACGGCATCCCTTTGCAGCCCCCATCGGCTTCGCACAGGCGGAAGCCACAGCGCCGATTTCGTCCACGCGGTGAGCGACGAGTTTGAAACGCTGCTGTCAGGCATCCGCGGGACGCTGGAAATCCTTGGCGATCACGGCGAGACGATGGCGGGCGAGGAATACCGCCGCTGGCAGGCTACATCCCCGGTTAGCGGGAGGGTTCGCGTGAGACGCTCTGCACATGGACCATGTAATCGACGATCTGCGGCACCGCAGCTTCATCGACCGGCGCCTTGTAGAGTGTGCGCATCTTGCCGACGATCGATTCCCATTTCTCGCGGCTGACCTTGGGCTGCTGGAGCATGGTTGATGGCGAATGGCAGGCGGTGCAATTTTCCAGCACGGCATCGCGGCCCGGGCCTTCGGGCAACTCCATCGGATCGTCCGGCAGGGTGACACTGGCGTCAGCAAAGGCCACTTTGGGCGCGCTGTCACACGCCGTCAGGCTGAGGGCGAGCGACAGGATCACAGCGGCCTTCATTGCGCCACCAAAGTGATGCGTTCGATCACGTTGCGGGCATACCCCGAAGGGTTCCAGGTGAGCGTTTCAGGCTGCACCAAGCCGTTGATATTGGCCGCGCGAACACCGATTTGTTCAATATTGCCGGTGACTTGCGGGATCGTTACCGTCCAGCGGCGTAAGGCATAGGGGCCTTCATCGTGTCCGAGGGTGCAAGGCAGTTCAAAGCCTGCGCCAACCAGATCGACGCGTCCCAGCGCCGCATCTCCGCCCATGGCGATGCCTTCCAAAGTCAGCGGCTTGCCCCGCGCCACCGCCGCGCCATCGGCATGGCTTGTGATGAAGGCACGCGGCGGCATGGCGGCGATCGGGATGGTCGGGAAATCCTTGTCCTCCGGCGTAATCGGGCGCGCGGGCAGGCGGTAGGAATCCGCCACATAGTAACTGTCATCCTCGCCCGTCAGAACCTCGATGGTGGCGAGCATTTTCACCCAATAGGTCGAAAACCACCCCGGCACCACGATCCGCAAGGGGAAGCCGTGGAGCAGCGACAGCGGCTCATCATTCATGCCCCACGCCACCAGCACATCATCGCGCATGGCGATATCCATCGGAATGGACTTGATAAACTGCGGTGCACCATCGGTCAGCGGCACATCCAGCCCGGCAAAGCGCACCCGCTTGGCCGCGTCCGAAACGCCCGCCTTGGCGAGCACATCCTTCAGGCGCACCCCGGTCCACTTGGCACAAGACATCGCGCCGTTGCCCCACTGCGTGCCGGTGACGCGGGGATCGGACAGGCCGCGCCCGTTGCCCGCGCATTGATTGACTGCGACCACTTCAACCACTTCGCCCGCGCTGGCGACATCGTCGAGCGTCAGCGACACCGCTTGGCTGACAGCGCCGCCCACGGCCACCCGGTGGTCGGCGGCTTTCACCGCGGTCGGCAAGTCCCAGTTCCAGCGCACGAAATGGCGATCATTGGGGGTAATGATCCCTTCGCGGAACACCTCCATCGGTGTTTCCAGCAGGGGCGGACGGATGCGTTGGACGATCATTTCGCCCTTGCCGGGAAAGGCGGGGTCCATGGCACGCAGGCTTGGTCCGCCCGGCAGGCCCAGATCGACCAGCTTCTGCGCCAGCACCGGAGCGGCCAGCGCCGCACCTCCGGCCCCTGCGATCAGCGCCCGGCGGGTGAGCCTGCTGTCCGTCATGCATCCGCGCCTTCAAGTCGCACGATCAGATCGCGAATCTCGGCGACCGCCAATCCGTGCGCGGCGATCAAGTCGCCGATATCCTCCAGCCGCGCCATTTCGCCGTCGTCGCGCATGATCGAACAGATCACCGCCGCATCGCCCGCGCCCGCCAGCTTCGCCAGATCGATGGATGCCTCGCAGGCCGAGGGCCGTTCCAGCACGCCGCCCGCCCGCGCGATCAGCGGGAAGACGTGACCGGGTGAATGAATGTCGGCATTGCTCGCGCCATCGGCCATCGCCACCTGCACCGTATGCGCACGGTCGGCCGCGGAAATGCCGGTCGAAACGCCGTGCGCGGCCTCAATCGAGCGGGCAAAGGGCCGCCCGGTCTGGCGCGCAGTGCCGGGGTTGATGAGGGTCAAGCCAAGCTGGTCTGCGCGTTCCGGCGTCACCGACAGGCAAATGAGGCCGCGTCCGTGGGTGGCCATGAAATTGATCGCGTCAGGCGTCACATGACGTGCTGCGATCATCAGGTCGATATCCCCGCCGCGCAACGCATCGCCCGCGATCACCACCATCCGCCCGTCAGCAATCGCCGCCAGCGCCGCATCCAAAGCGGCGCGGGTCACGCCAGATCCCTTCCAGCAGCGAAGCTTTTCGCGCCGAGCACCACCTGCTTGCCGACCAGTTCCAACTGGCCGCGCGCGCGTTCGTCGAGGCATTCGCCATCGGGCGAAAACAGCCCGCGATAGGTGCGGATCGTCGCGCCCATCGGGGTCGGCCAGCCGCGCAGAGCATGGGTGATCGCGCGCATGGTGAGCAATGTGCTCATCGACGCCTGATCACCGAAGGCCGTTGCAATCAGCCCGACCGCCCGGCCATCCAGATAGGGCCGTTCATCGCGCGACAGGTCTTCAAGGTAATCGAGCGCGTTCTTGACCACGCCCGAAATCGTACCGTGATAACCGGGCGCCGCAATCAGAAGGCCATCAGCCGCGCGCACCGCCGCGACCATTTCCGCGCCCTGCGACGGATCGTGGAGCGGGCCGAGGTAATGCGGCAGCGCGGTGAGATATTCTCCACCGAACACCGTGACCTCCGCTCCGTTCGCCGCCGCCACATTGGCGGCAAGGCGCAGCGCCTGCTCGGTCGAGGAGCCGGGATTGACCGTGCCCCCAAGGGCTACGATTCGGGTCATGCGGAAGTTGTCCTTTCGGTGATGTAGGCAGCAAGGCGTGCGGTTTGTTCGGGCGTGAAATACAGGCCCAGCTTGGTGCGCCGCCACAGGATATCGTCAGCGGTTTGCGCCCATTCCTGCGCGAAAAGGTAATCGACTTCGGCAGCGCTCAGCCCGTGGCCGAATTGCTCGCCAAGGTCGCTGACGCTGGTTGCCGCGCCAAGAAAGCTCGCCGCACGGGTGCCGTACAGACGGATCAGGCGCTGGGCATCTCGCGCGGAGAGGAAGGGATAGCGCGCGGCCAGATCGCGCATTTTTACTGGCGCTTGGTCACGCCGGAAATCGCCGCCGGGCAGGGGCGCATTGCCCGTCCAGTCGCTGGCCGCCAGCATCGGCAGGAACGGGGCAAGTTCCGACACCGCCTCTGCGGCCAGATGGCGATAGGTGGTGATCTTGCCGCCGAACACGGAAAGCAGCGGCGCGCCACCATTTTCTGAGCCACCCTTGCCCCCGTCGATCTCGAAACGATAGCCGCGGGTTGCCGCTTCCGGCTTGCCTGATCCGTCATCCACCAGCGGGCGCACGCCGGAATAGGTCCACACGACATCGGCGGGCGTTACGGGCTGGCGGAAATATTCTGATGCGCCTTCGCACAGATAGGCGATCTCCTCCGCGCTGGCCTTCACTTCGTCCAGCCCCGCGTCGTGATCGACATCGGTGGTGCCGATCAGGGTGAAGTCGCTTTCATAGGGAATGGCGAAGAAGATCCGGCCGTCAGGCAGCTGGAAGAAATAGGCGAAATCGTGGTCGAACAGCTTTCGCACGACGATGTGCGATCCGCGCACCAACCGCATTTTCTGCGCTGAAGGCTCGCCCGCACGGCCCAGAAGGTCGAGCACGCGCGGCCCGGCGGCGTTGACGACGGCGCGGGCATGGAAGGTCTCGTCACCGGCTTCGATGCGCCAGTGATCGCCTTCGCGGGTCAGCGCGGTGACCTCGCAGCGGGTGCGCACCTCGGCGCCGCGATCCGCCGCGTCGCGGGCGTTCAGGATGACCAGCCGCGCATCGTCCACCCAACCATCGGAATAGGCAAAGGCGCGGGTGTATTCAGGCTTCAGCGGCACCCCCGCCGGGTGGCTCGTCAGATCGACGCCCTCTGCCGATGGCAGACGTTTCCGGCCGCCGAGGTGGTCGTAAAGAAACAGCCCCAGCCGCACCAGCCAGCGCGGGCGCAGGCCGGGGCGATGCGGCAGGATGAAGCGCAGCGGCCAGATGATGTGCGGCGCGATGCCCCACAGCACTTCACGCTCGGACAACGCCTCACGCACCAGCGCGAATTCGTAATGCTCCAGATAGCGCAGGCCGCCGTGGATCAGCTTGGTGGAATTGGACGAGGTGCCGGTTGCCAGATCGCCGCGTTCCAGCAGCAGCACCTTGGCCCCGCGCCCGGATGCATCGCGCGCAATGCCGGCTCCGTTCACGCCGCCGCCGATCACCGCAAGGTCAAACATCGGCGCCATCAGATCACCCAATGCGCAAAAGCCAGCGCCGTCAGCAACGAGGCGATGGTCGCCGCCAGCACCGGCATAACTGCCCGCCAGCCAAGACCGAGCAGCAGATCGGTGCGGGTGCGCATCGCGGTGGCCGTTACGGCGAGCAGCAGCAGGGTCTTGGACAAGGTCAGTGCATGACCCGCCAGCGCGGACGGCAGGATAACTAACGAATTGACCGCCACCAGCGCAAGGAAGGCAAGGATGAAGCCCGGCAGCATCGGCACCCGCGCCCGCCCGACACCTTGGGGCAGCGGCTGCACGCGCGCGATCCACAAGGCCGCCAGCGTCACCAGCGGGGCAAGCAGCGCCACGCGGGTCAGCTTGACCACGGTCGCCTGCGCGCCCGCCGGGTCCGAAACGGCAAAGCCAGCGCCGATCGCCTGCGCGACGTCATGGATGGATGCGCCGACCAGGAAGCCGGCCTGGGCATCGGTGAAGCCGAGCATCTGGGTAAGCGGCGGATAGGTGACGAGCGCGATGGCCGATGCGGCAGCCAGAATGACCAGCGTCAGGGTAAACAGCGCCTGATCCACCCGCTCCCGCCCGATGACGCCATACAGCGCCAGCGCGGCAGACGCGCCGCAGATCGCGGTTGCTCCCCCGCCCAGCAGGCCGATGGCCGGGCTTTGTCCGGTGGCGCGCGCCGCGGCGAGGGCGGCCAGCATCGCGGCCCCCATCACCAGCGCAAGGCCCGCGAACGGCACGATTCCCATGGCGGCGACCTGCATGATGGTGACCTGAAAACCCAGCAGCACGATCCCGGCGCGCAATCCGTGGCGCGACACGGCATCAAGGCCGTCATGCGTGCGCGGGTCGGTCGCCGCAAAGTTGACGGCGAGACCGATCAGCAGGCCCGCAAGAATCACCGGCACGCCGTAATTTTGCGCCATCCACGCGGCAGCAGCCCCGGCGATAGCGCAGATCGCCAGCCCGGGGACAAAGCGCGACAGCGGCTTCTTTTCCGCCTTCGCAGCGGCGGCGCTGTCGGCAAGCATGATCTCGCCGAACAGGTCGCCGGCAAAAGCCTCGTAATCGGGGCGCGCATCGCGCTTCATGCCGGTTTAGCCCTGCCTTGCTGTCTGATCGTGTGTCTCACGGTGTCATACGCCTACTGCGCAGGCCTGCCGATTGCAACCGCGCCGCACGCCTATTCGGATGCAGACGCTGCTGCGTCTTCCGGGCGGCGGATCACCGGCAGCAGCCACTGGAACCACGCCAAGGCCACCAGATAGGACGATGATGCGAAGATGAACAGCGGCACAAAGCCTAGCCCGGCATCCAGCACGCGGCCTGCGACCAGCGAAATCGCCACCCCGCCCATATTGCCCATGAATGCGCCGAACGCGGTCACCCGTCCAACCTTGGCTTCGGGCACGACGTCGGTGATGGTGGAGAACAGCGAGAGCGAGAATCCCTGATGTCCGGCCATGACCAGCCCGATCATCACCGCCACCGGCCAGAACGAATTCAGCTCCAGCACCAGCGGCAACGGCGCGACGACCAGCGCCGATGCCAGCATCACGGTTTTGCGCACGCGATTGGGGCTCCACCCGCTCTCCAGCAGCCGCGTCGAAGCCCAGCCCGCCAGCAACGCGCCGAGGCCCGATCCCGCATAGGCAATCGCCAGCGGCACCGCCAATTCCAGCGTCGAAAGGTCGAACGCCTTGCGGTAATAATCCGCCAGCCAGAAATTGATGAACCACCATGTCATGTCCGACAGCGCCTTGGCGACGACGATCGCCCAGGTCTGGCGGTTCATCAGGATCGGGCCGTAGCTGTCAGCTTGGGGCGCGTGTTCAGGCTCCAGCACCGATGGCTGCACCGCCGTATGGCGCAATTGCGCCACGCCGCGCGCCAGCCATAGCCATGCCAGCAGCGAGATAAACCCGCCGATCCCGCCTGCCACCAACGCTCCGCGCCAGCCCACAGCCAACGCTAGGGCAGGGATCACGAACGGCATCGCAATCGTCCCTGCGCCCGCCAGCATCGTCGCAAAGCCGAAAGCAAAGCTGCGCTTGTCAGGCGGGAACAGGCTGGCGACGGTCTTGATGGTGAGGGGGGTCTGCACCGCCTCGGTCACGCCCAGACCGACGCGCGCGGCGACCACCTGCCATGTCGTCAGCGCCCAGCCGTGAGCCATCGCTGCAAGGCTCCACGCGGTCGCGCCGACCTGCATCGAACGGTGGACCCCCAGCCGGTCCACCAGCCAGCCGGTGAACAGGAACGCGAAGGCGGCGGAAAACTGCGTGACCGCGGCCAGATCGCCGAAGTCGCTGTCCGTCCAGCCGAAATCGGCCATCATGTCAGGCTTCAGAATGGCAATGATGGGGCGGTCCATCGCGTTGAACACGCCGGCGATGCACAGCACCGTGAACAGCGACCAGCGCAGGCGCGGAGCAAGTGTGGAAGCGGTTTGGGCTGCGGCCATCACGGGTTCCTATGGGACACAGGCAATAAAGGGCAAGCGGTCAAGGCTCATGGCCGTCAAACAAGAAGGGCCGCCGGATCGCTCCGGCGGCCC
>JBIKSA010000016.1:0-43292 GCA_044348875.1 Erythrobacter sp. | reverse complement strand
GGCTGTGGCGCTTCATACATCGCGGCCCGCGGCTCCGCGCGGGCGCCCCCCCGTTAATGACGACCTCAGGCCCCCATCACATCCGTGCGCGCAAGGACACACCGAAATAGCGGTCAGCATCGCGCGGGATTTGCAGGCGGCGCCCATTTTCCACGTTCAGCAGCACATAGCCGACATCGGCGATGTTGCGGGCGTGGAAGGTTACGCGGTACTTGTCGTCCGGGTCGGAGAAACCAACCGATGCGTTCCACATGCCGTAGGGATCAATCCGCCCGACTTCACCCAGATCCGAAAACTGCGTGCTGGTGTGACGGTAATCGGTGTTGAGATACAGCACCGCCGCATCGCCCAGATCACGCGTGTAATCACCGCCGAGGGTGTAGACGAACTTCGGCGCCAGCGGCAGCTGCGTGCCGTTGATCGCGCTGGGTGCGTTGGTCAGCGGGTTGGGATTGAACTCCTTCACGCGCGCATCGGCATAGGCACCGCTGGCACGCAGGTTCAGCCCGTCGATCGGATTGACGATCAGGTCGGCTTCAAAGCCTTCGGACTTCACCGTCCCGGCGTTGGTCAGGTTCGATACCGTCGCACCGTTGATCAGGACGAAGTTGTTGGCCTGGAACCCGTCATATTCGACGCTGAAGGCGGCAACGTTCAACTGCACGCGGTCGTCCATGAACTGCGACTTCACCCCGATTTCGAAGCTGTCGGACAGTTCTTCGTCAATCGGGCGGGCGTTGTTCGGCGCCGTGTGGTTGAAGAACACGTTGAAGGCCGGGCCCTTGTACCCGCGGGTGTACGAACCGTAGACCATGATGTCGTCGGTCGGCTGGTACTGCAGCACCGCACGGCCCGACAGGTTGCCGTTGGTGGTATCACCGCGGCTGGTGTTGGTGCCGTTGCCGCCGTTGGCGATCAGGCCGCCCGCCGGGTTGCCATTGGTGCCAGGGCCGGTCGCCGGCAGGCCGGTCGTGCGGTTGGCGGCAGGTGCGCGGTTGTGGGTGAAGGACAGATCATCCCAGGTGTAACGCAGGCCGCCGGTCAGCGAGAGCTGTTCGGTAAAGCGATAGGTCGCCTGGCTGAATACCGCGAAGTTCTGCGACCGCACTTCGCTGCGCGAGGTGGCCGAAGGGAACAGCGTGTTGACCGTATCGGTCATGTTGCACGGACGTGCGCCGCTGGCCGCGACAGGCAGGGTTGACGTGGCGCAGGTCACATTGTTGCGCGTGAAATCCTGCGTGTTGTCCGATTGCCAGGCGAACACGCCCGCCTGATAGAAGAACGACTTGGTCTGATCGGAAGCGATGCGGATTTCGGCCGAAAGCTGTTCGGTCCTGACCACGCCGTTATCGTGAAGTTCGCCCACGCCGACAATTGCGCGCGGCAGGAAGTCGCCTTCACGCTGTTCGCGGTTGAACCAGTTGCGATAGCCCAGCACCGCGCTGAGGGTGTGGGTGTCGCTGATTTCGAAATCGCCGGTGGCGGTCAGGCTCCACTGTTCATCCTCGGTGCGGGTGACGAGGTTGTGGTTGATGAAGCGCTGCTTTTCGCCGATCGCGACGCCGCCGGGCAGACCCAGTTCGGCATCCTGCGCCGCGTTGCCGCGGCTGGCGCCGGTCACATCGGCGCAGCAATCGTCATCGGCCTTGTAGTAATCGGCGATCAGGCGGACGGCGTTGGCGCCATCGTCATAGTCCATGATCCCGCGCACGCCGTAACGTTCATAGCCGTTGACGGTGTTGTTGCGGCCGCCATTGACGTTGGTGATGTTGCCATCGAAGGTGCCGTAGAAACCGGTCAGGCGGGCGCTGAGGTTTTCGCCAAGCGGGCCGGAAATCGCGCCGCGCATCCGGTATTCGTCGCCTTCGAACATGTCGACATTGGCTTCGGCCTGGAAGTCATCGGTGCCGCCCTTCGACACGATGTTGACCAGGCCGGCAGAAGCGTTGCGGCCAAACAGGGTGCCCTGCGGCCCGCGCAGCACTTCAAGCCGCTCAAGATCGACGAGGTCCATGAAGGCCTGACCGGAACGCGACAGCACGACGCCATCGACAACGGTGGACACTGATGGTTCCGCCGCGACCGAGAAGCTGATCGTGCCGACGCCGCGCATCACGATCGCGCTGTTGGCGCTGGTGGTGCCCTTGCGGAAGGTCACCGACGGAATGACGGTGCTGATGTTTTCGAGGCTGAAGACCACGGCCTGCTGCAACCGGTCACCCGAAACGGCGGTGATCGCGATTGGCACGTCCTGAACGTTTTCTTCAACCTTCTGGGCGGTTACGACGATTTCTTCGACCTGTGCCATGGCCGGCGCGGTGTAGGCCAGCGCCATCGAGCTGGCGGAAAGGGCAAGCGCCTTGAGCGCAATACGGGTGGTGGCGGACATGGTAAAACTCTCTCCTGCGTCGTGGTCAAACTCGATCGGGCGACATGACAGATCGTCGCCCGAACGGTCGATCTTTGCCGGGTCGGGTTGCGCTTTATGGCCCGATCTGTCAAGCGGTGTCAGAACGGGCCAAGGGACAGGCCGGAGAGGGAATCTGGGACGAAAATGGTGCAATTGACGCCATGCGACGAGGGATTTGACCTGCACGCCGCGGGGCGGGTAATCCTGCGTCATCGGCCTAACAATCCTTCTATTTCAGTGGCTTGCGGCGATCCTGATGTGGTGATGGTGCGCGGCAATTTCCGCCTGTCAGACCGCAGTGTGGCATCAGCGCCACTGTTGCTCTGTGAAGTGGACGCGCAGGGCTGCCTTGCGCTCTCCAGTGTCGATGGCGCTGCCAAAGTCGCGCTGGATTATGCGGCGGATGCGTCGCGCCTGACGATCACCGCGCGATCGCCGCATGATCGCATTGCTTTGGACTTCACGCTCGCGCCCGATGATGTGCTGTGGGGTGGGGGCGAACAGATGAGCTACCTTGCTTTCAATGGCCGCAACTTCCCCGTTTGGACGAGCGAACCCGGCGTTGGCCGTGAACCCGGCACGCCGCTGACCGACCAGGCGAGCGCCGACGGTTCCTTCGCGGGCGGGGATTACTGGACGACCAATTATCCCGAACCCACCGTGCTGTGTTCGGGTGGTTGGGCGCTGTCGCTCGGCAATGCCGAATATGTCGAACTGGACGCCAGCGCGCCGGGGCGGCTGCGCGTGCACGTTTGGTCGGGCATGGTCACCATGGACCTGTTTGAAGGCCTGCCTGCTGATCTTACCCGCCAATTGGGTGCGCGCTTCGGCCCGCGTCAGGCGCTGCCCGAATGGGCGCTGGGCGGCGCGGTGGTGGGATTGAAGCAGGGCGAGGCGAGTTTCGACCGGCTCGACGCCCTGATTGATGCGGGCGCGGCGGTCAGCGGCTTGTGGTGTGAAGACTGGGTCGGCATCCGCGAAACCAGCTTCGGGCGGCGGTTGTTCTGGGATTGGCAGTGGAATGCAGACCGCTACCCCGATCTTCCTGCCCGCATCGCCGCCTTGAAGGCACGCGGCATCCGCTTTCTCGGTTACGTGAACCCCTATCTTGCGGTCGATGGCCCGCTTTATCCCGAGGCTGCGGCACAGGGGTATTTCGCGCAAGAGTTGGACAGCGACGCGCCTTACCTTGTCGATTTTGGCGAATTCCACGCGGGCGTGGTAGATTTCACCAACCCGGCCGCCGCCGATTGGTTTGCCGAAGAGGTGATCGGCAAGCGGATGCTCGATTTCGGGCTGGACGGCTGGATGGCGGATTTCGGCGAGTATCTTCCCACCGATCTGTGCCTGTTCGATGGCGACCCGATGCAGGAACACAACCGCTGGCCGGTGCGCTGGGCCGAGGTGAATGCCCGCGCCGTCGCCTCACGCGGGCGCACAGGCGATGTGCTGTGGTTCATGCGCGCCGGCCACACCGGGGTGCAGGCGCATTGCCCCTTGCTGTGGGCGGGTGACCAGTCAGTGGATTTCAGCCGCCATGACGGCATCGGCACGGTGATCACCGCCGCGCTGTCATCGGGGCTGGTGGGCAACGCCTTCAGCCATTCGGACGTGGGCGGTTACACCAGCCTGTTCGGCAATGTCCGTACAGATGAGTTGATCCTGCGTTGGTACGAACTGGGCGCGTTCAGTCCGGTGATGCGCACGCATGAAGGCAACCGGCCGGACGACAACCTTCAGATCGACAGCACCCCGGCGCTGGTCGCGGGCTTTGTCCGCTGGAGCCGCGTCCACGCACACCTCGCGCCCTATGTCCGGCATCTGGTCGCCGAGGCGCAGGCGACCGGCCTTCCCGCGCAGCGTGCATTGTTTCTCCACTACCCGCAGGATGCCGCAACCTTCACGATACAAGATCAGTACCTCTATGGTGCCGATCTGATGGTGGCACCAGTGATCGAAGCGGGGGCGTCGATGCGAGAAGTCTATCTGCCGGGTGAGAGCTGGCGGCATCTGTGGAGCGGGCAGGATTACGCGCCCGGTTGGCACAATATCGCAGCGCCCATCGGCCAGCCGCCGGTGTTCTACCGCCCCGGCAGCGCCTTCGCCGATCTGTTCAAGGGGCTGGCTGCATGAGCCGCGCCAACATCAAGGATGTCGCTGCCCGTGCAGGCGTGGCGGTGAAGACCGTCAGCCGCGTCCTCAACGGCCACCCTTATGTGAGCGCCGCGCTGCGCGAGAAGGTCGAGGCGGCGATGGCCGATCTCGATTACCGCCCCAGCATCGCCGCGCGCATCCTGTCGGGCGCGAAGTCGGGCCAGATCGCGCTCATCTACGACAACCACAGCCCCTATTACATGTTCCAGATCCAGAAGGGCTGCTGGGAGGTGTGCCAGGAAAACGGCATCCGGCTGCTCGCCCAGCCAGTCGACGTCGCCGATCCGCGCGTTGGCGATCAGGTGCGCGGGCTGGTGAGCGAGACGCACGTGGACGGCATTATCCTGTCCTCCCCCGTGACCGATTGCGACCCGGTGCTGCGCGCGCTGGACGGGATGGACGTGCCCTTCGTGCGGATATCGCCGGGGACGAACCACGCGCTGACATCATCGGTGTTCATGGACGACGCGCAGGCCGCCGACGACATGACCACGCATCTCATCAACGCAGGCCACCGCCGCATCGGGTTTATCAAGGGCCACACCAATCACATGGCGTCAGACGACCGCCTGTTCGGATACCGCCGCGCGCTCGACCGGGTTGGCATCCCGTTCGAACCGCAGATGGTCGTTGAGGGCGAGTTTGACTTCGATTCCGGCGTGGCGGGCGCCAACGCGCTGCTCGACCAGGCGGCGCGGCCCACCGCGATCTTCGCCTCCAACGACGATATGGCCGCCGGCGTGCTGGCTGTGGCGCATGATCGCGGCATCAATGTCCCCGCCGAACTTTCGGTCGCAGGGTTTGACGATACCACGCTGGCGCGCACCGTCTGGCCGCCGCTCACCACCATTCGCCAGCCGATGGCAGACCTTGCCCGCACGGCCACGCAAATCCTGATCGCGGGCGGGGACATCTCCCACAAACGCCTGCCCCACGACCTTGTGGAGCGCGCCTCGGTCGCTCCGCCAAAAAGGAACTGACCATGAGTGAACTGCCCCTTCCGCCCGCAACCCGCGTTCTTGGGACGAGCGGCATTGACGTGTCGCCCATCGCCTGGGGGATGTGGCGCCTGGCCGAAAATGGCCGCACCGCTGCCGACGCGGCAAAGCTGGTGCACGCGGCGCTGGATGCGGGGATTACCTTCCTCGACACGGCCGACATTTACGGGTTCGACGGTAGCGGCGGCTTTGGCGATGCCGAGGCGTTGCTGGGCGAAGTGCTGGCCGGCGAACCTGCTTTGCGGGGCCGCATGGTGTTGGCAACCAAGGGCGGCATCCTGCCTCCGCTGCCCTATGATCAGAGCGCGGATTACCTGCGCAAGGCGATCGAGGATTCGCTGCGCCGCCTGAAGGTGGACGTGATCGACCTGTGGCAGATCCACCGCCCCGATATCCTCGCCCACCCGCAGGAAGTGGCCCGCGTGCTGGATGATGCGGTCGCAAGCGGGAAAATCCGCAGCCTCGGCGTGTCGAACTTCACGTGTGCCCAGACCGCCGCGCTGAACCACTTCCTCGGCACCAAGCTGGCGACCACCCAGCCAGAAATCAGCCCGCTGCGCATCGACTGCTTCGAGAACGGCGAACTTGATCAGGCGATGATGCTGGGTCTGACCCCGATGGCGTGGTCGCCGCTGGGCGGCGGCAGGCTGGCCGCGCCTGAGACTGCGCGGGACAAGGCCGTGGCCGCCGCGCTGGATACCGTGGCCGCAGCGCAGGGCGTGTCGCGCACCGTTGCCGCTTATAGCTGGCTGATGGCGCACCCGGCCGGGATCATCCCGATCATCGGCTCGCAGAACGCCGCGCGGATTGCCGAAGGCGCAGCGGCGCTCAAGGTGCGCTGGACGCGGACGGATTGGTACGCGGTGCTGGTCGCCGCACGTGGTGAAAGGCTGCCGTGATGACCCAACAGCAACAATGCGAAATCGCGTGGTTTTCCGCGCTGTGTGACGACGATTACGAATTCCTCGGCGTCCCCGATCCCTATCTGCAATCCAGCTGGGAGCATTGCCGCAACATCGTCACCCGCGCCGAAGAAGGCGGGTTCGACAATATCCTGCTGCCTTCGGGCTATCAGCTGGGCGTCGACACCACGATCTTCGCCGCTGCCGTGGCCACGCAGGTCAAGCGCATCAAGCTGCTGTGGGCGACGCGCATGGGCGAAGACTGGCCGCCGCAGCTGGCGCGTCGGATCGCCACACTTGACCGTATCCTCGGGCCGAACGCCGCTGGTACCGGCGGGCGATTGAACGTCAACATCATCTCGTCCGACATGCCGGGCGAGAAGATCGAGAGCGCCCCGCGTTACCGGCGCGGCACCGAGATCATGAAGATCGTCAAGACGTTGCTGAACGGCGAACACCTTGATTTCGATGGCGAGTTCTACAAGCTGAAGCTCGATCCGCCGCGCATCACGACGCTGTCTGGCAAGTGCCCGCCGTTCTACTTCGGCGGTCTCAGCCACGAAGCGCGCGAGTGTGCGGCCGAAGCGGCGGATGTCTACCTGATGTGGCCCGACACGATGGACAAGGTGCGCGAAAACATCGCCGACCTGAAGGCGCGCGCCGCCAATTACGGGCGAACGCTGAAGTTTGGCTACCGCGTCCACGTGATCGTGCGCGAGACCGAGGACGAGGCGCGCCACTATGCCGACCGCCTGCTGTCCAAGCTGGATGACGAGGCGGGCCGCGCGATCCGCGAAAAATCGCTCGATGCGAAGAATTACGGCGTGCAGCGCCAGCAGGAGCTGCGCGGCGCGGCGGACGGGGACGGTTTCGTGGAAGAGAACCTGTGGACCGGCATCGGCCGCGCACGCTCAGGCTGCGGGGCGGCGATTGTCGGCACGCCCGATCAGGTGCTGGCGAAACTGCGCGCCTATCAGGCGGAAGGGATCGAGGCGTTCATCCTTTCGGGCTACCCGCATATGCAGGAAGCCGACCTGTTCGCCCGCCACGTGCTGCCGCATATCCAGCACGGCCCGCTGGAGCTGTAATTTACCCCGCCCCGGGTCACGCCCGGGGCGGAGGAATTGCTCCAACATCCCGCACCGCGCAAATTGTTGGTCGCCCCGGCAGCGCCTTCGCGCGACTCAACCCGGCCCTTGCCCAGCGCCAGACCCCCGCAGACTCCGTTTAGACCCCCTCCAGAGGGGCCAAAAACGATGTTTCACGTGGAACCTTCCCCTACTGCAACGCCGCCCTTGGCAAAGCTTCGATATTTTCCTCTTTTCCACGTCCGCCGGGGGTGACAAGACGTATCGCAAATCGAAACCGATTTGAGAGGAGATACCCCATGAACCTCGAGTTCACCCCCGAAGAGCAGGCCTTCCGCGACGAAGTCCGCAGCTTTATCGCCGACAACTATCCCAAGCATCTCGCCGATTTCGGGATGCGCGAAGACATGAGCCGCGAGGATTTCCTCGTCTGGCACAAGATCCTCGGCAAAAAGGGCTGGTCGGTTCCGGCATGGCCGACCGAATATGGCGGCACCGGCTGGACCCCGACGCAGCGCTACATCTGGTCGGAAGAAAACGCCCGCGCCAGCACCGTCATGCCGCTGCCCTTCGGCGTGTCGATGGTTGGCCCCGTGATCTACACCTTCGGCAATGCCGAACAGAAAGCCCGCCACTTGCCCGGCATCGTTTCTGGCGATGTGTGGTGGTGTCAGGGTTATTCGGAACCGGGCGCAGGGTCTGACCTTGCCAGCCTGAAGACCACGGCCGTGCGGGACGGCGATCACTATGTGATCAACGGCCAGAAGACCTGGACGACGCTGGCCCAGCATGCCGACTGGGGCTTCTTCCTGTGCCGCACCGATCCGACCGCCAAGGCGCAGGAAGGCATCAGCTTCATCCTCGTCGACATGAAGTCGCCGGGCGTGGAAGTGAAGCCGATCAAGCTTCTGGACGGCGGGTACGAAGTCAACGAAACCTGGCTGACCGATGTCCGCGTGCCGGTTGAAAACCTTGTCGGGCAGGAGAACAAGGGCTGGACCTATGCCAAGTTCCTGCTCGCCCACGAACGCTCCGGCATTGCCGGTGTGGCGCGGTCGAAGCGCGGCATCGAAAAGCTGCGCGAAATCGCCACGAACGAGACGCTGGACGGCGCGCCGCTGATCAAGGATTTCGATTTTGCGAAGAAGGTCAGCCAGCTCGAAATCGATCTGGCCGCGCTGGAAATCACCGAATTGCGCACCCTTGCGGGTGAACAGGCGGGCAAGGGGCCCGGGCCGGAAAGCTCGATCCTGAAGATCAAGGGCACCGAAATCCAGCAGCGCCTCACGGAACTGACGCTGGAAGCAGTCGGCACCTATTCCGCGCCCTATATGGGCGGCGTGTCGAACGACAATGGCTCCAACGAGCACCCGGTCGGCCCCGATTATGCCCAACACGCCGCGGCGACCTATTTCAACATGCGCAAAACGTCGATCTATGGCGGGTCGAACGAAATCCAGCGCAACATCATCACCAAGATGATCCTCGGCCTGTAAGCGCCTGAGACGGGAGAGAATTTGTGGACTTCAACTTCACTGAAGAACAGGACATGGTGCGCGACGGCCTCTCGCGGCTGGTGCGTGAACAATATGACTGGGAAACCCGCCGCAAGGCGATCGCCAGCGGCGCCGGATGGCGCCCCGAAGTCTGGGCACAACTGGCCGAACTGGGCATCTTGGGCATGCCGTTTTCCGAAGCCGATGGCGGCTTTGGCGGCGGCGCTGTCGATGCGATGGTCATCATGCAGGAGTTCGGTAAGGGCTTGGTAATAGAGCCTTTTGTTCCGACAGTCGTGTGTGCAGGCGGCTTCCTGAAGCACGGCGGAACAGCCGCGCAGAAGGAAGAACATATCGGCGGTATCGTGGCGGGCAGTTCCGTCTTCGCCTTCGCCTATGCCGAACCGCGTGGGCGGTTTGACTATGCCGATCTGGAAACCACCGCGAAGAAGGACGGCGCGGGCTACGTGGTGAACGGCCACAAGGCAGTCGTCATCGGCTCGCCTTGGGCCAGCCACCTGATCGTCACCGCCCGCACCGGCGGGGAGCGTCGGGACCGTTCTGGCGTCTCGGTCTTCGTGGTCGCCAAGGACACCGCCGGGATCACCACCCGCGACTATGTGACGGTCGATGGCCGCCGCGCTTCGGAGGTGTATTTCGAGAATGTTTCGGTATCTTCCGAAGCGCTTATCGGTGCAGAAGGCGAAGGGCTCGCGCTGATCGAACTGGTCACCGATGAAGCCATCGCTGCCCTGTGCGCCGAAGCCTGCGGGGCGATGAAGGTCGCCCATGCGATGACGGTGGAATATAGCCGCCAGCGCAAGCAGTTCGGCGTGCCGATTGCCAGCTTCCAGGTGCTCCAGCACCGCATGGTCGATATGTACACGGCCTACGAACAGGCGGTATCGCTGACCTATCTGGCGACTTTGCGTCTGGGTTCGGACGAAGTGGAGCGCAAGAAGGCGGTCTCTGGCGCGAAGGTCGGCGTGGGTCAGGCTGCGCGGCTGATCGGGCAGGAAGCGGTGCAGATCCACGGCGGGAACGGCGTGACCGACGAATATGCAATCGGTCACTATTTCAAGCGGTTGACCATCTTTGACAGCGAATTCGGCAATGTTGACCACCACCTGAAGCGCCACGTCGCGCTCAGCTGACCTTCAGCACCGGATCAGATAGACCCCGCTCTGGCCCCTGAAATAGCGCGGGCCGGGGCGGGATTTTTTTGAGGGATTGCAAGATAAGTTGCGGCGACCCGAACTGGGCGGGCGAACAGCTTTGTCCGTTGCGGCTGTCACTGGTGATCGGAAAGCGCCGTGTCAGGCCGTTTCGCGCACGATCAGTTCTGGCGGCAGGATAAGGCTCTCGGTTTTCTCGCCCGCCAAGCGCCGCAGCAGCAGATCGACCAGCGCGCGTGCGCCCGCGGCGATATCTTGCCTGATTGTGGTGAGCGGCGGTACGGTCTGGCGAGCGATCGGCAGATCGTCGAAGCCCACCAGCCGCACGCCATCTGGCACCGCTAACCCGCAGGCGCGAAGTTCGGTAAGGCACAGCGCGGCCAGCGTGTCTGTCGCGGTGAAAATGCCGTCGATCCGGCCCGCTTGCGCGGTCAGATGGGCAGCGATTTCGGCGCTGGCACGCTCTGGCGAAAGGTGGGTCGGCAGCACCATGACCGGCTCCAGACCAAGCCGTGCGGCGGCATCCTGCGCGCCTGCAAACCTTGCGCCGAATTCCATTGCCCCGATATCGCCGAGAAACGCGATCCGCCGCGCACCCGCCGCGACCAGCCGTTCAGCCGCCAGGCGGCCGCCCAGACGGTTATCGGTGCCCACGACACAGTGTCGCTGCCCTTCCTGATGGTTGCCCCATACGACCATCGCGTTGTAGCCATCGGCAACATCCTCGATCCGGTCGAACTGGTCGGACTGGCCGATGACGATCACCCCGTCGATCATGCCCGAACCGATGAAGCGCTCAAGCCAATCGGCGTCGTCTTCCGGCACGACCCGGCGCAGCATCAGGTCATAACCTTGCAGCGTCAGTTCGTCCGCCAAATGGCCGAGCAAGGTCATGAAGAAGCTGTCGGAAATCTGCTGGCGGGTGTCGTGGCCCAGCGGGATGGCAACGCCGATCACGCCGGTCTTCTGGCGGCGTAGCCCGCTTGCCATCTGGTTAGGCTGGAAGGCGTGTTGGCGGGCGAGGGCTTCGATCTTTTCGCGGGTCTTGGCGTTGACTAGGCTTTTGCCTGCCAGCGCCCGGGACACGGTGCCGGGGGACACCCCCGCAAGCCGTGCCAGATCAGTGATGGTCCGCACTGTACCGCGTGCATTCCGGTCTTCGCCTTCGGCCATGTTACTCCCTAGCCGGTGACCAACCCCTGTTCGCGGGGGCGGCGATGTCCGGCATCCACCAGCAACGTAGCCAGAGCACCCGCCAGCATCAAGACACCGCCCAGCATGAGCACGTGACGCGGATCACCGCCCAGCAGCGGACGATAAATCATCGGCATCGTAAGTGTCTGGATCAGCATCGGGATGACGATAAACAGGTTGAAGATACCCATATAAATTCCGTTACGCTCCGGCGGGATGCAATCGGCGAGCATGACGTAGGTGTTGCCCATCATCCCCGCCCAGCCGATGCCGATTCCCAGCATCAGTACGAACAGCGCCCCCGGAGTCGCCGCGCCCGGGATCATCAGCATCGCCGCGCCCGATGCGGCAAGGCAGACCGCATGGGTGGGGCGCGCTCCGAACCGCTTCACCACCGGGATCAGGGCCAACGCGCCCACGAACGCCACGAAGTTATAGAGCGCGCCCGCCTGCTGGGTGGTGAGCGTCGCTTCCCGGAATAGCGCGCTGGCGGGATCGGTGGTGCCGTAGATCGACCGGCCAACGGCGAAGGTGATGTACTGCCAGTACGCGAACATCGCATACCATTGGCACAACATCGCGCCTGCCAGCTGGCGCATCGGGCGGGGCATTTCGCGGATGGCATCGCGGATTTCGGAAAAGGTCGATCGCATGGTCAGCGGCTTGGCTTCCAGCTCCGCTTGCTCGGCAGCATCCAGCGGCAATTCGCGCACACGCCACACCGACCACACTATGGTGGAGATCGAAAGGATCGCCCCGATGATAAAGGCGATCCGCACGATCACCGGAATGCCGTTTTCGTCCAGCACATTGCGCGCCACGAATGCGGTGAGCAGCGACGGTGCCAAATAGGAGAGCGTTTGGGCCAGTCCAGTGAAGGCGCTCTGCGTCAGAAAACCGGTCGATCGCTGGTCGGGCGCAAGCCGGTCGGCGACATAGGCGCGGTATGGCTCCATGGTGATGTTATTGCCAGCGTCGAGGATCCACAGCAGGCTCGCCGCCATCCACAGCGTGCTGGAATAGGGCATTGCGAACAGCGACAATGTACAGATCACCGCGCCGATCAGGAAATACGGCGTGCGGCGCCCCAGTCGGGTGTTGGTCCGGTCGCTCATTGCGCCGACGATCGGCTGGATGATCAGCCCCGTCATCGGGCCGGCCAACCACAATAGCGGCATTGAAGCCTCGTCCGCACCCAGGAAACCGTAGATTGGCCCCATATTCGCCTGCTGCAACCCGAACGAAAATTGCAGGCCGAAAAAGCCGATGTTCATCTCGATGATTCTGAGCAGCGAAAGCCGTGGCTTTTCCGGCATATGGTTCCTCATCCCAATCCTGTCCATTGCGCTTTATAACCAACGCTGTGGCGAAGAAGTGACACGGATTGGCCCTGTTGGCAAACGTTTGCAAAAAACTTATTGCAAACGTTTGTAGGATCAGTAGGCCTGCGATCGTCAGCGCCCGCAGAAGCGCGAAACTGAGAGGATAACAGCCATGAAATTGCGTTATGCGCTTTGCGCCAGTGCCGCTTTGCCGATCCTGATGGCCACCCCAGCCTTTGCGCAGGACAGCAGCGACGAGACCATCGCCGAGGGCGAGGAGATTATCGTCACCGCGGTTGCGCGCGGGCAGAACCGGATTGAAAGCTCGGTCTCGGTCAGTTCCATCGGCGCCGAGGCCATCGCCAATCTTGCCGCGCCTTCCGCGGCTGACCTGATCCGCCAGATCCCGGGTATCCGCTCGGAAGCTTCGGGCGGTGAGGGTAACGCCAACATCGCGGTGCGCGGTATCCCCGTTTCCACTGGCGGTGCGCGCTACATCCAGCTTCAGGAAGATGGCCTGCCGATCCTCGAATTCGGCGACATCATCTTCGGCAACGCCGACAACTTCCTGCGCGCCGACCGTTCGGTGGCCCGCGTCGAAGCGGTGCGCGGCGGTTCGGCCTCGACCTTCGCTTCGAACGCGCCGGGTGCGGTGATCAACTTCATCTCCAAGACCGGCAAGGAAGAAGGCGGCGCGATCCAAGCAAGTGTCGGCCTTGATTTCGAAACCTATCGCCTCGATTTCGATTACGGCGCGCCGCTGGCGGATGATCTCTATTTCCATGTCGGCGGCTTCTACCGCACCGGCGAAGGCCCGCGTGACATCGGCTATAACGGCTATGACGGCGGCCAGATCAAGGCGAACCTCACCAAGGAGTTCGACGGCGGCTATATCCGCTTCCACGCCAAGTATCTCAACGACACCACTCCCACCATCCTGCCGCAACCGGTGCGTGTGGGCGGGAGCAACAGCAACCCGAACTATCAGGCGATCCCGGGCTTCGATCCGCGCACCGCATCGCTTTACAGCCCGTTCCTTACCCCGGCGGTGACGCTTGACGGCAACAACAACCCGGCGACCTTCGACTTCCGCGAGGGTCTTTCGGTCCAAAGCCTCGCCTTCGGCATCGAGAGCGAGATCGAAGTGGGCAGCGGCTGGACGCTGACCAACCGCTTCCGCTTTGCCGACAATTCGGGCGGCTTCCTGTCGCCCTTCCCGGCGGGCGCGGGCGCGGCGCAGGGTGTGGCCAATTCCATCGGCGGTGCAGGATCGAGCATCCTGTTTGCCACCGGGCCGAATGCCGGTCAGGCAGCCAACGCGGCCACAATCGGCGGCAACGGGCTGCTCACCAACGTCGTGAACTTCAACACCCGTCTGAACAGCCTCGACAACATCACCAATGACTTCCGCGTCAACAAGGCGTTCGAGATCGGCGGTGGCTCGGCCAATTTCACCACCGGCTTCTACCTGTCGCGCCAGACGATCGACACTGACTGGCTGTGGACCAGCCATGTGCAGACCGTGCAGGGCGATGGACAGGCCGTGCTGGTCGACATCCGCAATGCAGGCGGCCAGCTGGTCACCCAGAACGGCACGGTGGGCTTCGGCGCCAACTTCTTCGGCAATTGCTGCCGCCGGTCCTATGATGTCGATTACAGCACCTATGCGCCCTTCGCGTCGCTGTCGCTGGAGCTCGATCGCCTGACGATCGACGCCTCGATCCGTTATGATTTCGGCGATGCCAGCGGCACGATCACCGGGGCCGACACCGGCTTCGGCGTGGGCGTGGGCAGCTTCGACTTTAACCGCAACGGCGCGATCAGCACCGCCGAAGCCCAGACCAGCATCCTGCCGCTCGGCAATGCGCGTCCGGTGAATTACAACTTCGATTACTTCAGCTACTCGCTGGGGGCCAACTACCTGCTGACCGATGATCTGGGCCTGTTTGCCCGTTACAGCCGCGGCGGGCGTCACACCGCCGACCGCTCGCTGTTCAGCCCTGCCGTCAGCACCACCGATGGCAGCCTGCCGGGCGGGGATGCAGGCGTGGTCGCCACGGTCAATCAGCTTGAAGTGGGCACCAAGTATCAGGCGGGCGGCGTGTCGCTGTTTGCCACCGCCTTCTACGCCAAGACTGCCGAAACCAATGTCGAACTCGCCCCGCTGGAGCTGTTCGACAGCACCTTCGAGGCCTTCGGTCTGGAACTCGAAGGCGCCTATCGCACCGGCCCGTTCACGCTTTCGGCAGGTGCGACCTGGACCGATGCCCAGATCGAGGACGCGCTGGACATTAGCACCATCGACAACACCCCGCGCCGGCAGGCTGATCTGGTCTATCAAGCCACAGCACAGTACGACACCGAGATGTTCACGCTGGGCGCGAACATCGTCGGCACCACCGACAGCTTCGCGCAGGACAACAACCAGCTCAAGCTGCCGGCCTTCTCGCAGGTCAACGCCTTTGTCGCGGTACGACCGATCGAGCGGGTCGAAATCGGTCTGAACGCCACCAACCTGCTCAACAGCGAAGGCTTCACCGAAGCGGAGGAGGGTTCGATCCCGGCGAACCAGATCGTGCGGGCACGCTCGATCGCCGGGCGCACGGTACTCGCTTCAGTGCGGTTTGACTTCTGACGAACGTCCGAAGCATGCGGGCTGGTCGCCAATCCCCCCGGCGGCCAGCCCCTTTTCTGTGTGACGCGATGTAATGGGATGACAGCCACCATGACAGCCGGAAGGATGGGCATCTGGACAGCCGAACATGTGCGCCGGATTGTGCCCGCATCTGCGGTGGCTGTGATCCCGGGGATCATGGCGTCGGATCGGTTGGCGCTGGATGCGGACCGCCTTTACTGGGATATGTGGCCGGTACAGGACGCGGCTGGGCACCGCGTGTTGATTGCCGGACGCGATCTATGGATGGCGCTGACCGCGCCTGACCGGGGCGATCCGGGCCTCAGACATTTCGAAGCGAAGATCCACTGGATCGAATGGCTGGACGGCCGCTGGCATGACCGCGGTCCTGTGCTGCCGGATGGCGATGCACCCTATGAACGAGAGTGGGCCGGCTCGGCACTCTGCGTTGACGGGGTGGTGTCGCTGTTCTTCACGGCTGCCGGATCGGCAGCGCGCGGTGGGGGATACCAGCAGCAATTGTGGGCGGCCCATGCGCAGATTGGCGCAGATGGCTGGCCGGAGCAATGGTCTTCCCCCGCGCCGTTGGTCACCGGATATGGCCCGCATTACATGGCCGCCGATGCCCACGATGGCGAACCGGGTAGGATCAAGGCGTTCCGCGATCCGGCCTATTTCCGGGACCCGGCAGATGGCAGCGAATATATCGCGTTTACCGCTTCGCTCGCTGGGTCGGGCAGCCCGTTCAACGGCGCCTTCGGATTGGCGCGCAAAGGGGCTTCAGGGTGGGTCTTGACCCCCCCTTGCCTCCATGCAGAGGGCGTTAACAACGAGCTAGAGCGCGCCCATCTGGTGTTTCACGAGAAACATTACTACGCCTTCTGGTCAACACAGACGGCGACTTTCTCGCCCGGTCTGCGTCATGCGCCGGGGGGCTTATACGGGATGGTGGCAGATAGCATGGCAGGCCCTTGGCAGCCCTTGAACAGCACCGGATTGGTGCTGGCCAACCCTGCAGATCGCCCCTTGCAAACCTATAGCTGGTATGTCGACGCCAGCCTGACAGTGTGCAGCTTTGTCGACCTGCTGCCGGACGGCAGTTTCGGCGGAGTGCCCGCGCCGCTGCTGCAACTCGATCTTCAAGGCGACCATGCCACATTGCGCGCCCTTGCACCTGAAGCTGCCGAGTGATGCTCGCCGGGATTGAGGCGGGCGGCACCAAATTCGTGCTCGCCGTGGGGCCAACGCCTGACCGCATTACGGCGCGTCGCACCATCGCCACACGCGACCCGGTGACGACGTTGGCCGAGGCGGCGGAGTGGCTTGCGGGGCAGGGCGCGATCCGGGCCATCGGCATCGGCAGCTTTGGCCCCGTCGAATTGGACGGGCAGTCGCCACGCTGGGGCTTCATCACCAATACGCCCAAGCCGAACTGGGCGGATTGCGATATTGCCGGGCAGCTTGGTGAGGCGCTGAGGGTGCCGGTCGGCTTCGATACGGATGTAAACGCCGCAGCATTGGCGGAACATGGCGCGGCAGGGAGCGGGGCAGGGGGGCTTGCCTACCTTACCATCGGGACAGGGATCGGCGGCGGGCTGGTGCTGGATGGCAAGCCTGTTCATGGAATCGCTCATCCGGAAATCGGCCATATCTATCCGCGCCGTCATGCCCAAGATCCCGATTTTTCAGGCACCTGTCCCAACCATGGAGACTGCCTCGAAGGGCTCGCCTGCGGTCCAGCAATCATTGAGCGCTGGGGGGCATCGCTATCGGAATTGCCCGCAAACCACCCGGGCCACGCCATCATCGCCGATTACATCGCTCAGGCCTGCCACATGCTGTTTGCCAGCGTGGCGGTGGAAGAGGTGGTGATCGGCGGCGGGGTTGCGAACGCGGCTGGTCTTGTGGAGCGCATTGCGCAGCGGGCGCGGGAACTCGACGCGGGTTATCTCCCCGGCGGCACCCGCCACCGCGTGATCCGCCCTCGGCTGGGCGGCGATGCGGGGATCATCGGCGCGATGATGCTGGCCGAGGCTGCGCTGAAAGGCTGACCGGACGCGATTAACGCAGTCCGCAGGCCTCGCGCGCCAGCGTCTCTATCGGGGGCTTATCCGGCGCGCCTTTGGGGGAGACCCAGCTGCCGCCCACACACAGCACGGGATCGAAAGCGAGCCACTCGGCGGCATTCTCCAGACTGATCCCGCCGGTCGGGCAGAACCGGCACTGGCCGAACGGCGCGGCGAGGGCCTTCAGCGCAGGCAGGCCCCCCGCAGCCATCGCCGGGAAGAACTTGAAACGGTCGAGGCCAAGATCAAGCCCGCGCATGATGTCGCCTGCGTTGGCGATGCCGGGCAGAAACGGTACCCCTGCCGCAATGGCCGCCTTTCCGAGTGTGTCGGTCAGGCCGGGGGAAACGATGAATTCGCTCCCGGCTTCCAGCGCCGCGTCCAGATCGCGGGGATTGGTAACGGTGCCCGCGCCGACGATCGCGCCTTCGACTTTCCGCATCGCCCGGATCGCGCCCAGCGCCGCGGGTGTGCGCAGGGTGACTTCCAGCACCCGCAACCCGCCCGCGACCAGCGCTTCGGCCAGCGGGATGGCGTGGGCTTCATCCTCAATCACGATCACCGGGATCACCGGGGCCACGCGCATGATGGTGTCGATTTGCATGGGTTACATCCCTCCGGTGGCTAACATCGCGCTGGCGCCCTGTTCGGCGCCATCGGCAAAGCGGCGCATCATTCCGAAAAGCTCGCGGCCCGTGCCGCTGTCCGCGTGCGGATCGGCGGCGGGTTCGCGGGCCGACAGGTCAGCCGTAGTCGAAAGCGCGCCTGACGCCGCGCAGACCCGCACGACATCGCCATCGCGCAAACGCGCCAACGGACCCCCACCAAGCGCTTCGGGGGTGCAGTGGATCGCGGCGGGAACCTTGCCCGAAGCGCCCGACATTCGCCCGTCGGTGACCAGCGCGACCTTGAACCCGCGGTCCTGTAGCACGCCCAGCGGCGGGGTCAGCTTGTGAAGTTCAGGCATCCCGTTGGCGCGCGGACCCTGGAAGCGGACCACCACCACCACATCGCGGTCAAGCTCTCCCGCGGCGAAGGCCGCGGCGACGCTGGGCTGATCTTCGAACACGCGGCACGGGGCTTCGACCGTCCAGCGGCTTTCGTCCACCGCCGAGGTTTTGAAGCAGGCCCGGCCGAGATTGCCTTCGAGCAGCCGCATCCCACCATCCGCCTTGAACGGATTGGCGACGGGCCGCAGCATGGTGTCATCGCCCGAAGGGCCGACCTCGCGCCACACCACCTCTTCACCCTCAAGCCCCGGCTCCTTCGCGTAGTCGGCAAAGCCGCCGCGTCCGACCGTCAGAATATCGCCATGCGCGAGGCCTGCCTCCAGCAGTTCGCCGATGACAAAGCCCATGCCGCCTGCGTTGTGGAAATGGTTCACATCGCCCGCACCATTGGGATAGACCTGCGCGATTAGCGGCACCGCGCCGGACAGTTCGGACAGGTCGTTCCAGTCGAAGATCACACCCGCCGCGCGCGCCATCGCGGGCAGGTGGATCGCGTGGTTGGTCGATCCGCCTGTCGCCAGTAGGCCGACAGCGGCGTTGACCACCGCCTTTTCGTCCACGCACAGGCCGAGCGGGCGATAATCGTCACCCTTGCGAGTGATCTCCGCCACGCGGTGCACCGCCGCCCGGTCGAGCGCCTGACGCAGCTTCGTGCCGGGGTTGATGAAGGCCGAATTGGGGATGTGCAGCCCCATCATCTCCATCATCATCTGGTTGGAATTGGCCGTGCCGAAGAAGGTGCAGGTGCCTTGCGAATGGTAACTCGCCATCTCGCTCGCCAGCAGTTCGGCGCGGGTTGCCTTGCCTTCGGCATAAAGCTGGCGGACGCGCTGCTTTTCCTTGTTGGGAATGCCGGTCGGCATCGGGCCGCCGGGGACGAAGATCATCGGCAGATGGCCGAAACGCAGCGCGCCCATCAGCAGCCCCGGCACGATCTTGTCGCAAATGCCGAGCAGCAGCGCGCCTTCGAACATCGCATGGCTCATGGCCACTGCGGTCGAGAGCGCGATCACGTCGCGGCTGAACAGCGACAGCTCCATGCCGGTCTCGCCCTGCGTCACCCCGTCGCACATCGCCGGGACACCGCCAGCGACCTGCGCGGTGGCGCCGATTTCGCGGGCGTAGATCTTCAGCCTTTCAGGGTAGCGATAATAGGGCGCGTGGGCCGACAGCATGTCGTTATAGGCCGTGACAATGCCGATATTCGCCCCCCGTCCGGCGACCATCGCAGGCTTGTCGTCCTCCATTCCGGCATAGGCGTGCGCGAGATTCGAGCAGGACACTGCGCTGCGCTCACCCGTGTTATCGCCTTCGCGGTGGATCAGGTCGAGATAGGCGGCGCGGCTCGCCCGAGAGTTTTCAATCACGCGCTGGGTAACGCGGTGAAGGGTATCGTTCAGGCTACTCATGCCAAGTTACTCCGTCGCGTTCGGCCAGCGCAATGGCCGCGCTCGGCCCCCAGCTTCCGGCGGTGTATGTCTTGGGGGTGAGGCCGTCTGTCGCCCAGCCTGCGCGGATCGCATCGACCCACTCCCACTGCGCTTCCACCTCGTCGCGTCGCACGAACAGGGTCTGGTCGCCTTCAACCAGATCAAGCAGCAGGCGTTCATAGGCGATGCGCCGCACTGCGCCGCTGAAAGCATCGGGCATGGCGATGTTGAGCGGCACTTGCCGCAAGCGGATGCCCTCGCGGTCGAGTCCCGGCACCTTGGCCATCAACGACAGCGTGATGTTCTCTTCCGGCTGGATGCCGATAACCAGCCGGTTGGGCTGCATCGTCGCGCCTTTCCCGGCGAAGATCGAATGCGGCACGCTGCGGAACTGGATGACGATTTCGGTCACGCGCTTGGGCATCCGCTTGCCGGTGCGCAGGTAGAAAGGCACGCCCTTCCAGCGCCAATTGTCGACATGGCCTTTGATCGCGACAAAGGTTTCTGTGCCGCTATCCTTGCCCAGCTCATCGTCATAGCCCGGCACGGCCTGCCCGCCGATGGCGCCTGCACGATACTGCCCCGTGACAGTCTCTCCGGCACTCACGGGTCGCAGCGCGCGCAGGACTTTCACCTTCTCGTCCCGCACGGCCGTCGCATCGAAATGGGCGGGCGGCTCCATCGCCACCAGCGCGAGCAGTTGCAGCATGTGGTTCTGCACCATGTCACGGATCGCGCCGGCATCGTCGTAAAAGGCGACGCGCCCTTCCAGACCCACGGTTTCGGCTACGGTAATCTGGACATGATCGATATGCGCTGCGTTCCACAGCGGTTCGAACATGATGTTGGCAAAGCGCAGCGCCAGCAGGTTCTGGACCGTCTCCTTACCGAGATAGTGATCGATCCGGAAAATACGGCTTTCGGGGAAGGCCCCCGCAACCGCATCATTGATGTCGCGGCTGGTGCCCAGATCAGTGCCCAACGGCTTTTCAAGGCACATCCGCACGTTTTCGCCCGTCAGGCCGGCCGATTGCAGACCCTTGATGGTCGGCCCGAAAAGGCTGGGCGCCGTCGAGAGAAAAATGGCAAGGCCACGCTGCGGCGTGCCGACCTTCTTCGCAAGATCGGCATAGCCTCCCAGCGTTGTCGCATCGAGCGTCTGGTAGCTGAGGCGGTTGATGAACTCTGCCATCCGTCCGCGCCGGTCAGCAGGAAGGTACTTCTCCAACGCGGCGCGTGCAAAGTTGCGATATTCGCTATCGCTCATGTCGCTGCGCGCGGTGCCAATGACCTTGAGATCAGGAGCGAGCAGCCCGTCGGCGTCTAGCGCGAACAGGCTGGGCAGCAGCATCCGTTGGGCAAGATCGCCGGTGGCTCCAAACAACAGCAGGCGGTCAGCAGTGAAGCTCATGCAAAGGCCCCTTTTTGGCTTGCGCCCTACCTAGGCGCGCAAGGTATTATCCGCCAGTGGGCGCATACTTATTCAAGTGTCATCCGCTCATGCCGCCCGCCGAGCGTAGAACCCAAACCCCGCAATAATCGCATAGCAGGCAATCGGCAGGAGCATCGCCGTGCCAAGGCTGCCGCTTGCATCGGCAAGAATGCCGGTCAGCAACGGGATCACCGCGCCGCCAAAAATCGCGATATTGATGATCCCCGATCCGTCCGCCGCCTTAGGCCCCAACTTCTCGCAGGCGAGGCTGAAAATGGTCGGGAACATGATCGAATTCATCAGGCCCACGGCGAGCAGGCTGTAACCTGCGGTCGTGCTGGTGGAGGTGGTCGAAAACAGCACCAGCGCGATTGCGCCTGCCGCCACTCCGGCCAGCACCAGCCCGGGGCTGACAAAGCGCAGCACTGCCGATCCGATGATCCGCCCGATCAATGCGCCGCCCCAATAGATGAAGATTAGATCGCCTGCGCCGCGTTCCGTCAGGCCCATCACGCTGTCCTGCATCAGATAGCCGACGATCAGGGAGCCGATGGCGACTTCGGCGCCGACATAAAGGAAGATGCACGCCGCCCCGAAAGAAAACCGCGTGCGGGCCAGCAGCGGATTACCCCACAGCCAAATTGCGGGGCCTGTCATCAGCAGCGCGATGCCCGGCAGTTCGTTGCCCTGGATCACCAGCCAGCCGCCGGAAAGGATCGGGACCAGCCCTGCGAGATAGCGCGAGGGCGTAGTCAGCGCGGCGTCCTGTGCGGCCCCGGCATCGTGCGGCAGCTTGTTGCGATACACCCACACGACGGCTGCAATCACCGCCAGCGCCACCGCAAGGCCGATGTAGGTCGAAACGATCGCGGCGCTTTCCGCCGTGCGATAGGCGTCCAGCTCGGCGCCGCCCAGTTCCTTGGCCGACCCCCCTGCCAATCCGCCAAGGATCAGGCCCGATCCGACACGCGGGAAAATGGTGGTGCCAAGGCTGTTGAACGCCTGCGCGAAGGTCAGGCGGCTGTGCACTGTCTTCTGCGGCCCGAGCAAGCTGATGAGCGGATTGGTGACAACCTGCACCACCACTACGCCGCTGGCGAGGATAAACAGCGCGGCCAGAAACAGGCCGTAGGTCGCAGTCTGGCTGGCAGGAATGAACAGTAAGCAGCCCACCATCATCGTCAGAAGGCCTGCCACCGCGCCACGCATATAGCCCACCCGCTTGACCAGCTCTGCGCCCGGAATGCCGATCAGCAGGTAAGCGGTGAAAAAGCAGAACTGCACCAGCATCGCCTCGGTGTAGCTGAGCGTGAACAGCTCCTGCAGCTTGGGCAGGATCACATCATTAAGGCTGGTGATGCCGCCGAAGATGAAGAACAGCGCGAAGACGAAGTAGTTCAGCCCCGGCGTGTGGACCTGGCGGTCATCGTCCGTGCTGTTGCCAAATCCCGCCGCCGCGCCTTTGCCCGGTGCCATCGCCATTGTCGCCTCTCCTGCCTTTAAAACATCATTGCGAACGGTCACAAGGCGCTCTGCCACGCTGGTTTGCAAGACGCGGGCGCACAATTCCAGGGCGAACAGCAATGCAGCACGCGCTTGCGCAGCGATATCAACCAAGCCTAGAGGAAAGGGCATGAGCGGGGCATCGCGCAGACGGCCGACATCGTTTGATGTGGCGGAACGGGCCGGCGTGAGCCAGCCGACGGTCAGCCGTGCGCTATCGGGTTCTCCGGCGATTGCCGAAGCGACCCGTCGTAAGGTGATGGAAGCCGCCGAAGCGCTCGGTTACTACGTCGATGAACGCGCTGCCCGGCTGCGCCGCGGTTCCACCGGCACGCTCGCGGTGGTGGTGATCTGCCGCGAAGGCGACAGCGCGGCCAGCATCAATCCCTTCGCCTACGCCCTGCTGGGCAGCGTGTGTGTCGCCGCATCCCAACGCGGGTTCGAGACGCTGGTCAGCTTTCAGGCCCGCACCGGCGAGTTTTTCGGCCATCATCAGGAACAGGGCCGCGCCGATGGCCTGGTGGTGATCGGCACAACTACGAACGCGCCCGCGTGGGAGCATTTTCGCGCACTGGAAGCCGAAGGGCGGCGCGTGGCGTATTGGGGATCGCCCTTCGATGAACTGGACTGGGTACGTTCCGACAACCGGGCCGCAGGCCGCCTTGCTGTCGAGCATCTGCTGGCCGCCGGATATCGCCGGCCCTGCTTCCTAGGCGCATTGAACACGCCGCAGGTGCAGTTCACCGAACGCTACGAAGGCTACGCCGAAGCGATGCGCGCTGCGGGTCTTGAACCGTGCCTTGCCCCGACCGTCAATGCCGCCACCCGCGAGGAGGAAGGCCGCCGCGCCGCCCGCCGCCTGATCGAGCGGGGCGATGATGTCGACGCGGTCTTCGCCGCATGCGACGCGATGGCGCTGGGCGCGCTGGAGGCGTTCGCCGCAGCCGATATCGCAGTGCCGGACCAAGTGGGTGTGATGGGCTTCGACGATCTGGTTGCAGGCCGTTTCAGCCGCCCGCCGCTCACCACCATCGCCCCCGATCCCGCCGAAGCAGGCGCCGCACTGGTCGAAGCGGTGCTGGGGAAAGCGACGGAAAAGGCACGGCGACGCGTGCCTGTATCGCTGATCGCGCGTGGGAGCACGGCGCGATAGCCCTAACCGTGCGCGCCGAATTCGTTCGCTATCGCTGTAGAAATCCGCAGCGATAGGTCCTGCGCGCGTGCAATCGGCGTCATGAAGTCACGCTCGATCGCGCCATAGCCTTCTTCCCAGCCGTCGGGATAATCGCTCGGCTCGTCCAACGGGAAGTCGTGCGGGCCGGGGATGCGGACGGGGAAGGCACGGCGCAATTGTGCCAGCGCTTCGTCGATGCGCAAGGTCATCACCATCTCGATCACATCACGGCGGCTGATGTCGTTGGCCCGGCTGAAGGCGGGGACAGCGACGGCTTTCAGGAACATATGCTGGAGCAGTGCAAGCCGTAGCGCCTGCAACAAACCGATCCGGCGGCGCACGTGTTCGCGGGCATTGCCCGGTGCCTCACCCCACGCCGTTTCTGGCAGCAGATCGGTCAGCCGGTGAAGCTTGATCGCGTCGATCCTAAGGCGCGAGGCCAAGCGGCGGAATACCCCCGTCCGGTCATCGCCGACGAGATATTCCGCCAGCGCTGCGCAGGAACCGGCCAGATGATCCTCGGTCCCCCGATAGGTGCGGCTGGCCCAATAGGCTGAATTGAACAGCTCGCCATAGGCGGCCACGGTCTTGATGCTGGCCAGCGCATTGGCCGCGCGCACCAGCCGTAGAATCTGCCGCCCGCGGGCACTATCGGTGAGCAGCGCCGCGATTTCCTCGCGATTGCCGTCAGCCGCGCTGCCGATCCCGGCGATCACGTTCACCGGGTAGCCCAATTGTTGAAGGATGGCATTATGCGGGATGGCGCGGATCTGGCGCAGGCTCATCTCTCGGTCGGCATTGATGTCGGATTGGCGGCGGGACACGCGGCTGCCGGTAGCGTTCAATAAGCCCAGCCCGAAGGCCGTCACCGCACGCGCATAGGTGCGGCTGGCAAGGTGATTGCCCTGATGGTCTTTCACCGCGCGGTAGAAATCAAGGCTGACGTCGGTGCGGTGATAGAATGGGTCGGCAGGGGCCGCGAGATCGGTTTCCGCTGGCCGGGCTTCGGCGATGCGGGTAAGTGTCGCCAACGCAAGTTCCGGGGTGGCGAAGAACAGATAGCCATCGCCGCCCTGAAAGCTGACCTCCGGTTCCAGCCGGATGCCCGCGCGGGCGAAGCGGCGTCGCGCCCAAGAGGACAACGGCCATTCCAGCCGATCGCGCAAGGATGCCGGATGCGCGCCGCGGCCCATGCTTTCGCCGTGGGTGTTGAACACCAGCGCGGAAATATCGCCAAGGCCGTTCGCCGCCATCGCTTCGGCAAGGCGGCCCTGGAGGCGTTCGATGGCGAGGCTGGCGGGGATCTGCCCGACAAAGCGGCCTGCGTCTGAAAAGCCGGTCTGCACCGCCACGCGGCCCCGCTGCCGAGCGTAAGCGCGGTAGGCCGGTTCGGCGAGCAGCGCATCAAGGAACCGCCCGCCGTGTTCCAGCGCGGTTTCCGTTTCGAACAAGGGCGAAACATCGACCTTGTGCTCCACTCCGAATAGTTTGGCGAAATACAGCGCCGCGAGCACGGTCGCAGGCTGTTCGCATTCCGCCACCAGCATCCGGATGGGGGCATCGGCGTCGACATGCTTGAGGATCTGCGACATAGCGAGGAACTGTCGGATCGCGGTGGAGCTTTCGGTGGCAAGCGCGGCGAAATTGCTGCGCAGCGGCCGCGCCTGATCGACCAGCTTGCGCAAGCTAGCAATGGCGCCCTTGCTGGCAAGATCGATCGCGTCGTGGTCGCCGAGGCGGCGGCGCACGGCGTTGTGAAGCTGCTTCGCGTTCACCCGGAAATGGATCCAGCCCATGCCCAGCCCATCGGCGCGCATGGAGGAGGCAAGGGTCAGCAGGCGTACGGCGCGTCCGGGCTCGGCAGTTTCAGCTTCGGCTTCCAATGCGGCGATCAGGGGGCTGAGCGACAGCAGCTTGTCGTCGCTGTGCGCGGTCAGGCGGTTGGCGGCATTGGCCAGCGCCTCGGCGGTCGACAGGTCGCCTGCGAAGTCTTGCGCGCGCGCCTGTGCAAAGGCCGTGACGGGGCGCAGCCGCTCAAGCAGCGGGTGGGCGGGATCGATCGCGGCTAGGCTGGCGGTGTAACGCCCCAGCCGTTCGGCCTTCTCGATCAGACGAAAGGCGATGGACGTGTGCCAGCCGATATCGGTGCGCCCATCCATGTCGTATCCGACCCAGCTGGCAAAACGGAACGGCAGCGGGCGAAGCGCGCGCCAGTCGCCGGGCCACCGGGCCTGCGCTTCCTCGAACAGCTGGGTGACGATGATATCGCGGGCGTCTTGTGCGCGTGCCATCGCTCCGATGGCCGCGCAGTGTTCGTCTTCCAGGGTAACGGCGCTGCGGGTCGGCAGCACGGTGCAGGCGGCAACGTCGTCTGCGTCCGGGCTGGAGGCAGCTGTTGCCACCGCTTCCGATTGCGCCGGGGTGAGCAGGAAGGTCGGATGCGCGGTGAACACGGCGTGGAGTTGCGGACGGTCCCAGCGGGCGGCAAAGGCTTCAAAATCGTCACCTTCCCCCGCCAGTGGTACCACGGCGGGGGAGGGTGCGAGCAGGGTGCGCAGCTTGGCCGCCCGCGATTTCAGCCCGTCGCATTCCAATTCTGTGGTCAGGGCGGCCAGATCGTCGAGCGACATTTCGCCCCCTTCCAGCGCGCGCGACAGATCAAGCGATAGCTGGAACACAGGGTTGAATAGCGGCGTTTCCCGGGTGCGCTGGTGCAATTCGCCAAGCCGCGCCTCGAGCGCTGCGAGCGTCTTCATACTGCCGCTCCGTGCTCCGAAACGAAGGCCGCCGCGGCGCCGAACAGGCCAGGCTGCGGGTGGACGATCAGTTTGACCGGGATCTCCGCCATCAGGCTTTCGAACCGCCCCTTGGCCTTGAAGCGCGCGGCAAACCCCGATGCGAGCAGCGTGTCCCTGATCCGGTAACCAAGCCCGCCGGCGATCACCACGCCCGCAAATCCGCCTTGGGCAAGGGCAAGGTCGCCCGCCACGGACCCTAACGACAGGCAAAACCGGTCAACAGCCGCCGCGGCAAGACTGTCCTCGTCGCTGGTGCCCAGTTCCCAGATCGCAATCGCATCACGTTCAGGCACGGTGCGGCCCTCCATCGCGGCGAGCGCCTGATAGATGTCGACAATGCCGGGACCGGCCACCACGCGTTCCACCGAAACGCGGTTATGACGGCGGCGCAGGCGGGCAAGGATCGCGTCCTCGATGGAATCGAGCGGGGCAAAATCGATGTGCCCGCCCTCGGTCGCCTGCACGCGGTAATTCGTGCCCGAACGCCACAGGTGTGCAACGCCAAGCCCGGTGCCGGGGCCGATCACGCTGATCGTACCGTCACGCCCCAGCGGAGCATCGGGGCCGGCAAGGTGCAGAAACTGGCTGTCATCCGCGCGCGCGACAGCATGGGCTACTGCGGCGAAATCATTGACGAGTGTGAAGCTGGTGACGCCCAACTTTTCGGTGATCAGTGCGGGACGGATGATCCACGGATTGTTGGTGAAGCGGATGACGGGCGCCAGATTGCCAGGGGCGCCGACCGGTCCAGCAATCGCGATGCTGACAGCGTTCGGCAATGTCCCGCCCTTGCGCTCGCGGAACGATTCCCAGGCGGTCTGGAAGCTGGCGTGATCGGCGGTGTGGAGCGTTTCCGGTTCGTCCAGGCTGATCGCGCCATCGGCGGCCACACTGGCAATTGCAAAGCGGGCATGCGTGCCCCCGATATCGACTGCTACCAGATCGCGCATCATCGTATTCCCCATCGCTTCGCATCAGGGGCCGAGTGTAGCAGGCGGCGCGCGGGATTCCCACGCGCCGCATACTTATTCAAATATTGCGAGCCAAGCCTATTGGGCGGTGACGCCCATTTCCTTGAGCAGGCGGCCAGCGCCGTCGACCTTTTCCATGGTCCACAGCATAAAGCGGCTGTCGACATGGATGGTGCGGTTGATCTTTGGATCGTACATCCAGTCCGACACCACGCCTTCGATTGTGCCGTCGAACGCCAGCCCCACAAATTCGCCGCGCGCATTCAGCGTGGAAGAGCCGGAGTTGCCATTGGTGATGTCGACCGTCGAAAGGAAATCGACCGGCAGCGTGCCAAGTTCCGGGGCGGCATAGCGACCATAATCCTTGGCTTTGATCAGTTCGATCATCTTGTCCGGCGCATCGAATTCGCCGCGGCCGGTGTGCTTGGCCGCGATCCCTTCGGCGGTGGTGAACGGCGTCCACACCTGACCATCAACCGCCTTGCCGGTCACCTTGCCGTAGGTGAAGCGCAGCGATCCGTTGGCGTCGGGATACATGGTCTTGCCCAGCGACGCGGCATAGGCGAGGCGGCCCTCCATGACCTTTGAACGAGCTTTCTGGAGATTGCCCTGGCGCGCCTTATCGGCGGCCTCAGCAGTCATCGCCTCATCATAGGTGGCGACGGCCAGCTGGATGAAGGGATCGCTGCTGGCCTTGAAGTCGTCGACTGATTTGCCCATCCATTCCATCCGCTTGGCTGTGTTGCCAAGTTCGGTTGCAGCGTAGAAGCTGGCAAGGTCGCGGCCTTCCATGAAGCCATCGAAGCTCTTCACGCGGTCATCCGCGCCAAGCTGGCGGTATTCGGCGATACCGTCTTCCCACAAAGCCTTGTCGATTTCGGCGACATAGCGCCGCTCGATCCGCTGCATCCCTTGCGTCATGAAGGCGCGGTCGCGGTCCTGATAGCCGGGTTCGCGGTCCTTGTTGGGCTTTGCCTGTTCATTCGCCCACCGGTAAAGCTGACGCGCGGCGGCATAAAGCTGGCCGCGTGCCAGCATCCCCTTGCGTTGATCGGCGAGCGCGGCGGCGTTGCCTTCGGTGATCATGCGGTCATATTCGGCCAGTGCGGCGCCGTATTGTGCCTCACGCTTGGGGTCAGCCTTGATCCATGCACGGAAGTCGGCTTCCTCGGCCTGCTTTTTCTCGATGAGCGAGATGGCGTCGGCCCCGGCCATCTGGCCAGCAATCTTCTTTTCGTAGTTCTCCACCCCCTGAAGGGTCGCGGCATAGGCGATGGTGGCTGCCTGATTGCCAGCGGTCAATTCATCGATGCGGTTGCCATATTCGGTCAGCATCCGCTGCTGATAGGGGTAGAGTTCGTCGTAATAGAACCGCGCTTCTTCTGCGGTGCGCAGACGTTCCGTGGTGCCGGGGAAGCCTGCGACCATGATGAAATCGCCGTCTTTCACGCCGTCCTTGGCGATGGGTAGCCAGGCCTTCGGCTTGAAGGGCACGTTATCCTTGCTGAACGCAGCCGACGAACCATCGGGCGCCACATAGGCGCGGTAGAACGAGAAATCGCCGGTGTGGCGCGGCCACATCCAGTTGTCCTTCTCGCCGCCGAAATTGCCCACGCCAGCGGCCGGCGCGTAGACCAGTCGTACGTCCTTGATTTCAAGCTGCTGCTGCAACCAGTATTGCTGCCCTCCGAAATAGGCGCGCACGTCGCAGCGGCGGTTGGCCTGCTTTTCGCACGCTTCGATCAATGCCGCGCGGTTGGCCTGAAGGCGGTCAAAACGCGCGCGGCCTTCCAGCTTGTCGGCGCCTTTCAGCATCGCGGCTGACACATCGCGCAGATCCTCGATTACATAGACGCGGCTGCCCGGCGCAGCGGGGAGTTCATCGCCGAGCGTCGCAGCAAGAAAGCCGTTGGTGAGGTAGTCGTTCTCGGGCGAGGAATTGTACTGGAGCGAACCGGCAACGCAGTGGTGGTTGGTCGCCACCAAGCCATCGGGCGAGAGGAACGCTGCCGAACACCCGCCGAGCGAGGCAATCGCGGTCAGCGGCGGACGCTGCAAATCGCCCAGCGTTTTGGCGTCCAGTTCAAGGCCTGCAGCCTTCATCTGATCGGCAAGCGCGCCGGTCTGGCTGGGCAGCCACATGCCTTCGTCGGCGCGGAGGGCGGCAGGCGCGGCGATCATCAGGGCGCTGGCCCCGGCGAGCAAGAACTTCTTCATGTCTGGCATCCCCTTGGTCTTGCGCCGCGTCCCCCGGAACAGGGGTGGGCGGCGGACATTGCTTGGCCCGCAAGCGGGCTGAAGCATCGCTGTTAGGACAGATGGCGAGGCGGCGGAAGGGCCGAATCTTCAGGCTCGACCAACGGCCGACTGACAGGGTTGAGCACCAGCAGCAGCCGCGCGCTGCCAGATGTTTCCGCAATGGGCGGGGAACGATGGATCGCGGGCGTCGGCGTGGCGATTTTCCCCTTGAACAGCCCGACATCAAAGGGGGCGAGCCGGTTGATCTGCCGCGGCTCTGCCCCCACGGCAACGCGCCGGGCATCGGCATCGTCAAGCCAGTCGGTGCCTTCGCCGACGTACGTGGTGATGAGGCGGGCGGTGACGTAATCGGCGTGAAACTTGCGGCAGGAATCAGTGCGCACAACTTCAAGCCGCAGTTCGAAGGTGGTCAGTTCCATCGCGCCGCAGAACAACCGCGCCAACCGGGCAGCATCGACGATCAGCGCATCGTGCAGCGCTGCGTCACCGCCAAAGCCACCGCTTCGCAATTCTTTTGCAAACACGGCGGCAAAACCGGCGATATCGCTGACGAAGCGGAGGTCGAGCGGAGTGCCGGTGGTCATGGCTGTAAAGTCTGCAAAAGCGGGCCGATGCCAGATCGCAAGGTTGCAATCCGATTCGCGAATCGCGCCGAGGATCAAGGAATCTTCGCCCCAACGGGATAGCCGGCTAAGCAAGGTTGTCATGGTTCGGGCCAGCGTCCTTATCTTGCAAAATGATATGTTGTAACATAAATTATCCATATCGAGTCCTTCAGGCAAGCGCCGTCTGTGCGCGAAAGTCACTTGCGAGTGATTATCATCTAGGCCATGAGGCGACTTCGATCTTTCAGGCCACCCCTGCGCTAAGGAATTTCCCGCGATGAACACCACCTTGAGAACATGGACCCAGCTTGGTCTCGGCACGATGTTGGCGGGCGGGCTGTTGGCAGGGTGTGGCGGCGAAGCGGGTGGTGAAGCCGGGGCAGCAGATGCGGGCGCTACGCCCGACGCTGCCGCGACCGCAGGTGAAGGCGAAGGCGGCGCTGCCGGTGAAGGCGCGGGCGGCGAAGGCGCTGGCGGAGAGGGCGAAGGCGGGGTTGCGGTCGGCGATGCTGCGACCGATCCGATCGCCTATGGCATCGCACTTGCCGTGACGGAAGCCCACGTGGTCGCCGCGCGCGATGCCTATGCTGCGGGCAAGAAGGACGCCGCCGCCGAAATGTTTGCTCACCCTGTCAGTGAAGTGCTGCTCGATATGGACCCGGTGTTCACCAAGTTGGGTGTCAAGGATTTCAAACCCTTGCTAACCGCCGCGTCTGATGCCGCGTTGGCTGGCAAGAGCACCGCCGAGGTAGGCAAGGCCTATGATGTGATCATCGCCGCGCTGCGCGGCGCTGCTGCCAGGGCACCAGCCTCCGATGCCAGCGCCGCTGCCGTTGCCACCGGCGTAATCGCCGATCAGATCGAGCGGGCGAGCGCCATGTACCGATCCTTGCCGAAGAACGACAGCTACGAGCCCTATCTCGACGGCTACGGCTTCGCCCGTGTCGCGGCGAGCGGCTTTGCTGCCAATGGTGCCGCCATCAAGGCGGCAAACCCGGCCGCGCACGCCCGCATTGCCGAGGCACTGACGCTGCTCGGCCAAGCCTATCCGGGCGCGGCGCGTCCTGCCAAGCTGCCGGTTGAAGCGGGCGCGCTGTCGGGTGCGTCGGCCAAGGTGATGCTCGCCGCCGCCAACTGAACGCTCTCAAATGATACGTGCGCGGTGACTTCATGCACCCGGTTGCTGTGTGGCGGCCGGGTGCAAATCGCTCGTGTTCAGCCCATCCACGACAATCTCCGGAAAGCCCCGCGCTACGCAGTGCTGCGTGATTGTGTTTGCTAGTGGTTGCAGTACCTTTGTGTCTTCGAAGGGTCGAAGAATGGACGGTTGGCGCATGTTATGTGTGTTGGCCGGTCAGTCGTGAATTTGCGGGCAGTGCGCCACTAGGTCAGTTGTAAACTGACTGAAGAATGGGCCTGCTCTGGGGGCCCTTTTTGTTCGACGATCACTTCAGCCAGCCTGATGCTCGATTGCCGTTTGCGGTGATGGCCATTGGGCCTCGCGCTCAGCGCAGGAACGCCAGTGCTCGGACCATCGCGCTCAAGCTCGCGGGGCTCACCGCTATTGTTGCCTTACCCGCACCGGTGCTGGCCCAAAAAGGTCCTGGCCCGTTTGAGCTAGGCGGCTTTAGTCAGTTCGATCAGCGTCAGGACCCGTCCAGCGTTACGCTGCCGGGCGCTGGCCAAGTCGGACCTGCCACTTGCGCTGAAAACCAGTCTGAGCTGCCGGTTTCGCAGCAGTGCGACACCCGCGCCAAAGTCGATGCGGTGCAGCCGCAAGCGGGTGGTGGCGCCGCGACCGAGATCTCCGAACAGAGCATTGCCGACGGCGCCCTTATTGCCAATCTGCGGTCTGCCGCCCGGGAAGCAAGTGCAAAACTGGATTTCGAGACAGCGCAAGCGCGGCTCGAATCCGCGCTCGAAGTGCAAGTGCGGCTGTTTGGTGAAGCCGATGTCACCACTGCTGCGCTGTTGCTCGATCTGGCCATGATTTTGGCCTATCAGGAAGACTTCGAGGCGGCCCAGGCCATCATCCGCCGCGTTGGGCCCGTGATCGATAAGTCGCCCAGCCCGAGCGATCGCGCCCGGCTTGCCGGCTATCAGGCGAGCATCGCAGCGCTTCAGGGCGATTACGACGCTGCCGGCCGGTACGCAGCCGACTCTACCATCCAATGGCGCAATATTGCTGGCAATGACGATAGTCAGGCAGTGCTTTCGCTGTTTCAGTCGGACGGAAAAACGGTTGATGTGCAACCGGAATTGGCGTTCTCGTTGGCGAGAGAGGCGGCGATCCTGCTGAAGTCGGACGATCCTGTCTCCGCTTACGCAAAGGCTAGTGAAGCACTCTTCGCGCTGAATACCGCAGAGCAAAAACCGCCGATCTGGCGGGCAGAAATCCTTGCGGTGCTGGGTGAGGCATCATCGGCGCTTGGCCGATTGTCGGCCGCGGAAACGTTTTTCGAGAAGGCGATTGCAATCCGCAGATCGCTTCATGGTGACGGCCCAGGAATGGTTCGCCTGCTGCTTGCGCAAGGACGCGCGTACCAACGCGAAACGATGAATGTGAACGCGATTATTGCCTATCGTCGCGCAATCGAGATCGCCAAGTCACTGCCGCGTGGATCCGCTGCGTTGCGGGTCGATGATCTCATCCCGTTGGCGCAAGCCGTTATGGCCGAAGCTGAGACGTTGGTGATTGAAGATGAAAAGCTCGGTTTGATGACCGAGCTGTATGATGCATTCCAAATGGCCTTCGTCCCCGGTCGGGATGAAGCGATTGATCTGGCGTCGATCCAGATCACCGATACCAATCCTGTACTTGCCAAGCTTGTCAGCAGTTTGAAGCAAAGCGTCCTGGTGCAGGCGGAATTGAACGGAAAGCTTGCGATCGAGCGCGCAAAGCCTGCCGATGAACGCGATGAAAATCTGGCTGAGACTTTGGCGGCAAAGCTACAACAACAAGTCGCCCAAGCGGCCAGGCTGCGCAGCGACTTATTGAAAGACCATCCTGAATATCAGCGGTTTGACGAAAGCCGCACGCCAGATCTGAACATCCTTCGCGGAGCGCTGGATGGCGATGAAGCGCTGGCAAGCTTTTTGATCGGCCGGGACGTTACCTTTCTGCAGCTCGTCACGCGCGAACGGATTTACATTACGCCCATTGCAGCAGGTGGTGAGGAACTGGCCAGAATGGTGCGCGGTTTGCGCAAAGGCCTGGAAATTGAAGGTGGTTCGGTCAACGAATTCAACCTTTCAGATTCCCACTTCCTGTATCAGACGCTGTTCGGTGGTGTCAGCGAACCCCTCTCAAGGGTCAAGCGCCTGATTGTGGTTCCCAATGGCCCCTTGAGCAGCCTTCCCTTCGGGACATTGTTGACCGATGCGCCGACAAGCGAAAACTACGGCAAGGCCCCGTGGCTGGTGAATCGGATGGCCATCACGCACGCCCCATCGGTTGTCAGTTTCGTGAACCTTCGTTCGAGCAAGCCGGGAAAAGCTCGACCCAAACCGTTTCTTGGCATCGCCAACCCCACATTCGCCGGGCATGCTTCGGTCACGTCCGCTTCCGCCGTGCAAACGTGCAATCCGGAAGGCATCGCTCTGCCGAGCCGCTTTGACGCTCTTGAGCAATTGCCTGACACTGCTGCAGAGGTCCGCGCCGTCACCGCATCCTTGAGAATTAAGGGCGCTGACATCTTCACCGACGGAGAGGCCAAGGAACAGGTTTTCCGCAGTAATTCGCTAGACGATTACAATGTAATTTACATCGCAACCCATGCCGTCATGCCCGGCGAGGCTGCTTGTCAGCGCGAACCCGGGATCGCGCTGACGCGGCCTTCTGAACAAGCAACGTCGAGAGAGAGTGACGGATTTCTCGATGCCAGTGAGGTGGCTGGCTTGCAAATTGCGGCCAATCTTGTGGTGCTTTCCGCCTGCAACACCGGCAGCAGCGGCAATCAGACTGTCCAGAAGGGCGATGCACTTTCAGGCCTTGCCGAAAGCTTTTTCATCGCCGGAGCGCGCAGCTTGCTCGTCACCCATTGGCAGGTTCCTTCTGTCGCGACGTCATCTCTCATGCGCGATATGTTCGGTGCAATCGGCAAGGACAGGGCGCTCGCCACTGACACTGCCCTGCAGCGCGCACAGTTGCTGGCCATCAGCAATGACAATACCGCGCACCCCTTTTTCTGGGGTGCTTTTTCGTTCGTCGGCAGCGGCAAAGAAACGGTATTTATTGAGGCGGCGACTTCGTGATGCGCGCTGTCGTTCTTGCAATCTTCAGCTTGTGGATGGCCGCTCCGGTGGCAGCCCAATCGCTGGTGGTTGTTGAAGTACGCGGGATCGATCTGAAAATCGGGTCGCGGCTCGATGAGGCGCAGCAGGTCAAGTTGCCCGCGGGCGGCAAGCTGGTGGTTGTGCGCAGCGATGGAACGGTTATCAGCCTGCGCGGGCCGCATAGCGGACCGTTGAAGTCAAAGGCGGCCCCCAGCCAAGGGGCTGGTCGCGCGCTTGCAGCTCTGGTGGCCAGCCGCAAAGATAGAGCCAATCGCGTGGGAGCTGTCCGGTCGGGTGCAAATGCCGCCCCGCTGCCATCAGCATGGCTGATCGACATTACTCGACCTGGTGAACGATGCCTGATCGAAGGTGCACCAATTGGGTGGTGGCGCCCCTTGAGCGTGACCACACAAGACTTCACCCTTTTCCCGCTCGATCGGTCGTGGAACGCGCAGTTCCGGTTTGAAGCCGGACAAGACACCGTGGCGATTACCCGGGTAAGCGATATCGAGGCGACCAAGTCGTTCATCATCAAGGATGAAGAGCGCGAATACAGCATTCGCGTGCACCTCATCCCTAAAGCCACAACAGAGCCGGCAGTTTTGGCCGGATGGATGATCGAAAAGGGCTGCATCCAGCAGGCGGACGCACTGCTTGCCTTGCTGCAGCCTGGCCAGAATGACGAGAACAGCCAATGAAAGCGCCGGCCTTCATCTCCGCGCTCCGCCTGAAGGGCCCAAGCCGGTCGGGCCTATGGATCACGGCTGTGGCTGTGTTGTCGGCGCAGATCGCTATTCTCTCCGTGCAGTTCCTGGCTCCCATCAACAATCTTGAAAAGAAGCTCGCCGATATTCGTGTGGCGGCTCTCGAAGTGCCAAAGCCGCCTTCGGACCAGATTATCGTCGTCGCTCTCGACGAAGATACGCTGGCGCAATTTACCTATCGGTCACCGATTGACCGCGCGTTTATTGCCAGCCTCATCGAACGTATCGATACTGCGGGGGCAAAGGCCATCGGGGTTGACGTACTGATCGACCAAGCCAGTGATCCGGCCAAGGATGAACAGCTCTACTCTATCGTCCGCGCAGCCAAAACACCGCTGTATTTCAGCTTTACGTCCGATAGCGCCTTTGTCACCGAGCCGCAGCTTGAATACATGCGGGCGTTCGTGCCGGCAGACAAGCGCATGGAAAGCAGGCTGCTATCCGACCCCTTCGACGGTCTGGTTAGGCGGATCAATCCAGGTGGCATCGTTTCGGGCGACAAGGTCACTTATGATGATGATCATCCGCCAAGCTTTGCAGCGGTCATGGCGCGCTATCTTGATGCTCGCCAGCCAGAGAAGCCGCGCGAAATCGCCTGGCGGCCCTTGTCCGCAGACGGTGAAGACCCGATCCCGGTTATTTCTGCCAATTATGTGCCCCATTTGCCGCCCGAAATCTTCGCCGGCAAGGTTGTCCTGATCGGTGCAGTCCTTTCGATTACAGACAGGCATCCGACACCGCTAACGATCATTGATGACGGCGACCGCGGTCTGATGCCGGGGGTGCTGATTCAGGCTCATGCCATAGACAGTCTCGCGTCAGGTGCACCTGAACCTGTTTCTCCACCGCTGCAGACTATGTTGATGGTCGCCCTTTTCACCGCGCTGGGCGTGATTATCAGCCAGCTTCGCAAAGGGCTGCTGTTCAACGTCACGCTGTCTCTGATCGCTCTGGCCGGATATTGGGCCATCGCCATTGTTGGCTATGGCTACGGCATCGGAATGTTGCCGATCCTGATGCCATCCTTCGCGCTATTGCTTTCCGTTTGGATGATGGACCTTGTCATTGGCCGTGCCGAGCGGATGCAGCGCCAGTTCATCCAGTCCACCTTTTCGCGTTACGTCTCGCCCGCCGTGGTAGAGCGCATTGCTGCAGATCCAAGCGCCGCAGCCATTAGTGGCGAAAAGCGACACGCCACATTTCTGTTCACGGACGTCGCCGACTTCACGACCATGTCCGAACTTCTTCCCGCCGAAGAGCTGTCGGATGTTCTGAACCAATACCTTGATGGCGCGTGCGAGATCATTCTTCGCGAAGGTGGAATGATCGACAAGTTCATCGGCGATGCGATCATGGCAATCTTCAACGCTCCGATCGAACAGCCGGATCACGCCGCAGCTGCGATCCGCACCGCATTGGAGCTGGACGCCTATGCCGAGCGGTATCGCCAAGAATGCAACGCCAAGGGCGTTCCCTTCGGCGTTACCCGCATTGGCATCCACGCAGGCCCAGCCGTCGTCGGCAATTTCGGATCCTCGCAACGGATGGATTTCACTGCTCTGGGCGACACCGTCAACACAGCTGCGCGCACGGAAGGGATCAACAAGTACTTCGGAACCCGGATATGCTGCACTCAGTCCGTAGTCGATTTGGCGATGGATCGAGCCTTTCGGACGATCGGCCATTTCGCTCTGAAGGGGAAAGCCGAATATACGACTTTATACACCCCCCTTCCGACTGAACACGACGCGGATGCCGAAAGCGATTACAACGCAGCTTTCGTGCTGCTTGAACAGAAGGATCCCAAAGCAATTGAACGCTTTGCCGATCTTCGCCAGCAATACCCCGTCGATCCTCTGATCAATTATCACTTCGAGAGACTGCAAGCGGGTGAAATCTCAGCGCGCATCAAGATGGGCGCGAAATGATTTATTCCGTCGGTCTCAAAAGCAAACAAATGCTGCTGTTTGCGCCATTGTTCTGGCTCGCGCACGGACAAGCTTTGGCGCAATCGGCAGTGCTGTCACCCGAGGCTGACATTTCCCGACTGCGGTTGAGCCCACCTGAACTGCCGTCGCAGGAAGATCTTGATGTGACGATCCGTAACCCGGAAAAGTCGGTTGTCCCAAAGGATGTTTCGGCCCTCGATTTTCTGGTCTTGCGAATACAGGTCAATGGAGTGACCTTTTTCTCAAAGGAACAGATGCGTACGCTTTTTGCGCCTCTGGAAGGACAGAGAATTAGGCTGGAAACCCTGCGTGAGCAGGCCGACCGCCTGCAGGCGCTTTATGCTGCTCAGGGCTTTTTGCTGACCCGTGTGATCATCCCGCCGCAAAAGATCGAAGACGGGGTTGTCACGATCGAGGTTGTCGAAGGTTACATCGACGACATCGTGCTGGAAGATGAAGCCAGCCCGGGCGCGGCCTTGGCGCAGAACGCGCTTGCCGATCTGCGCAATCAGCGCCCGCTGGATATTCGTGAACTTGATAGCGAATTGCTGATTTTGAACGATACGCCCGGACTTGCCGTAAAATCGCTCTTGCGGCCCGGAAGTAACCTTGGTGCTGCCACCATGGCTGTTTCGACAGCCAAGCTGCCGAACCAGGGCTTCGCCAGCGTCAGCAATACCGGTTCGAACGCCATAGGCCCGGCTCTGTATTCGCTTGGCTACACCCTCAATTCACCATTGAACCGACCTGGTTCGCTCGACGTTTCGGTCAGTGTTGCAGGACGAAGTTTGACTGAACTGCAGGCGGTTAGTGCGCGCTATGCAATGCCTATCGGTTCCAAAGGGGTCATCCTCTATCTTGGAGGGCTTGCGGCGCAGGCAAAACCGGGAGGCGAAGCTGCGGCGCTTGATGTGTCCAGTGCATCCCGCTCGTTCGAAGCCAGACTGCGGACGCCGCTGTATCGTTCCCGTTCCAGCGCGCTTTATCTTGAGACGGCGCTGCTCTTCGCTCAAACCAGAGTGACCGCGCTGGGTACCGAAATTACCCGGGACAAGATTGCCAGTAGCCAGATCGGTCTGCGCGGACGCCACCAGTCTCCTTTGGGGCAAACAACAGCGCAAATATTTGTAGCTTCGGCGCTGCCAGCCATCGGGGTGCCGGATGAAAATACCCTCAGCCCCTCCGTTCAGGGCTTTGATCCGAATTTCAGCAAGGTGAGCTGGCAACTCGATCATGAATTTCCGCTCAATACCGCCGCATCCTTTTTGACGCGCGTGGTCGGCCAGTGGACTGATGATCGGCTGCTGGCAGGTGAGCAGGTGGCATTTGGAGGCGCGCTTCTGGGGCGTGGCTATGTTCCTTCGGTCCTTACTGGCGACAAAGGATTGGGCTTTTTGGGAGAAGTGCGTTTCGATCTTCCATCAGCCGAGGCACCGGGCATGATTAGGAATGCCCAAGTGTATGGTTTTGCTGATGCAGCACGGGCCAAGTTGCTTGCTGGAAACGGTGTCCCCGCCGCGACGCAGAGCCTCTTCTCCTACGGCGTCGGGCTGAAAGCTCTCCTCTTCGACCGGCTTTTCCTTGATCTACAATTTGCGTCTGAAGGTCGCACAGTTCCTGGCGTTGAAAGCCGCCCGGCACGGGTCAACGTCAGTCTGGTCTCGGGTTTCTGATGGCCCAGATCCAATCTCTGCGACTGCATTCGAAAGAGCAGCTATGAAACTCATCCGTCTCATGCTGTTGGCTTCGGCCAGCCTCAGCTCAGTAGCGACAGCTCAAAACGTGGTGCAGGCTACGGCGCCGACCGTGGTTGCGGGTGGTGCCACCTACACCGTCGACGCAACGGGTACGTTGCGCACGGTTACACAAACAACCGCCAAGGCATTTCTTGACTGGTCTGCGCTGGATGTTCCGCTGGACCACACTTTGCGTTTTGATCAACCGAATGCGAATGCCATCACGTTGAACCGTGTCACAGGCAATAGCGGTACCGTGATCGATGGCCGGGTTGAAGCCAATGGGCAGGTGTGGATTCTCAATCCGAACGGGGTATTCATATCGCCCACTGGAAGAGTGACCACGCCGGGCTTCCTCGCCTCGACCGGGAATATCTCGCACACTGATTTCATGGCCGATACCACGCAGTTTGCTATCGGAAATGGCGGTTCGCCTGCCCCCATCATCAATGAGGGCATCATTACAAGCAGCCTTGGCTACACGATCCTCAATGCTGGGATTGTTCGCAACAGCGGACAAATCAGGGCAGAGCGCGGGAAAGTTTTGTTGGCAGCGGTCGACAATCTGAGCGTATCCTTTGATCAAGGCGGGCTCATTTCCTACGCATTGAGCAACAATTCCTCCGTTCCTGCTGTCTTCCGGGACATCACCAATACGGGCACTATCTCAGCCAATGGCGGTTTGGTCGCGCTGAGCATGGCATCGGCGCTGGGTGCTATTAGCGGCGTTATCAATACGACCGGTCTGATCGAAGCCAAAAGCATTCAATCGGCAAACGGCAGAGTCATTCTTGATGCCGGCTCCAATGGCGCATTAGCTATCAAAGGCACTGTTACAGTCGAGGGAGCCGAGACGGGAGAGGTCGGCGGGTTCATTACCGCACAAGGCAGCCTCGTGATGATCGAGCCTCAGGCCGTACTGAATGCTGACGGGAATGCCGGTGGGGGCGAAATTTCCCTCATGGCGACACCAGCCCTGCAGGAAAACATCGATTTTTCTGCGTTTCAGGCTGTTAACCAGTCGATCGCGACCGCCAGGCAATCGCTGCTCCAGCAGCGCGAGAAATTGAATAACGGATCACTGGCTAGCGTGGCGATCAAGCAAGGCAGCGTGCTTTCCGCCAGTGCCCGTGAAAACGGTGTCGGTGGATTGATTACGGTAAACGGCAATGGGGAGCTGGGCCTGTCCACCAAGATTGCCGGTCAGCTGCGTGCCAATGGTGCAGGATTGACTGGGCGAGGGGGGACGATTGACCTCTCCGGTTTCTATCTCGACATCGAAGGTGCCACTTTAGAAGCCATCGGCGGCACTTCATTGGCGGCCCCAGGCACGGTGAAACTGACGGCAGCCTCCATCGATCTGGTAGAGCAATTGACGCCGGCGGCATCCGATGTGTTGGCCTGGCAATCGGCTGCAAGCCTTGCCTTGTACAACCCGGCCGACCTGCAAAGCCTGAACCTTGGCGACGATCAGGTGGCCCAAAGGATCCCGCTTGGCTTCAGTTTCCTCTATTTTGGGGAAACATATGACGGGATTGAAGTGTCTTCCAACGGCTTCGTGTCGTTCGGAAACCTCGGCGGCAATTCTCTCTGCTGTAGCGGAGCGCCGCTGGATGGCATGCGGGCTCCCCCAACGATATTCGGTCTGTGGACGGACCTTAATCCCCAAAGCCTCAGCAATCCTAAGGCGGCAACCATTGTGCTGCCGAATGGCCAACGCGAATTTGTGGTCCAATGGTCAGCCGTTCCAGAATTTGGCACCAACCAGATCAATACATTTGAGATAAGAATCCGAGAAAATGGTGAAGTAATTTTAAATTATGGTGGAGTTAGCATAATTCGTCACAGCGTGTCCGCCGGGTTAACTGGACGGACCATTAATGATACATCACCATTATTTTATAGAAATTTTGCAAATAATTTTCAGAGTTCGAGCAATATCGTTTCCGATATTTCTCAAACTTCATCAATTTTCCGTCAGCCATCTGCAACATCTCAGATCAGCAATCAGGCTATCACCAGCATCCTCGATGGTGGTTCCAATTTGGTAATTCATACAAAAGACTTCACGACTGCCAACCGCGCCAATGCATCAATCGGAAATTTCAAGCTCACGACACCATCATTACTGAATTTCCCGACAAATGGCCCGGTGCGCAGCATTAAAGTAAGCGCTGACAAAGATATCCGCATTGAAGGCGATCAGATCTTTTCTGGCCCGATCGAAATCCGATTGGTCGCTGATGCCAATCTGGACGATATTGGAGGAACCGTCAGGACTGGCAATATCTTGGGTGCCAGCCTTATCGAAATCACGGGTGATTTGACTTTATCGGGCTTGCGCGAAATCCGCGCGCTTGGGGATGTCGTTGTGCGGGGTGACATCGTCACTTCACCGGACAGCAGTGGTTCTGCGATTGTGCTGGACGCGCAGAACAACCTCGTCGTTACCGGTGTGATCGGCAATGCGTCCCTTGCGAGCGCCACGCTGCGAGCAGGCAATTTGAGCCTGAACTCGGTCCACGCTGGTCAGGTCAATGTTGCCTTGGCAGACACCGGCGTCATTTCCGGCCCCGTAATCGCGTCGGCCTTGTCATTAACCCGGTCGGGTTTTCTGACACTGACGGGCCCCAATTCAGGTCTGGGCCAGCTAAGGGTTCTTGAAGGATTTGTTCGCGCTCCGGACGTTGCCAGCATTGGTTCGGGTGAGATCACGCTTGGCCAGAATGCGGTGCTTGAGTTTACCAGCCTCAATCCGGTCACACTTCTCAACGCCATTAACGTTTTGAACTCAGGCGCGATTTCGTTTCGGGGGTCGGGGACAATTGCCGGGCCGATCAATGCTACAAGTGACGCTGCGGTAGATTTCTTTGCCAAGGCGGGAGGTGATCTTACCTTCGCAGGCGAGATCGGCACCGGCCGAAGGTTCAGTTCAATCTTCGCCTCTGCCGAGGGACGCATGACGCTTGGTCAAAGTGCGCGTCTACTGGCCACCAACCGCATCAGCCTGCTGGGGGGGCAAGGCTTCAGCAACCTCTCCAGCCTGACGAACGTCATTCAAGCAGGGCAAGGATGGACGATCTGGAGCGGCAACAGCAATCCATTTGGCGGCAACGCTCCCGACATCACTGGCTCGCTCCAGCACGATTGGCGCTCGTACAGGATCACCGAGGGGCAGATGCGCGGACTGGAGCCGCTGCCGCCGCTCCCATCAGGCAATGGGCTGGCCTACAGCTTCGCCCCAGTGCTGACGCCGCAGATGGTCGGTGGTCTCAGCAAGCTCTATGATGGCACCCGAAACTTTTCAGCCGGGCAGGTCAGTGTCAATTTTGACGGTCTCATCAACGGTGACACCCTAAACAGCGTCAGTATTTCCTCGATCTTGGCTGATGTGGCGGGGATTTCAGCGACGCAAGCCACCATTTCCGGCATCAATGCCAGCTTCACCGATAGTTCGGGGAAGCCGGTGTTTGGCTACCAATTCAGCCCCACTTTGACAGCGCCCGCTTCCATTTTGCCGCGTCCGCTGCTGGCGGCGCTGATTGGCACAGTGAGCCGCAATTATGACGGCACCACCAACGCGCTGCTGGGCTCTGGCAATTTTGCCCTTAATGGGCTGGTGTCGGGCGAGACGATTACCGTCACCCAGACGGCTGGCGCGTTTGGCACGGCCAATGTTGGCAGCAACCTGTCGGTCAGCGCCAGCCTTGGGAGCGCGAACTTTACCGCTGGCGCAGGCACCGCTTTGAGCAATTACCTGCTGCCCACGACGGCGACGGGTGCGATCGGTTCGATTTTGCCGCGTCCGCTGCTGGCGGCGCTGATTGGCACAGTGAGCCGCAATTACGACGGCACCACCAACGCGCTGCTGGGCTCTGGCAATTTTGCCCTTAATGGGCTGGTGTCGGGCGAGACGATTACCGTCACCCAGACGGCTGGCGCGTTT
>JBIKSA010000097.1:0-7098 GCA_044348875.1 Erythrobacter sp. | reverse complement strand
CATTGCTCTCGAGCGCAATCGTGAAGCGCGCTTCCGGATCCTCGGGCGGCAGCAGGATCATCTGCACGCCCTCACTATGAGCAGCAAGCAGCGCAAGGTCGATCTCGCACACGCCCTTGTCCTGCCATCCGCCGGAAAGCGTCTGCATCCGCCCCGTGCTGAGAAGACGGCACAGACGGCCATAGGCGGCGCGGTCTTCGGGATAGGCAAGGAAGGCGAGCCCCTCGACCGTCTCGATCCGGCAGCCGATCACCGGGCGCAGTTTGAGCGTCTTTGCCTCGGTGTGGATGCGTACCACGCCGGCCATCGAATTGACGTCGGCGATCGCAATCGCGTCATAGCCAAGCGTATGCGCGGCCAGCACCAGATCGACCGGATCCGACGCCCCGCGCAGAAAGCTGAAGCAGCTCGCCAGCCCCAGTTCCACAAAGGGCGCGCGCGGCGGGGGGAAGATCCTGTCGGAATCAATATCCAGCGTGCGCTTGTCAGGGGTCAGCGGCGCGTCAGGCATCAGCCTGCCAGCTCCGCAAGCCGCTCCCTCACCGCTGCCAGATCGGCGGCAAACAGCGCGGCCTGCTGCGCGCACGCATCGCCATCCAGCCTCAGCAGGTAGGAGGGGTGTGCGGTCACCCACAGCTCCGTCCCGTCGTCCAGTGGAAGCGGGCTGCCGCGCGCCTTCGAAATGCTCACCGTCTTGCCAAGTATCCCGCGCGCCGCGCTGGCCCCCAGCGCCAGCACGAGACGGGGCTGAACGATGCTGCGTTCCGCTTCAAGCCACCAACGGCAGGTGTCGATCTCCTTCGCACCCGGTGACTGGTGCAGCCGGTGCTTGCCCTTCCAGGTGAACTTGAAGTGCTTGACCGCATTGGTGACATAAGCGGTGCTCCGGTCGATCCCGGCGCGGACCAGATATTCATCAAGCAGTTGCCCTGCCGGCCCGACGAACGGCCGCCCGGCCACATCCTCCTGATCACCCGGCTGTTCGCCGACGATCATCAAGGCGGCCCGAAGCGGCCCCTCTCCCATCACCGCATGGTTATCAAGTTCGCCGATCGGACACATGCGGCAGGCGCGAATGGCCTTGTCCACACCCGCCAGCGTTGCCGGTTTCTCACCCATGTCCAGGTTGCCCGATGACACCATCGCCGCCTCCCTTGCCTGTGCTCCGGCGATCAGCTGCGGGATCAGCTCCGCTTCGGGCAGGTTCTTCCAGTATTTCTTAGGCATCTCGGAAAGCATCGCGCCAACCTTGAGGCGCGCGGGATTGAAGATCGAAGCGTAGTAGGAACGCCACAGGTCTTCGACCGGATCACCTTCCGGCGCGTCGGAACGCCGGGCGGGCGGGCCTTCACGCATGGTCGTGCCGTCCCAGTGGACGCTCCCACGCGGAGTCAGGATCGACCAGCGCATATTGGCAAACCGGCGCATGAAGAAGGCGGCTTCGGCGCGCACGATGTGGTGATCGGGTTCGAACCAGGCGACGAAGTGCGGGGTGCCATCTTCCTCAGCAACTTCGCGGAAGCGGACAAATGCGTGCATCTTGTGCGCATCGCGGCGCACGGATTTGGCGAGTTCCTCGATCCGGCGCACCTGGGGGTCGGCCTTGTCCTCCATCAGCCGGGGATTGCGCTGGAGCCGCCACAAAACCTGATAGAGCAGCCCGAAACGCGCCGGATCGGAATGCAAGGCGGCGCTGCGAGCGATGGTGAGGAACCGCTGGCTGGCGCGTACCGGAGGCGCATCGACGGCGGGCACAGGCAGGCGCTTGTCGCTGCGGGACGACCCTTCACCAAACAGGTCGCCTGTTCCGCCCGGCTCGATCCAGCTTACCCGATCAGGCGGCACGTCGCACTGGATAAGACCCCGCGCTCGTTCACGCCAGAAGGCAAAGTCATCCGGCGCAGGCAGGTGGATAGCATAATACCCGCCAAAGCTGGCGTTCTGCATCGAACGTCTTTGGGCGGTCATCAGAACAGCTCCAGCTGTTCCCGCTTCGGAACGATCAGACCGCGCAAGTCGGCGCGGTCGGTCAGCAGCGTAGGACGCCAGTCGATGGTGCAGATGAAAGGACGAACCTTGGCGACCGATGCTGTCAGCAGCGCCACATCGTCCAGGCGCAGCGTCCGGTGCCGTCGCGCCGCCAGAATGCGTGCGACAGCCTTGGTCCCCAATCCCGGCACGCGCAGCAATTGTTCTTTCGCAGCGCGGTTCACATCGACGGGAAAGCTTTCACGGAACTTCAGCGCCCAGGCGAGTTTCGGGTCGATATCGAGCGGCAGATTGCCATCGGCATCGGCGGCATCGGCCACCTCCTGCGGCGCGAAACCGTAAAACCGCATCAGCCAGTCGGACTGATAAAGCCGGTGCTCGCGCAGCAAGGGCGGGCGCTTCAGCGGCAGCACCGCGCTGGCATCAGGGATCGGCGAGAAGGCGCTGTAATAGACGCGCCGCAGCCCGAAGCTGTCATAAAGCCGGCTCGCCTTGCCGATGATCGTCGCATCATTGGCATCGTCCGCGCCGACAATCATCTGGGTCGATTGGCCGGCGGGCGCAAAGCGCGGGGCGTGGCGGAAGCGCTTCTTTTCGTCCTTCGCCTCAATAATCCGCGCCTTGGTGCGTCCCATCGCGCCTTCGATCTGGGTTTCATCCTTGTCGGGCGCGAGCCGGGTCAGTCCGGCACGGGTCGGCAGTTCGACATTGATCGATACCCGGTCGGCATAAAGCCCGGCTTCGTGGATGATTTCCGCGTCAGCCTCGGGGATGGTCTTGAGGTGGATGTAGCCACGGAAATCGTGTTCCTCACGCAGGATACGGGCGACCTCGACTAGCTGCTCCATCGTATGGTTGGCGCTTTTGACGATGCCCGATGAGAGGAACAGCCCCTCGATATAATTGCGGCGGTAGAAATTGAGCGTGAGGTCGACCACCTCCTGCGGCGTAAACCGCGCCCGCGCCACGTTCGAGCTTTTGCGGTTGATGCAGTAGTGGCAATCGAAAATGCAGTGGTTGGTAAGCAGTATCTTGAGCAACGAGATACACCGCCCATCCGGCGCATAAGCATGGCAGATGCCCATTCCCTCAGTCGAGCCGACGCCCTTCCCGCCCAGCGAGTTTTTCTTTGCTGTACCGGATGACGCGCAGGAGGCATCATACTTCGCCGCATCGGCGAGGATCTCAAGCTTCTGACGGAGTGTTTGCTGGACCATGGAAACCTGGGAACACCTTTCGTGTTCCTTATATGTTCCAAAAATCCCGTTGCCAAATGCAAAGCTTGCAAGCGCCCGGGCCTGCGATCAAACGCGTCTCAGGATCGGCCCGTCCTGACGGAGGTGACCTCCTTCGCAAAGATAATCGATCACCGCCGGGTGCATCGCACCTTCGAAGGCGACCCCAGCCAGCCCCCCATCGACCCAGGCAATAGAGCCGAGCGGAGCGTTGATTCCGTTCACCTTCATCGTCACCCGGTCGCCAACTTCGGCAAAACCGGCTTTTGCTCGGATTTTGCAGCCGCCTTCGGAAATGTCGATCAGGTCAACGAATACAAGGCGCGACCGCACCCGGCTTTTTACCGTGAGATGCATTGGCCGGCGATCGGACGCGCGTGGGATCGAATCGAGGTTCATGCAGGGAACGTCGCATAAAGCGGTAAAAAAAAACTGAGCGAGCCGTTTCGGTCAGGCATAAAGCCCCTGCAAAAACCAGTCAGGCACCCCGCCCCGCCCATCGCCCGCAATTCCCTGACGGTATATCCAGTAACGCCGCCCGGCTTCGTCCTCGATCCGGTAATAATCGCGCAGCCGGGCGGTGGAGCGTTCGCGCCACCATTCGGGCGCGATCCGTTCCGGCCCTTCAACCCGCATCACTTCACGCACTTGCCCGCGCCAGCGGAAGCGCTGGGGGACGCCATCGGGCGAAGCATAGAGCACCGCAATCGGCTCTGCCCGGTCGAGCAATTTCAGAGGACGGGTGTGGAAGACCAGCGCGCCTTGCGCTGCGGAAACCGGCTCCATCGGCGGCTTCCAGCCCTGCGCGCGTTCGGGAATATGGCTGGCGTGGGCGACCGGGCGGGTGACAGCTTTTGCCCCCAATCGCACAGTTAGCCGATCGATGCAGGCGGCCAGCGAAGTGCCATGGTTTTCGGCTGCGGCATCGAGATCGGATTGCGAAAGCGCCAGCGGCTCGCTCCAGCTGGCGCGCAGTTGCACCATCTCGATCCCGAACCCGGCCTCAACATCATCGAGCCTTGCACCAAACAGACGGGTGATGTGGCTGGCATCGCGGGTGGCGGCGGCAAGTTCGATGCGGCGCTGCAACACCTCACCATCAACCCGCCACAGCGCCAGTTCGAGCCGCCGCGCGCCCTCGCTCCGCGCTTCGAGCGCACGGATCATGTCCTGGGCCAAGTCCTCCACCACGCGGTCAAGCAGGCTGCGGTGGCGCAGCGGCTCCATCAACCGGCGCTGGACCATCGGTATGGTGCGCGCGGTGACCGGCAGCAGCGGTTCAGGCACACGGCCAAGCAATTGGTCGAGCCGCAGCAACGGATTGGCAGCGGGCGCACGGTGATTGCGGAACCGGCGGCGCAGGGCATCGCGCGCGGCAGCCTCACGCGCAGGGTCATCCTGTGCGCCGCTCACCCCCGCCAATTCGCCGAGCCGCTTGATGCCGAGACGCCGCAGCACAGTCAGCACATCATCGTCGAGCCTGAGCGCAGTCACCGGCAGATCGCGAAGCTGATGGAGCGGATTGTCATCAGCGCCAAGGATTGCGCCGTGCGCGGCCTGATGCCTCCCGAAGTGCGACAGCGCCCAGGCGGCCCCGGCGGTTGGCGCAAGTGCGGCGCGTGCGGTCAGACCGCGGGCGGCAAAAGCAGCGCCAACATCGGCCAACAGCCGCGCCTCTCCCCCGAACAGGTGTGCAACGCCGGTGACATCGACCAGCAGGCCATCGGGCGGATCAAGCGCGCTCCACGGCCCCCAGCGCTGCGCCCAAAGGCTGAGCTTTTCCAGCATCGCAAGGTCGCCCGCCGGATCGGCCGGAACAGCGGCCAGATCAGGAGACAGCGCCCGGGCATCGGCGAGCAGCATTCCGGCGCGCGCGCCGGCCGTCAGCCCCGCATCATTGGCTGCCGTGATGCGCGGCCCGTGCGCGGTTTCGAGGATCAGCGCGGAAGGGGCCGCATCAGTCGCCGTCCGCGCATCAGGCGCGTGCGCCAGCCGCCAGCGATCGACCGACAGTCGGGCGAGCCAGACCGACATGATCCGGCGCGGATGACTGTTCGGGATCGCTGGAGATGCACAAGGTTCCGTTATCATCGCAAAGCATCCATTCGCCCGGCATGTGGGCGCGCGCGCGGAACAGTTCTGCGTGCCATGTCGCGGTGCCGGGAGCCGCAGGGTTCCAGCGCGGCTGCGGGGAAGGTGCGGCGCACACCCGCCAGCGCATCCGCGCCGAGGAAAGCTCGGCTTGCGCATCGAGCCGCACCAGCCACAGCATGACCCCGTGCCGTTCGGCCGTAAGGCTGAGCCGGCGGGAGGCGGTGAAGCCCAGCGCGCGCGGATTGCCCGCGATCTCTCCGATCACGCAGGCCAGATCGCGGCATTTCAGCCCCTCCTCCAATGCGAACAACGCGTCTTCGGGCGTGGTGGCAGCGACATGGATCAGGCGGTGGCGCCATTCGGGCGGCAGGCCAGCAAGACAGGGTCGCCCGCCAAGCCGGATCGCCGCACGATCCTGCACCCATAAAACATGGCGGGTATCCTGCCCTCCCCCCGACGGGTCCTTTGACGTCAAGGCGTCACGCGCCAAAGCGAGCGCCAGCCCCGCGCCGCTCGCCTCATTGGCGGAGGCGAAAATCTCGGAATGGAACGTCTGTGCTGGCAAGCCCGGCCGCCAGCGGGGCTCAGGCAATGCGCGCGATAGGATGCGAGCATCAGGGGGTCTCAAGGACAAGGAGGACATAGACGAACGACTCATTTGTTCGCATTATGTTCCAACATCATCCCGATAGCAATGCAAAGGGCGCGGGAAGCGAAATTCGCTCCCCGCGCCCCTTCTAGCGCAATCCGATGATGCGGATCAGTCGTCGACCACCGGTCCCGGAAATTCGCCCATGTCGGGCGCATCGTCCTGCCATTCGCCATGCTGCAGGTTGGAATTGCGCATGCCGTAGATGAAGTAGAACGAGGTGCAGATCACCATGTAGATAACGAAGTGCTGCAACACCTCCCAAGGCACCGTCGTGATCAGGTACAGGCAGGACAAGATGCCCAGCACCGGCAGCACCGGATACAGCGGCACTTTGAAACCGCGCGGCAATTCCGGCGCAGCACGGCGCAGGTAGATCACCGAAAGGCACACCACCGCAAACGCCGCCAGCGTTCCGACCGAGGTCATGTCGCCAAGGAAGTTGATATCGAGGAAGCCAGCCGCAATCGCCGTCACAGCACCGACCAGCAGGGTGTTGACCGCCGGGGTGTGGAAACGCGGGTGAACCCGGCTGAACACTTTGGGCAGCAACCCGTCACGGGCCATGGTGTAGAAGATGCGGGTCTGTGCATACATCAGCACCAGCACCACCGAAGTCAGGCCGATGATCGCGCCAACCTTGATAATCTTGGCCAGCCAGCCCCACTGCGGGCCGAAATTATCGACCACGACCGCGACCGGATCGGGCACGTTCAAGGTGTTGTAAGGCACCAGTAGCGTCATGATCGCGGCGACCAGCATGTAGATCACCGTGCAGACCACCAGCGAACCGATGATGCCGAACGGCATATCCTTGGCCGGGTCTTTGGCTTCCTGCCCCGCGGTCGAAACAGCTTCAAAACCGATATAGGCGAAGAACACGATCGAGGCTGCGCGCATGATTCCGTCCACCCCGAACTCACCGGGGCCGGTATTTTCAGGGATGAACGGTACCCAGTTGGTCGCCATCAGTTCAGGCAGATTACCGAGCACGATCGCGCCGCCGACCAGAATAAAGGCCGCCAGCACGCTGACCTTGATCGCAACGATGACGTTGTTGACCTTAGCCGATTCTGACACGCCAACCACCAGCAAGGCAGCCAGCAGACCGCAGATCAGAAACGCCGGAAG
>JBIKSA010000096.1:0-7205 GCA_044348875.1 Erythrobacter sp. | reverse complement strand
TTCGTAAACGGTCAGGAAGTCGCCCATCAGACTGGCAGAAAGGTTGGTCGCGTCGGCGTTCCAGAACAACACGTCGAAGGCGGGCGGATCGCTGCCGAGCAGGTAATTATTGATGACATAATTCCAGATCAGATCATTCGGGCGCAGCCAGGCGAAGCCGCGCGACAGGTCATCGCCCTTGATGATACCCGCCTTGCTCGCGCGCTGGCGGGCCAGCTTCATGCCATTTTCTGATACCAGCGAGCCAGCCTCGATATCTGTTGCCATCGGGTGCAGCACACAGACCATAAGCGTCAGCGTGCCGAGCAGATCTGATTGGTCGGCAGCAAGCTTGCTGGCGAGCATCGCGGCAGTCTGTCCGCCAGAACATCCGGCAGAAACATTGACTTTCTTTGCCCCGGTGATTGCCGCCACTGCCTCCATCGCCTCGCGGCAGGAGTTCACGTATTCAGCCATGCCCCACTTTCCCTGATCCTTTGTGGGGTTGCGCCACGAAATGACAAAGGTCTGGATGCCATTATCGACCTGCCATTTGACCACCGACTTATCGGGGCTGAGATCGTTGATATACATCTTGTTGATCTGCGGCGGGATGGTGAGCTGAGGGATTTCGTAAACTTCGTCCGTGGTCGGAGTGTAATGGATCAGCTCCATCATCTCGGTCCGCAGCACGACTGAGCCTTTTGACGTCGCGACATTCTCGCCCAGCTTAAAGGGGCGTTTGTCGACCTGACTGACCATGCCCTTGTTGTGAACCAGATCGTTATAGGCGTTCTGGAGACCCTTGATCAGACTGAGGCCTCCTGAATCGATCACCCGCTTTTGTGCGGTGGGATTTCCGATCAGGGTGTTGGTGGGGGCTAGGCCATCAAGGATGATATTGGCGATGAAGTTTGCGCGATTACGCTCCAGCTCGTCGAGTTCAAGCTCTTCCAGCCAGTTCCTCATGCCCTTCTGTACAGCTAAATAATATTGCGCTCCGGCCCGGAAAAACGGGTTGAATGCCCAAGCCGGATCCATGAACCGCTTGTCCTTGGGGTCGGGGGTGAGCTCGCTTTTTCCGGTCATGATCTTGACCATGTCCTGCGCCATCGCAGTTGAATGGCGCACCAAGCGCGAAGGGTCCGAGGCAGTTTCGCGCAGTAGCAGTGCGACCGCGCTGACAAAATCTTCGCGCGCAACGCCAATCAATGGGCCAAGCGCGTTGGTCGATTGGGCTGCTTCGTTCTCGAGCTTCACTTCGCTGCGTGCCATGAAATCCCCTTTATCTGAACGCCTTGACCCATGTCTTCAACAGTTCTGGTGTAAAGCGGCCTAGTGGGTCCAGAATGAAGGCTTGCTCGCCAAGTTGCAAGCGGCCCGCGTGAACGGCCAAATGTCGGTTTCGGCTCCGAGTGAAAGAATTAGGTTTGTTGATTAACGATTTTCTCAACCATATCCCTGCATAAAACCCCGATGGCTGGGGACCCTATACGAAAATTCGCGACGCATAACCCAGGCACGCTCGGTGGAGGGCGCGATCTGCGCTCAGTGGCGCTCGCGAAGAAGGCCGGCGAAGCCGATGTGCGGGCACGCGGAGAGCGGCGCGGGCCAGAGCGCATTCTGCCAGACCGGTCGGGCGGGCTACGCCAAACGATTGACGAACCCGCAAGCGAACAGAAATTCTTCCTGCCGCGCGAAGCAGGAGGAATGACCCTCTTCCTGCTCGCCGCTTATGCAATTGCGGTGGTGGTTTTTAAGGGGCTCCCATCGAACACTACGATGAGCTTCGCACTCGGGTCGGCAACGCTGTTCGCCTGCGGCCCCTTATTCGCTCGCACCGAGCGCCGGTCCGAAAAGATGAGTGGGATCAGCCTTGCGGTGGTGATTGTCGGGATAGTGATGCCAATGGCCTGTGCCGGCATTGCGCTGGCGCTGTGGGTGGACGAGGGCCTTCCTTGGCAGTGGGCGATCGGCACGCTCGTGTGTATCAACGCCGCCGCTGCCGCTTCGTTCGACATGCGCATCATCTCCCTGTTCTCCGCCAAGATCGCCAGCTGGGCGGGGTTTGCCATTCTGGTGCCACAACCGATCACCTATGTCGCCGTTCTCGCAGCGGTGATCACACTGTTGCTGATTGCTAGACTTGAATGGAAGTCAGCGCAGATCCGCCGCACTTCCCGTGAAGCGCGTGAGCGTGTCGCCGCACGTGCCGAGGATATCCTGCGCAGTTTCGAGGAGACCGGGCAGGGGTGGTTTTGGGAAACGGACCGGCGCGGCCTTATTACTTATATCTCGCCCAAGGCGGCGATGGTGCTTGGAAAGACCGCCGATGAAGTGCTCGGCTGCCCGCTGAGCGAAATTGTTGACCCCTCAACTGGCGCTGCCGACGCTGAACGCACGCTGGCCTTCCATCTTTCGGCGCGCTCGGCTTTCTGCGATGTCGAAGTGCGCGCCGCAACCCAGGGTGACGAGCGCTGGTGGGCACTGGCTGGGCGTCCGGTCTACGACAGCTACAAGAACTTCTGCGGCTTCCGCGGCCATGGTACCGACCTCACTGAAAAGCGCCGCAGCGAACAGCAGGTCTCGCGCCTCGCGCACTATGATTCGCTCACTGGCCTCGCCAATCGCGTGCAGATGAGCCAGGCATTGGAACAGATCCTCGCCGCCCCCAGCGGGCGCGAGCGGGCCTGCGCGGTACTGATGCTCGATCTCGACCGGTTCAAGCACGTGAACGACACGCTGGGCCACCCGGCTGGCGATGCGCTGCTCAAGCAGGTTGCGCAGCGCCTTGAACGCGCGATCGGCGGGGCGGGGCGCTGCGGACGTCTGGGCGGCGACGAGTTCCAGGTGATCGTGCCGGGCGACCAGACCCGCTCGATGCTCGGCCACGTGGCGCAGGAGATTATCTCCTCGCTCTCGCAGCCCTACACCATTGAAGGTCAGAGCGTGGTGATCGGTGCCTCAGTCGGTATCGCGCTCGCGCCTGAACATGGTTCGACCAGCGAAGAGCTGATCCGCAACGTCGACCTTGCGCTCTATGCCGCCAAGGACGCTGGGCGCGGGGTGTTCCGCTTTTACGCCGAGGATCTCCACGCCGCGGCCGAAGAGCGCGCGGAGCTGGAACAGGATCTGCGCGAGGCGATCGCCAAGGGGCAGCTTGAACTCTACTATCAGCCAGTGGTCTATGCCGCGACCGAGAAGATCGTCGGCTTCGAGGCGCTGATGCGCTGGAAGCACCCCAAGCGCGGGTGGGTGAGCCCGGCCAAGTTCGTACCGATTGCCGAAGATGCGGGGCTAATCGACCGGATCGGGCAGTGGGCGCTGCGCACGGCCTGCGCTGATCTTGCCCGCTGGCCCCGCGCGATCCGCTGCGCGGTCAACGTCTCGGCCCTGCAATTCGCCAACCCCGACCTGCCTACCATCGTCGCTAACGCGCTGGCCCACAGCGGTGTCGCACCCTCGCGGCTCGAACTGGAAATCACCGAGAGCGTGTTCCTGAATGACAGCTCGGGCACGGATGCGATGTTCAAGGCGCTGAAGCGGGTCGGTGTGCGCCTGGCGCTCGACGATTTCGGCACCGGCTATTCCTCGCTCGGCTATCTGAAGAAGGCGCCGTTCGACAAGATCAAGATCGACCGCAGCTTCGTGCAAGGGGCAACCGAAGACGGCAGCCGCAACGGCGCGATCATCGCCTCGATCACGTCGTTGGCCGAAGCGCTACACATGGACACTACGGCAGAAGGTGTTGAGACGCTTGACGAGCTTGAACTCGTCCGCTTGCTCGGGTGCAGCCACATTCAGGGGTACATTTACTTCAAGCCGATGAACGCAGTAGACGCGACCGCGCTGGTTTCGGGAGACTTGGTCGCCGAGGCCGATGGCCCGCAATCAGCCCGTGCGCCCCGCCAGAACCTGCTGCGCCGCGTGGTCGTGGTTCACAACGGCAACCGCCTCAATGCCACACTGCGCAATATCTCCGAAGGCGGGGCGATGATTGAAGGCTTGTGGAATATGGCGGCGGGCACCGCGGTCAGGGTCGAATTTTCGGCGGACAAATCGGTCACGGCGCAGGTGCGCTGGTCGCGCGAGAACCGCGTAGGCGCTGAATTTCACGCACCACTGCGCCGCCGCGCCGACGGTTCTTTCGCTGTGCTTAAAGGCCAGCCTGGTCAGGCAGGAGGCAGCAGCGGCTGGTAATTGGCGCGGCACTGGTAGTCACCAAGCAACGCGAATTAGCTCAATAATTACCACCTGCCTCTATATCCTGGCAGCCGGGCGGTTCGGTAATGTCGCCGATTTAATGATCTGTTGTCCGGAGGTTAGAGCACGAGATGTCCTTCAAGGGTCTCTTGTCATCCCGAAACGGAAGCGCACTTCACAGCCTAGCCGATTCCGCGACCGGGCGCTGCGTGCCCGCAGATGCTTTCTCAGCGCTGTCTGATGGCGAACGGCTCGCCATGCTGGACGGGCTTGAGCAATCAGGTCTGGGCTGGTTCTGGGCGAGCGATGCCCGCGGCAATCTTACTTACCTTTTTGACGCAATCGCCGCGCGGCTGGATATCCCTCTTGGCCATCTTATTGGTCAGCCGCTGACAGGGATCTCCACCCGACCGAACGCGAGGCGCGCGGCAAATCGCTGTCGCTGATGGTGGGCACCCACAAAGCGTTCGCTGGTATGTTGGTGCGGGCAGCGCGACGGCCTGAAGGCGCGCTGCTGCGCCTGTCCGGACAACCCGCCCAGGATGCCGAGGGCCGTTTTTCCGGCTTTCGCGGCACCAGCACAGATATCTCCGACGAATTTTACCGCGAGGAAGAGGCGGCGCGTCTAGCCCGTTATGATTCGCTCACTGGCCTCAGCAACCGGCACCGCATGGCGCATTAGATTGAGGCGATGCTGACCGCATTCAAGCCCGCGCGGCGCAATTGCGCGGTCATGAGATGGTGGGCGGTTTCTGGAACATTGACCCTGCAGCGGAGCGGAATCGCCGTGCCCGAAGGCGGACGGTGTTCCGTAAGATCCAGGTCATCCACGACGACTATGCCTACGAGGTCACGTTGCGCAACCTGTCCAAGACAGGCGCTCTGATCGAGGGGCTGGCCGATGTGCCAAAGGGCGCACAGTTCGTGGTCGACCTCGGAGGCGGTCAGTTGGCAGTGGCGACGGTGATCCGTTCCAATGGGTATGTGCATCAGCTATGCTACGACAGCCCGTGCAGATGCCGGGTGATCGCCTTGGCGGGGAGTTGCGTTTTTGGCGCATGACAAGGCGCTGACGGATCGCTAATCGGCGGGGTAATGACCGACCTCTCAAAGATCCGCAACTTCAGCATCATCGCTCATATCGATCATGGCAAGTCGACCCTTGCCGACCGGCTGATCCAGTTCACCGGCGGCCTCACCGCGCGTGAGATGTCCGAGCAAGTCCTTGATAACATGGACATTGAGAAGGAGCGCGGCATCACCATCAAGGCGCAGACGGTGCGCCTCAACTACACCGCCAAGGATGGTGAGACCTATCAGCTCAACCTGATGGACACCCCCGGCCACGTCGACTTCGCCTACGAGGTTTCCCGCAGCCTTGCCGCCTGCGAAGGCGCGCTGCTGGTGGTGGACGCGGCGCAAGGCGTCGAGGCCCAGACCCTCGCCAACGTCTACCAGTCGATTGAGCACGATCACGAAATCGTCCCTGTCATCAACAAGATCGATCTGCCCGCCGCCGAACCGGACAAGGTCAAGGCCGAGATCGAGGACATCATCGGCCTCGACGCCTCCAACGCGGTGCTGGCATCGGCCAAATCGGGCATCGGCATCGAAGAAGTGCTCGAAGCGGTCGTCACCCGCATCCCCGCGCCCAAGGGCAAGATCGACGCGCCGCTCACCGCCAGCCTCGTCGATTCGTGGTACGATCCCTACCTCGGCGTCGTCATCCTTGTCCGCGTGATCGATGGCAAGCTGACCAAGGGCCTCAACATCCGCTTCATGCAGGGCGGCACCCAGCACCTTGTCGACCGCGTCGGCTGCTTCACGCCCAAGCGCACGGATTTGCAGGAACTCGGCCCGGGCGAGATCGGCTTCATCACCGCCCAGATCAAGGAAGTGGAACAGGCCCGCGTCGGTGACACGATCACCACGGTCAAGAACGGCTCCAACACCCCGCTGCCGGGGTACAAGGAAGTCCAGCCGGTCGTGTTCTGCGGCCTGTTCCCGGTGGACGCCGCCGACTTTGAAAAGCTGCGCGAAAGCATTGCCAAACTGCGGCTGAACGATGCGTCCTTCAGCTTCGAAATGGAAAGCTCCGCCGCGCTGGGCTTCGGCTTCCGCTGCGGGTTCCTTGGCCTGCTGCATCTGGAAATCATCCAGGAACGCCTCAGCCGCGAATACGACCTCGACCTCATCACCACCGCGCCTTCGGTGGTGTACCGCATCCATCTTGGCCATTCCAAGACCGAGGATGCCAAGGTGATCGACATCCACAACCCCGCCGATTGGCCCGATACCAACCGGATCGAGATGATCGAGGAACCGTGGATCAAGGCGGTGATCTACACCCCCGACGAATATCTCGGCGCGATCCTGAAACTGTGTCAGGACCGCCGCGGCATCCAGACCGAGCTGACCTATGTGGGCGGCCGCGCGCAGGTGACGTATGAACTGCCGCTCAACGAAGTGGTGTTCGATTTCTACGACCGCCTGAAGTCGATCAGCCGCGGCTACGCCAGCTTCGATTACGAACAGATCGGCACGCGCGAGGGCGACCTCGTGAAGATGAACATCCTCGTCAACGCCGAGCCGGTCGACGCGCTATCGCTGATCGTCCACCGCCACGTCGCCGAAGAACGCGGCCGCGGGATGTGCGAGCGCCTGAAAGACCTGATCCCCCGCCACCTGTTCAAAATCCCGATTCAGGCGGCCATCGGCGGCAAGGTGATCGCCCGCGAAACCATCGCCGCAATGCGCAAGGACGTGACCGCCAAATGCTACGGCGGCGACATTTCCCGGAAGAAGAAGCTGCTGGACAAGCAGAAGAAGGGGAAGGCGCGGATGCGGGAGTATGGGAATGTGAGCATTCCGCAGGAAGCGTTTATCGCTGCGTTGCGGATGGGTGAAGAGTGAGACGTCCCGTTGCATGGCGCAAGGCACTCAAGACATTCATAAATTAATACACAGGAAAGCAGCCATGCAGCTTGTTCCTGATCCGTTCGTTCCATACCATTTGTTTCATG
>JBIKSA010000124.1:0-4640 GCA_044348875.1 Erythrobacter sp. | reverse complement strand
CAGATCAAGCGCGTGTCGAGGTTCTGGCGCGAATACGCGGGGGCAAAGCCCATCGAGGCCATCGATGACAAGGTGCTGCAGGGCTACGTGCCCTGGCGCAAGGCCTACTATCGCAGCATGCCGGTGCCGCCAAAGAATGCTCGGCTCGATCCCACCGACAAGACCCTCCAGTGGGAGATCATGCTCGGGAAGATGCTCGTCAAGCACGCGCATGGGCAGGGCTACAGGGGTAACAAGCCGCTTCCCACCTTCACCTTCGTCCCCAAGCGCAAGCGGGTGCGACCCGCCCTCTCGTTGAGTGACTTCACGACCATCCAGCGCAAGCTCCGGGCATACGTGCTGGACGCCAAGAATGATCGGGAGAGGGCCTCCCGGCTCCTCCTCCATGACTACGTGCTGGTGCTCGGGCTGTCGGGGATGCGTGTTGGGGAGGCCAACTCGCTCCGGGTGCGGGACGTCGAGCCCATCATGGACGCCGATGGGCGGCCGAACGTGCAGTTCCACGTCCGCGGCAAGACGGGGCAGCGCGTCGTCGTGCCGCACATCGACGCGCGGAAGATCCTCGATGGCATGGCGGATCGGCACGGTGAGCGGAAGCCGGATGCCTACGTCTTCGCTATGCCTCACGGGGGCAGGATCATAACCCTCGCCGACCAGTTCGACGCGTTCATGGCGAAGGCGGGCCTGACCCACAACGGCGCTGGCGAGAAATACACCCTCTACAGCCTGCGGCACTTCTACGCCGTGCGGGCGATCCAGCGTGACCTGGACATCTACACCATCGCCCGGAACATGGGCACGAGCGTGCAGATGATCGAGCAGTACTACGGCAAGGCCGCCACGCCGCAGACCCGGGCGCGGAAGCTCGGCGGCGAGAGCGGTATCTATCATGGCTCGCGGTCGGAGACCGTTCCCGAACTCACCCCGGAGCAGAAGGCGGCAAGGGCAGCGAAGCAGCGCGAGCGACGGGCCGCACAGAAGGCCCTCACAGGAAAAACCAAGCGGGCCAGGAGATGACGATGCCCCCCCCTATCCCCGTCGCGGTATCCCAGGCTGACGGACGCTGCCTCGCCTTCCCACCCCAATCGCTAGGGCACCACCTCTACGCAGACCCATCCGGCCGGCCGGCCATCAAAGGGTTTCTGAAGTGCCTTGCTGCTATTGCACACGCGGCGCGTCGAAACCTCTGAGGAAGCCGAGGATTTCATTCCGTGCTTGTTCCGTTGCTTCACGATCCGCGCAAAAGTCCGGCTTTGGCGCTCCGAAGCAGTTCCTTGTCACAGGATCACGACCTCCCGAAGCCTGACACCAAAAGGGGTTCTCACTATACCAGCATCTGTTGACCGGATTTTCGGGAGGGATTTCGGCATCAAACGCGTGGGTCATATTGGTGAGGCGAATATGCCGATGCACCCACCTGACCAAGTTGGGATCGCATGAGTTTATGTCGGTCATGCTTCCTGGCGGCTCAAGCTCGACGGTGATCATCAACACAGGGGCATAGAACGGGCCCAATGCCGGCCGGTTGAGTGGCGTCGTATTGTGTCCGTGGTTGCCCGGCGTCCACTGCCAGCTCCAGCAAGTGGGGTAAATCGACACGCCCGCGCGGAAGAGGCCGCGGTGGTGTTCTGTGATCGATTTCTCATCGGTGAACGCCCGGAGGACGCTTCCCCCTCCCTGACTGCCGCCGAGCAGAAAAATTCGATCCGGATCAACTTCAGGCTGATTGCGTAGCCACCGTGCAGCGGCGAATGCGTCACGCGCGCGCGTATTCGGGCCAAGAGCAGAGAACGCCCTTTGATGCGTGCTCGCTGGCTGGTCAATCCGGCGCCAGTTGGCGATAAATCCGCGGCTCCAGAAACTGTCTAGAACAAGAACGTTAAAGCCTCTTTCCAAAAACCAACGTGCGTGACCGTAGTCTGTAGCACCAGATCCCCCCATACCCCCATGCTGTATGACGATAGTCGGGTTTTTTCCTGGACGCCGACTTGTGTTCCAGCTTGCCAAGAGATTTCCGGATTGAGCCTCGGACCAATCCGGCACTATTGGCCTAAACTCAGCCAGACGAAACCGAGATATGAAGCGATTGACGTCCATCGCCCCGACACCGTGGGCACGAACTTCTGCGGCCGTGGGCGCATTTGTGCGAACGATTGGGGGAGGCTGTTCATAAGCCGGCAGGCTGCATGCCGCCAAAAAACAACAAAACCCCACCACAAAAAGAAATTTCATTTTTCTGAATATGGGGCGATTGGTGCGCATATTTGGGGCCGCTCCTCCCTTGGAGCATTTTCATTATAGTTCGACGCATGATGTTTTCATCACGCCATAAAGGCAATCTCGATTTAGCAGCGCCTAGAAATGGTTCCGGCATTAGACGGGCACCGCCAAGCGGTCGCGTTTCGGGTAGTGGTGTAGGAGTGGCAGAGCCCGAGGTGCCTCGCGAAATCCCTTGTTGAACGAGGCGGAGCCGGTCGTCCCTCAAGGGATTTCTAGCGGTGTCAGGTTACCTAGCGCAGTGCCGGCGCGCCCGGTCCTTCGTGTTTCACGATACTCCGGCAGCCGCGGCGGCTATCCTTCCACAGCGCTGGTAAGGGCCTCCCGCCGCCGCTGTTTTTCGGCCTTTCGGGCATTGAGCGCAGCAACATGCTTCCGCCCCCAGGTGACGTAGTCCCACAGCAGCTTGCCGACCTCCGCATAGTTGAACTCGGGCCGGGCGGGATCAGGAGGTAGCGGGTCAAGGCAGGGGAAGCGCCCACGCGCCGCGTGCTCGGCCAGCAAATATGCGCGCCTCAGCTGCCTTGCCGTAACGATTTCCATCAGCCGGCGCTTGGTGTCCTGATTATCGCCCCTGGGACGCTTGGGGTCGGTCCAGTAATGCGGCGCGAAGCCGAGGTGATTACCCAGCCGATAGAGTGGGGCCTTGGGAACGGTCCGCTCTCGGATCTTGTTGTGCATGAGCTTGGCCTGCACGACCCCTTCCTGTGCTGCTTCAGGTCCCAGTTCCCGCTCGATTAGCTCTGCCACGGCGCGCAGCATCCCCCGCCTATCGTGCGATACCGGGATGGCTACCAAGACTGCCGCTGGCAAACCCTCAGCAGGTCGGTGCTCGGCAAGATACTGATCGATGAGCATGCCGACCTGCTCGGCTTTGCTCTCATCGACCTGCTCGCCATGGGTGAGCTTCATCAGGCCATGAACCGTGGGTTTCGCGGATGCGCCAAAGCGAAACTGCGCGGTCTTCACCCACCATTCGGAGAAAAAACAGCGATAGACGCTGCCGAAGGCGGCGTAGTTGCGCTCGACATCAGCAAAGTCGGCGGGCAGCGCCCCCGCATCGCGTGCCAGGTGGCCAGTCGCGATCAGATGGGCCAGCCGATAGCTCGGGCTGACCTGCAGGTAGTCGAACAACTGGGGATACCGCCAGTCGAGCTCGATGCTCAGGCCATGGTCGCGCAGGCTGATGCTCGACAGGCGGACCAGGGTCTCCGGCTTGCCCATCCCAAAACCTAACTCAAATCGTTCTCACAATACTAGTTAGGAGGGGTTTTGAGTTTCTTGACCCACCTTCCATGCGTCGACGGCGGACATGAAGCCCCGTCACCCGGCCGCGATGGGGCGGCCGCGCAACGAACTGGAAGGATTGAGCTGATGACGGATGACGCTCACGTGGATGCGATCGAGCTCGAAATCATCGATGTCCTCGATACGCAGCCGGGTGCAAGGGATTACCTGGACGCACTGACGCAGGACTACGCGGACTGGAAAAACACGCTGCTGCGCCGCAGCGAAGACGGGCTCTATGATGTGCTGGCGCGGTGCCTCCGCGTGTACGAGATCATGGTGGAGGACAGCGCGAACGGTGAACGCCTTCGCAAGGATTTCAACGAGTACATCAAGGCGGAGAAGCTGAAGTTCAACGGCGAAACGCACACCGTGGTGAAGATCGCCCGGATCGTGTTCGCCGCTGACAGCAAGAAGGCCAGCGCCTACGGCATGGTGCTGCGCGCGGCCATCGAACAGGGCGTAGACCATGCCGGGCTCGCCGGCTTCATCCACAAGCACCACGGCATCGAGAAGATCCGGCTGCAGCGCGCCGGGGGTGAGCGTGATACCGTCGAGGCCAAGGCCAACCGCGTCTATGCGAGCGTCAAGGGACAGTCGCTGGCCGTTGCAAGCGGCACCGCGCTGAAGGCCAACATCGACCTCGCCAAGGCCGGTTCTCGCGTTGTGCTGCTGGCAACGCTGTCGGCCAGCGGTGACTGCACCGTGCACGCCCTGGTCAAGGCCGAAAGCGCCGTGAACGCTGCCTTCGCGGCGCTTGCCACGGAGACCAAGAAGGCCAGCGGTCCGAAGGTTACTGCCAACGAAGTCGCTGAGGCCACCGTTACGGAGCAGGAGAAGCAGCGGGCTGCCCTGCGCATTCAGGCCGTCCGCGAGCTGCTCGCCACCTGATGGCGATAGGCGGGGACGGCACCAGCCGTCCCCGCACTCCCAACGACAGCCAAGCACACAGGAAATCGCCAATGACCGACCCGATGAAGCCGAAGACCTATCGGGACATTGTCTTCCCTAATGCCGCTATGACGCGGCTGGTAGATGATCTCGTGACCAATCGCTTGGTCTTCCCCGCCAATGGC
>JBIKSA010000061.1:0-12703 GCA_044348875.1 Erythrobacter sp. | reverse complement strand
GCGTGCGTGAGGCGATCCGGCTGGCCGAGGAGGAAAAGCCCGGCGCCGTCCATCTCGAATTCCCCGAGGATATCGCCGAGGAGCACACCAGCAGCCGTCCGATCCCCGCCAGCCTCGCCCGCCGTCCGTCGGCTGAGGAGAAAGCCGTGCGGCAGGCGGTTCTGGCGATTGAGGGTGCAAAGGCTCCGATCCTCGTTATCGGCGCGGGCGCAAACCGCAAGCTGACCGGGCGGATGCTGCGGCAGTTAATTGACAAGACCGGCATCCCCTTCGTCACGACCCAGATGGGCAAGGGCGTGGTTGATGAACGCCACCCGCTGTTCCTCGGCTGCGCGGCTCTGTCGGCCGGGGACTTCGTCCACCGCGCGATCCAGGACGCCGATTGCATCGTCAACATCGGTCACGACGTGATCGAGAAGCCACCCTTCTTCATGCAGGAAGGCGGGCCGAAGGTGGTCCACGTCTCGACCCGCACGGCCGAGGTCGATCCGGTCTATTTCCCGCATATCGAAGTCATCGGCGACATCGCCAACGCGATCTACCAGATCAAGGAAGACATCGTGCCGCAGGGCAAGTGGGACTTCGGCCGGATGCTGGAATACCGCGCCGCCGAAGTGGCGCACACCGCACCGCTGGCCGCCGACACGCGCTTCCCCATTTTCCCGCCGCACCTGGTGGCGCAGGTGAGGGGGGCGATGCCCGAAGACGGGATCATCTGTCTCGACAATGGCGTCTACAAGATCTGGTTCGCGCGCGGATACGACGCCTACCTCCCTAACACCGTATTGCTGGACAACGCGCTGGCGACGATGGGCGCAGGTCTGCCTTCCGCCATGATGTCTTCGATGCTGTATCCCGACCGCAAGGTGATGGCGATCTGCGGCGACGGCGGGTTCATGATGAACAGTCAGGAGATGGAAACTGCCGTCAGGCTGGGCCTCAATCTCACCGTGCTGATCCTGCGCGACGATGCCTACGGGATGATCCGTTGGAAGCAGGCGAACATGGGCTTCAAGGATTTCGGACTGACCTATGGCAACCCCGATTTCGTCAAATACGCCGAAAGCTACGGCGCTATCGGCCACCGGGTGACATCATCTGAGCACTTCACCGACCTGCTGGCCCATTGCCTTGCCACACCAGGGGTCCATCTGATCGATTGCCCGGTTGACTATACCGAGAACGACCAGATCCTGAACATCGATATCAAGCGGCTGAGCAAGGAGCTGTAAGGCGATGTCCGCGCTCAAATCCACCTACCCGCTCTACCTCAACAACAAGGCGGTGCAGCCCAACACCGATCTTGAGGTAACGGACAAATACACCGGCGAAGTCGCCTTCCGCACCGCGCTGGCCACGCCCGATGTGATCGAGGAGGCCATTGCGGGCGCGGTGCGCGCGGCGGAGCCGATGGCGCGGCTGGCTTCGTATGAAAAGCAGAACGTGCTGATGCACTGCGTCGCGCGGTTCAAGGAACGGGCCGACGAACTCGCCTATGCTTTGTGCGTCGAGGCGGGCAAGCCGATCAAGGATGCCGAGGGGGAGGTTACTCGCCTGATCGACACCTTCCGCATCGCGGCCGAAGAATCGGTGCGGAATTACGGTGAGGTCCAGCCGCTCGACATCTCGGCGCGGGCCAAGGGTTACATGGGGATGTGGAAGCGCATGCCCATCGGCCCGTGCAGCTTCATCAGCCCCTTCAACTTCCCGCTGAACCTTGCCGCACACAAGATTGCCCCAGCTATCGCAATGGGCTGTCCCTTCGTCATGAAGCCCGCGTCCAAGACCCCCTTGGGCGCGATCATCATGGGCGAGGTGCTGGCGGAATGCGACGTGCTACCCGAAGGCGCGTTCTCGATCCTCCCCGCCAGCCGTGACGGGGCTGATCTGTTCACCGAAGACGAACGGCTGAAGCTTCTCAGCTTTACCGGATCGCCGGGCGTGGGCTGGGATCTGAAGGCCAAGGCAGGCAAGAAGAAGGTCGTGCTCGAACTCGGCGGCAATGCGGCGGTGATCATCGACCGCGATGCCGATCTGGCCGACGCGCTGGAGCGGGTGATCTTCGGGGCGTTCTACCAATCCGGCCAGTCCTGCATCGGCGTGCAGCGCATATTGATCCATGATGCGGTTTACGATGCGTTCAAGGCGATGCTGGTGGCGCGCGCAGGCAAGCTGATCGCAGGCGACCCCAAAGACCGCGACACCTTCATCGGCCCGATGATCTCCAACGGCGAAGCTAAGCGCCTGAAGGGCTGGATCGACGAGGCGGTGGCAGCGGGCGCAACCCTGCTGTGCGGCGGGGGGCTTTCGCGCGGCAATATGCTCGAAGCCACGCTTCTCGAAGGCGTGCCCGATGATGCCAAGGCCAAGAACGAGGAAGCCTTCGGGCCGCTCGCCATCCTCCAACGCTTCCATCGCTTCGATGAAGCACTGGAGGAGGTCAATAACTCCAAATTCGGCCTGCAGGCGGGCATCTTCACCCGCGACCTGTTCCAGATGTTCGACGCTTGGGACCGGCTCGATGTCGGCGGGGTCGTGATCAATGATGTGCCCAGCTACCGGGTCGACAATATGCCCTATGGCGGAGTGAAGGATTCCGGACTGGGCCGCGAAGGCGTCCGCTTCGCCATGGAGGACATGAGCGAGATCCGGAATCTGGTGGTTCGGCGGACTTAGGGATTATCGCCTTCCCGGGCTCGGGGGCCGGGGAGGCGGAGTTCTCAAATCACACATCCTCCAGCAATAGCAGCACTGCCGTCACTTCAAGCCGCTCCATCGCGCCAAAGCGGTGATCGACCTTGATGATGGTGGCGTCGGCCACCAGCTGGCCGGGCAGGGCGAATTCGTGATCGGGCAGGCGCTCGATCAATTCCTCGCCGGCCACCACGGCGTCCGCGCCGCAGAATGCCAGCACCACCTCGTGCCGCGTGCCCGAGAAGGTGACCGAGGCCCAGGCTTTCTCCTCATGGCCGAGCACCGTGCCGGCCCCGCCGGTCAGCTGCATCAGCGCGGCGCGCACCCGGTCAGCCAACGTGCGTCGCGGGCGAAGGGCGGCGATGCGGGAGGGGGCGGACTTCACCTCGATCTGGTCGAAGTCGGCGAACATATGGGCGAAGGGATCGCGCAAGCTTTCCGTGAGCATCATGCGGCCTCCTTGGTGCATGTCGCCGCGTGGTCGGAATAGCCTTGCATCCATGCGCGGGTGCGCAATTCGGTGTCGCGGCGCGGGGTGCGGCCCATGCGAAGGTCAAGCACGAAGCGCGGGTCATGGGCAGCAAGCCGCCCGAACTTGGTGGCGGGCATGGCGTGGTCCCGCAGGAAGGTTTCGATGGTGCGAAGCAGCATGGTTTTGCGTCCCTGATGAGTGCTGAATTCGTGTCGTGCACCGAGCGAATCGCCCGATGTTCCTGATTTGTTTCATCTGATTTCCTACTTGTCTAGGAAAAATCTTTCATGTAGGATGTCTCCATGTCGGAAAACCAACAGTCTCCTCGCCATATTCCTGAAGGGCCGCGTGCGCGCCTGCTGGAACTGTCGCAAACCCGCGGGGTGAGCCTCGCTGCTCTGTCTGAATTGGTGGGTCGCAATCCATCCTATCTTCAGCAATTTATTCGCAAAGGATCGCCCCGCAAGCTGGAGGAGCAGGACCGCGCAACGCTGGCCCGGTTCCTCGGTGTGGGCGAGGAGGAATTGCGGGAGATGAAGGATAATTCCTATGAAGCGCAGCCCAAGCGCCGCGAATGGGGCGATTGGCTCAACGTGCCGCGGCTCGATCTCGGCGCGTCGGCGGGGCCAGGGCGGGTGGCAGGCACGGAAGCCGCCTTCGACACCTTCCGGTTCTCGCGCCGCTGGCTGGAGGAGCAAGGCCTCGCCCGCGCCGAACTCTCCGCGATCCGGGTGGAGGGGGATTCGATGGAGCCGCTGCTCAATGACGGCGATGAAATCCTTGTCGACCGCAGCCCCCGGCCGTTCCGCGACGGCATCCACGTGGTACGCCTTGGCGACACGATCATGGTGAAACGCGTCGCCAGCGCCGGGCCCGGGCGGGTGGCGCTATTGTCACAGAACTTCGCCTACCCGCCGGTGGAGGTCGCAGCCGAGGAGGTCGAGATTATCGGCCGGGTTGTCTGGAAGGGTGGGCGGGTTTAAGTCTGCGCATATGACCGACACTCCCAAGCCCACCCCGCCCATGCGCGCCGCCATCCTTCCGGTGACGCCGCTGCAGCAGAACTGCTCGCTGATCTGGTGCACCAAAACCATGAAGGGCGCGCTGGTCGATCCCGGCGGGGATCTCGACAAGCTCAAGGAAGGCGTTGCCAAGGCAGGCGTTACGCTGGAGAAGATTCTCGTCACCCACGGGCATCTCGATCACTGCGGGCAGGCGGGCATGCTGGCCGACGAGCTGGGCCTGACAATCGAAGGCCCGCATGAAGATGACCGCTTCTGGATCGACCAATTGGACGATGACGGCCCGCGTTGGGGGATGGTCGCGAAAAGCTTCACGCCGGACCGCTGGCTTCATCACGGCGACACGGTGACGGTGGGCGAGTTGACGCTCGATGTGATCCACTGCCCCGGCCACACGCCCGGCCACGTCGTGTTCTTCCACGAGCCAAGCCGATTCGCGATTGTTGGCGATGTGCTGTTCCAAGGCAGCATCGGTCGCACGGATTTCCCGCGTGGTAATCATCAGGACCTGATCGATTCGATCACCCAGCGGCTCTGGCCCTTGGGCGAGGATGTGATGTTCATCCCCGGCCACGGTCCGACCAGCACCTTTGGCCGCGAACGCAAGACGAATGCGTTTGTGAGCGACTACGCGCTTTCTTGATTTCGCACGTAGTCCGGCGTGGCAGGCCGTTCTGCTTGTGCCGAGATCGACTTACATCAGCCCCGCGGCGGTCAGTGCCGCGACCACGGCCAGCCCGAGCTGCACGAGCATCGTCAGCACTGTGCCGACCGTGCGGCCCCATCCGAAATTGCCGCCGTCCATGCCGAAGCCATGCGCCACGCGGCCAAGGAAATACGCTGCCGCCACGTAAGCCAGCCACCAGCTTCCCGCGCCCGCCAGTTCGATCGCCGCGACGAGCGCCAGGACGAAGGCTGTGTTTTCGACATAGTTCAATTGCGCCCGCATCCGGCGTTGCAGCGCGTCACTGCCGCCATCGCCCACGCTGATGCCGAGCGCGTGGCGCACCGCTCCGATGCGGATCGACAGCCAGATGTTGAGCACAGCCGCCGCTGCCGCGGCAGCGAGCGTTACAGGAAGCACGGTCATGAAAAGATCCCCTCGTGAATATGCACCGTAGCTAGAGCGGCCTCACGCGGGTTGCAACGCGCGAATTATGCGTTATAGCGCGCGCCTTCCCGCCGCTGCTGGCCAAGGAAAGCTCGCACTCGCTGTTGCTTGTGCGCGCCTGTTCCTTGCCGTAAGGGCGGCCTTCGAGAATCACGCCGTGGTGGATCACTTGCCGGTGGCGCGAATAATGTATTTATTTGAGGAAATGGTGCCACCATGGCTGTCCCCAAGAGAAAAGTATCGCCCTCACGTCGCGGCATGCGTCGTTCGCATGATGCGCTGAAGGTGGAAGCCTTCGGTGAATGCGGCAACTGCGGCGAACTGAAGCGCCCGCACAATATCTGCGGCCACTGCGGCCACTACAACGGTCGTCAGGTTGTTGCCGTCGGCTGATTGCCGGTGGCTCTTACCATAGACCGGAGTAACGCACGATGAGCCTCCCGCGTATCGCGCTTGATGCGATGGGCGGCGATGAAGGCGTGCGCGTCATGATCGAAGGTGCGGCGCTGGCCCGCCGGAATCATGACAGCTTCAAATTCCTGCTGGTCGGGGATGAAAAGCGCATCGAAGCCGCTTTGGAAAATCATCCCAATCTGCGTTCGGCCTCGGAAATCCTGCATTGCGATGATGTGGTGGGCGGTGATGAACTGCCCAGCAAGGCGATCCGCCGTGCCAAGACAACGTCGATGGGGCTTGCGGTCAATGCCGTGAAGACCGGCGATGCCGGCGCCGCCGTGAGCGCGGGAAATACCGGCGCGCTGATGGCGATGAGCAAGCTTGCGCTGCGCACCATGCCCGGGATCGACCGACCGGCACTCGCCGCGATCATGCCGACCTTGCAGGCGCATGATGTGGTGATGCTGGATCTGGGCGCCAATACCGAAGCCGACGCCAAGAACCTGGTGCAATATGCGGTGATGGGCGCGGCCTATTCGCGCATCGTCAACGGCTTTGAACGGCCCGTTGTGCGCCTGCTCAACATCGGCACCGAAGAAATCAAGGGCACAGAAGAATTGCGCGATGCGGCCGCTATGCTGACTGCGGCTTCTGCCAATGGCGGGCTGGCGCTGCAATTCGATGGCTTTGTCGAAAGCGACAAGATCAACCGGGGCGAAACCCATGTGGTCGTCACCGACGGTTTTTCCGGCAATATTGCGTTGAAGGCGATCGAAGGTTCGGCGCGGTTTGTCACCGATCTGCTCCGTCAGGCCTTCACGTCTTCGCTGCGGTCAAAAATCGGCTTTCTGGTGTCGCGTCCTGCGACCGAATTGCTCAAGCATCATCTTGATCCGAACAATCATAATGGTGCGGTCTTCCTCGGCCTCAACGGCGTGGTGGTGAAAAGCCACGGCAGCGCTACGGCCAAAGGCGTCGCGCACGCCGTGGCGGTGACGGCGCGGCTGCTGGAAAACAAGTTGACCGAACGCATTGCCGAAGACCTTTCGCGGCTGAGCGACGGTGCGCTGCGCCACAATGGCCGCTCTGCTCCGCCACCTGCGGCCTCAGACAGTGAGGCAAAGGCGTGATCGGTTCGCGGCTGATCGGCACCGGATCGGCGCTACCTCGCCGGGTTGTGACCAATGCCGATCTGGCAGAGCGTGTCGATACCTCGGACGAATGGATCGTTGCGCGTACCGGCATCCGCCAGCGCCACATCGCTGACCCCGACGAGACGACCTCCACGCTCGCCATTGCAGCGGCCCGGGCCGCGTTGGATGATGCAGGTGTGGGCGCTGCATCGGTCGATCTGATCATCCTTGCCACGGCCACGCCTGACAACACCTTCCCCGCGACCGCTACCAAAGTGCAGGCTGCGTTGGGTTGCAACGGCGGGATCGCATTCGATGTTGCGGCGGTGTGCTCGGGCTTCCTCTATGGGTTGACCGTGGCCGATTCGATGCTGCGCACCGGCTTGGCAAAACGCGCGCTGGTTATCGGCGCGGAAACATTCAGCCGGATTCTCGACTGGGAAGACCGCACCACCTGTGTGCTGTTCGGTGACGGCGCCGGTGCGGTGGTGCTGGATGCGCCATCGGGCGAAACCGCAGGCAAGGACACGCCCGGCATTCTCGGCGCGCGCCTGCATGCCGACGGCGCGCAGCATGATCTGCTTTATGTCGACGGCGGCCCATCGACCACACAGACCGTTGGCCATCTGCGTATGAGAGGGCCGGAAGTGTTCCGCCATGCGGTGGTGAACCTGTCGGATGTTCTTAAAGAAGTGCTTGAGGAAACAGGTGTTTCGGCAGATGAAATCGACTGGGTCGTGCCGCATCAAGCCAATGCGCGCATCCTCGATGCAACCGCCCGAAAACTGGGCATTGCTGCCGATAAGGTGATCGTGACCGTTGATCGCCATGCCAATACCTCGGCTGCATCGGTGCCGTTGGCGCTTGATGTTGCGCGCAAAGACGGGCGAATCAAGGCAGGCGATCTGGTCATGCTGGAGGCTATGGGCGGCGGCTTTACCTGGGGCGCCAGCCTGATCCGGATGTGATCAGCGCGGGCCAAGTTGTGCCAGTTACTAACACAATTGCTGAAAACTGGACAAAAGCCTTGGCATCACTTTGCAAAGGCGCAGAAAAATCGTAAGCAACGCGCCTTCTTTCGGGTCGCGCCGTTAAGGAGAATTCGCATGATGCGTTCGGCTGGCACTTTGACCCGGGCAGATCTGGCAGAGACTATCAATCGTAAGATGGGCTTCAGCCGGTCGGAATCGCTGGACATGGTTGAAGCAATTCTGAGCAAGATGAGCGATGCGCTCGCTCGGGGTGAAAATGTGAAGATTTCCGGCTTCGGAAGCTTTGTGCTGCGCGACAAGAACGAACGGATTGGTCGCAATCCCAAAACCGGGATTGAAGTGCCAATTACCCCGCGCCGGGTGATGACCTTCCGGGCCAGTCAGCTGCTCAAGGAACAGATCGCCAAGGGGTGACAGCAAGGGGTGAGGTTTGATGACCGGTTTCGATGACGGCAAGGACAAGGACGCGCTGCGTACTATCGGCGAAGTCAGCGATGCGATGGGTATCAAGCCTCACGTTTTGCGTTACTGGGAGGCGCAGTTCCCGCTGCTCAAACCGTTGAAGCGCAGCGGTGGGCGGCGCTATTACCGTCCCGCCGATGTCGCGATGGTCGCGATGATTGATCGATTGGTCAATCGTGAAGGCTATACGCTGAAGGGTGCAGAAGCCGTGCTTCGCGCGGCGGCCAAATCCCCGCTCGATCGGCGCACGGATGATCGCCGTAGCGATGAACGCCGCGTCGATCCGGCGCATGCAGAACGCCCGGGCGTGCGTATGGTGGTTTCCGATGGCCCGGATATGGCTGAAATCATCGGCGGATTGAAAGCTATCCGCGCCCGTTTGGCCGCGGCGCTCGAAGCGTAAAGGCGAAAGCTACTCCGCCGCCAGCAACGCTGCTTCGCCAAGATCCACGCTGACGAGGCGCGAGACGCCTTTTTCAGCCATGGTCACTCCGAATAAGCGATGCATCCGGCTCATCGTCACCGCATTATGCGTCACGATCAGATAGCGTGTGGTTGTCGTGCGGACCATCGAATCCAGCAGATCGCAGAAGCGTTCCACGTTGGCATCGTCCAGCGGCGCATCGACTTCGTCCAGAACGCAGATCGGGGCGGGGTTGGTGAGGAACAGCGCGAAGATCAGCGCCGTTGCCGTCAGAGCCTGTTCTCCCCCCGACAAAAGTGACAGCGATTGCAGCCTTTTACCGGGCGGCTGGGCGTAGATTTCAAGGCCCGCCTCCAGAGGATCGTCGCTGTCGACGAGGGCCAGATGGGCCTGGCCTCCTTCAAACAGGCGCGTGAACAGCACGCGGAAATGCCCATCGACGGCTTCGAACGCAGCGCGCAGGCGCTCGCGCCCTTCGCGGTTCAGGCTGCCGATCGAACCGCGAAGGCGGGCGATGGCTTCGACCAGTTCGGCCTGTTCCTGCGCGCTGGTGCCGTGCTCGCCTTCAATCCGGGCGAGTTCATCGGCAGCGACAAGGTTGACCGGTCCGATCCGTTCCCGCGCAGCGGTGAGCTTTTCCAGTTCCACCGATTCGTCGGCCGCAGGGGACAGGGCGTCTTCGCTGAAGCCGAAGCGGTCTGCCAGCAGCGGCGGCGGGCACTGGAAGCGTTCGCCCGAAATGCGGGCCATTTCCGCGCGGCGCAGTTCTTCGTTTTCCGCCCGCGCAGCAAGGCTGGCGCGGCTTTCGCGGGCCTGGGCGAGCGCTTCGGTCACTTGTGCCAGCGCGGCGTCGGCGGCGCGCTGGCGGGTGTCAGCCTCCCGCATCACGGCGTCGGCGTCGGCGAGTTCTGCGGCAAGCCGGTTGCGGGTGTCCTCTCCCGCCTCAATCTCGGCGGTCAGCGCGGCGGGCTTGGCAGCGTGGACGGCATGTTCCTCAGCGATTTCGGCAAGGCGGCGGGTGGTTTCAGCCATGCGCCGCTCGGCATCGGACGATCGCGCCTGCCAGCCCGCGTGGTCGGCCTGCTGCCCGGCGAGCCGTTCGCGGGACGCCGCCAGCGCCTGATCCTGCGCCGCGAGTTCCGCGAACGCCGCCTGGACCGCAGCGCGGGCGGCGGCGTTTTTCGCCTGTGCCGCTTCCAACGCAGCGCGTCCGGCATCGCGGGCGGGCAGGCGTCCGCGTGCCGCGCGTGCGGTTTCCACCTCGGCCGCAGCAACGGCGATCTGGGTTTCGATATCGCCTGCGCTGGCAGCGAGTTCGGCAAGCCGCGCGGCGAGCCGTTCCTTCGCGGCCTCGGCCTGATCCATCCGGCGCAGCGCCTGCCGTTCCGCCTCGATTGCGCCTGCAATGCCGCGTTCCTGCGCAACCAGCGCGGTCTGCAAGGCGGAGAGTTCCTCACGCACGGTCTGATCCTCGGCCTCGGCAGCCGCGGCGGCTTCGCGCAAGGGGGGAAGGGCGGCGTCTAGTTCAGCAAAGCGGTTGGCGGCTTCCAGCTGCGCCGCTTCGGCAGCGCCTTCGCCGCGGGCAATGAAGCCGTCCCAGCGGCGCAGATGTCCGGCGCGGGTCACCAGCCATTCGCCCGGACCCAACGCGCGGCCATCATCTGCGTCGACACAATGCACAAGCGCAAGACGGGGGCTAAGTTCATCGGGGCAGGCGGTCATGCGCGATAGCAGGCTGTCGGCCACCGGCGAGGGCGCGGCGGCACCTGCCCAGAAGCGACCATCCTGCGAGGGCGGCGGCGCGCCCAGCGGCGACTTGCCGTCGCGCCCCAGCACTGCGGCCAGCGCGCGTTCGTAACCCGGTGCAACGCTCACCCGGTCAAGCGGGGTTGCCATGCCCTGTCGCCCGGCTTCCCGCTTGGCCCTGGCATCGCGGTCCCTTCCCAGGGCGGTGTGTTCGCGCTCCACCCCGGCCAGCTCGGCGCGGGCGGCCGCTAGCGCCGATGAAGCTTCGTCGCGGGCGGTCTGCAAGGTGGCTTTGCGGGCCTGATCCCCGGCCAGTTTGGTGCGCAGCCGGCTGAGTTGATCCGCTGCTTCTTCGGCCGCTTCGCGCGCGGCGATCACATCAGCCTCCGGGTCACCGCTGGCGGCGAGTTCGGTTCGGGTGCGGGCGATGCGTGCAGCCTCGCCTTCGATCCGCGTAAGGCGCGCTTCGGCCTGTTCGACGGCGGCTTCGGCAACCCGCCATTCGGCCTCGACCCCGGCCTGATCTGCGGTCGCTTTGGCCAGAGCCAGCTCGGCGGTGCGGCTGGCGCGTTCGCGGTCTTCAGCCCGCTCGGCAAGGACGGGGCGTGCAGCTTCGGCCACGGTCACCGCTTCGCGGCTGGCGGCCAGTTCGTCCGTCAGCCGGGCCAGCGCCTCGACTGCTGCAGAAGTCAGCCGGTCAGCATCCGAGCGATCTTCCTCCAGCCGCTGGCGTTGACGGGCCAGATCGGCGAGCCGCGTTTCCGCTGCGTCGAGTTTTTCGGAAAGGGCTGCCATGCGGTGACCGTGCGCGCTGGCATCATCGCGTCGGTCGGCCAATTCGTCACGCGCGTCGGAGAGTGCCTGCGCGGCATCGGCCTGTTCAGCCTGCGCCACTTCGACCGCTGCCTGCGCCTCTGTCACCTGCGCTGTGGCGGCTTCGGCAGCAGCGCGTGCGGCTTTCGCGGCGGCGGCGGCCTCACGCCAGCGGGCGAACAGCAGGCGGGCTTCGGCTGACTGAATCTTGTGAGTGAGTTCGGTGTAACGTTCCGCCTGTTTGGCCTGCCGCTTCAGCGAAGCGATCTGCGTGTCCAGCCCGGCCATCAGGTCTTCCAGCCGCGCAAGGTTCGCCTCTGCGCCGCGCAGCTTGCTTTCGGCATCCTTGCGGCGGACATGGAGGCCCGCAATTCCGGCGGCTTCTTCCAGCATCGCCCGGCGTTCAGCCGGGCGGGCGGCGATGACTTGCGCAATCTTGCCCTGGCTGACCAGCGCGGGCGAGTGCGCGCCGGTGGCCGCGTCGGCGAAGGTCAAGGCGACGTCCTTGGCGCGCACATCGCGGCCGTTGACGCGGTAAGCACTGCCTGCGCCGCGTTCGATGCGGCGGGTGACGATCAGCTCGTCATCGGCATCGTCGCTGGCGTGGAGCACCACTTCGGCAAAATCGCGCGGGGGACGGGTGGATGTGCCCGCAAAGATCACATCCTCCATCCCGCCCGACCGCATCGACTTGGCCGAGGTTTCCCCCATGACCCAGCGGATCGCTTCGAGCAGGTTGGATTTGCCGCAGCCATTGGGGCCGACAACCCCGGTCAGGCCGGGCTCGATACGCAGTTCCGCCGGCTCGACGAAGCTCTTGAACCCGCTGAGCTTGAGCCGGTGGAACTGCATTTGCTGACGTTGCGCCCCCGCCCGTCAGCCTCAGCGCGCGCCGGCGCGCTGGAGTGCCGGTTCGAGCACATCCCAAGTGGTGCCTTCCACGCGTGCGCCGTTCAGGAAGAAGGTCGGCGTGCCGCTGACCTTGTCCTTTTCGGTGTTCGCGCCGACCGATGCGACCAGCGCTTCGATCTTCGCGGAATCGGCAAGGCAGGTGCGCGCCTGATCGGCGCTGAGGCCGCGCGCGGCGAAGAATTCAATAAGGCCAGTCGCCTCGCCAATCGCCACGAACCGTTGGTTCAGCGGAAGCTGTCCGGCGGCTTCTACCGCCTGCTGGTTGCCTTGCAGCCCGGTGAACACCTGTTCGAGGTTCTGCCACACCTGATCCGACAGCGGTTGCATCTGTTCCTTGGCACCGCATTGCGTCAGCCCGGCTATCACCACGTCAAAGGGGTTAAGGAACACCTCGCGCTGTTCAAAGCTGACTACGCCGCTGGCGACATACTTGTCCTTCAGCGGTTCCTTGCCGGTCTTGGCAAAGTTCGCGCAGGCGCCGCAGGTGTGCGAGGCATATTCCACCAGCTTGATCGGGGCTTCGGGG
>JBIKSA010000009.1:0-60408 GCA_044348875.1 Erythrobacter sp. | reverse complement strand
CCCGGCAGGAGCGGCAATTGCGGGCAGCGCTTCACCCGATGCAGCAGCGCCATCGATGGTGGCGGCATCATCGCAAGCGGCCAGCATCAGCGGCGCAAGCGCAAGCAGGGGAAGCGAAAGCAGGCGGGTCACGGTCATGGTCGGCAATCCTCGGGATAGGTAAGCGGGAAGAATAGAGCCTCAGGCACCGATGCAGCAAGCATATCCGGGGCAAGGGCCTGTGAACAATGCGTAGAATTCGGGCGGTCAGTCAGCGGCGGGCGTGAATTTCGCGTTGAGTACGGGGTAAAGCGCTTGCCAGCTGTGCACATTTTCCAACAACTTGCCATCCAGCACGAAGCTGGGCGTGCCCGGCACCCTGAATTCGGCAGCATCGGCTGCGTTATTTTCAAGCAGTTTGCGGGCGGCGGCATCGTCACTCACGCAGGCATCCAGCTGGGCCTGCGAAGACCCGCGCTGGACCAGAAGGGCCGTGAGGCCAAGCGCGCTGACCGCATTCATGCGCCCCGCCTTGTCGGCGCGCTGCCACAGGGTCTGCTGGCTGACTGGCGCCGCGCGGGCTTTGTCCAGCCAATCGTTCTGGGCCAACATCAACGCGCGGTGACGCGCCTTGAAATCAGCCGGATTGCCGCATTGCGCCAGCAGCGACACCGCCAGATCGACCCCGTTGCGGATCACCGGCCGCACTTCAAGGCTGATCTTGCCCGACGTCAGCAGCGTCAATTCCAGCGCCGGTTCGCCCTGCGCGGTGAAATCGGCGCAATGCGGGCAGGTGTAGCTGATGAATTCGATGAGCTTTGTCTTGGCCTGCGGATCGCCGACCATATGGCCGCGCGCCGTGCGGGTGATGGCGTTCTGCCAATTGCCCGGCTTGCCCTTGGGCACGAAGGTGCTGTCGGGACGCGAAAGATCTTTCGGCTGAGCGCCAACCGAACCGGCTATCAGCGCCAGCGCGGCGGCGGCAGCGGACATGAGGAGAGGTTTCATCATGGCGTATCTTTATCCTCAGCAGGCGCCGTTTCGCTGTTGGAAAGACTGCGCGCCAGCGATTCGAGCACGGTGCGAAGCTCTGGGTCGCCGATATCGCGCAAGCTGTCGCCCAATTCCAGCGGGATCGGCTTCAGGGACGGGGGCGGCTTGGCAGGTCTGCCGTCGGGTGGCGGCGTCACCGCGCCCTGCCGCAGCTTGACCCGTGCGACCGCCTTGTAGCCGAAGAAGCGGTTCACCCGTTCGATGATTTCCGGGATCACTTGACTGATCATTGGGGCATGGGCGGCGACGACGACAAGCTCCAGAATGCCTTCGGCTTTTTCGCCCGGTGGGAAGCGGATCGCTTCGGGGCTGCATATGCGGGCATGGGCGGGGCCGACGATTTCCGGCCAGCGGGTGACGACCGAGCTTTGCACAAAACCGAACCGGCGAAACGCAGTGCGGCCGATTTCCGGCATGAGATCGCCGATGGCGCGCACGCCTTGCCCGCGCGGGCGGGTGTAGGGCTTAATCTTGCCCTTTTTACCGGGGTTGGACTTGTCGCTTTCCATGTGTCCGCCAGCCATGCCATAGGCCGCGCGTGACTGCCAGCATCTCCGACACCTTGCTTGCATGGTATGATAGCCATGCCCGCGATCTGCCGTGGCGCATTCCGCCCGGCCGGGCGCTGCCTGATGATCCGGACTGGCCGTACCGGGTGTGGCTATCCGAAGTGATGTTGCAGCAAACCACCGTGGCGGCGGTTAAGCCCTACTTCGCAAAGTTTGTGGCAACATGGCCCACTGTGGCGGCGCTGGCCGCTGCCGGCGATGATGATGTCATGGCGGCTTGGGCAGGGCTGGGTTATTATTCGCGCGCCCGCAATCTGGTGAAATGCGCGCGCGCTGTAGCGGCGCTGGGCGGCTTTCCTTCGACCGAGGCGGAACTGCGCGCACTGCCCGGTCTTGGCGATTATACCGCTGCGGCAATCGCGGCGATCGCCTTCGGGCGGCGCGCCGTGGTGGTGGATGCCAATATAGAGCGGGTGACCGCGCGGCTGTTCGCCGTTGCAGAGCCGCTGCCGCAGGCGAAAAAAGCGATCCGCGCCGCTGCCGATACGATCACGCCGGACTTGCGCGCAGGTGATTTTGCACAAGCGATGATGGATTTGGGCAGCCACACCTGCACCAGTAAGGCACCGCGCTGCCTGCTCTGCCCGCTGGCGGATGCCTGCAAGGGCCGCAAACAGGGGGAGCCCGAACGCCTGCCGGTCAAGCCTGCCAAAAAGGCCGTGCCCGAACGGCGCGGCACGGCTTTCTGGATTACCCGCAATGCAGGTGCCGACGTGTGGCTTGTCACCCGTGCGGCCGCCGGCATGCTGGGCGGGATGCGCGCTTTACCCGATGATGGGTGGACGGCGCGGGCCGATGGTTCGGGCGCTGTTCCGGTGGCGGGGAATCGGCGCAGCTTGGGCGCGGTGCGGCACGGGTTCTCCCATGCCAGCCTGACGTTGGAGGTGGTTGCCATTGCGGCGGGGGATCAGCCCGAAGGCGAGGGGACGTGGTGGCCGGTCGCCCGGATTGGCGAGGCCGGCTTGGCGACCCTGTTCGTCAAGGCTGCGCAGTTGGCGCTCGCCTAGAAAATCCCGCCGCCCAGCATCAGGCGCACGCCCGCGATCAGCAGCACGACGAGGCAGAAATTGCGCCCGCCATCCTTGGACGACAGCGCGCCGATGACGATGCCGACCACAATCAGCGGCAAAGCGAGCCAATTGGCCCAGCCGAGCAAGGGGATTTGCGCGGGGATGACGATGAGAAGGCTGACAAGGCCGACGAGATAGGCAAGGGCGTTGAGCATGTGTCTTATATGGATAAATCACCCTTGGCTTGCAAGACCGCCTGCGGCCATATGCCCGCACCCCACGATTGCCCCTACGATGGACCCCCAAAGTTGACCGGCGCCGCAGCCTGCCGCAGACAGGCGTCCGCACCCGGTTCGGAGATTCTGCCCCATGTCCCTTCACGTTTCCGCCACGCCAGCCCTGTCGCGCCGTTCCCTGTTCCAGCACAGCGCGCTTTTTGCAGGCGGCGCGGCGCTGGCTTCGCTGCCGTTCGGCCGCCAGCTGCTCGCCCATGATGTGGCGGAAAGCTGGCCCAATGTCGCGGCGATGGCGAACCGCTATGTCTCCGAACGCAAGTTGGCCAATCTGTTCCTGACCTTCGGCTGGGATCAGCAGGAACACGCCCACACTGTCGGTGGCGGCACGCTGGCGCTGGGCAAGCCCACCCCGGTTGACGAAAATTCGCTGTATCGCATCTATTCGATGTCGAAGCCGATCACCGGCATGGCGACCATGATCCTGATCGACGAAGGCAAGCTGGGTCTTGATCAGCCGGTGGCCGAAATTCTGCCAGCATTCCGCGACATGCGCGTGCTGGTCGATCCGGCCGGCGCGCTGGAGGATACGGTGCCGGCCAATCGTCCGATCACGATCCGCCAACTGCTCACCCACACGGCCGGACTGGGCTATTCGATCATCAGCAAGGGGCCGCTTCAGGCGGCCTATAACGAAGCCGGTCTGGTCGGCGGGCGGGTCAGCCGCATGCCGCTGCCCGGGTTCCCCAATGTCACACCTGCGCCGGGCCTGGCTGTGTGGGCCGACCGGCTGGCTGAATTGCCGCTGATGTATCAGCCCGCCACCAAGTGGAGCTATTCCTGCTCGATCGATCTTTTGGGCCGCGTCATCGAAGTGGTAAGCGGCATGGAGTTCGAAGCCTTCCTGAAAAAGCGCATTTTCGAACCTTGCGGCATGACCAGCACATGGATGCAGGTGCCCGCCAGCGAAGTGCACCGCTTGACCGACAATTACGGCATCCTTGGCGGCAATGTCTTCCCGCTCGATCCGGCAGCAAACTCGGTCTATCTCGATGCGCCCGAGGTTCCCGCAGGCGGGGGCGGGCTGGTATCGAGCCCGCGCGATTACGACCGTTTCCTGCGGATGCTGCTGGGTTACGGCAGGATCGACGGCAAGTTCGTGATGAGCGAGGAAGCCGTCAGGGTCGGCGTGTCCGATCTGCTCCCCGCCACGGTCGATACCAAGGGCAGTTGGCTGGAGGGCGAAGGCCACGGCGCGGGCGGACGCTCCAAGGGCGCGACTTTCGGCTGGGGCGGGGCGGCTGGCACGCTGGCAGCGGTCGATTTCGACCTGAAGCTGCGGACCGGCCTGTTCACGCAATATATGCCGACCGAAGCCTATCCGGTCCGTGAAGAATTCATGGCTGCCGTGGAGGCTGATCTGGCCGCGATGCGCGCCAAGAAAAAAGCCGCATGATGCACGCGCCCGCCTCTCCCACATCGCTGATGGCGTTTGCCGGATCGCCGCTTGACCGCGCGGATCACATCCGTGTCGATGACAATGCACTTGCGGGCCTGATGAATTGGCGCGCGCGGGTGCTGCTGCTCGACGGGTTGCTGCCGGGCGTGGACGATACGGGCGGGCTGGTGTGGGGCAGCCTTGCCGATGTGGCCGAGGATGCCGAACTGGTGTTCCTCGGCATGATGGACGGCAAGGCGCATTTTGCTCCGGTGCCGCCTGCGGGCGCGGAAGGCCCGGCCTATGCGCAGCCTGCGGCATGGCAGATGATGCAGCTTCTCTCCCCCCCGGATCTCGCGATCTACGGCGGAGCGCGCAGCCTCGTTGATTGGCACGCGCGGCACCGCTTCTGTGCGCGCTGCGGATCATCGACCAAGCCGGTCAAAGGCGGCTGGCAGCGGCACTGCGACAATTGCGGCGCGGACCACTTCCCGCGCACCGATCCCGTCACGATCATGCTGGTCGAGCATGAGGACAAGCTGCTGCTGGGCCGCCAGCCGCGTTTCCCGCCCAAGATGTATTCTGCGCTAGCAGGCTTTGTCGAACCGGGCGAAACCATCGAAGAAGCCGTCGCGCGCGAAATCCACGAGGAAGCGGGCGTCCGGGTGCGCGATGTGCGCTACATCGCCAGCCAGCCGTGGCCGTTCCCCAGCCAGTTGATGATCGGCTGCACCAGCGTGGCGGACGATCCGGAACTGACCATCGACACCACCGAACTGGAAGACGCGCGCTGGTTCACCCGCGCCGAGCTGGAAGAAGCACGCGCCGCGGGCGAAGCGGGGACGGACCTGCTGTATTTCCCGCGCCCCTTCGCGATTGCGCATCATCTTGTGACATGGTGGCTCGACAAGTGACACAGCGGCTCACCATCGACATCTATTCCGATGTCATGTGCCCGTGGTGCCTGATCGGCTATGGCCAATTGACCAAGGCGCTGGGCGAGTTGGAGGGCGAGATCGCGGCGGAAATCCGCTGGCGGCCGTTCGAACTCAACCCCGACATGCCGCCCGAGGGTGAGGAGCAGGAGGCCCACCTCCAGCGCAAATACCGCCGCTCTGCCGAAGATGGCGCGGCCCTGCGCGGCCAGATGAAGGCGATTGCGGAGGGGGCGGGGGTGTCGCTGTCCTATGAAGGTGATGACGCCGCCCCGCCTGCGATGATGTGGAACACGCGCGACTGCCACAAGCTGCTCGGCTTCGCGCTGGAACAGGCCGGGCCGCAGATGCAGACCGCGCTGAAGCTCGCGCTGTTCCGGGCGCATTTCAACCAGCGCCAACCGCTGGGGAACCGCGATGTGCTGCTCGATATCGCAGCCAGCGTGGGGCTGCACCGTGAAGCCGCCAAGGCCGCGCTGGATGATCCCGATCTGGAAGCCCGCGTGCTGGCCGAGGAACATCAGGCGTGGGACATGAACATCTCCGGCGTGCCCGCGATGATCGTTGAGGGCAAGTTCCTGATCCCCGGCGCGCAAGGGCCCGAGGTTTACGTCAACGCCCTGCGGCGGGTAGCCGAGAAGACGAGGGCGGCAGGCTGAGACAATTGCAAGGCAGGAGGTAGCCCGTCAGCCACCCGCTTCAGACCAGCCCCAGCCGCTCCAGCTTCATCGCCAGCTTGCCGGGCAACGCATCGCCGATATCCTCGCCATCGGCCACGTCTTTGGGCGCCTTTTCCTCGGTCAGATAGCGCCAGCCCTGATGCGCGCGTTTCGCCTGCTGGTGGACGCGGATCAGGCGCGGTTCCAGCACGATGTCCCAGCGCCCGTCCTCGGTCTTTTCGAAGCCGAGAATGGGCGTGCGCGCAACGATGGCGTGGTTGATGATCCAGAACAGCGATCCGCCCACGCACTCCTCGTGCCGCGTCGGGCGGTTGCGGGTGGTGAGGCCGACAGCGCCCCTCCCGTCAAACCAGCCCGCGAGATGGTCATAGCTTTTCGCCCCGAAGGCGATCTTGGTCAGGTGCAGCGGCATGGCCCCATTGTGGGCCGATGGCCGCTGCGATCAAGCTATCGACAGCCCCCCGTCCACAATGAACGGCGCGCCTGTGGCAAATTTGCTTTCGTCGCTGGCGAGATAGACCACCAGATGCGCGATATCATCGACCTCGCCCATGCGCCCGATGGGCTGGGCCACGCTGAATGCCGCGCGGGTGGCGTCCGGATCTGGGGTCCCGGCGATCACGCTTTCCACGTTGGGGGTAAGGATCGTGCCCGGCTGCACCGAGTTCACCCGCACGCCGTTCTGCTCCCGCGCGCAATAGAGCGCGATGCTCTTGGTCAGCGTCACCACCGCCGCCTTGGCGCTGTTATAGGCGGCAAGGTCCGGCGAGACCTTGTTGCCCGCCGCACTGGAGAAGTTGACGATGGAACCGCCGCCGGACTTCGCCATCAAGGGGATCGCCGCCTTGCAGCCCATGAAGATCGAATCCACATCGACCGTGTAGCACCGCTTGAAATCTTCCGGAGAAATGTCGGCGATGGAGCCGAACACGGTGATCGCGGCATTATTGACCAGCACGTCCAGCCGCCCATGCTGCGCCTCTACCTCGGCGATCACGGCTTGCCAGCGCGGCCAGTCGGTAACGTCCTGATGGATGTAGCCGCAGCCCAGTTCCGCCGCCGTCGCACGGCCCGCGGCCTCGTCGATGTCGGTGATGATGACCGTTGCGCCCTCGGCCAGCAGCCGGGTTGCCGCCGCCTTGCCCAGACCCATCGCGCCGCCTGTCAGCAACACCACCTTGCCCGCTACCCGTCCTGCCATCACTCTCTCCCCTTATCGTTCGGGAGAGAGTTAGAACGTGGCCAGACCCATCGCCACTGCCAAACCTAAGAAGGCAAAGAAGCCCATCGAATCGGTAATCATGGTGACGAATACCGATGAAGCGACCGCCGGGTCCTGATCCAGCCGCTCGAAAATGACCGGTACCAGCACGCCTGCAAGGCCGGCAATCGCGATGTTGATGATCATGGCCAGCGCAATGACCACGCCCATCATGGGGGAGAACAGCACACCTGCGGCCAGCCCGATCAACAGCGCAATCGTGCCGCCATTCAGCAGCGCGACGCGGAATTCGCGCAGAAGAATACGCTTGGTGTTCGAACGGGTGAGCTGGTTGGTCGCAATCGCGCGTACCGCCACTGCCATCGTCTGCGTCCCCGCATTGCCGCCGATGCTGGCAACAATCGGCATGAGCACGGCCAGCGCCACCAGCTGTTCGATCGCCGCGCCGAAGAACGCGATGATCGACGAGGCGACCACCGCCGTCCCCAGATTGGCGATCAGCCAGCGCACGCGGGCGGTGTAGGCCTCACGGATCGGCTCGTTGATGTCACCGTCGCCCGCGCCCGACATCAGCAGCGCATCCTCGCCCGCTTCTTCGGAGATGATGTGCACCACGTCATCGACGGTCATCTGCCCGACCAGGCGCCCGCTTTCATCCACCACCGCAGCAGAAATCAGCGCGTATTTCTGGAACATTAATGCGGCTTCTTCCTGATCCATCGTCACCGGGATCAAGGTCTGGTCGCGCTTCATCAGATCCGTCAGGCGCACATTGCGCGGCGTCGTCAGAATCCAGCTCAGCGCACAGGTGCCGACCGGATGGTGCCGCTCGTCGATCACGAAGACCTCGAAGAAATCGTGGTCCAGATCGCCGTCTTCGCGCAGGTAATCGATAAGATCGCCGACGGTCAGATGTTCCGGCACAGCCACGAAATGCCGGCTCATCAAGCGTCCGGCGGTTTCTTCGGGATAGGCAAGCGCGCTGGACACCGCCTCGCGCGTTTCCGGCTCCAGCTCCGCCATCACGGCGCGCTGATCGGCTTCGTCCAGATCCTCGATCAGCTGCACCGCATCATCGGTGTCGAGCTGTTCGGCGATGGTCGCCACGGCCTGCGCCGACAGCGTGTCCATCAGGTCTTCGCGGACGTAATCGTTCAATTCGGCGACCACATCGCCGGTCATCAGATCGCTGATCGCCGACGCCAGCTGCGCGCGTTCCCGCGGTTCCAGCAGTTCGATAAGGTCAGCAATATCAGCGGCGTGCAGCGGTTCGACCAGATCGTAAACCGCGCCTTTGTCACCGGCCGCCAGCGCATCATGAACGGCGCTCACGAATGATGGCTTCAGCCGGTTTTCCTCGTCGTGACGTTCATCGTCGACGCGGTCATCGGGGCGCACTTCGCCGTCCCCGGAATCGGGGCCGGTATCGACGATCAACAGATCGTCGTCGAGGATGCGATCTTCGGCCATATGCAGGCGTTTACGGAGGGGGTCATGAAAAGCAAGCGCAGGAGGGTGACAGGCGGTTTTTGCCTGCTAAAAGCCGGGCAAATCACTCAGGAGATACCCCGATGGCCGACACCCTCACATTCACTCTCGACACCGGCGATGGCGAAGGCCGCGACGTCGTGATCAAACTGCGCCCCGATCTGGCCCCCGGCCACGTTGCGCGCATCGCCGAACTGGCTGGCGAAGGTTTCTATGATGGCGTGATCTTCCACCGCGTCATCAACGGTTTCATGGCGCAGGGCGGCGACCCGACCGGCACCGGCATGGGCGGCAGCGACAAGCCTGATCTGGCGGCGGAATTCAACGCCGAACCGCACGTAGAAGGCGTGTGTTCGATGGCCCGTTCGCAGAACCCGAACAGCGCCAATTCGCAGTTCTTCATCTGCCTTGATGATGCGCGCTTCCTCGACAAGCAGTACACCGTGTGGGGTGTGGTCGAAAGCGGCATGGAACACGTCCACGCCCTCCCGAAGGGCGAACCGCCGCGCAGCCCCGGCAAGATCGTCAAGGCGACTGTTGCCTGATTTACGGCGTGCCTTCGGGCGCGCCTGATGGGGTCTTGATCGGCTTCAGGCTGGCCCAGACCCCGTCCAGACCCATCTTAGACCCCGTTCACGGCGGTGTTTCATGTGAAACACCGCCCTTTTCGTGTCGGCACAGGCTGATTGAACCGCGTACCGCTTGGCGTTAAAGGCGGCCCCCTCATGAAACCGCAAACGCCTCCCCAAACCTACAGGGTCAAAAGCTTCGGCTGCCAGATGAACGTCTACGATGGCGAGCGCATGGCCGAGCTGTTGGGGGAACGCGGTATCCAGCCTGCGGCAGACGGTGAGGACGCCGATCTCGTCATCCTCAACACCTGCCATATCCGTGAGAAGGCTGCAGAAAAGGTCTATTCGGACATCGGCCGACTGGTGTTGGCAGGCAAGCAATCTGAGGCCAAGGGCGGAAGGCCGCCCATGATCGCGGTCGCCGGATGCGTCGCTCAGGCCGAGGGCGACGAAATCATGAAGCGCGCCCCGGCGGTGAGCATCGTAGTCGGCCCGCAGGCCTATCACCGGCTACCGGAAATGCTTGATAAAGCGGCAAAAGGCGAACGTGCCACCGATACCGATATGCCCGCCATCGCCAAGTTCGATGCCCTTCCGGCGCGGGCCAAACGCGGACCCAGCGCGTTTCTGACGGTGCAGGAAGGCTGCGACAAGTTCTGCACCTATTGCGTGGTGCCCTATACCCGCGGCGCAGAAATATCGCGCCCTTTCCTCCACCTGATCGCCGAAGCGCACAAGCTGGTCGAAGCGGGCGCGAGGGAGATCACGCTGCTTGGCCAGAACGTCAATGCCTGGGCGGGAGAGGACGACAAGGGCCGCCCCACCGGGCTGGCGGGGCTGATACATGCGCTGGCCCGTATCGATGGCCTTGCGCGCATCCGCTATACCACCAGCCACCCCAACGACATGGACGAAGCCCTGATCGCCGCGCACGGCGAGGTGGACAAGCTGATGCCCTATCTGCACCTGCCCGTGCAGGCCGGAAACGACCGGGTGCTGAAGGCGATGAACCGCCAGCATACGGTGGACAGTTATCTGAAATTGATCGAAAAATTCCGCGCGGTCCGCCCCGACATCGCGCTGTCGGGCGATTTCATCGTCGGCTTCCCGGGGGAGACGGAGGCCGAGTTCGCCGACACCCTCCGCATCGTCGACGAAGTGCGCTATGCTGCCTGCTTCAGCTTCAAATACTCGCCGCGCCCCGGCACCCCCGCTGCCACGTTGGACTTCCAGATCGCGCCTGAGGTGATGGATGACCGTCTCACCCGGTTGCAGGCCCGCCTCACCGATCACCAATACGCCTTCAATCAGGCAAGCGTCGGCAAGACCTGCACCGTGCTGGTGGAGCGCGCCGGGCGATTTCCGGGCCAATGGGTCGGAAAGTCGCCGTGGCTGCAATCTGTATGGTTCGAAGGCGAATATGCGATCGGCGATCTGGTTGAAGTGACGCTGGCCGAGGCGGGGACCAAGTCGCTGAAAGCGCTAGTTTCCGCGTCCGTTTGACCGGTCCGCCTGCACGGCTTCAGCTTTCGTCTCCGCGGTTCGCATAAGCCAGCGCTGCCGCCAGCACTTCCTCGGCAAAGGCGGTGCGCGGCAATTTGTAGAGCGATTTGAGATAGGCGCGGTCAAAACGCGACAGCCGGGGCGGGGCAGCGCCGGGCGTTGCAAACAGCGACAGGATCGTGTGCGAAGCGGCGTGGCCTTCGGCGGCGATCTCTCCGGTCTGGGCCAGCAGGCGCAGTGTCGCGTAGTCGGCCAACTGCTGCGGGGTGGAACTCCCGGCCGCCCGGTTTTCGATCACTACCAGCGTGGTTACAAGGTCTTGCGGAGTGCGCAGGTAGGAGCGTTCCTTGGTCCAGTTCTCGCCCGCCGCAGCATCGCCTTCCCCGATGCGCGGGGTTGGTTCGATCGCCTGAAACACATAGGCCGGATCGCGCCCGGAAAGAGCGGCGTCGATCTCGCGCTCTCTCATGTGCCTGAAGAATGTCTTACCCTCAGCGCGGTACGCCGCAATTTGTGTGGCGGCATCTTCGGAAAACATGACGAGAGCGTTCGTCCGGCAACCGGCCCTGCGGGTTGGGACACCGGCGGCCTTGGCGTTGGCGATGATCCGCTCGGCAACGGTGCGGGCGAAGCCAACGTCCTGAGCCGCGACCGTCAGGCAGAGCGGACCACGAAGCTTGGCGAGCGGATGGCGTTTGGTGGGGTCACCCGCGATCGCGCGGATCAAAGCGGCGGTACCGTCGGAAGCCGGTGGCGCGGCTCGCTCCCCGGCGGCGGCGCTGGCGCTGACTGTGATGCCGAAAGCAGCGAGAACGGCAAGACTATGCTGCATGGGCACGACTCCTTCGCGCAAGATCAACATCTTAGCCTTTAACCGCAGATGAATGGCGCATCTTGCCGATGCATCTCATCAGGCGTTTGGCGAAGACTCCCTGCGTCGGTTCGATGACTATCCACCACCATCTCGCCGCAGCCTGCTTGCTTTGCGCGGGTGGCTGCCTACCTTCCCGACTCATGGACGAGGGATTGTCCCCCGGCCTCAGCCAAAGGAACCTATGGGCCGACGACCCTCCCGTGCCGGACATCCGGCGCTCTCGCCCGATCCTCGCGGCATTCCGGAATCCCGGCGCGCGCGCATTGATGTGACCTTCGAGAACCAGGCCCTGCTCGGCCCGCTGTTCGGTCAGTTCGATGCCAATCTGGTGCAGGTCGAAAACCGCCTCGGGGTCTATATCCACGCGCGCGGCCATCAGGTCGTGATCGAAGGGCCGGAGGATGATGTCGCCCGTGCCCGCGAAACGCTCAAGAGCATGTATGACCGGCTCGCGCGGGGTGAGGCACTGGATAGCGGCGCAATCGAATCCCTGATTGCCATGTCCTCGGAACCGACGCTGGAGGGAATTATATCGGGCGAGATGGACGCGCCGCCGATCATGATCCGCACGCGCAAGAAAACCATCGTGCCGCGCTCGGCGACGCAGATCGAGTATATGCGCAGTCTGGCCAAGGACGACATCATCTTCGCGCTTGGCCCGGCAGGGACGGGAAAGACCTATATCGCGGTCGCGCAGGCGGTCAGCCAGCTGATCACCGGTTCGGTCCAGCGCCTGATCCTCTCGCGCCCGGCGGTGGAGGCGGGGGAGAAGCTTGGCTTCTTGCCCGGTGACATGAAAGAGAAAGTCGATCCCTATCTGCGTCCGCTGTATGATGCCTTGAATGACTGCATGCCGCCCGAACAGGTCGAGCGGCGGCTGGCGAACGGCGAGATCGAGATCGCGCCGATCGCCTTCATGCGCGGGCGTACGCTGGCGGACAGTTTCATCATCCTCGACGAAGCGCAGAATACCACGCGCGAACAGATGAAGATGTTCCTCACCCGCTTTGGCCAGAACAGCCGGATGGTGGTCTGCGGCGATCCCCGGCAGGTCGATATTCCAGGTGGCCCGAGGATGAGCGGCCTTAACGACGCTGTTGAACGGCTGGAGGGCGTCGACGGCTTCGGCACAATCCGCTTCACCGCCGCCGACGTGGTGCGCCACCCGATCGTGGGCCGCATTGTCGAGGCTTATGAAGGCAACGGCGATGGCGCGCAGGAAGGTCATTGATACACGGAGCCGTGTTAGCTCACTTAGGCTTGAGCAGAGAATGCTGGCGCGGGGGTCATGGAGGCCACCGAATTTGTAAGTGAAGATCGCCTGATGCGCGCCAGCGTTTCTGCTTGGTGCATTCCGCGCTAAGGGCGCTGTCCATGCAGATCGACATCGACATTGAAGATTGGCCGGAAGGCAATTGGGCCGCGCTGGCGGAGCGCGGCGCGCAGGCGGCGGGCGAAGGCGAGCCGTTGCTTGCCAACCCGCGTCTGATCGCCAGCCTGCTGTTCACTTCCGACGCGGAGGTTCACACCCTCAACCGCGAATGGCGGACAAGGGACAAGCCGACCAATGTCCTCAGCTTCCCGATGCTGGAACGCGAGGAGTTGGAAGGCCTCGCTCAGGACGGCCCGCCTGTCATGCTGGGCGATATTGCGCTCGCTTATGAAACCTGCGCGCGCGAGGCGGCGGAGAAGGGCGTCACCCTTGAAGCTCATGCGACCCATCTGATCGTCCACGGTCTGCTCCATCTTGCTGGTCACGACCATGTCGAAAGCGACGAACAGGCCGAGGCAATGGAGGCGCTGGAAACCCGCATACTTGCCAAACTGGGCATCGCTGACCCATATGGCGCTTGAAACCACGTAGGAGCAGTTTCGAAGGCCATGGCCGATTCCCATTCGCCCGCATCCCCATCAGGAGAAGCGGACAGTAGCAGCGGGCTTTGGCCTGCGCTTCGCAAGATACTCGGGCTGGAAGCAGCGCGTTCCCTGCGCGAGCAGCTTGAAGAAGCCATTGACGAGCACGAGGACGAGAACGGCTCCGCTGGCAGCGATGACCGCACCAACAGCAGCGGTGACCTGTCGCGGGTTGAGCGGCAGATGCTGCGCAACCTCCTGCATTTCTCCGAACATGATGCCGATGACGTCGCTGTGCCGCGTGGCAAGATCATCGCGGTCGAAGCGACGATTAGCTGGGATGAGATGGTGGCAGCGTTTAGCGAACACGGCCATTCGCGCATGCCGGTTTACCGCGACACGCTCGATAGCGTGATCGGGATGATCCACATCAAGGATATCTTCCCCTTCCTCGCCAACGGCACGCCGCCGCCCGAGGACTGGACCACCCTGATGCGCCAGCCATTATACGTGCCGCAGGCGCGCGGCGCGTTGGATGTGTTGGCCGATATGCGCACCCAGCGCGTCCACCTTGCCATCGTGCTCGATGAATTTTCGGGTACCGACGGGCTCATCACCATCGAGGATCTGGTCGAGGAAATTGTTGGCGAAATTGAGGACGAGCATGACGAGACGCCCGAGGAGCTGATCAGCCCGATCGGAGAAGGCATGTGGGATTGCGATGCCCGCGCTGAACTTGACGATGTGGCCGAACGGATCGACCCCCGGCTTGCTGAGGTTGAGGAGGCGGTCGATACGCTGGGGGGGCTAGCCTTTGTGTTGGCAGAGGCCGTGCCGTCCGTCGGCACCGTGCTGGAACATTCCAGCGGGTGGCGGATTGAGGTGACGGCGGGCGATGAAACCCACGTCACGCGGCTGCGGTTACACCCGCCGATGACCGATGAGGACGTGCAATAGGCGCAACTTTTCGCGGTATTGCACAATTTTCCTTCGATTTTTTGCATCCAATCCGGCGGCTTGGGCGTATGCTCTCTTACCCAAGGAGAGAGTTCATGCCGTCACGTCGTCTGCCCCCCCTTCGCGCATTGGAAGCCTTCATGCGCACTGTGCGCCTCGGTTCGGCGCGGGCGGCGGCTGAGGAGATCGGTCTGAGCCCCTCTGCGCTGTCGCGGCGCATCAGCAATCTTGAAGAATTCGTCGGCAAGAAACTGTTTACTCGCGCGCGCCAATCGATGCAGCTCACCGATGAAGGCCAGGCCTTCTACGAAGCGGTGAACCCGCATATGGAAGCGCTCGCCCGCGCGGTGGAAAGCCAGTCGGACAATATCGCGCTGCTGCGCCTGCGGCTGGGCGTGCTGCCGATGTTCGGCAGTCAGCGATTGTTCCCGCGGCTGGGCGAGCTGCGCAAGCGTCACCCGCTACTTCACATCGACATCGACACCGCGCCGCATCTGGAAGACCGCGTGGGCGACACGCTGGACGCCGCAATCATCCTGTCGCGCGGCCCGGCAAGCGGGCTGCACGCGGTGCGGCTTGACCACAATCTTGTCCATGCGATCTGCAGCAAGGACACAGCCCGCAATATCGGTCCCGACATCACGCCCGAAACGATGGCGAAACAGACTTTCCTGATCCACAATGAACTGCCCGAAAGCTTCATGGCGTGGAAGAAGGCCAACGGGCTGGACAGCATGGACCCGGCAGCGATCGACCATTATGATTCCGGCGCGTTGATGCTGGAAGCCGCAGCCCAAGGGCTGGGCATTGCCATTATGCATGACGATCACCTGCGCCGTGCCAACGACAACCGACTGATCAATCTGCCCGGCGTGCCGGTGGAAAGCCCCTATTCCTACTGGTTCGTGTGCAAACCGGTTGCGCTGGAAAGCCGCCCGGTGCGGATATTCCACGATTGGCTGGTAAGGGCCGGGCTTTAATCTGCGGCCTCGACCTTGGGTTTATACCGCACCGGCGCGACCGTGTGTGCGAAAGGCCGCAAGGGCCGGCCCATGATCTCTATCAACGACTCTTCGATCCGGCGGCGCGATTCTTGACTGATCGCCTTTCGGCCGTGGAAATCCTCGGGGGAGAAAGGTTCCAGATAGTGGAGGCCGACCCTGAATGTTCCCTTGCGTGACAACACCCGCTTGGCGTTGTTGAGCCCGCCTTCTTCGCCTATCCACCCGATCCATTCGGCGACCGCGCCGTAATCGATGGTCACCGGCTGCACCAGCACGCCTGGCGGCGGCGGCTCAAGCACTGACAGCATCGACGTTTTAAACGGCAGCAGCGATTGCCCGTCGGTGGTGGTGCCTTCCGGGAAGACCGTCACCGACCAGTTGTCGACCAGCGCCTCCTTCAAGGCGTTGATCTGTTCGGCCACGCCCATGCGGTGTTCACGCTTGACGAAAACGGTGCGGTTGAGGCTGGCGAGCCAGCCAACCACAGGCGTTTCGGCCAGTTCGGCCTTGGCGACGAAGGCTGTGCCGCTTGCCCCCGCCAGCGCCAGAATATCCATCCACGAAATGTGGTTGGCGACGAAGAACACGTCGCGTTTTAGGTGGGTGCCATGGATCTCCACCCGCGCCCCGCACACCCGGGCGGCATAGCGCAGGAACAGCATCGGGAAGGGCGATCCATAAGAAACCGCACGGTAAAGGTAGTGCAGCGGCACGAACAACAGCAGCAGCGCGACCAGCCCCGCGGCCCGCACCGCCAGCCGCAGCCAACCGGCAAGACCGATCGGCGTTGCCTCCCCGCGAGCAGCGGACTGCCGCAGGTCCCAATCAGTCATTGCGCGACAGGCGCACGCCGTAAAGCTCCATCCGGTGGTCGACGAGGCGGTAACCCAGTCGCTCGGCAATCTGACGCTGGAGTGCCTCGACTTCCGGATCGACGAATTCCACGACATTGCCGGTTTCGACGTCAATCAGGTGATCGTGATGCGCTTCGGGCACGGGTTCATAGCGCGAGCGCCCGTCGCCGAAATCGTGGCGGTCAAGGATGCCCGCTTCTTCGAACAGCCGCACGGTGCGGTACACCGTCGCAATCGAGATGCGCGGATCAATCGCAGCTGCGCGGCTGTGAAGCAGTTCCACATCAGGGTGATCTTCGCTTTCCGAAAGCACGCGGGCAATCACTCGGCGCTGCTCTGTGATGCGAAGGCCCTTTTCGGCGCAGAGTTGTTCAAGATCGATTTTCTGGTTCAAGGAACGCTCCATCGCCATGCGCGCCTCCTCGTCAGGATGGAGGCGCCCGAAAGCAAGACAGCCTCATCCCTACAGGGACGAGGCTGCTTGCTCAAGCTGGCTTGCTGCCCTCTCAACAGGGGTGATTGCGCACCCGCTGAATAGTCTGGGTTCAGGCCGTCTTCTTGGGGCGACGGGTCTTGGCCACCGTGGTGCCGGGCTTGCGGCCAAGACCGATCTTCTTGGCCAGATCGCGACGCTTTTCAGCATAGTTGGGGGCGACCATAGGATAATCGGCCGGCAGACCCCAGCGCGCACGGTATTCTTCCGGCGCCATGTTGTAATTGGTACGAAGATACCGCTTGAGCATCTTCAGCTTCTTGCCGTCTTCAAGGCAGACGATGTAATCGGGCTTCACCGAATTGCGGATGGCGACAGCCGGCTGCGGCTTGGCTTCTTCAACGACCGGCGTTTCACCAAGATTTGCGAGCGCGCCGTAAACGTTGGTGATAAGACTTGGCAGATCGGCCACGGCGACATCATTGTTGCTGACGTGCGCGGCAACGATATCGCTGGTCAGAGTGATAAGCGTTTCTTTCATATTCAGTTCCAGCTCTTGCATGAGTACCTCGGTTCAGCGTCTTTTTTATGCGCCTCTGATTTTTCCATGACTCATGAATAAACGCTTGGCAACTACGGGGTAGTCTTTTTCAACACTCTAACAGTGGTTGCGGGACTAAATTGATCGGCCAAAAGTAATCGCATCCAGCCTTTCGCCGTTGGACATGCGGTAATAGTTTCTCCGCTCACCGATGGGTTCGAAACCCAGCTTGCTATACAGATGGACGGCCGGATTGCCGCGCCGCATTTCCAGATAGATACGCGCCGTTCCGCGCTGGCGGGCGGTGGTGAACAGGTGCTCGATCAACGCCGCGCCGACGCCTTGTCGCCGCGCTGCGGGCACCACCGCGATCAGTAACAGTTCCTCTTCGTCAAGCACGTGGCGGGTGAGGACAAAGCCTGCCGCAGCTTCGGCCGGGCCGTCCGTCATCGGGGTGCCTTCGGCATCGACAACCAGCGCATAGGTACTGGGCATGGTCAGCGCGTCGGCGACCTGCCGCCTATTCCAGGCCTCGCCATAGGCAGGATCGAAGGCCGCCTCCATCACCGCCATGATCCGGTCGAGGATGGCGAGGGGCGGTGTCATGAACGCGCCCGCTCCGCCATCGGGGTCGCATCTGCGCCGCGCCCATAAATCGGGGCAAGCGCGAGGGTAAGGAGCGCCGGATTGAGCAGCAACATCGCCCGCGCATCGGGCAGCAGATCAAGCGCCGCGCGCCCGTCCTCCAACCGTGCCGCCAGCTCTGCCGCGCGGTTGCCAGCGATCACTTGTGCAACCGGGCGCGCGGCGGCGGCATCGGGCGTTAGAGATGCGACCGGGCCGTTCGGCAACCCTTCATTGCCGAAATCCTGCACGAACCATTCGCCGTGGCCGCCATTGGTGCAGACGGTCACCGCATCGCCGGGATGGTGCTCGCGCGCCTGCGTCGCAATCAGGGCAAGAGTGGGGTAGCCCAGCACCGGTGCATTCCAGGCAAAGCCCAGTGCCCGAGCCGTCGCCAGCCCGATGCGCACGCCGGTAAAGCTGCCCGGCCCGAGGGACACGACAATCCGCGCGGCCCGGCCCTTGTCCGGCAGGCCTGCGATCATCGGTACCAACGCCTCGGCGTGGCCGCGTCCCATTACGCGGTGGTCGCGCGCGATCAGCACCTCGCCTTCAAACAGGGCGATGGAGCACGCTTCCGAGGCGGTTTCGATGGCTAGCGTTCGCATCGTCAGGCGCGATGCCTCAGCGCGCGCGCGGGCGCAAGCGGCGAGATATGGCTCAGGCGATGCGGTTGAAGCGGGCAAAGTCCGGGCGCGGTGATCGGCCGAAAATACTGGCGCTATCGCCGTAACCGAATGAACAGATGAAATTTACCCGGTGGCGCGGCTCATCGGCAAAGAACGTGGCATTGACCGCCGCAGCATCAAAGCCTGACATGGGCCCGCAGTCCAGCCCCAGCGCGCGCGCGGCGAGCATGAGATAGGCACCTTGTAGCGAGGAATTGCGAAACGCGCCTTCTTCCCGCCCAGCTTCGCTGCCTTCGAACCAGCTTTTCGCATCGGTGTGCGGGAACAGCCAGGGCAGTTCATCGTGGAAGTCGATGTCGTAACCGATCACTGCCGTGACGGGGGCAGCCAGCACCTTGGCGCGATTGCCTTCTGATACGCAGGCTGCAAGCTGCGCCTTGGCTTCGGGCGATTTTACCCACACGATGCGCGCCGGCTGCATATTGGCCGACGTAGGCGCCATCTTGGCCAAGTCCCAGATCGCGAGGAGTTGTTCGTTGCTGACCGGCTTGTCCAGCCAGCCATTATAACTGCGCGCTTCGGTGAAAAGCTGGGATAATGCCTCGGCGGACAGGACTTTGTCGTGAAACTGCATGATTACGCCGCGCGCACTTCGGTCACTTCGGGGACGTAATGCTTGAGCAGGCCTTCGATGCCGTGCTTCAAGGTGGCAGTGCTGGACGGGCAGCCAGAACATGACCCTTGGAGGGTGAGGTAGACCACCCCGTCGCGAAAACCGCGATAGGCGATGTCGCCGCCGTCACCGGCCACGGCTGGGCGCACACGGGTTTCCAGCAATTCCTTGATGGCGACGACGATTTCAGCATCTTCCGGCCGCTCTTCAACCACGGCTTCGTCTTCGGGCGGAACGCTGATGCCGTTGCCGCTTCCAGCAGCGAAAAGCGGGGCTTCAGAGACGAAATGATCGAGTAGGATCGCGATGACCTGCGGCTTCAGCGCGCTCCAGTCAGCGCCCGGTGCTGCGGTGACACTGATGAAATCTGCGCCGAAGAACACATTTACCACCTCGCCTGTATCGAAGATGGCCTGAGCAAGCTGGCTTGCCTCGGCGGCTTCGGGCGTGGCGAATTCGCGGGAGCCTGCGGCCATGACGGTCTGGCCGGGCAGGAACTTGAGCGCCGCAGGGTTGGGCGTGGTTTCGGTTTCGATGAACATGCGCACTATCTAAGCCGCCGGACCGCAAGCGACAAGGGCGCTGTGCAGGCGGGAAGCGGCAGAATTTGCAACCACGCATTCACTATCGCTTCAGACTTCGCCGCCTTATAGTCGCTCCATGACGTCGTCCACCCGCGCGGTTCGCGCTATCGCCATCCTGCTTTCCCCTTTCGCACTGGTGCAGCCGCTGCTGGCGCAACAGGCTGCGCCGCCGGCGACGATTGCGGTGCAACCCGTGCAGCCAGCGGTTCCCGCGCCCAAGGCGTTGCAGGCCAATGGCGAAGTGCCGTGGTTGTACCGCGGATCGGACGTGCCGGCGGACGACAAGTGGCTGTTTGGCGAGATGAAGAACGGACTGCGTTATGCCGTGCGGCGCAATGGCGTTCCCCCGCGGCAGGTGTCGATCCGCGTCCGTATTGATGCCGGATCGCTGCATGAAAACGACACCGAGCAGGGTTTTGCTCACTTGCTGGAGCACCTGTTGTTCCGAGAGAGCAAGTATCTGGGGCAGGCCGAAGCGATTTCCGCGTGGCAGCGGCTGGGTGCGACGTTCGGCAGCGATGCCAATGCCGAAACATCGCCCACCCATACCGCCTACAAGCTCGACATTCCGAACATCGACGCCGCCAAGCTGTCTGAAAGCTTCAAACTGCTTTCCGGCATGATCCGCGAACCTGTGCTGAATGATGCCAATGTTGGTGCCGAACGCCCGATCGTGCTGGCCGAAAAACGCGAGCGGGGCGGGGCAGGGCAGCGCATGGCAGACCTGACGCGCCAGACGTTCTTCGCCGGGCAGCGCCTGTCTGTGCGCAATCCGATTGGCACTGATGCGACCTTGCGCGCAGCAAACGGGAAGGCGGTCAAGGCGTTCTATGATCGCTGGTACCGGCCGGAAAACACCGTCATCGTCGTCGCGGGCGATGCCGATCCGATTGTGCTGGCCGGACTGGTGGAACAGTGGTTCGGTGAATGGAAGGGCAGCGGCAAGCCGGGTGTGGCCCCCGATTTCGGCGATCCGGTCGCGCCTGCCGGTGCGGTTGACCCTGAAGGGCTCGACACCCCGATTGGCGAGTTGGCGGTCGGCGTGGAACCCGATCTGCCGCGCAGCCTGACCTATGCGGTGCTGCGCCCGTGGCGGCAGGTCAATGACACCATCGTCTATAATGAAGGCCTGCTGACCGATGCAGTTGCGCAGGCGATCATCAACCGCCGGCTGGAAAGCCGCGCGCGCGGTGGCGGCAGCTTTCTTTACGCGCAGGTGCAGCAGGACGATGTCTCGCGTTCGACCGATGCGACCTTCGTGACGTTTGCGCCCCTGACTGGCGACTGGCAGGCCGCGCTTGCCGATGTGCGCAGCGTGCTTGCCGACGCGCTCGCCAATCCGCCCACGCAGGAGGAAATCAACCGCGAGGTTGCCCAGTTCGACGTAGTCTTCGCCAACGAGGTCGAACAGGAAAGCGTCCAATCGGGATCGACCCTTGTCGACAACCTGATCAACGCAGTCGACATCCGCGAAACGGTCGCCGCGCCCAAGGTGGTGCTGGACGTGTTCCGCAACATGAAGCCGCGCCTCACCCCCGATGCGGTGCTGGCGCGCACGCGCGGCCTGTTCGAAGGCACGGTCACCCGCTCTGTCTATGTCACGCCCGGCGCGAACGAGGCTGACGTTGCAGCGCTGCGGCTGGCCCTTGCCAGCGAGGCCAAGATCGATGGGTCCGCACGGCTGGCGGCCCAGACGATTTCCTTTGCCGACCTGCCCCCCGTGGGCACGCCTGGCACCATTGAAATGCAGGCTCAACTGGGCGTGCTGGAGATCGAGCAAGTCGATTTCGACAATGGCGTGAAGGCGCTGGTGTGGGCCAACGATGCCGAACCGGGCCGCGTCACCGTGCGCGTGCGCTTTGGCGCCGGAATGCGGGCGTTCGATAATACCAACGCCGTCTATGCCCCGCTGGGCGAGGCAGCGCTGGTCGGATCGGGTCTGGGCGAGCTTGGCCAGAACGAGATTGACCGGCTGGCCACCGGCCGCAAGCTGGGCTTCGATTTCTCCGTCGATGACGCAGTGTTCACCTTCACCGCGCAAACCCGTTCGGAAGATGTGAACGACCAGTTGTACCTGTTCGCTGCAAAGCTCGGCATGCCGCGCTGGGACAAGGATCCGGTGATCCGCGCGAAGGCTGGGGCGGAGTTGGCCTACAACACGTTTTCCACCAGCCCGGGCGGCGTGCTCAACCGTGATCTGGAATATCTCGTGACCGGCGGCGAAGCGCGTTTCGCCACGCCTGATCCGGTCGCGCTGAAGGCCGCGACACCCGAAGGCTTCCGCGCCGTGTGGGAGCCGCTGCTGAAGCAAGGCCCGGTTGAAGTGCTGGTGTTCGGCGAATTCGATTCTGACGCTGTCATCGAACAACTGCGCCTGACCTTCGGTGCCTTGCCGGCACGTGCCCCGATTGTGCCGGAAGTGGCCGCCCGTGTGCCGTCTTTTGCGCCGGCTTCGGATAAGCCCACCGTTGTCACGCACCGCGGCGATGCCAATCAGGCGGCCGCCGTGGTCGTATGGGAAAGCGGCGGCGGGGTGGCTGCGCTGCGCGAAAGCCGTCAGCTTGAAATCCTTACCCAGCTGTTCAACAATCGCCTGCTCGAAGCGCTGCGTGAACGCGCGGGGGCAAGCTATTCGCCGCAGGTGTTTTCGGCATGGCCTGCCGATCTGGCAAGCGGCGGACGCATCACTGCTGCGGCCCAGCTGGAACCCGAATTCGTACCGGTGTTCTTCGCCGAAGCCGAACGTATCGCCAAGGACCTCGCTGCCAATCCGCCCACGGCGGACGAGTTGGAGCGCGTGACCGAGCCGCTGGGCCAGATGATCCGCCGCGCTTCGACGGGCAACCAGTTCTGGCTGTATAACCTTGAAGGCGCGACCCAAGATCCGGCGCGTGTTGCGTTGTTGCGCACGCTGCTGTCCGATTATTCGCAGACCAGCCCGCAGGCGATGCAGGTGCTGGCCGAACGCTACCTTACCAAGAGTAGCCCGTTCCGGCTGGCGATCATCCCCGAAGGGCAGGCGCTGGCTGAAGCCGCGCCGGCAAGCGCCGGTTCGAATGCTGCGCGCAACGCCGCACCGGGGCGTTGATCGAAACGCTGAATGACACTGGTTGAGAAATAATCTTGTCCAAAGTGGCATTGCCGCTTTACAATTCGTGCTACGCTCCTGTAGCGCGCGCCCCCGAGCGGCGTTCGCGCAGTCGTTGAAAAGAAAGAGTTGTGCCTGTGCCTGATACTTGGACCCCGGATAGCTGGAAGGCCCACGAAGCGCGCCATTTGCCGCATTACGAAGATGCGGCAGAACTGGCAGCGGCCGAGGCTACCCTTTCGACCTATCCGCCGCTGGTCTTTGCGGGAGAGGCGCGCGCCCTGAAGGCTGATCTGGCGCAGGTCGCGAACGGACACGGCTTCCTGTTGCAAGGCGGGGATTGCGCGGAAAGCTTTGCCGAATTCCATCCGAACAATATCCGCGATACGTTCCGTGTGCTGCTGCAGATGGCAGTCGTCATGACCTTCGCCAGCAAACGTCCGGTGGTGAAGGTTGGCCGCATGGCCGGGCAGTTCGCCAAGCCGCGTTCTGCGCCGACTGAGACGATTGATGGCGTCACCCTGCCAAGCTATCTGGGTGACAACATCAACGGGATCGAATTCGATCCGGTGTCCCGTCGCAATGATCCGCAGCGCATGGTGCGCGCCTTTTCGCAGGCCGCCGCTACCTTGAACCTGCTGCGCGCCTTTGCGGGCGGCGGCTACGCCAATCTGCGGCAGGTCCACCAGTGGACGCTCGATTTCATGGGCCGCACACCATGGACGGAAAAGTTCAGCGAAATGGCCGACCGGATCGGCGAAGCGCTCGATTTCATGGAAGCGTGCGGGATCGATCCCGGCACTGTCCCGCAATTGCAGGGCACCAGCTTCTACACCAGCCACGAAGCGCTGTTGTTACCTTACGAACAGGCGATGACACGGTGCGATTCGCTGACGGGCGACTGGTATGCCACGTCCGCGCACATGCTCTGGATTGGCGATCGCACGCGCTTCCCCGGCAGCGCCCACATCGAATTTGCGCGCGGCATCGGCAATCCGCTCGGCATGAAGTGCGGCCCCTCGCTGGAGCCGGACGCGCTGCTGCGATTGCTCGATGAACTCAACCCCAACCGGGAGGCCGGGCGCATGACGCTGATCAGCCGCTTTGGCCATGACAAAGTCGAAGACGGCCTGCCGCGCCTCATCCGCGCGGTGCAGCGCGAAGGCCATCCGGTGGTGTGGAGCTGCGATCCGATGCACGGCAATGTCGTGAAGTCCGACACCGGCTTCAAGACGCGTCCGTTTGATCGCATCACGCGCGAAGTGAAGGGCTTCTTCGCGGTCCACCGCGCCGAAGGCAGCCATCCGGGCGGCATCCATATCGAGATGACCGGGCAGGACGTGACCGAATGCGTCGGCGGCGCGGTGGCAATCACCGAGGAGCGGCTTGGCGATCGCTATCACACGCATTGCGACCCGCGCCTGAACGCTGAACAATCCCTGGAACTCGCTTTCCTTGTGGCAGAAATGCTCAACGAGGCAGCGGGCGGGCGCGATGCCGAGGTCAGCAACGCCGCCTAAATTCGGAGCGGCGCCGCGCAAAAAGCTGATCGGGGTGATGATTTTCCGATAGCATGGCGCTTATCTTTGCGTCTTTCCTGTGTCACCGCAGGCAGGCATTGTCCGGTCATCAGACGCAAGGCACCACAGGAGAGCGCGCGTGCATCCCAGCAAGCAGCATAGGGCAGCAACGGGTGCCGCGACGCTCAGCGCACGCTTCCGTCAGGTTCGCGCGCTGACCGAGGCGCTGGCCGCACCGCTTAGCGATGCCGATGCCAGCATCCAGTCGATGGAGGATGCCAGCCCTGCCAAGTGGCATCTGGCGCACACCACATGGTTCTGGGAAACCTTCCTGCTGCGTGAACACGCCGCCGGATACCGGCTTCATGATGATCGCTGGCCGTTCCTGTTCAACTCCTATTACGAGGCAGAGGGCGCCCGCATCAGCCGGACCGCGCGCGGAATGTTGTCGCGCCCTACAGTGGCCGAGGTGCTGGAATGGCGCGCAGGCGTGACGCAGGCGATGGAACCATTGTTGGCTGATCCGGCGCTGGGCGCGCTGATCGCGCTCGGCATCGCGCATGAAGAACAGCACGTCGAATTGCTGCTTACCGACATCAAGCATGCGCTGTTCCAGAACCCGCTCGGCCCGGCGATGTGGGATGGCGAAGTTCCGCCTGCTGTTGCGCCTGCCGCGCCCCAGGGCTGGCATCGGCATCCTGGCGGGATCGCGCTGGTCGGCCACCTGTCCGATGATTTCGCCTTCGACAATGAAGGCCCCCGCCACCGCGTGCTGCTGGAGCCCTTTGCTCTGGCCGACCGGTTGGTGACGAACGGTGAATGGGATGCCTTCATCGCTGACGGCGGTTATGCTCAAGCGCGGCTGTGGCTGGCGGACGGTTGGGGCTGGGTGCAGCGCGAAGGCATCACCGCGCCGCTGTACTGGCGCGGGCTTCAGCATTTCACCCATCAAGGCTGGCAGGCGCGGGATCCGAACGCGCCGGTCACGCACATCTCCTTCTATGAGGCCGATGCTTTTGCCACATGGGCGGGTGCGCGGTTGCCAACTGAGTTCGAATGGGAGGCGGTCGCGCGCGGACAGGACGCCGCTTCATCCGCGCCGGCGCATGATCCGGCAGGCGGCAACCAGCTTGACGGAGCACGCCCGGTGCTGCCGCGCGGGCAGGGCGGGTTGTTCGGCGATGGCTGGCAGTTCACCCGCTCGGCCTATCTTCCCTACCCCGGGTTCCGCCCGGCAGAAGGCGCGGTGGGGGAATACAACGGTAAGTTCATGAGCGGGCAGGTGGTGCTGCGCGGGGCAAGCTGCGCCACGGTGCGCGGCCATTCGCGTGCGTCATACCGCAATTTCTTCTACCCCCATCAGCGCTGGCAGTTCACCGGGCTGCGGCTGGCCAGGGACGCCTGAGATGACATCTGCCAAGGGCCTAAAACTGGTCAATCGCGGCGCAGACGGTGTCGATCTGGCATTTCGGTCCGATGTTCTGGCCGGGCTGGCCGCGCCGCAAAAGGCCGTCCCGGCGCGCTGGTTCTATGACGATGCGGGTTCCGCGCTGTTCGAGGATATCACCCAGCTTCCCGAATATTACCCGACACGGGCGGAGACGGAAATCCTGCGCCGGCGTTCGGACGAAATCGCCAAGCTGATCGGGCCAGGCCGTGCCGTGGTAGAATTCGGTTCGGGGTCTTCGGTCAAAACGCCGCTGCTGTTGTCGGCGATTGCACCTTCGGCCTATGTGCCGCTCGACATCGCAGGGGATTTCCTGCGGGCGTCTTCCGCCGCTTTGGCCGCAAAATTTCCCGCTCTGCCGGTGTTTCCGGTCGAGGCTGATTTCATGCGCCGTGTTGAATTGCCGGCCGAGGTTGCGGACTTGCCCAAGCTCGGGTTCTTCCCCGGATCGACCATCGGCAACATGATCGCCCGCACCGCGACCGACCTGCTGCGTTCGATGCGAGAGACGTTGGGAGAAGGCGCGCTGCTGCTGATCGGGATGGATCTGGTCAAGGATGAAAGCGTGCTGCTGTCCGCCTATGACGATGCGGCAGGCGTGACGGCGCGATTCAATCTCAACCTTCTGGCGCGGATCAACCGCGAGCTGGATGGTGACATCCCGCAGGCGGCCTTCGCCCACGAAGCGCGGTGGAACGATACGTTTGCACGCATCGAAATGCATCTGGTCGCTCGGGAAGGCGTGGCCTTCAATGTCAGCGGCCAGCCCTTTACCATGCGCGCGGGTGAAAGCATCCACACCGAAAACAGCCACAAATTCACCAAGCGGTCCAGCCAGCTTTTGCTGGCCGCAGGCGGGTGGGAACCGCGCGCGCGCTGGGCGGATGAAGCGCGGCAATTTTCGCTGCTGCTGGCCGAAGCTGCGCCTGCGCGTTCGGCGCCCTGAAACAACCGCGCTTCCCGTGCGTTTGCGCGGGATGGACGGACATACAGACATTCTCATCATCGGCGGCGGTATGGCGGGGCTTTCCGCTGCAACGGCGCTGGCTGCCGCTGGGCAAAGCATCATCGTGCTGGACAAGGGACGCGGGCCCGGCGGTCGGATGGCGGCGCGGCGCGTCGAGATAGGGGGCGAGCAAGTCTCCTTCGATCACGGCGCGCAATATTTCACCGCGCGCGATCCGGGTTTTCGTGAAGTTGTTTCCGGTTGGGAGGCGGCAGGCGTTGCCGCAAGCTGGCCTGCTGCGGGAGACGAAGCCTTTGTCGGCACGCCCGGCATGAACGCCTGCATCAAAGCACTCGCCGCGCCGCTGGATGTTCGCTGGGGTGTCCGCGCGGAACGGCTGACGCGCGAGGCGGGGCTTTGGCGGATCGAATCGGGCGAACAGAGCTTCACCGCGGCAACCGTGCTGGTCGCTGTTCCTGCCGAACAGGCGGCAGTGCTGCTGGCCGAAGCTGCGCCCGATCTAGCTGCGCTGGCAGCAAGCGTTACGTCCGCGCCGTGCTGGGCGGTGATGGCGGGCTTCGACGCGCCGATTGATTTCGCTGCCGATACCTTCCGATCCGCAACCGCTCCGATCAGTTGGGCGGCGCGCAATTCGGCAAAGCCGGGGCGAACGGGTGCCGAAAACTGGGTGATCCATGCCTCGGCCGATCGAAGCCGGGAGTTGATCGACTACCCCAAGGATGACGCCGCGCGAACACTGCTCGCCGATTTCTTCACCGCTGCGGGTATCGCTCCGGCTGCGCCTGTCCACTTGGATGCGCACCGCTGGCTTTATGCCTTGCCAGCTGCGCTGAAGGGGGAGGGCGCGCGCTTCGATCCGGCGCTGCGCATTGGCATTGCGGGTGATTACCTCCACTCCCCGCGGGTGGAGGGCGCCTGGCTGTCAGGCTACGCGCTGGCCGAAGCTGTGTGTCAGGAGCGGCTTGCCAGCACGTCGTAATGATGCCCGCGACCATATTTCGCAAAACGGGTGAAGCCTGACGCGCGAAGGCCCTGCTCGATTTCACCAGCGTTCGCCCAGCGGTCATCGACTTCATAGAAGATCGCCTGCACCTGCTCAAAAGTCTGCGTCTTGGAAAGCTCGGCGATCACCACCGATTCCAGCCCTTCAACGTCAATCTTGATGAATAACGGCAGGTCACCCGCCAGCAGCGGATCGACCAGCGGGGCGTTGATCGTCTGGATGGTCACGCCGCCGCCCGCAGCTTGCCCGTCGACGCGGCCCGCCAATGTGGCGGTGCCGGTGTGATCGGCCGCGACGCTGATCGTCACTTCGCCAACGCTGTCGGCAATGGCAAGCTGATGCAGCACCGTCCGTTCCGCTCCACCATTCAGCGCCACATTCGCAGCCAGCCGCGCGTGGGTCAGCGGCACGGGTTCAAACGCGATGATCTTGCGGCACTTCGGGTTCTGCGCCGCGATCAGCGAATAGAGACCTTGGTTGGCGCCGATATCGACGAACACGAAGTCATCCCGCTGCTCCAGCAACAGATCGGACAGATCGCGCCCATAGGTGCCGAAAATGCAGTAACGGAACGTCGTGTCCTGCCAGTTCGGCACCATAAGTACCCCATAGGCAGACCGCACTGCCGCGTCGCCCCGCGCCGCCAGCACCGGCGAAAGCGCCGCTGCCTTCAATTTTCGCAGTGTCTTGACCACGCCGTAACGCCAGAAATCGCCAAAGCTAGTCACGGGGTTTTCCTTCGAGAAACGCACTGATCGCCTCGGCCGCCCGCTCTGCCGAGGGGCGTTCGGACAGCGAGAAGGTCGCATCGGTCAGAGCCTGCTGGGTGGGCGCATAGTCGGGATGCGCGGCCACAGCAGCATCAATCGCATCGATCAATCCGTCGGCGCTGTCGATCACCGGCCCGGCGCGCCAATGAAGGTAGTTCGGATCATCCTGCCAATCGACGCCGTGGCTGTTCAAGAACAGGCAGGGGCGGGGCGTGCGCAGGAATTCGTAGATCTGGCTGCTGACATCGCCCAGATAGATGTCGGCGCGGTTGGTGTAGCTCATGTCGCTGCTCGCCGTGCTGCCGGTGTCGACATGGATGCGCGGGTCGTTGCGATATTCCGTTCCCGGTGGGGCGACGCGCGCGATGCTTGGCGGTTCGATCGTCACCAACCATTTGCGTTCGAACAGCATCACATGCGGCGCGAAGATCAGGTTGTAACGATCCTGATTGCGGAACGCTTCGATCACTGCGGCGCCGTGCCGGAACCAGCTCGACAGCTTGGGCGAGGGGTGAGGGTTGTAGATTACCACCGGGCGTTCGGGCGCGGGGAAGGTATCGGCGAACCGGTTGTGCGCGCACAAATCAAACTTGGGGTAGCCCACCAATGCGATCTGCTCAGGTCGCAATCCGGCATCCCCGATCAAGCGGTCGCGGATCTTGGGGCCGGACACCAGCACCAGATCGAAGGCGGCGCTTTCCGGGTTGAACCCGATCGCCCGGTCGCCTGCGCCGTGACGGGTGTGGATCAATTTGAGATTACTGAGCCCGTAACGAGTTTTGAGCAGCAGCGAGGTCTTTTCGGAAACGACCACGGCATCGAAGCTGCGGAAGAATTCCAAATTGTCAGTGTAGATGAGCAATTTGGTCGCAGGGGCCAATCGCTCGAATGCGCCCGCCAGCACGCGTGATCCACCGCGCTTCAGCTTCAGGTGTACCAGTTCAACCCGCGCCAACAGCGCAGGATCGGCCTGCCGCACGATCTCGGCTCGGACCGCATCGCGCGAAAAGGCGAGCACAATCCGGTGCTCCCCCCGCGCCGCCAGCACCAGCGCGATCGGCAGGCTGTGCGCAATCTGATGGGTTTGATCGTGATTGAAGAGGAAACAGATGCGCTTCATGCTGCGGCACCGCTCCAGTCGGCCTGTGACCAACCCCCATGCGGCTTGGCATAATGCCCGACCAGCACGCCCGTATCGGCAAAGTTCAGGATCGGCGCGTCGCTAGCATGGTCGGTATACGCGGTGATGTGGCAGTCTGCGCGGGAGAGGCCCTGCGCCGTCAGCCACGCCTCGACGCGGGCGACCTTTTCGCTGCCGTAATTGTTTGCGCCGTCAATGCCGCACAGCAGGTTTCCGGCAGCATCGCGCTGATGCCGGGTCGCAATGCACGCCGCCAAACCGAGCGCGCTGGCCATCGCATCGGCATAGATTTCAGGCGCAGCGGTCACCAGCACACAATCCATTCCGGCAGCCCTGTCAGCGGCGATCTGCGCGCGCGCGCCCGGCTGGATATTGCGCGCCAGCTGCCGTGCCACGAAAGCATCGATGCGCGGAGCAAGGGCCGCACTTCGAACCACGCGGCCCGCCAGCAGGCGCAGGCCGAACTGCTTGAGCGGTTTTCTCCCGTACAGCTTCGCCTTGTAACCCAGCATCGCCAACACCCACAGCGGCACACCCAGCAGCCGCAGCGGATTGCCGCTGGCCGCCATATGGATGAGGAATGGCGTGAAGGTTGGCGCGCGGGTCACCGTGCGGTCCAGATCGTATAGAGCGATACGCTGCATGGGTGGTCAGGCCTGTGCCGCCAGCAGCCGCTCGGCCAGCGCGTGATCCTCCGGCTTGTCGACATCCACGCCCATGCGCCCGTCCGAGAGCAGAACCGGAGCGGCGCTCGCTCCCAGCTTTGCGCCCGCTGCGGCGAGTGCTTCCTGAACGGTCATGCGCCGTAGCAGCAGGCGGACCATCAGGGCCGGGCCGAAATGGGCGGCAAGGCGCAGCACCGATTTGCGATCCTGTTCGACCTTCTCCCAGAACCGCAGGGCATTGGCCGCGTCAGGGGCAGTGAGCGCAAACAGATTGGCGCCGGTGTAAGCGCCCCCCCGGAACGTCAGCCAAGTGCGCCGATTGGGGCCGACGGCCGCCTCCAGGCGCCCGCGTTCCACCATTGCGACGGAGACGTCGGTCGCGCCCGATCCCGCTATGAACTGGGCGACCGTCTCCGGCGTCAGCATGACATTATCGGCGGTGGTGACCAGCACTGGGAGGCCGATGGCAGGGTCATTCACCGCATCCAGCACCGATCCGCTGATCGTGGTCCCCGAAACCCGGGCGGTGATGCGCGGTTCGGCAGCGGCCCAGGCGAGTTCCGGATGAGCCATCAGCTCGGGCGCGTTCTGCGCCAGCACGATGATCCGGGCAATCTGCGGCGTATCCGCCAGCGCCATCAGCACCCGGCCCAGCATCAGCTGGCCGGCCACCGGCACCAGCGCCTTTGCCTGCAAACCGAATTGCGCAGCGACTGGATCAACCCCCGGGCGCTGTCCGGCCAGCACCAGCGCGGTCCAGCTGAGCGGAACGTGGTTCATGGCGGGAAGGGACCTCGTAGGGGCGGATATGGGGGCGGAGCGCTTCCTTCCTAGTGCGGCCCCGTTTTGTCAAGAATCGCCCCGACAGATCACGCCGCGGCCAGCGCGGAGTGATCGATTTAAGGCACGCCCGCTGGCGTTACGGCGTGACGATATCGAAGCCCTGCGGCATCGCATCGAGCGCGTCGACCATGGCCTGCAATGCCACCTGATCGCCTTCGATGGTGACACCCGGCAACGATTTCACCGCGCTGACCGGGATCTTGGCAAACAGCAGCGCCAACAGCGCGCGGCGCGGGCCGCGGATGGTGACCAGCGGGTTTTCCGGCAGCACGCCAACGCGGCCGATCATCGCCTGTTCGCCAACCTCCAGCATCGCCTTTTCGCCGCGATCGGTTACTTCGATTGCGACCGCATAATTGCGCACTTGCGGCTTTTCCGGCGCAAACAGGGTTGCGGCGGAATCGAGCAATTCCTGCGTCGACAGCGCGGCGATCACATCGTTGCTTTGCGGCGTGCTCGCCTGGCTATGCCCGCGCCTCAGGTCATTGGCGGCGGCAAGGAACTGGTTGCGCCAGATCGCGCTTTCGGACTGGTAGCCCTGCTGTTCGTAGGATTGCGCCAGCAAGGCCTTGGCCGCCGCGTTTGCAGGGTCTGCAAAGACAAGGTTTTGCAGCAAGTCGGACGACCAGCGGTAATCGCCTTGTCTAAACGCGGCCTCAGCCAACGTCAGTGTGCGATCAGCGCCGCCCAGCGCCTCGATCAGTCGCGCCGCACGGGCTGCAGGCGGGTGAGCGTGGAGGTTCGCCGGCACGGCATCATACCAGCCGAGATAGAACTGGTAGATCGCCTTCGCATTGTGGCTGATCGTGCCGTAATACCCGCGCGTCGACCATTCGGTCAGATTGCCGGGCGGCGGCGATTTTTCCAGCGCTTCGGCGATTTCGTGCATCGTCTCGCCGCGGTTCATGCGGCGCACGGTCTGATCGTGGAGCCAGCGGTAATTGTCACGCTGCGCGGCGAGCCATGCTGTGCCTTGCGCACGACCGAAAATCGGCCAACAATGGCTGGATATTACCGCATCGCTTTGCGGGGCGTAACGGATCGCCGCTTCATCCAGATAATGCGCCCAAGCCCGCGCATCGCGCACCTTCGCTCCGCGCGGGGTAAGGATGTTGTGAAGCGTGCAGGTACCGATCTCGGCTGCCAGAAATGTCTTTTCGGGCGCGATAAAGACGTTGAATTCGGCCGGCGCTTCGGTCCCCGAAACGATCTGGAATTCAATCGGTACGCCGTCCACCACGCGCGTTTCGCCAGTTGCGGCAATGGTGTCGGTCGGCGCGATCAGTGACTGGACGGCGGCGGGAATTGCCATGCCGATACCGCTGCCCATCTGTCCGGTGGCGCCCGGGACCAGGCCCGCGCCGAACTGGTATTCCGCCCTCCGCCGCATGGCACCGCCCGCCATGATGTTTTCCGACGTGGCTTCCTTCATGAACCCATCGGGCGCGATCACCGCGACGCGGCCTGCCTTGACCGCGTTTTCGTCCACCACGCCGCGCACGCCGCCGAAGTGGTCGGCGTGACTGTGGGAATAAATCACTGCGGTGACGGGACGTTCGCCCAGCGTCGCATTGACCAGTTCCAGCGCCGCCTTGGCGGTTTCGATACCGGTTAGCGGGTCGATCAGGATCCAACCGGTTTGGCCGCGAATGATCGTCATATTCGACACGTCAAAGCCGCGCACCTGCCAGACATTGTCGGTTACCTGATACAGCCCGTGGTGCTTCAGGTGCGTCATGTGCCGCCACAGACTGGGATTGACGGTATCTGGCGCCGGGCCGGATACGAAAGCATACGCCGCCAGATTCCAAGCGGGTTTTCCAGCGGCGTTGAGGATCACCGGATCGGCGCGGGTTGCTAGGAACCCACGGGTCGAAAACTCCGCATCCCGCGTGCCTTCAGGAGGCAGGGCCTTTGATGCTGTGCGCTGTTCCAGTTGCGTCGCTTCGCTCGCAGCGTCCTGCGCCGCGACGTGGGTGGCTGATCCGATAAACAATGCCAATGCTGCGCCGGCGCGCAATTGGTGGATGGTCATGCTTGTTGTGCTCCCCTGATCTCCCGCGCCCCTGATGCCCGCGTCGACACGCTGATACAAGCCGGGAAGGGATGTAACCCACGTCTTCAATCATTCAAGAATTCGAACGTTTGCGAATAAAGATTGAATTTTTCAGATCACAAAAGCTCACTTAATGGGCCGCTTCAATCGCTTTTCCCGTTACATCGAAGGAAGCCGGCGTATGGATCACCGCAGTCCGACCAACAGGCTCCCGCTTGACGTGCCGGGCGAGCAGCTTCTGTCGCTGGTGCCATCGGGCGTGCAACTCGCACAGTCCGGCGAACCTGCACCGCAGGACTGGCAGGCAGGCACAGCGCAACTGGCCGAATGGCTGGGGATCAATATCGCGTTTGTTCCGGCCGCAGTCTCGTCTGCGCCGGTGTTTACCCCGTGGATCGGCTGGAACCCGGTGGCTTTCCAGCACGGCGGCGCGCCCGATTTGCCAGAGGCGGATTATATCGCCAGCTATTGCATCGATCACGCGCGCGGCGCGCTGACCCGTCATAACGGGATCGACCTTGTTTTGATGAGCCCGCATCCCGCGCGATGCACACCGAAGGATGCGGGCGGCGCGCCCGTTCCCCGCGCCGGACTGCTGACGGCGATGATCGATGCCGCCCGGGCCGAACGGCGGGAAGCGATCGCCCTCATCGTCCACGCCTGTCAGCGCGATACGATCACGGCCCTGCACCACCGGGCAGGCATTGATATCCTGGCGATCGAGGATGCGCTGCCGACCTTGATGGCGGGCCGGTCCCCTTGGGACGCGATCATTGCGATGCCCGATCTGCGCAGCACGATCTTCACCATGTTAAGCCACTCCGGCGGCGCGCCCAAGGCATGGCCGATGGTGTGGATGGGCCGGGGCCTGCAACTGATCACCAGCGAAGCTGCCGGTGATAGCCCAAGCCGCCTGTCACTGAATGCGCAAGGGTTGATCCACGCGCTGGCGCTGACGTTGCATTACATAGGTGCGGCACGCTCCGCATGGCGGCTGCATGATATCTGGGCGCGGCTGCGCGATAGCGGCGTCACGACAGCGGGTTGCGCCGGAGATGCGCCCTATGTGACCGCGGTCTCGGATGCCGCGTTTCTGGGCATGGTGCAGCGCGGGGCAGCCGTCAGCCAACGGCCACAAAAAGGCTGGCGGGTGCTTAAAAGTTAGCTAATTAGTAGCGGCGGGAGCCAAATGCCGGCCTTGCGCGTTACGCGTTCAAATTTATAGATTTCATCTACGTAGAAAGGTCGCTTGGATGCCAAGCCGTAAGATTGTTGCAAACGAACTGGCCCATGTCCTGCGGCAGATTTCACACCCTGACCGCATTCGCCTGCTGCTTAAACTGCAAGCCGGCGATCAGACGGTGAACGAACTTGGCGATCTGTTGGAGATTTCGCCGACCCGCGTGTCCCAGCACCTTGGCGTGCTGCGCGCGATTGCGCTGGTGGAGACCGAAACCCACGGTCAAAAACGCGTCTATCGCCTGGCCCAGCCTGAGCTTGCGCTGTGGTTGATCGAGGGGATCAATTTCGTCGCCCACCGTTTTAGCCGCGCCAGTGCCGAAGATATCGAACATGCCAAGCAGTTGTGGAATGCAGATGCGACCGAACCCGTCAGCTGATTGCCGCCTCCCCGGCTTTGCAGTCAGGCGACGGCGCGCTTCATAAGGCCCGGGATTTCGGTCTTGCTCGGATTTTCCGAACGCCGTCCGTAGCGTTCCATCAGCTCGTTCCACTCCACGATCAGCGTCCCGCCCGTGCTCTGGTGCAGCTTTTCCCACGAGGAGAGCATTTCCAGACAGGCGTGATCGATATAGTCGAGCTTTTCGACGTGGATGTGCACCTCCGATCCGAAGGGCGAGCTTTCCAGAGCCTGCCCCAGCTGCGGGATCGAGAAGAAGGTCGCCGACCCCGTCATCCAGAGATCGATCCGGTTGGTCGCTTCATCATGCTCGCGCCGGATATCGAGGTGCGAGAAGGTGTAGACCAGCTTGAGCGTGGCAAGACCGAAGCCGAGGATCACGCCGGTTAGCAGGTCAATCGCGACCACCCCCACCAGTGTGGCGAAGTAGATCACCAGTTCCTGCCGCCCGAACTCGGCGATCTTGCGGATCTGCGCGATGTTGACCAACTTGTAGCCGGTATAGACCAAGATCGCGGCAAGCACCGACGTCGGGATTTCGTTGAGCACGAAGGGGAAGGCCGCCACGGCCAGCAGAAGCCAGCCGCCGTGCAGGATCGCGGATGCGCGGGTGGTAGCGCCCGCTTCAACATTGGCTGCAGAGCGCACGATCACCCCGGTCATTGGCAGTGCGCCAAGCCCGCCGCAGATCATGTTGCCGATGCCCTGGGCACGCAGTTCCTTGTCGTAATCAGTGCGCGTGCCGATGTGCATCTTGTCGACGGCCGTGGCGCATAGCAGCGTTTCGGCGCTGGCGACAAAGGCGAAGACGAGGCCGAGCGTCAGAATATCGGGGTTGGTGATCCCGGCAAAGGCCTCGGCTGTCGGGATGTTGAGACCGCTGGTCAGCGTGGCGGGCAGCTCCACCAGCGTGATCGGCAGAGCAAAGGCAATCGCGAACGCCGTGCCGACCAGCACGCCGAGCAGCGGCCCCGGGATCAGCGCCAGCTTCTTGGGCTTGAACTGGTTCCACAGCACGATCGTGGCGATGGTGACGATACCGGCCATGGCGGCAAGGTGGTGCACCGAGCCGTCCACCGGGAAGACCTTGATGATTGCCTCGGGAATAGCGGCGATGTTCAGCAGTCCACTGGCGCGCGGCGCGTCGTCGAGCATGACGTGGAGTTGTGAGAACAGGATCAGAATGCCGATTCCCGCCAGCATCCCCTGAATTACCGAGGGCGAAATCGCCCGGAACCACTGGCCAAGCTTCAGCGTCCCGGCGAGGAATTGAAGCGATCCTGCGATCAGGCCCACCACGCCGAGCATCATGAGGCCGTGTTCCTGCACCAGTTGATAAACCAGCACCGCCATCCCTGCCGCTGGGCCGCTTACCTGCAACGGCGATCCCGCAAGCGATCCGACCACCAGCCCACCAACAATCCCGGTGACGAGGCCGAGCGCCGGCGGGGCGCCCGATGCAATTGCAATCCCCATGCACAGCGGCAGGGCCACCAGAAACACCACGATCGACGCGAGAAAATCGCGCCCGATTACGGCAGACGTCAGGCGGTCGGTGGTTGATGCGCGCATCGGGAAGGCCTCTTTCGGGTCGGGGGCGTGGCTTTTCAGCGGAGGCTCTGCGTCAGCAGGCGTGCTGGCCGATCATCGCGGTCGCGACGTCTGCCGCGTAACGATCTTCGACCGGAACCCATGTGCCGGTGGCATCGTCAAAGGCGGACACTTCGCCAGTTTTGATATCATAGACCCAGCCGTGCAATTGAACCGCCTTCTGGGCCAACGCGACCGCGACTGTCGGGTGGGTCTTCAGGTGCTGCAATTGCAGGATGACGTTTTGTTCGAGCAGCATCCGCATTTTGGCTTCGGGATCGAGGCCCGCGCCGATCGCTTCGACGATATCAACCGCGCCTTGCGAAAAACCGAGCCATTCGCGGACGTGCGGCAAGCTGGTCAGAGCGGCGCGGTTCATTGCGCCCTTCATCGCGCCGCATTCGGTGTGGCCGCAGATTACGACATGGGGGATATTGAGCGCGCCGATTGCAAATTCGATCGATGCGGTCATGCCGCCGGTCTGGTTGGTGTGCGGCGGCACGATGTTCCCGGCGTTGCGGCAGATGAACAGCTCGCCCGGATCGGTCTGGGTCAGCATCGCGGTTTCCACCCTGCTATCGGAGCAGGTTATGAACAGCGCCTCGGGGCTCTGGCCGGTGCTGAGGCGTTCGAACAGTTCGCGCTTTTCAGGGAAGACTTCGCGCTGGAACTTGACCACGCCTTTGGCAAAGTGGGGCATTTGGGGAATCCTTTCCGTCTCAAGCTTTGGGATGCGACGCGCCCCACAAGGCGCGTGCGGCGTCGATATGGTCGGCCTCTTTCAGCCGTTGACGGATGTCGACAAAGGGAAGGGCGTCGATGATCCAGTCGGCGATCTGGGGGCGGGCAAGGCGGTAGAAATGGTTGCGCCCGTCGCGGCGCTCTTCGATCAGGCGGTGCGCACGCAGCATGGCAAGGTGCTGCGATACGCGCGTGGCGGGCAGATCAAGCGCGGCGGCGAGGCCGCTCACGTCCTTTTCCTCGAGGCGCAGTTCCTCGATCAGGCGGAGCCGATCGGCATGCGCGAGCAACCGGAACATATCGGCAAGTTCGCGCGATACAATCAGCCGACTTGGCATGAGTCCCCCTGTCACCTGCAAAGATATGCAGATGTGAAGCTATGCATATTTCTAATTGAGGTCAATCTCTCATGGCAGCGTGTCAGAAATGTCAGGCTGCGCATCTGGGCGGGTGACAGCTTGCGTAATCTGTGGTGTCAGGGGCGGCGCAGGACCCATCAAAGACAGGAACGAGAACACATGAATTTCGAGCTCGATCACGAACACGCGATGCTGAAGGATCTGGTCGCCAAGTTCGTGCGCGACCAGTTGATGCCTTACGAAGCGACCGTTATCGCGCGTGAAAATCTGGGGCAGGGCACCTACCTCAACGCCGAGGAGACGGCGAAGGTTGACGTCGTGTCGCGCGAACTGGGCCTGTGGGGTCTTGATGCGCCCGAGGAAGTGGGCGGGATGAACCTGCCGATGGTGGCGATGGTCGGCGTCAGCGAGGAGCTGGGCAAGACCGTGGTGCCTTATTACCTGCCGCCAGATTCGCCCAACCTGCGGATGCTGATGGTGGCTGCCGATGAACGCCAGCGCGAAGCCTATCTGGAACCCTATGTCCGGGGCGAAACGATCAGCGCGATCGGCATTTCGGAACCCGGCGCGGGCACCGACCCGCAGGGGATGATCACCACCGCTGTTCAGGATGGCGATGACTGGATCATCAACGGCCGCAAGATCTGGATCACCAAGGGTGCGGAAGCCGATTTCACGATCCTGATGGCGGTTACCGACAAGAACCCTAACGGCCGCAACGGGATGTCGGCCTTCCTTGTCGATCGCAACACGCCCGGCTTCAACGTGCTGCGCAAGATCCCGATGATCGACGGGACGGCGACGTATGAAATTGCATTGGACGATTGCCGGGTGCCGGGTTGGAAGCTGCTCGGCAAGCGGGGGCAGGGCTTTGCGCCAATGCAGGTGCGGCTGGGCACGCGGCGGATCGAGATGGCGTCATGGTCGATCGGCATGGCGCAGCGCGCGATGGACATGATGATCGAATATGCCCCGCAGCGCACGACCTTTGGCAAGCCGCTGTCGGCCCGTCAGACGGTGCAGAACTGGATCGCGGACGCCGCGACGAAGATCCACGCGATGCGGCTGATGACCTATGACTGTGCGTGGAAGATCGACGAGGGGCGCGATACCCGCAGCGAAATCTCCATGATCAAATCGTTCTGCACCGAAAGCGCTTATGAAATCGTCGATCACGCGATGCAGATGTTCGGCGGGATGGGCATGACCCGCGAATTGCCGCTCTACCTGATGAGCAACAAACTGCGCACGATGCGCATCTATGACGGGCCGAGCGAGATCCACAACTGGGTGGTCGCCCGCGGCTTGCTGGGCACTTACGAATAAGCGAACCGCGCAAAAGGAAAGGGGCGGGATGGCCGATACCATCCCGCCCCTTTTTTATGGCCCGTGGGCTGCGCCGGATCAGAACCGCGCGTTAACGCCCAGGAACATCGTCCGGCCGATGCCCGACACCGGGAAGGCCGAGCTTGCGAGGTAGGGCTCTTCGTCGGTCAGGTTGTTGATGCCGCCATAGAAGCTGATCTGGTCCGTGGCATCGAGATTGAAGGCCAGGTTGTGCACCCAGAATTCGGGCGCGAAGCCGGCGGGGCCGAATTCGGCCTGAATCCGTTCAATCTGCATGACCGAAGCCGCCGCAGTCGAGCCGATATACTGCACCCCGTAGTTCAGAGTGAAATCGCCGCGGTTCCAGGTGACCGAGCCGGAGCCCATCCATTCCGGTGCGCCCAATTCACGCAGGCCCGGGTTCACCAGAGTGGTATCGACCGGGTCGAAGAAGCGATTGAGCCGCTCTGTCCAGTTGCCAGCGATCTGCAGGTTGAAGTTGTTCTTGCCCAGACCGAAGGCGTAGTTGGCCTGGACATCGACCCCGCGGGTTTCGAGCTTGGCGAAGTTGATCTGGGTCTGCTGCAGGAAGTTCAGCCCCAGGAAGGTCGGCGATCCTGCCGCCCGGTTACGGGTGAACAGGCCGCAGAAATCGTTCGGGAAAGTCGGCAGGTCATAGCAGGTATCGACGATATCCTGCGAGGTTACGGCCTGGATCGCGTCCTCGATTTCGATCGAATAGTAATCGGCGGAAAGGGTGAGGCCACGGATAAAGCGCGGCTGGATCACGGCGCCGACGGTGAAGGTCGTGGCCGATTCCTCGCTCAGGTTGGGGTTGCCCCCCGACGTGCCGGAGAAGCGTGCGGTCAGCGGGTCTTCGTAACCTACCGGAATGCCATCAGCGCGGCAGTTGTTGAGCCGGTTTTGTGCTGCCGGATCATTCGATCCCAACAGGCGGTCGATGTTCGACTGGCTGCACGGATCGTTCGGCCGGAAGGTTGCGCCCTGTTGCGGATCGAACAGTTCGGCAATGTTGGGCGCCCGGATTGCCACGGCATAGGTGCCGCGCAGCCGGACGTCCTCGATCGGAGCCCACACGCCGTTGACGTTCCAGGTGAAGGCGCCGCCCACGGTGGAATAATCGGCATAGCGGCCCGCTGCACCCACGCTCAATTCGTGGAAGAACGGCGTGTCGCTCAGCAGCGGCAGCAAGATTTCGCCGAAGACCTCCGCCACGTCAAACTGGCCGCCCGCATTGAACTGGCGCGCAGCCGCATCGAACAGAAGCGTCTGGTTGGGCGAGATGCTGCCGATGAAGGTTCCCGCCGGGCCTGCCGGCGAGCCTTCGGGCAGGCTGCCCAGCAGCAGGTCGTTGAAGCGCGAGCGCGATTCTTCCTTGCGGTATTCAGCGCCGAGCGAGAACTGCACCGCACCGCCCGGCAGGTTGAAGAACCCGCCGGTGTCGCCGTTCAGCAGGCCGGTGATGACCGTCTGTTCCAGCCGGAAGCGGTTGGTGGTTGGCGTGGTGATCCATGCGGTTGCTTCGGGGCTGACCGAATTGATCCCGCGGAACAGGTTGGCGGGCACGCAACCGCTGTTGGCGCCCGGACGGAAGGTGAAGAAGCCGGGCGCGATGGTCGGGAAGGATTCCGAACCCGGGTGCGGGGGCGCGCCGGGATTGACCGTCGAACGGCACGCCGCCTGCCCCGTGCGCGGATCGGTCACCACGTCGATTGCAGCGAACAACCGGTCGTAGCGAACGGAGTTGCTGAAGGTGTTGACGTTGTCCGTCCGGCCGTAATTCCCGACCAGTTCATAGCGCAGGTTCGGGGTGATTTCCCCGTCCAGCCCGCCAATGATGCGGAAGGTTTCCCGTTCTGCGGTCGAAATGCCCGGCCCGAGATCGAGGAAGTCGCGGCTGACCCGCAGGCCGCCTGCCTCCGTAGCGTCAGCCCGCAACACTTGCGGTATAAAGGGGTTGTCCGGCGCGATGAACAGGCTGTCGTAGAAGGTATTGTAATTGCTGCGGCTGGTGGTGGTGTTGCGGACATACTTGGCATCGACCCACGCCCGCGCCGCGGAGGAAAATTCAAAACTGGTGCGCAGGTTGGCGTAAATCCGCTCCGACCCAGGGATCAGCGAGGCTTCGTTGGTGCGTTCGACAGCGCCGTCGCCGCCAAACTGGTTGGCGCCGGTGGCAATGATGCCGTCCTGGAACGGGCGCACGGTGCCATCGTCATTGGTGACAAGGCAGCCGCCGCCACCAAAGCCGGTGCGGCCGATGAAGCTTTCATTGCAGTCCCGCACGCCGTTGCTGTTGGTATCGGCATTGAAGAAGCCGAAGTCATTGCGGAAGATCAGGCCCCGGTTCGACGAGATCGCGAAGCGCGGATCAGCACCGACCACGAAGGCCGGCGAATTGGCTGCGCGATCGATCAGCGCCTGTTCGGCTGGGGTGATGCCGCCGGGGAACAGGGTCGCCGCCTGCGCCGCCGTCGGGATTAGCGGGCCGGTGGGGAAGCGCGTTGCCGACGGGCCTGGGCCGCCAAGGCGGAAACGGCTGGCGAAGTTGGGCGTGGTCGCCGCGCTGATATCGCCGCGCTGGAAGCGCCGTGCCGGGTCGGCATAGGTCGTCGAATTGTTACCCCGCCCGTTGTCACGCGTGAATTCACGGGCGCCGAACAGGATTTCATCATCCTTGGTATAGCCCGCCGCCAGCGTCACATTGCCGCGGCCATCGGCGAAATTCTGCCCGACTACCCCTTCGAGGCGGTAGCTGCGGCCATCCCCGCGCGACGAAATGCCCATTTGCCCGTTAAGCTGAATGCCTTCGAAATCGCGCTTCAGCACATAGTTCACCACGCCGGTCACAGCGTCGGCGCCATAAATGGCCGAAGCCCCGCCGGTCAGCACTTCGACACGTTCGATCAGGGCGTTGGGGATGGTCGACACGTCGACCGTCTGCGAGCCGGCCACGCCGGACACGTGCCGCCAGCCATCGATCACCACCAGCGTCCGGTTCGAGCCGAGCTGGCGAAGGTTGAGCGTCGCCTGACCGACCCCGCCGCCGCCGCGCTCGATCGAATCGGCCACGGTGCCCGAGGCAATCAGCGCCGGAATCTGGCGCAGGGCCGCCGTCGGATCGGTTCCGCCGAAATTCCGGAAATCTTCGGCATCAAGCGTGCTGATCGGCAGCGGCGCGGTTGCATTGGGATCGCGCGCGATGCGCGAACCGGTGACCACGATCACGTCGGGCTTTTCGTCGGTGGCGGCGTCTTCTTCGGCAAGGCTGTCCTGCGCGCTGGCCGTGGCTGGCGCAAAGCTTGCGATCAGCAGGGCGGCCGCGAGTGCGGGAACCGACGACGAATTGAGGGTGAGCTTTGTAATGCGCATGATGAGACCTCGCGTAGGAATGACGTGCACAAGGCCAAGCGCCGCCGCGAGCGGGCCTGACCTTGCCGTTTTCGCTGGATGAGCCGCCCGTCGGATCGGCCCCATCGGGCGAATCCTGCACGGCTCATCCTGCGCGAGGGCCGACGCGAGAGCTGTAGTGCCCCTGTTCGCCTGCCCCCAGGCGTACCGCGCGCCAGCGATGTGGCTGCGCAGAATCAGTATTCTGTTCAGGGCTATACGCGATAAGTGATCATTTAACGCAGTTGACAGACATTCGGCGGACGATGCTGCTACGAGTGTGACTGGAAAACCACATTTGTAACAATGGCCTGATGGCCGAGGGCGGGTTCCTCGCGCATTTGCGGGTTCGCTTCGCACGGCTTGCTCTGCTAGCACGCCTGCCATGAGCGAATGGATGGATGCAGCGCGCGCCAGTATCGTGGCAGCGCGCGAATATTCGGAACACGTGCGGGCGGCGGTGGAGCGGAGCGTCGCGCCCCGCGGAACGATCGATGCGGCGTTGCTGACCCGTCAGCAGCACTGCGTCCACGGCTATGCCTGGATCGCTGCCAGCATCGCGGCGCTGGAAGCCAGCCTTGATTGGGCAGCGCGGGCGCAGGGCGCGGGCCGCTTTGGCCAGACCGAGGAGCTGTGCCTGCGGATCGGGTTCGGCGAATACCTCGCGCAGATCGCATATGGCCTGCCGATGAGCGCGCATGAAGTGGTGCGCCCTTCCGCCTTCGGCACCGAGACAGAGGCCCGCGCCTTTGCCGCGCAACCGGCAGTCGCCCGGCTGCTGGCAGATGGCAATACGGCCGAAAGCCGCGCCGCTTTTGCGGCGCTGCTGGCAGACGGCCTGCGCCCGGATGAAGGGCTGGGCGATGATGACCTTGATCTGGTCCGTGACCAGATGCGGGCATTTACGGCCGAAGCGATCACACCCCATGCCCATGCATGGCACCTTGCCGACGCGCTGATCCCTGACGCTGTGATCGCGCAGATGGCGGCGCTTGGCGTGTTTGGCGTGTGCATTCCCGAGGAACACGGCGGCCTGGGCCTTGGCAAGCTGGCGATGGCGGTGGTTTCGGAGGAATTGTCGCGCGGGTGGATTTGCGCTGGTAGCCTCGGCACGCGTTCGGAAATCGCGGGCGAGCTGATTTCCGAGAACGGAACGCCCGAACAGAAAGCGAAATATCTCCCTCGGATCGCCGATGGATCATGCCTGCCCACAGCGGTGTTCACCGAGCCCGATACCGGCAGCGATCTTGCCGCAGTCCGCACCCGCGCCGAGCGGATGAGCGATGGCGGCTGGCAGGTGACGGGCGCGAAAACGTGGATCACCCATGCTGCACGCGCTGATCTGATGACGATGCTGGTGCGCACTGATCCTGCGCAGCTGGGCTATGCCGGTCTGTCGATGCTGCTGGCGGAAAAGACCCGCGGAACGGACACCGTGCCGTTCCCCGATGCGGGGATCGAAGGCAGCGAGATCGAAGTGCTCGGCTATCGCGGGATGAAGGAATATGCGCTGGGCCTTGATGGCTTTGCGGTGGCGGCGGACGGGCTGCTTGGCGGGCGCGAGGGGCAGGGCTTCAAACAGCTGATGCGCACCTTCGAAGGCGCCCGCATCCAGACCGCCGCGCGCGCGGTGGGGGTGGCGTGGAACGCCTTTGACCTCGCGCTCGGCTATGCATTGGGGCGCAAGCAATTCGGTGCGGCTTTGACGCAGTTTCCGCGCGTGGCGGACAAGCTGGCGCTGATGGCGGCGGAAATCGTGATGGCGCGCGAACTGACCTATGCGGCTGCCCGCGCCAAGGATCTCGCCACCCGCTGCGATATCGAGGCCGGGATGGCAAAACTGCTCGCCGCGCGGGCCGCGTGGAGCGCTGCTGATAATGCCGTGCAGATCCACGGCGGCAATGGCTATGCGTTGGAATATCCGATCAGTCGGGTGCTGTGTGATGCGCGGATTCTCAACATCTTCGAAGGCGCGGCCGAAATTCAGGCGCAGGTGATCGGGCGGGGGCTGTTAGCCGGGCCGTCGCGCGCGGCAGCGGCTTAAATCAAGCGGCGGGAACTGGCGGCCAAAGGCTGATCGTGCACAGTCTGGCCCGTCACCGCGCTGCGCGTGTCGACCCGCGCGACCGGATCGGCCGGATCGAAAGGTTTCGACAGGTAATCCTGCGCGCCGGCATAGATCGCCTGCCATGCGTCCTCAGCGCGGTGCATTGCGGTGAACATCACCACCGGCAAGATGCGGACCATAGGTCATGTCGCTCGGGGTTAGGGGTGGCAAATGCCGGATTAATCACAAGGTGTTGGGGCAGCCCTGTATGGCCCCCTCGCAACATCCCCTAGGCGCTCGCTTGCCCCCGCCTTGCCCCCGTCCTTGAGCGCTGTAAGGGTGCCGCATCATGACCAGCGATTCTCCAGACAGCGCGTCCAACGCCGGCCGCATCGGCCCCTTCTTTGTCACCCAAGGCATCCATAATCTTCGCGATTATGGCGGTTATCATGTTGCCGGTGGAGGCCGGGTAAAAACCGGGGTGCTGCTGCGGTCGGGCCAGCACATGGAGGCATCGGACGATGATCTGGCGCTGATCGATGCTCTGGATATCCGCACCGTCATCGACCTGCGCGGGACGAGCGAGCGTGAGGGTTTTCCGTGCAGACGCCATCCGAACTTCGCCGCACAAGTGCTTGCGTATGATGGAGAAACCAGCAATTCACCGCCGCATGAAGGGGGCGGCGGTCAAATTGTGATGACGCCTGAAAAGGCGCGCGAACGGATGCTGGCGGTCTATACGCGGATGCCGGTCAATCCGGCGATGATCGCTATGTTCACGCGGTATTTCAACGCGCTGGATGAAAACGACGGCGGCAGCCTCGTGCATTGCTTCGCCGGCAAGGACCGCACTGGCATCGCAGCCAGTCTGCTGCTGCATGTGCTGGGCGTGCACCACGATGATATCATTGCCGAATTCCTGCTGACCAATGATGCGCCCACCCGCGCTATTCTGGAACGCCAGTCGCTCCCCCGGATGGAGGCGCATTATGGCAAGATCGATCCTGAGGCGCTGCACAACCTGATGGGTGTTCTGCCAGAATATTTCGATACTTACATTGCAAACGTGACACGCAGTCATGGTTCGCTGGATGCCTATCTCGCCGCTGAATTAGGTGTGGACGAGGCCCGCAAACAGCGCTTGCGCGACAAGCTGGTAGCGTGACAATCGCAGCCTAAATCCCCATATTCCACTTTGCGAAATTCATCCGAGGCGACCCATGGCGACCCACACCACCAAGATGCTTATCATCGGCTCCGGCCCGGCAGGCTATTCCGCCGCCATCTATGCCGCGCGCGCCATGCTGGAACCGATTGTCGTGCAGGGCCTACAGCCCGGCGGGCAGCTGACCATCACGACCGATGTCGAGAATTACCCCGGCTTTCGCGATGTGGTGCAGGGGCCGTGGCTGATGGAGGAAATGCGCGCCCAGGCCGAACATGTGGGCACGCGGATGATCTGGGACACGATCGTTTCGGTCGATCTGGAACACGGCTCCCCCTTCCGCGCGATTGGCGACAGCGGCGATGAATATATCGCCGATTGCCTTGTCATTTGCACCGGCGCGCAGGCCAAGTGGTTGGGCGTTCCGGGCGAAATGGCGCTGGGCGGCAAGGGCGTTTCGGCCTGCGCGACCTGCGACGGGTTCTTCTATCGCGGCAAGAAAGTTGCGGTGATCGGCGGCGGGAATACGGCCGTGGAAGAAGCGCTGTATCTCACCAACCATTCGGACAACGTCACGCTGATCCACCGCCGCGATTCCTTGCGTGCGGAGAAGATCTTGCAGGAGCGCCTGTTCGCTAATCCCAAGATCACCGTGCTGTGGAACAAGGGCGTGGAGAGCTTCGAGGCAGGCGAGAACGGGATGCTCCACCACCTCGCGCTGACCGATACGGTGACCGGCGCGGCGTCGACGCTGGAAGTGGACGGGGCTTTCGTTGCCATCGGCCACGCGCCGGCGACTTCGCTATTCGCTGGCAAGCTGCCGATGGACGAAAGCGGCTACCTGCTGACGGAACCCGGCACGCCCAAGACCGCGATCCCCGGCGTGTTTGCCGCCGGAGACGTGACCGATCACGTCTATCGTCAGGCCGTGACGGCGGCGGGCATGGGCTGCATGGCGGCGCTCGACGGCGAGCGTTACCTAGCGGCGCGTGCCCATGCCGTGCAGGAAGCAGAAGCGGCGGAGTAAGTCTCCGCCGCTTTGGCTCCTAGAATACAGCGATCCCTGCGTGCAGGATCAGCGCCATCAGCACCAGCGATGACAGGGCGAACAGCGCAAAGCGCACGATCACGCGGTTGACCGTTGCCTGCACGATGCTGTGAGTGATGCGCAAGCCAGCATAGGCCCACGCCAACAAGGTGTTGAACCCGTCGCCTTGCCCGATGATCGCCAGGACGATCGCTACCGCATAGAACAGCGTCGGCGCTTCATGCAGGTGGTTGTAATTATCCGCTTTCCAGCTGACGCTATCCGGCAGTTTGGCGCGCAGGCTTGACCCTTCGCCGCCGACGAGGGTCTTGGCGTCGATCCCGGCCTTGTTCATGGCCGGGATGCGGGTTGCGTACATCCACACCCACATCACCATCGTCCACGCCAGCAGCGCCACGACGGGTTGAAGAATATCCATTCCGATCATCATCTCTCTCCTTGAAGTGTCAGCTTAAGCCGGAAGGGCCGAGGGATCGGCCAGCAGCGTCACCATCGCCGCGCGCAGCGCCAGCCCCACCAAGGCGAAGCTCGACAGCATGAACAACATGAACCGCACCGGCACCTTATTGGCCGTCGCCTGCCAGATGGAATGGACGATCCGCAAGCCCACATAGGCCCACGCCAGCGTCACATCGATAGCGCCTGCCCCCATGATCGCAAGGATACAGGCGGCGGCGTAAAACAGCGTCGGCTGTTCCATCAGGTGCGCGTAATTATGCGCCGGCCAATTGAAGCGCGGATCGAGCTGCCCTTCAAGGTCTTGCCCCCGTCCACCGGGCCGCGCGCCAAGGTCGATCCCGGCCTTTTTCAGCGCTGGCAGCCGCACCCCGGCCATCCAGAACAGCATGATAAGCGACCACACCACCAACACGGCGGCGGGCGCAAGGATTTGCGCTTGCATTCAATTGATCCCCTTCGAAAAGCGTCCCCTTCCCGCAGACTGAGAGTGCGGGGATTGATTGTCAATTGCAACCTATTCGGACGCCGAACCGTGCGCGGAAGGCAGCGTGAATTCGCCTGGCTCCAGATCGGATCAGCCGCGGCTTTGACCCGTGCCAGCCCCCCCATAGACCCCGCCAGCCCCGCTTTAGGCCCGCCTTTTGGCGTGTTTCCCGTGAAACATCACGCCGCGGCGGGGATCATCGGCACAATGATGCTGCGCTCTCCGCCAAAATCCTCGCGCATCACAATCCGGCCCTGCCGTTCCAGATGATCAAGCAAACGCCTCACCCGGCTGGGCGAGGCGCTGCCGTAGAGCCGGCCAAGCTCGTCCTCATCCGGCATGGGGGTGCTCTGTGTGGCGGCGATGAGGATCGCAAGATAGGGGGCGAGCACGTCATCCTCGACCCCGTCTGCGCTGTGCGCGATGGCGGTCTGGGTTTTATCCTCCAGCTGATCCAAACCGCTGATGGCAAAGGCAAACATCCGGCGGAAACGGGCCAGATCAATATGTGCGCTGGCAATCCCGCGCTGGCGGCAACGGATTGCGAAGTCGCGGAACAGCGCGGCGGCCGGGCGGAAGGTTGCGCCATCCTCCAGCGCGATATCGCGGACCACTTCGGCGAGGGTTCCGGGCGGCTCGGCATTGGCGGCGGGCGGCGGCGGCGGTGCTAGCGGCGCAGGCGCGGGTGATTGGGGCGCTTCGGCATTAGGAACCACGCTTGGCAATACGCGGGGAAGCGCGATGGCATCCTCCAGCGCGGCGCGCGGCGCAGCGGGCGGGGGAGGGCGGCGGACGGGTTGGGGCTGGGCTGCCGCTTCGGTCAGGCGGTCGGTCAGCAGCGCCTCCATCGCACCCTCGGCAGCATCAGGCAGCGGGATCAGATCTTGCCCCCCGCCGCGCCCGGCAGTGCGCACAGTCCCCACATGAACCGCCACCGGCCGCCGGCTGATCGCCGGGCCAAGGCCGAGGAACTGGCCACGCTGAAGATCGCGAATCCGTTCTGCTTGGCGCCGGTCCATCCCCAGCAGATCGGCGGCGCGCTGCATGTCGATATCGAGAAACGTGCGACCCATCAGGAAGTTGCTGGCTTCGGCGGCGACATTCTTGGCAAGCTTGGCAAGCCGCTGGGTGGCAACGATCCCGGCCAGGCCGCGCTTGCGCCCGCGGCACATCAGGTTGGTCATTGCCGACAGGGTGAGGCGGCGGGTCTCATCGCTCATCTCACCTGCCGCGGCGGGGGCGAACATCTGCGCTTCGTCGACCACCACAAGCGCGGGGTACCAATGTTCACGCGGGGCATCGAACAGCGCGGTCAGGAACAGCGCAGCGCAGCGGATCTGCTGTTCGACCTCGAGTTCATCCAGCGCCAGCACCACCGATGCGCGGTGCTGTCTGACGCGTGCCGCAAGCTCCTCGATCTCGCGCGCGGAATATGCGCCCGCGTCGATCACCACATGGCCGAAGGCATCGGCAAGGGTGACGAAATCCCCTTCGGGATCGATAATGATCTGTTGGACCTGCCCGGCGCATTCCTCAAGCAGGCGGCGCAAAAGGTGCGATTTGCCCGACCCGGAGTTGCCTTGCACCAGCAGGCGCGTGGCAAGCAGCTCGGCCAGATCGATGCCGATCGTCTGTCCGCCTTGGTCGCGCCCGATGTCGATCTGTGCCATAGTGCGGAACGGATTAGGGACAGGGGCGGCTAGCGCAAAGGCGCGGTGCGGAGTTTTCCAGCGTTTCCGCTTTCACCCCGCCGCAAGCAGCTTTTGGGCGCGCCCGTTCAGAAGCCGTAGCGCACCCCCAGCCACAAGGTGCGTGGCACGCCCAGATCGATCGAGCCGCCTTGGTTGCGGGTGATGATCGGTTCGTCCGTCAGGTTCTCACCGCGTGCGATCAGTGACAGTTTCCCCCGCAAGGGTGCCGTAATGAAGGCGTCGATGGTGGTGGCGGGGACGAGGGCATCGCTCTCCAGATCATCTTCGAACTGGGTGGAGACATGGCGCAGCGTACCGGCGACGCGCCAGCCAGCAGCAGGCTCCCAGCCCAGTGTCACGGTCGCGGAAAACTCGGGTGTCTGGGCAGGGCGGTTGCCGTCAAGCGCCAGCGAAGAGCCTTGGCCGCGCACTTGGGCGTCAGTCCAGGCCACCGCGCCATCAAGGCTGACCGAACCAACCTTCGCGGCGACGCTCGCCTCGATTCCGCGCGCTTCGATCGCGGGCAGATTGGCGCGGCGGCGCAGGTTCGGGCCGATGGTGACATTGGCGATGGCGTTTTCGACCTCGTTATCGAAGGCGGTGACTGACAGGACGACGGCGTTTACCGGTCGCCAGTCAAATCCGATCTCGAAGCCTTCCAATCGTTCGTTCTCAAGCGCGGCATTGGCTTCGGTCACGACCGGAAACACCACGAAGGGGCGGTACAATTCATTTAACGTCGGCAGGCGCAGGCCGGTATAGGCAGCCGCGCGAAGCTCCAGCCGGCGGGTGGCATAGAACAACGCGCCTGCGCGCCAGTTCACCGCCCAGTCGCTGCGGGGGCCGGCGGTGATGGTGCTGACCGGCACGCCATTGGCGCTGACCGCGCGGTAAAAGCCATCGGTGATACTGGTGCGGTCGGCGCGCAGGCCGCCGTTGAGGATCAGCGGACCGATCTGCCAGTCATCCTCGATGAAGATGCCCAAATTGCTGGTCGCCCCTCCGGCACGGCGACGTTCGGTAATGGCGCCCGACACGGCGTTGAGCGCCTCTTCCTGCAACTCTCCGTCAGCGCGGCGGTAATCGGCACCGATGCGAATATCGTGCCCTTCCAGCACCGGAGGACGCAACTCGAACTTGCCGCCAATCCCGGTCGACGGCGTGCGCCGCTGGTCCAGTGTCGGAGTGAAGCGGGTGGACGAGATCACCACATTGCCGAAATCACGTGCCTGCACATAGGCGAGCGCATCGAAGGCCCACGCCCCGCGCCCGACGATGCGGATCGAGGCATCTTCGCCCTGGCTGAAGGAATCGGCGCCTTGGAACCGCAGCGTGCGATCATCGCGGAAGGTGGCGACGCGGGCCTGCACCTCAACCTCGTCCGTCAGCGGCGCGACAGCGCGCAATGACGCATTCCAGCTTTCGAACGCGGCGCGGGCAGAGGCGGGGACGCGTTGATCGGCGGGCGTGGTGAAGAACCCTTGGCCCCGGTCCCAGCGACCGCTGGCGACCGCAAAGCCCTTGCCCAGCCGCTGGGTCAGCACGCCGGTTGCCTCGGTTTCGGCCCGGTCGTTGATCGCTGCGCTGCCGAGGAAGCCCGCGGTTCCCCCCGGCTCGGCGCTTTCCATGTCGATCGTGCCTGCCAGCGCGCCGGCTCCGAACGGCCCTGAACCGCCGCCGCGCGTGACCCTGATCGTGCCCAGCGTTTCCGGTGCAATCGCTGATAGCGGGATGTAGCCGAAGAAGGGATCAGCCAGCGGCACGCCGTCCAGCAGCACCAGCGCGCGGCTGGTAGCATTGCCGCCCAAGGCCCGGAGCGTCACGCCCTGCGCGCTCGGGTTGGACGAGCGGCTGTCCGACCGGCGGAACTGCTGGAAGCCCGCGACACCGCGCAGCACATCTTCGATCCGGCCCGATGGCGATGCGACGATCACCGCGCGATCAATAGTGGTCGTAGCGTAGATGCCCGTCGACAGCGCCGGATCAAGCCCGCGCCCGGTGACGATGATCGCGTCAGAATCTTGCGGAGCGGTTTCCTCCTCTGGCGTCTGCGCGGCGAGCGGGAGGGGGATCGACAGGGCAAGCGCACATGCAGGCAAGCGCAGGACATTCTTCATCGGGCAACTTTCAGATTGGGGGCGCGGGCGGCGATAACCGGCGCCGGCAGGGATGAAAAGGATCACGCCATGCGCCATGCCGGTCCTGAGTGTAATACAGCAGGCTTCCACGGCCGAATTTCACAAGCGTAATCGCGATTGGCTAGAAGCCGACGGGCAAATTGGAATACGGATCGCCGGAGCGAAGCCGGTTGCGCTTTGCCGGCGTAGCTTGCGTGACCGTTACGTGATCACAGAAAGCCACAGCCATGCCCCGCCAAGCCCGCATTGAATTGCGTGACCTCCACCTTCCTGTATCGATCGGGACGTATGGCCCGGATGACGTGGTGCCCGATGCCCATGTCCTCAATCTCGATCTGACGATTTCGCCTGACCTCGTGCAGGTTACCTCCGATGCAATGGCGAACGTGTTCGATTACGATCCGCTGATGGCGCAGATCGCGGCGATTGCCCGGAGCCGCACGTTCGAGACGCAGGAATACCTCATGACATTGATCGTGCAGGCCTGCGCCGCGCATCACGAGATTACCGCGGTCGACATCAGCCTACGGAAACATCCGGTACTGGGCCCCACGGGGTCTCTGGGCGTCCGGCTGATCCTGACGGCAGAAGATTTGGCCGCGCTGCGACGCGCTGCGTGAATACACCGGGCGGGACGTCGAAGGGCGGCTTTCCCGGTTGCCGCGTTCTGATCACACCCCGGCCAAGACGAGCGCGGAAAGGCCAAGCCAGGCAGTGAACATGATCAGATAGGGCCAGCGGCGGGGCCACAGTCTGGTCACCAGCAAGGTTGCCATCGCGGTGCCGGTGAGGGCCAGCAATTCCGGGATCGCTGCGCGCAGTCCGGTGCCAGCCAGCGCTGTCTGGATCGCTGCGCTGGCCCACTGCGCTGGCAGCAGCGCGAGCAGCCAATCCGGCAAGCTGTCCGGCATTCCCGCGGCGGTGGCCAGCATAGCGGCCTCTCCCGCGACAACGGCGATAGCGATCCACCAGCCCTTTCCCGCGGCGCTCCGGGCGAACAAGGCGCCCCGAGCGGCGAAGCTGACGCTGGCGATGAAGAGGGCAACCCCGCAGGACAGCGGGTGGGCCTCCGGGGCAATGCCCAGCGCCCACGCCAGAAGGAAAAGCCCTCCGCCCGTCGCTATGGAAAGCGTCACGCCGATCCACAACCGCCCCGCCGCTGCCGCTGCGATCATGCCGACGCTCATCAGGGCAACGGCCAGAATCGGCCCGCCAACTGTCAGCGAGGGAGCAGGCATGCTTGCGAACAGCAGCATGGCCGATGCAGGGGTCAGCACCCCCGCCAATCCAATGACCAGCCACGGCAAAAGGGCAGAGGTCCGAGGTTCAACGTGGACGAGGGGTTTCATGGGCGCGGTGATGGGCGAAGCGCCGCGCATTGTCGAGCCAAGCACAAACTTCCACCGGCCCGCGCGCCGCTCTCAGAAGGTCATGAAAAGGTCCATGTTGGCAGCCCGCTTGTTGAAAGCGATGCAGGCGCGGGTCGGGTGGGATCTGGCCTTGCTGCACCGGCCCGATCTGGTGCTGCTCGACCTGATCATGCCCGGGATAGACGGCTGTGCGCTACTCGACAGGCTTTGGATGGATGATGGCGAAATGCTGCCCGGAACCTTTCGTGCTTGACGATCGGCGCCTTCGGGCAGAAGTTGCGCAAGCGTGGAGTGTTGGCTGATTCATCGGCCGAAGGGTTAAGGATCGGCGCGCTTCGGAATTGTCGATGCTGGGGTTGCAGCATCGTGCCGAGACATTTTGGGCGGATGGGGATCGTCTGCCGGACCGCTTGGCGCAGCTTCGCTGCGCCTTGATTGCCGCTTGTCCTCGTTCCTTGCATGGGAGAGGGAAATGCTGGTCCAGGAAACGCCGGAGACGCGCAACTCGGAAGAGTGGGTTGCCTGCCTCACTTACAAAAGCATTGCCACGGCCACGCCGCGCGGGTCCGATCTTGAGCTCCTCGCGGGCCGGGCGCGGGTACGCAATCGCGGTCTTGATGTCACAGGCATGCTGTTGTTCGAAGATGGCTGCTTTCTCCAGACCCTTGAAGGTCCACCCAAGGCCGTGGCGGAGTTGTGGACGTCGATCCAGCGTGATGGCCGTCACAACCACATCGAAGTCCTCAGCGAGCATATGGCAGCCGCGCGGCTGTTTTCGGACTGGGACCTGCTGCTCGATGGATGGTCTGAGGATAGGCCGCAAGAAGCGGCGGGGGCATCGTCCGTCCCACCCGCCGTTGCCGAATATGTGACGCGCTTGATCGAACTGGCGCTCAATGCCGATGATCTTGCGCTTAATGCGATCATGGCAAGTCTGGCCGATCAGGGATGGACGAGCGATGCGATCCTGTCCCTACTGATCGAACCAGCGGCCCGGGCGCTGGGCGATGCCTGGCTGGGCGATCGGTGCAGCGAACTTGATCTGACCATCGCTCTCAGCATGTTGCAATTGGCGGGGCACGCAGTCCGATATAGCCCCACGTCGCAGACCATCCGCAACAGCCGTTACCGGATCCTGCTGGCAACGGCACCGGACGAAAAGCACATGCTGGGCACCACGCTGCTGGCGGACCAGTTTCTGGCAGCGGGCTGGCAGGTTGATATGGCTTTTCCGGAAAGCGAGGAAGCGCTCACCAATCAGCTGACCGCGCAGCATCCCGATGCGGTGGATATCGGCCTGTCTGACGCCATGCCGCGCCGCCATGCTATCGATCAATTGCGCACCACCATCGAGCACAGCCGCGCCATCGCGTCCGAACATCCGACGGTCGTTTCGGTGGGCGGCAGGCTGTTCGCCGAAGCTGCCGCAACTGCTTTGTCGGTCGGTGCGGATCACGCCCGCAAAGGGCTGGCAGGGACGAGCATCCGGCTGGCTGAACTGGTCCGGCAAAGCCGCGAGGACTGACGCGTCGGTGAATAGCCGGATTGGTGCCAGCAGGCTTGATTGATGTGCTTGGTCAGGGGACGTGTCGTGCCAAACCAGTCCTTATTGGACAGAAGCACCATCGCGGCAGCTGAGGGCTTCGGCGGCGCCAAGGCTTAACGCCACGGCTTCGGCAATCTTGATGCCATCCACCGCCGCCGACAGAATTCCTCCGGCATAGCCGGCGCCCTCGCCAGCGGGAAACAGCCCTGCCGTGTTGAGGCTTTGCAAATCCTTGCCGCGGGTGAAGCGGATCGGGGATGAGGTGCGTGTTTCAACACCGGTCATCAACACATCGGGGTGATCATAGCCCGGAATTTGCCGTCCAAACACGGGCAGGGCTTCACGCATCGCGGTTACCGCATAGTCCGGGAGGCATTGCGCCAGATCCGTCAGATGCACGCCGGGTTTGTAAGACGGGGTGACCGAACCAAGTGTTTCGGAAGGGCGTCCGGCGAGGAAGTCACCCAGTCTTTGTGCCGGGGCCTTGTAGCTCGACCCGCCAGCCACGTAGGCTAGGGATTCCCAGTGCCGTTGCAACGCGATCCCGGCCAGCGGATCGCCGGGAAAATCGCGCACCGGATCGATCGCCACGACCAGCCCGGAGTTTGCGTTGCGTTCATTGCGGGAATACTGGCTCATGCCGTTGGTGGCGACGCGGCCTTCCTCCGAAGTCGCGGCAACAACGGTGCCGCCGGGGCACATGCAGAAACTGTAGACCGTCCGGTCATTCTTGCAGTGGTGAGAGATGTGATATTCCGCCGCGCCGAGGATGCGATTGCCCGCTTCGATGCCGAACCGTGACTTGTCGATCCACGATTGCGGGTGTTCGATCCTGACCCCGATCGAAAACGGCTTGGCCTCGACATGGACGCCGGCCGCATGGAGCATCGCAAACGTGTCACGCGCGCTGTGACCGATGGCGAGCACGACGTGGTCTGCTTCCAGATACTCGCCGGTGCTCAGATGCACTCCCCGCACGCGGCGATCGCCCTGGGCATCGGTTGCAATGTCGATCCCATCAACACGGTTTGAAAAGCGGTATTCGCCGCCAAGAGCCTCAATGCTTTTGCGCATGCTCTCGACCATCGTGACCAGCCGGAATGTGCCGATATGCGGATGCGCCTCCGTGAGAATTTCGGCCGGGGCGCCTGCTTTCACGAATTCGGTCAGAACCTTGCGGTCGCGGTTGTTCGGGTCCTTGATCCGGCTGTAGAGCTTTCCATCGGAAAAGGTGCCGGCGCCGCCTTCGCCGAACTGGGCGTTCGATTCTGGATTGAGAACCCCTTGTCGCCACAATCCCCACGTGTCCTTGGTCCGCTCACGAACGACTTTGCCGCGGTCGAGGATAATCGGGCGGAACCCCATCTGGGCGAGAATGAGCCCGGCAAAAAGCCCGCATGGTCCTGCACCAATGACAACGGGCCGCTTGGACGTGGCACCTTGGGGTGCTGTGGCAACCAGATGGTAGCGCGGGTCAGGGGCGGGCTGGACGCCGCGGTCCTTGCGAAAGCGCTGGAGCACCGCCGCCTCGTTCTTCACATTCACGTCGACCGAATAGACCAGATTGATGTTCATCTTGTCGCGCGCATCATGGCCGCGGCGCGCGACGACAAACCGCACCAGATCGCGCGGGGTGATCCTCAGCCGCTTGCAGATTGCAGCAGGCAAGGCCTCGTCCGGATGGTGAAGCGGCAGGGTCAGTTCGGTGATGCGCAGCATGGCGTGTGCATTAGAGAGGGATGGCGCGGAATGCCAATCGCTCTTGTGCGGTATGTTTCATTCTCGCCGCAGAACACAGGATCGCTCCCGAATGTTATGCCGTGGGTGGAAAAGGGCACCAATCCGTCGTCGAAAATTGTCAACGGCGCCAGCCTGAAGCCCCGATCCGGAGGGAAGCCCAAAAAGATCGTGCTGCTGCTTCACGGCTTCGGTTTGAGCAGGACCGACATGATCTTGCTCGCGCCGCAATGGCAGGACGGGCTTCCCGATACGCGTTCCTTGCATCCCACGCGCCTGAGCGGTGCAGAATGATGGGAGCGGGCTGTCAATGATGGGGGCTGTCAGGCTTGCTCCATCCGTCCCCGTGCAGAGGCGTATTGGCTCTTGGCTTCGGTCAGAGTGGCGCAATCGCCCAGCAAGGTCGGTGGCATGTTGACGAAGACGTTTTCGTATTGCCCCGGCCTGATCCGGTAGGTCTCATGGTATATGCCCACGGTGCCGTCGTTCCCGATCTTGCGATTAAAATCAGCCCAAGCCGGCAAATGGCTTAGGTCTCTGGCCTTGGCATAGTTCTCAAGATCCTCGAAAGATCGCCAATACTGGATCAGCACAATGGTGCGCCCGAACCAGGTCTTCCCGCCCAGAAAGCCCAGTTCCGGCCGGAGCGAAAGTTCACGGATCATGCCTGCCATCGCTTTGATCAGAGGGAGCCAGCGATGGACCATCCACAACTGGTTGATCCGCATGCCAATGATGAACACCACGAATTCCCCGTCGGGGCGTGCCGTCCAGCGGCCGCGCATTACTCTGTCCATGGCGATCCTCGATCTGGCCCTTGGCCGCCTGTGTTGATACCCAGCGCCGTGCCGATCTGCCGCAAGGCATGAGCCACGAAATCGGCACGTGCCGATGGCGCAATGTCCAATGTTGTCATCGCGTCCGTCCGCAGCAGGCTGACAACCCCGTGCAAGCTAGACCACGCAAACAGCGCCTCGCGATCAATCGTTTCGTCGTCCGGTTGCGGCCCGCGGGCCTTGAACAGGCGCATCAGCGACTGGCGCAACACGTCGAAGGCATCACGCGCGCCCTGCATCATGTCGGGATGGTGGACCGGATCGGGCAGGGTGCCGCCGAACATCAGGCGATATTTCAGCGGTTCGGCAAAGGCGAATTGCACATAGGCAAATCCCATGGCGAGCGAATCGGCGGCCGGATCGTCGGTTTGCGGAGGCGTTCGCAGCGCCTGCGCAAAATCGGCAAAGGCACGCCGAACGATCTCGGCGAGCACATGGTCGCGGCTGGCGAAATGGCGATAGGGGGCTTGATGCGAGACCCCGATCCGGCGCGCAACTTCGCGCATGCTGAGTTTTTCGACCCCCGACGTGCTGATGATGACCAGCGCTTCGGCAAGACACGCCTCGCGCAGATCAAGGCCGGCGCCGGATTGTGCGCGCGCCATCATTTCGCAAGCGTGATCCTGAGGCGGGTGGTCTTGCCGCGCTCGACCGTAAAGACCGCCTCGTCATAGCGCGGGGCACGCAGCGCATGACGAATGTTGTTTGACACACCCCAGGGCTGGCGCGGGCGCCCCAGAAAATCGCGGGTCACATCATCCTGACCCTTGGGAAGGAGCGCTGCAACCAGAGCGTAGCTGCCCGGCGCAAGATTGCTAAAAATGCAGGCGGTGCCATCGGCGCTGCGGGGGGTGCGGACTTCGCCCGCGGTGCCCTTGCCGAAGGGAAAGTTGCGCGGACCGCTATACAAGCGGCAGGCTACCTCGCCCGAAATGTCCCGCGCACCAGCAACCGTCACGACCACATCTTCGGCCAGCACCGGATGGACCGCCAGCGCGGCGATAATTGGTGCGGAAAAAATCCTGAGGAAACGGTGCGACATCGCGAGCGAGTCCCTGCGTTGACAGTGTCTACAAACTACGCGATCAGTTGACACTGTCAACAGTCAATGTGCATCATCCCCCGCGCTGCAACCCTGCCGACCTGTGAGAACCCGATGTCAGACCCGTCACACACCGCGTCCGCATGCCGCGTCGCATCCCGCTCCGACAAGGATGCGGTGGTCGCCACTCTGGCCGAAGCCTTCCAGCACGAACCAGCTTTCTCGTTCATCGTGCCCGATCCCGCTGCTCGTCAGCAGGCCTTGCTGCGCGCCTTCAGGATTGTCTTTGCCGAGGATATCAAGGCAGGTGCCATCATGATGACGTCGCAGGGCGAGGCCGTCACCGCGTGGCGCAGCCCTGCGTACATGCGCGAAGGCCAGTGGGAAGCGATCCGCACGCGGCTACCCTATCTGCTCGCCTTCGGCCCGGCGATTGGGCGCGCGGCACAGGTCGCCGCGCTGATCAAGGCACACCTGCCCGAAGAGGGTTGCTGGTATCTGCATTATGCGGGATGCCATTCCGATCATCGCGGCAAGGGCTTTGGCGGAGCCGCGATCCGGGCCGGCCTTGCGCGCGCCGATGCCGAGCGCGCCAAGGCCTGGCTGGAAACCGCTGACGAGGCAAATCTGGCGATCTATCGAGCGTTGGGTTTTGAAGTGGCCTGCACGTGGACGGTTCCCGGCGGCCCTACGTTTTGGGGCATGATGCGCCCCGCTCGCTGATTGCTGGGACGGCGCGGCCCGCAAGCGGGCTCAGGCGACCTTGGTAACGTGGTCCTGAGGTGCGGCGGCAGAGCCGGCTACCTGGCAGACCTCGACCCGGTTGCGGCCCGCCCGCTTTGCACGGTACATCGCCTGATCAGCCTTGCTTATGCATTGGTGCAGCCCCGACCCCGGCTCCCAGAGTGCCACTCCGATGGAACCGGACACGGCAAGATCCGGGGGCCATGAAGGATCGGACAGATCGGCCAGCCTTGCACGCAGCGTCTCCGCCACCTGCACCGCCATCGGCAAGGCGCAATTGGGCAGCAGCAGCAGGAACTCTTCTCCACCCCAGCGCGCGACAGCACCATCGCCGCGGCCCAAAACATCGATCGGACGCGTGCTTTCGACGATCAGTTGGGCTGATTTCTGCAGAACAGAATCCCCGGTCGCATGGCCGTGGCAATCATTGATCGACTTGAAATGATCGAGATCGATCAGAAGCAGGCAGGACTGGTCGCCTTCCGGCCCGCCACTGATGGCATTGGCGACCGCCTCGAAGGCGCGCCGGTTGTACAAGCCCGTCAGGCTATCGCGATTGGCAAGATACTCCGCCCGCTCAAGCGCACGCGACAGTTCTTGCGTCAGATGTTCCTTTTCCAGCTGGGCCCGGATCAACGAGCGATCCTGCCGGTAAACCGCCGCACCCAGACCCCACAGCGCCGGGACAAGCGCAATCGTTGCCACCAGCGGGATCGGCCCGATGACATCAACATAGAAGATGGTCTGCGGCAGAAGCAAAAGCACCACCCCCGCAAGAAAGTGGGCAAATCCGCGCCGGCGGGTCGCAATCACCATACTCGTAACCGCGACAGAGACGATGATGATCACGCACACGAAAGTGGAGTTGATGTCCGTGCCAAGCGTGGCCACTGCGGGCAGCATCAAGCCCGCCCACAATCCCCCGGAAACGAAGGCCAAGCCGTTGTAAATACGCCAACACCCGGACTGTGCGGGCGGGTCTTTGGCGCGGCGCAGGGATCTGGTGACGGCGAACAGCGCGACGAGGCACAAGGCGTTGAGCCCAAGCAGCACTGCGGTGAGCCGCCATCCAGGCAGTGCCAGGCTGCATAGGCCAATCAGCATCAGCGGCACGATGTTGACGGACTGCCAGTTGGCAATTCCGTCAAGAAAGAGCCGCTGCGACAGATGCTCGATTTTGTCTTCCCACGAGTCCGCGTCTGCCTGACTTATGTCGACAGCATGCGAAAGTGGGGAATTGCCAGCGTCCATTGACCAGAACTCGCGCAAGAACTTGCCCACGCCGTTTTAACGCCAGAAGGTTAAGCTTGCGTATAAGAGCCTGATCTTGAATTAAGGTGATTTCCGCCAGTGGGTTACATTGGAATTCATTTGGGTAGGGATTTGTCGCGTGCCTGCCCCATGCCCTGCTTGTTTTGTCCCTATCGCTTGGGTGCCCCGGCGGCGCCCTCAGCTCGCGGGAGTACCGCTAAGTGCCTATACCGACTTACGAAGACCTGATGCTGCCCCTCCTCAAGGAGTACGCGGCTTCCGGTGGCCCCCGGGCGCTCAAGGAACTTCTGCCGATCATGGCGGACAAGCTGGGACTCTCAGAGGAGGAGAAGGCGGAGAGGCTCCCGAGCGGGCGGCAGGGGTTGTTCCATAATCGCCTGCACTGGGCGAAGACCTACATGGGCAAGGCGGGACTTGTCAGCAGCCCGGCCCGGGGGTTGGCCCAGATTACGGAACGGGGGCGGGCTGTCCTGCAGCAGAACCTTGAGCGGGTCGACGGGACCACGCTAGCCAAGTTCGAGGAGTTCACGGAGTGGAAGGACGCAAGCAGCAGC
>JBIKSA010000095.1:0-7376 GCA_044348875.1 Erythrobacter sp. | reverse complement strand
TATGCGCCCGAGGGCCCCGATTATTTTGTTGCCGATTTCACCAATGCCGTGGTCAGCGCCGAAGGCAACCGATTGGTCGGAGCGCCGCGTTGGAAAGCAACCTTGAGTGCAGAATACACGACGGCATTGAGCGAAAGCCTCAACGGCTTTGTGCAAGGTGATATCGTCTATCGATCCGGCACCTTCTCCAATGCCGCGAATGACGCAATTCTTTCGACCGAAGGGGCGGCCATTTTCGGTGGTCGTATTGGCGTCCGCACGGATGATGACCGCCTCGGCGTTTCGATCTTTGCGCGCAATATCTTCGATACCTTCCGTCCAACGGCGCGGTTCGCAACACCGACCGCAGCGCAGCAGCTCGATCCGCTTTCCTTCTCGCAGTTTGCTGGCCCGGAATCGCATCGTGTGATCGGACTTTCGCTCGACTCCCGATTCTGAGGAATTGCCGCCACGCGGGGCGCAAACAGCCCCGCGTGGCGCTCCCAAATTTGGATCCTCAATGCGCACGCAGTCGGTTTCGGCCGCGCGTGTCTTTGCAAAAATCTGCTGGAGCTGATCTTTCGCGATGACCAACCGCCTCCAAATCGATGGCACAGCTTTGCGTGATGAAGCTGGGCGACACGTTCTCCTCCGTGGCCTCAACTTTGGCGGAGACACCAAGGTGCCCGCCAGCCCCAATGGGCATAGCTATTTGCCTACAGACTTTGCCGATCATCGATCGGTGTGCTTCATCGGCCGCCCTGCTCCCCTTGATGAGATTGATGGTCACCTTGCCCGGATTGCAGGTTGGGGGTTCAACTGCCTTCGTCTCCTAACGACCTGGGAGGCTGTTGAGCATGCTGGCCCCGGCGAGTACGACGAGGCCTATCTTGAGTATTTCGCAGAAGTCTGTCGGCGCGCCGGGGAGCATGGACTTCGTGTTTTCATAGACTTCCATCAGGATGTCTGGAGTCGAATGTCTGGCGGCGATGGCGCGCCTGGTTGGACCTTTGAGGCGGCAGGTCTGGATTTCACTAGATTCCATGCAAGCAACGCTGCACTGGTCATGCAGTACAATTATGATGCATCACTCGGCGGAAGGCAGGCTTCCTATCCGACCATGAGTTGGGGCGGCAATTATGCCCGGCCTGCCAATGGCATCATGTGGACATTGTTTTTCGCCGGCAATGACTTCGCTCCTGCGCTAAAGGTCGGCGGGGTCGGAATTCAATCATTCCTGCAAGACCACTATCTTGGGTCCATGCATGCTTTGGCATCGCACATCGGCCATCTGGACAATGTGCTGGGCTTTGACACACTCAATGAGCCGGGTACGGGTTATATCGGCAAAGCCATGGATGAACCGCTTGTTCGGGGTCAAGGGGCGCTATGGACCCCGCTCGAAGGACTGGCGGTTGCATCAGGCTTGACCCGCAATTTGCCCGATTTTGTTCTCGGCCAAGGTGTCGCTGGAACAACACAGGTTAACTCAGATGGTGTGTCGATCTGGCTACCAGGACGGCTTGATCCGTTTCGTGAAGCGGGCGCTTGGGACATTAGTGAGGATGGCGAGCCGATTGCGATTTCAAAAGACTATTTCCAGGCCCGTGATGGACGAGTGGTCGATCACGAACGCGACTACATGCTACCGTTTTTCAACCGCGTTGCTGACGCAATACGTTCCGTTCGTGATGACTGGCTCGTCTTTGCCGAACTCGATCCTTTCGATGTGGCTCGCGGGCACGGCTTTCCCGACGGCATGCCGGTGCGCTCCATCAATGCCAGCCACTGGTACGATATCACTTCGCTGGTGACCAAGCGGTTCAGCACCGATCAAATGGTGCATGTCATGACGGGAGAGGTCCGCGAAGGCGCACAAGCAATCGAGGATGCCTATGTGCGCGAACTGTCGGTTCTCGCGAGCGCTGGCGCTAATTTGAATGGCGGCGCTCCGACGCTCATTGGTGAATGCGGCATCCAATTCGATATGAATGACGCCAAAGCCTATCAAGCATGGGCAGCTGGCGATCGCGACCCGGCAATCTGGGCAGACCAGACTAGCGCGCTGGATCTGATGTATAACGCCTTCGATCGGCTGCTGTTGTCATCGACCCAGTGGAATTACACGGTATCGAACAGCAATAATCCGATGATCGGCGATGGATGGAACCAGGAAGACCTCTCGGTCTGGTCCGCAGACCAGATGATTCCCGGTGAGCCAAGCTCTGGCGGACGTGCGGTTGAAGGCTTCAGTCGCCCTTATGTGCAGGCGGCCCAGGGAACAATCATCAGCCAGCGCTTCAATCGTTGCAGCGGCGCTTTCGAAGCGGTCATTATGGTGGACGCAGGCATTTCGGCCCCGACCGAAATCTACGTTCCTACATGGCAGTATCCTGACGGATACGCCGTTCATCTTTCGGACGGTGCTGAGGCACGGCAAGATGGGCAAATGCTGCATATTTCATCGTCAGCGCTCGAACTCTGCGTACGCATCGAACGCGAAAATGTCGGCAAGCAGAACGCATAAGAGAGGCTTCGGGCATCAATGAGCCATATCACTTTGCCGCCGCTTGTCCGCGTTGACCCTCCTTCGCAAGCAGGTGAGATCCCCCTCTATCCAGACAAGATAGGGGAGACGGAGGCTGAGCAATGGAACAGCATAATGGGCGAACTGGTCGTCCGGAACGTCGTTCGTCCTACGCTTACGCCGTTCCTGCCGGAGCCTAAAAAAGCGACAGGCGCAGCAGTCATTGTTCTACCGGGTGGCGGATATCAATTTCTCTCTTTGGAGAATGAAGGTTGGCCAGTTGCCAAGTGGCTGGCCGAGCGGGGCATCGCAGCCTTTGTCCTTAAATACCGCCTGAACCGCACAAACGCTGACGATGCGGCCTTCGGCGGCGAATTGATGGCGATGATGGCCGAAATCGGTAACGGCGAAACGGAAATTTCCCTTTCGGAACCCAGAGCGGTTGAAGATGCTGTTGCGGCAATCGACATGGTCCGCGATGCGGCCGCGACATGGTCGATCGACCCCGCGCGCGTCGGCTTGCTCGGGTTCTCAGCAGGCGCCATTACCGCGCTGAAGGCAGTCATCGAACATCACGGCAGAATGCGCCCTGCTTTTCTCGGTTACATCTACGGCGCTATGGCCAGGGTCAATGTGCCTGCGGATGCACCGCCAATGTTTGCCGCGCTCGCGCTCGACGATCCGCTGTTCGGCTCTGACGGCTTTGGGCTGGTCGAAGGCTGGCGCGCAGCTGGCGTCCCGGTTGAACTTCACGCCTATGAAGCAGGTGGGCACGGCTACGGAATGGGTCGTGCCGGCACCACAACATCCGCGATGATGGACCAGTTTTTCGGATGGCTGCGGTCGCGCAGCATAGTAAGCACATAAGGAGGTCGCGCGTGACTGCTAGATCGTCAGGCACCCAGAGCCAATTTCCCGCCGACTTCCTGTGGGGGACGGCGACGGCAGCGCACCAGATTGAGGGCAACAATGTCAACAGCGATTGCTGGGTGCTCGAGAATGTCACGCCGACGATCTTCCGTGAACCATCGCTCGATGCCGCTAACAGTCTCGAACTCTGGCCCGTAGATCTCGACCTCGTGAAATCGATTGGCCTGAAGGCATATCGCTTCTCGCTCGAATGGGCGCGCATCGAGCCTGAGCCAGACCGTTTTTCCAACGCCATGCTGGATCACTACAAGGCGATCATCGAAGGCTGCCGCGCCCGCGGATTGGTTCCCATCGTCACGTACAATCACTTCACTGTGCCAAAGTGGTTCGCCGCGCGGGGAGGGTGGCTGAATGCCGACGCACCAGACCTGTTTGCCCGCTTTTGCGAGCGGGCAACCCGGCATTTCGGAGATCTGATTAGCCATGCGATCACACTCAACGAACCGAATATCGCGTTGCAACTATGGGCGACACTCCCGGGACTGATGGCACGCCTTGGGCCGGTCCTTGGACCCATGAATGCGGCGGCGGCAAAGGCGGTGGGTTCAGAGCAGTTCGAGGCGGCCAATCTGATGCTGCTGGAAACAGCGCAAGCAACGCTGCCGAACATGATCGCAGGGCATCGTGCCGGACGCGCGGCGATCAAGGCTCTCCAACCGTCTCTGCCCGTTGGTGTATCGCTCGCGATTGCGGATGAACAAGTCGGCGATTGTGCTGAAAAGCGCGATGCGGCCCGCGAAACTGCCTATGGAGCATGGTTGGAAGCCGCACGCGGCGATGATTTCGTTGGTGTCCAGAACTATGGCCGCAACATCTGGGATGCAGCCGGCACGCGTCCCGTCGGCAGCGACGCAAAGACCAATGATATGGGTTCCGAAGTACACCCACCGTCACTCGCCGGTGCCGTGCGCTATGCACATCAAGCAAGCGGGTGCCCTGTGATGGTAACCGAACATGGCGTCGGGACGCACGATGATACCATCCGAGCCTGGCTTATTCCTCATGCGTTGGAGGGGCTGAAGGCGGTCATTGATGAGGGAGTGCCCGTGCTCGGCTACATGCATTGGTCACTTCTCGACAATTTTGAATGGATTTTCGGCTATGAGGGCCAGTTCGGACTGTGCTCATTTGATCGCGAGACTTTCGCACGCAAACCCAAGCCAAGCGCTGCGGTGCTTGGAGCCATCGCGCAGCGAAACGGATTATGAGTATGATAGGATTGAAAGGCGGAATCCCCGAGGGTCAGTGGTCGGCCGATCTGGACGACGGGCGCTTTCTCAATCCGGTGATGGCAGGTGATTATCCCGATCCCACAATCCTGAAGGACGGTGATCGCTATTATGCGGCGTTTTCCTCGTTCGACTACGTGCCGGGTCTTCCGATCTGGATGTCGCGCGACCTGGTCAATTGGACTCCGACCGCCACTGCGCTGCAACAGCCGATGGGTTCGGTCTATGCGCCCGAGCTGATCAAGCATGATGGGCGGTACTTCATCTATTTTCCGGTGCTGAACTACCGGATCGATCCCCAGCACGGGGTGACGCTGACCCCAGGTAAGCCGCTGACTGCTCTTTATGTCGTACACGCGCCAACAATAGAGGGGCCATGGAGCGACCCGATCGATCTGAGAATTGATGGTGCGATCGATCCAGGACATGCTGTTGGCGAAGACGGCCGCCGGTATCTATTCGTCAACGACGGACGGCGCGTTCGGCTAACTGACGACGGTCTGGCGACCGATGGCGAACTTGAACTGGTCTACTCCGGTTGGCGCTATCCGGCCGATTGGATTGTCGAGTCCTATAGTCTTGAGGGCCCGAAAATCTCAGAACGAAACGGGTGGTACTATATGACATCGGCCGTCGGTGGTACCGCTGGCCCGCCCACCGGTCATATGGTGATTGTTGCAAGGTCGAGATCGATCCACGGGCCTTGGGAAGATTGCCCACACAATCCGATCCTGCGGACATGGGACATGGACGAGCCCTGGTGGTCGAAAGGTCATGCTACACTCGTCGAAGGACCAGTTGGTGATTGGTGGATCGTCTATCATGCCATCAGGAACGGCAAGCGATCGCAGGGACGGCAGATGTTGCTGGAACCGCTGAAATGGACTGCTGAAGGCTGGCCGGAGCTGGAGCCATGCGACCTCACTCAGCCGATGACCAAGCCAAGCGGAGGCTCCGTTCTCTCGCATGGTCGAGCCTTGTCTGGCCCGTTGTCGCCTTCAACGCTGGGCTTCACGTTTCCGATGTTCGCACCAGAAATTGATCCTGCAGACCGTATCAGGTTCGAAGCCGAGGACATGATCGTAACAGCGTCAGGCTCATCGCCTGCCGATTGCAATCCGTTGGGAGCGATCGCTGGCGATCCCCATTACGAAGTCACCGTCGAATTGAAATTGGCAGGTGGTGCGACGGGGGGGCTCATATTGTTTTATTCACGCCGGGCCTATTGTGGGTTAGGCTCGGACGGGAGCATTTTCCTTTTCCCTACGACCGGTCCGGGCATGATCATTGGAGGCCCTGAGAGAGCGTTAGGCAACCACTTTCACTTGCGTCTGGTTAACGACCGGGACGTGGTCTCATTCTACCACAGCACCAACGGTGCCAACTGGAAACTGTACCGGTCTGCCGAAGTCGCAGGCTTGAACCACAACGTTTTTAACGAATTTCTGGCCTTACGGCCGGCGCTCTATGCCGCCGGGTCGGGCGAAGTGCGGTTCCGCAATCTGACTTACCGTGCCATTGCGGTCTAGGGCTGGGTGACGAAGCACCAATCACCGGGGCCGACTTCGCCGGAAGAGTTTCCGGTCCTTGGATCATAAGTTAGCGAGCCGGTGCCCTTGATAGCTTGGCCCGGCAGGACGACAACTGCCTGCGCATTTGGTGGGATCGTGACGGACACGTTTAGAAGCCCCTTTTCCCAAGCCCACCCGCTAATGATTTCGCCCATCGCACTGGCATAGCTGGCACGCGCGGCGGGGATCCTGCGATCCGGTAGTGGGGCAACACGGATCCTGCCAAAACCCGGCGCAAGTGGTTCAATGCCGCACATTCTGCGGTACAGGAAGGCGCAAACCGCTCCGAGAGCGTAGTGGTTGAAGGAATTCATGGCCACATCACCGGTATCGCCGTTCCAGCGCTCCCAGATAGTGGTCGCGCCCTTGGCCACCATATACCCCCATGAGGGAAATTCGGTACGCAGGAGCAGCGAGTAAGCCAGCTCCACCTCTCCGATGTCCGCCAGCACATCGAGCGCCAGAGGCGTGCCGAGGAAACCGGTGGTCAGTAGTGTACCGCGCGCGCGGATTGCTTCTGCCAGATTGCGTGCGACAAGTGGTCTAATCGTCTCGGGGACAAGACCGAAGCGCAAAGCCAAGATGTAACTCGTCTGACTTCCGTTCCCCACGACGCCGTGGTCATCGATGAAGGAGCGCGCAAAGGCTGACCTCACCTTGTCAAAGGTCGCATTCCAGTAAGCGCCTTGCTCCTTGCGCTTTGTCCACGCCGCCATCGCTACAAGGCGGGCCGTAGAGCGCGCCAGCATCGCGGTGCCGATAAGGTCGAGCGGTGTAGTCGGTGGTCCGAAAGCAACACCATCGAGCGCAAGATGATCGCCGAAGTCGGCGCCCCTCTCTTCGCTCCAGATGCCGTCTGGGTTGACCGCGAGGATGCTGGCCACATAGCGCTCCATCGCGTCCCAGTTCTCGTCGATTATGGTGCGGTCCCCGGAATGCAGATAGCTGACATAGGGCAGTTCAACCCCCGCATCGGCCCAACCCGGCGTCGACATTTCAAGCACCGGGTGCGCAAATCGCGCCATTGGAGCCCAGACGGGAAATGCTCCCCCCGCACGCTGGGCGGCACGCATTTCGCGGCAGTAAGACCTGGTAAAGCTTGCCACGTCCATAGTGTAAGCGGCTGTGTCCCAGAAAATC
>JBIKSA010000006.1:0-69236 GCA_044348875.1 Erythrobacter sp. | reverse complement strand
GAATGGGCCTCGTCGACCAGCACCATCGCGCCGTTTTCCTTGGAGACGCGCACCATTTCCTTCAGCGGGGCGACGTCGCCCATCATCGAATAGACGCCTTCGAGCACCACCAGTTTGCCCGCGCCTTCGGGGATACGCTTCAGGCGCTTTTCCAAAGCCTCAACGTCGTTGTGCTTAAACGGCACGACCTCGGCATTGCCCATCGCGCAGCCATCCCAGATCGAGGCATGGCTATCGATGTCGAGGATGATGTAATCACCCTTGCCCGCCAGCGTCGAGATGATCCCGAGATTGGCCTGATACCCGGTCGAAAAGACCATTGCGTGGTCCATATCGTAAAATTCGCGCAGCGCCGTTTCGACATCGCGGTGATCGCGGAAGGTGCCGTTCAGTACGCGGCTGCCGGTCGTGCCTGCGCCGAAGTCTTCCATGGCGCGCTTGCCCGCTTCGATCACATCCGGATCGAAGGTCATGCCCATGTAATTATAGGTGCCGAGCAGGATCGTATCGCGCCCGTTGCAGATCGCACGGGTGGGCGACAGCACCTGTTCCATGACAAGATTGAACGGATCCTCAACACCCGCAGCGAGCAGCGTCTCGCGGGTCTGGATGATGGGATCGAACTTGGCGAGCAAATCGACAGGTGCGGCGGAGGTTAGAGTTTCAGTCATGGAGGTCGCCATTATCAGCTATCCTGCAACTTGTAGACTGCCGCGATGAGCTGACCCCAATTTTCGATCTCGGCCTGCTGGTTCATCGAGATGATGATGTCGAATTCATCCTCGATCGCGGCAACGAAATCCATAACCGTCAGGCTGTCGAACTCGAAATCGCCGGCAAATGTGGTTGCGTCCTCGATGGCTATGCCCTTCTTGTTAAAGGGTTCTACCAGAGTGCGGATGGAAGCGTCGACGTCTGCGGGGGTCATGGCGGCTATGCTTTCTCAGGATCGGTTGTCGGGCGGGCGCTTGCCCGGTAATACGTGTGCAAAGCGGCGGATGATGCAGCTTGTCAAGTTTCGCCGTGCCGGTCGGGTGCAGCGCAGCTTGTCCGGGGGGAATAATGGCTGATAATTCAACACAGGCTGAACCATTGGCGGCGGCGCCTTCGCTGCCATCGCCGTCCGGCTATTCCAACCACGCGATCCATCTGGTGCGCACCACCCAGCAGATCAACCTGGCGCTGAGCCAGATGGCCGATGCCAAGGCTTCGATCCTGATGGGAGCGACGTTTCTGGTGTTCACCATCGCCGTCGGGCAGGCGCGCAGCGGCGGGCTGCCGTGGTCGCTCGGAGTCCTGGCGCTGTTCGCCTTTATCTCCGCGATGTGCGCGGTGTTCGCGGTGCTGCCTTCGGTGAGCGGGCCGACCTCGGCGAAACTTAACGACGGAGTGCCCAACAAGCTGTTCTTCGGCTATTTCACGCACATGGACGAGGGCGAATGGACCGACAGCATCCTTGCTGAACTGCACGCCGACGAGACCGTGTTTCGCACCATGCTGCACGACATCTACCAGAACGGGCAGGTGCTTCAGCGCAAGAAATACCGGTACCTTGCCTATGCCTACAAGAGCTTCATGGTTGGCCTGACCCTGACCGCGATCACATTTTGCGTAGAGTTTGCAGCCCCATTCGCTTGAGCCTGTGCGCCGCTCAAACCAGTGCGTTCACCGCCGACATGAACGGCCCGATCGACACCGGCTTCGACAGATAGCCTTCCGCCCCTGCCGCACGGATCCGTTCCTCATCACCTTTGGCCGCAAATGCCGTGACCGCCAGCACCGGAATGCCCGCCAGCCGCCGGTCGCGCTTGGCCGCTTCGATCAGGTCGACGCCGGATATTCCGCCCAGCTGGATGTCCATGATGATCAGATCGGGAGATACATCGCGAGCGGTTTGCAGCACCAGATTGCCGTCCGCCACCGGCTCCACATCGAACCCGTTCGCGCGCAGCACGTCACAGAACAGCCTCCTGTTGAGGTCATTATCCTCGACAACCATGATCCGCTTTGTCACTGAACGCCCCGCATTCGAACGCTTTACGATTAACTTCGGTCAAAGGACAGGACAATCCCGTTTCGCCCACCATCCGATGCCGCAAACCCCCAGTCACTGGCACTGGCCGCGCTTGGCTGGGTGCTGGAATGCGAAGACCGCGCCGCGCGCTACCTTGAATTGACGGGCCTGGATCCCGATTCCCTAAGGGCTGGGCTGGGTGATCCGATGATCCTTGCCTCGCCGCTCGAATTTCTCGCCAATCACGAACCCGATCTGATCCGCGCGGCAGAGGCTTTGGCCGTTACGCCCGAGGAACTGGTCGCCGCCAAGGACGCTTTGCAAGCATGACCCGACCGCTTATTATTTCCGACTGCGACGAAGTGCTGCTGCACATGGTTGCCCCGTTCAAGGACTGGCTGGAGGCCTCGCAGGGCGTCAGCTTCCACCTCGAAGGCCACAATTTCGCCGAAGCGTTGCGCTGGCAGGAAAGCGGCGAACTGCTTGCGCCCGCGGATATCTGGAAGATGCTGGGCCGGTTCTTCGACAACGAAATGGATTCGCAGATGCCGATTGCCGGTGCAGTGGAAGGCATCAACACGCTGGCGGAAAAAGCTGATGTGGTGATCCTTACCAATCTGGTCGATGGTCACCGCGATGCCCGCGCACAGCAGCTCGCCAAGGTCGGCATCAACGCCCGCGTCTTCACCAATCAGGGCCCGAAAGGCCCGGCGTTGAAGGCGATTGTCGACGAATATGCGCCCACGCGCGCCCTCTTCATCGACGATCTGGCCCAGCACCATGCCTCCGTCGCCGAGATCACGCCGCACGTCACGCGGCTGCACCTGTGCGGCGAACCGATGATCGCCCACGCCATTGATTGCGCCCACAAGGCAGGCCACGCCCATTCGCGGATCGACCGCTGGGATGAAGCCTTGCCGTGGCTGCTGGAACGACTGGAGAATTGAACATGAGCTATACCGCAAAACTCGCCGAACTCGGCATCACCCTGCCCAAGGCGGCGGCGCCCGTGGCAAGCTATGTGCCGGTGGTGGTGCATGGCGGCATGGCATATGTTTCCGGCCAGCTCCCCTTCGTCGATGGTGTGGTGGTCACCGGCCGGTTGGGCGATGGTGTCAGCGTTGAAGATGGCAAGGCTGCCGCGCGAGCCTGCGGGCTGATGATCGTGGCCCAGCTTCACGCCGCAGGACTGCTCGATCAGGTCGAGCGGGTGGTGAAGCTGGGTGCGTTCATCAATTGCACGGCCGAATTCACGCAGCAGCCCGAAGTCGCCAATGGCGCGTCGGATTTGATGGAACAGATCTTCGGCGGCGCGGGTCAGCACGCGCGTGCTGCGGTTGGCGTGCCCGCCCTGCCGCGCGGCGCGGCGGTTGAAGTCGATGCGATCATCGCTTTGAAGGCATGAGCGCAAGTCACGCTCCGGATTGGCTGACGCGGTGGGAATATGCCCATCGCGGTTTGCACGGTGCGGGCGTGCCTGAAAATTCGCTCGCGGCAGCGGAGGCTGCCATCGCAGCCGGCATGGGTGTAGAATGCGATATCCAGCGCAGCCGTGACGATCACCCGATGGTATTCCACGATTGGGACCTCGCGCGCCTGACGGGCGAAGCAGGCAACACCGGACACCTGCCTGCCGAAGCACTAGAGGCGTTGAGCCTGCTAGGGACACAGCAGCATCCGATCAGGCTCGCGACCCTGCTTGAAAGGGTGGCGGGCCGGGTACCGCTGCTGATCGAGATCAAATCCATGCCGGATTATGATGTCGAATGGACGTGTGCCTCTGTCGCATGGCTGCTCGACACCTATTCAGGTGCCGTAGCGGTGATGAGTTTTGATCCGCGTGTGCCGATGTGGTTCGCTGTTAACGCTCCCGATATCGTGCGCGGAGTGGTTGGCACCGATTCTCACGAAAACGGCTTCGAAGGCGTGTGGCGCGATCCCGCTACGCTGGCCGACGCGCAGCCCCACTTTCTTGCCATCGATGTGCGCGATCTTGACCGGGCTGAGGCGGCGGCGTGGCGCGGGCAGGGCCATCCGCTGCTGACATGGACGGTGCGATCGCCTGAAACGCGCGCGACGGGCCTCGCCTACGCCGATGCGCTGATCGCCGAAGGGGCGGGGCTGGCGTGACCGGACCGGAGCTGACCGTGCGCATTGCCTCGTCAGTGGGCGCCTTCGGGCGCGAGGAATGGAATGCGCTCGGAGGGAACGACAACCCCTTTGTATCCCACGAATTCCTGACCGCGATGGAAGACTCCGGCTCGGTCGGCCCTGGCACCGGCTGGGAGCCTGCGCCGATTGCGATTGTGGACGAGGCGGGCACGTTGCTCGCCGCCATGCCCGCCTATGCCAAGGGGCACAGCCAGGGCGAATATGTGTTCGACCATGCCTGGGCCGATGCCTGGCACCGGGCAGGCGGGCGATATTACCCCAAGCTCCAGATCGCCGCGCCGTTTACGCCGGCCACCGGCCCGCGCCTGTTGCTGTCCGACCCGGCGCTCGCCCCGCATCTGCTCAAGGGGGCCGAGGCGGTGTGCCTCCAGAACAAGCTGTCCAGCGCCCACGCGACCTTCATCGCGCCCGGACAATTGCCGCTGTTCGAGGAAGCTGGATGGATGCCGCGCGCCGATATCCAGTTCCATTGGCTCAACCGCGGCTACGCGACATTTGACGATTTTCTTGGCCAACTGTCATCGCGCAAACGCAAGGACTTGCGCAAAGAACGTAGCAGCGCGGTGGCGGGGCTGACGATCCGGCAGCTGACCGGCAGCGACATCCGCGAGGAGCATTGGGATGCGTTCTGGGTGTTCTATCAGGACACCGGCGCCCGCAAATGGGGGCAGCCTTACCTTACCCGTGAAGCCTTCACCCTGCTGGGCGAGCGGCTAGGGGACCGGATTGTGCTCATCCTCGCCTATGATGGGCCCAATGAAAGCGATCGGCCGATTGCTGGGGCACTGAATTTTGTGGGCAAAGATGCGCTCTACGGCAGGTATTGGGGCTGCACGCGCGAGGTGCGCTTCCTGCATTTTGAGCTGTGCTATTATCAGGCCATCGACATTGCGATTGCGCGCGGGCTGAGCCGGGTCGAGGCGGGCGCGCAAGGCGGGCACAAGCTGGCGCGCGGGTATGAACCGGTGCAGACATGGTCCGCGCACTGGATCGCCGATCCCGGTTTCCGCAGCGCGGTCGCCGATTTCCTCGAACGCGAACGCGAAGGCGTGGCGAGCGATCAGCTCTATCTCGGCAGCCGCACCCCATTCAGGAAAGGCTGATCAGGCCGCACGCAGCCGGTCATCGGTGAGCCACTGGCGTGCGCGACGCTGGGCTTCGGCGATTTCGCGGGCGGTCATTTCATCGGAGATATCGGCGCGGCAATGGGCGGCTTCTTCATGCCCGCGTGCGGCGGCAAGGTTGAACCACTTGTGCGCTTCGATGAGATCGCAGGTCGCGCCATTGCTGCCGGTCGAGAAAGCGACCCCCAGATCGAAGCAGGCCTCTGCTTGACCCCGTCCAGCTGCCGCCAGCCATGCGCCAAGCAGGCCTTCGCCAGATGTTCCATGTGAAACATTCGTTCCGATTGGGATAATTGTCATGTTGCGATCCTTCAGCCACCTGGCCACCCCCAAGGCGACCTTCCGTGATGAGAGAAGTGCGGCAGTCATGGTCAATTATTGGTTAACGATGTTTGTGGTTTGTGATTGGTGAGCTTTTGCCCCGCCTCTCTTCCAAAGCCGCTTGTGCGCCTACGGGGGCTTGCCTATATGGCGCGCACTGCATTCCGCTTGCTGGGACCAAGTGAGCCAATGAAAAAATTCAGGGCGTCAGGACGCGATGGTCTTCCCAGCAGCTTATGGGACGAGAGAGCTTGATGCCAACCACCGCGTCTGATGATATTGATATCCTCGAAAAGGCCAAGCGCCTGCTAGCGCCGGACTATGTGCCGGGCGACGACGAGGAATACATGAACGACCGCCAGCAGGCCTATTTCAGGATGTTGCTGATCGAATGGAAACGGTCGATCCATTCCGCCGCAGGGCAAACTCTTCAATCGCTGCAAGACGGCCCGATCCGTGAGGCCGATCTCACCGATCGCGCATCGAGCGAGACCGATTGGGGCATCGAACTGCGCACCCGCGATCGTCAGCGCAAGCTTGTCGCCAAGATCGATTCGGCTTTGCGGCGTATTGATTCGGGCGAATACGGCTATTGCGAAGTCACCGGCGAACCCATCGGCCTGCGCCGCTTGATCGCCCGGCCTGTCGCCACCATGACGGTGGAGGCGCAAGAAGCGCACGAGCGGCGCGAAAAGGTTTCGCGGGACGACTGAGATGTGAACAGGTGCGGCGCGTCTTGTCCCGCGTTGGGACGCCATGCAACAACCCGCCGTGCGCAAGCCTGTCCTTTACTCCACGGTAACTGCATAAGCCGCACCAGCAGAGTGTTGCACCGTCTTTGATGAGCATGATGCAGCGCCCGCGCTGCGGGGCTTGAAGCGGCTGAGGAGGCTAACGGGACCATGACAGGTGTTGAAACCCGCAGTGTTGCGCGCGACAGCCTGTTCTTGCTGGCCGACATCCGTGTCGAACAGGGCGCTGACATGCACCGCGTGAGGGTGCGCAATCTTTCCGACGGGGGCATGATGGGCGAAGGCCACCTGCACGTGCAGCGCGGCCATCGCGTTACGGTTGAGCTGCGCAACATCGGCGTTATCGGCGGCACGGTCGCATGGGTTCAGGACAACCGGTTTGGGGTTGCTTTCGATGACGAGATCGATTCCCAGAAGGCCCGCAGGCCGCTTCAGGCGACCGATCAGCCGGCTATTGCACTTGTGGAGCCGTCTTGGGCGCACCGCGCGCCGCGCCCACCCTTGCCCAGCCAGCTGCGCAAGATCTGATCTTCTTTTCTTTGCACTGCCGCATTGCCACGCATTCCTGCAAGCTGACCGCGACGTTACAATCTGCTAGGCAGGTCGCGATGCGATTCTGGTTGCCCCTGTTTGCTGCGCTGGTGCTTTCATCCTGCGGCCCTGCCGGGGATGCAGGCCCGATAGAGGTGGCGATTATTGGCGCGCCCGGCAGCCTCTTCCAGCAGGGCGTGCGCCTGGGACCGCCGGCCCAGCACGTCCGCGCTGCAACATCGGAAGGGCTGGTCGCTCTGGATCAGGCGGGTCAGGTGGTGCCGGCTATTGCCGAGCGTTGGATCGTCACCGATGACGGCCTCAGCTACATCTTCCGCCTGCGTGACACCACTTGGCGGAATGGTGGCGAGATTACCGCCCTCGACGTGCGGCAACAGCTGCGTCAGGCAATGGCGCGGGTTAGCGGCACGTCGCTCGCGCTAGACCTTGCCAGAGTTCGCGAGATCAGGGCTATGACCGGCCGAGTGGTCGAAGTGCGGCTGACCGCGCCGATGCCCGATTTCCTGCGCCTGCTGGCCCAGCCTGAACTTGGCTTTGTCCGGAACGGCAGTGGAGCCGGGCCGATGGCGATTACGCGAAAAGGGCAGGGTAAAGGTGCGCGGCTGTCTGCCTTGCCGCCCGAATCCCGCGGGCTGCCCGCCCGAGAGGATTGGGAGGATGTCGCCCGCCCGGTGGCCGTGCGGGCGCTGTCTGCAGAAGATGCCGTGGCGGCCTTTTCGCGCGGGGAAGTCGATCTGGTGCTGGGCGGCAGCATCATTGATTTCCCGCAGGCAGAGGCCGGCCCCCTGTCGCGCGGAACAATTCAGGTCGATCCGGCGATTGGTCTGCTGGGATTGACCGTGCGCCGTGAGACCGGCCTGCTCGCCGATCCGGCGCGCCGTGAGGCTTTGTCGATGGCAATAGATCGTGCCGCCCTGATCCAGAGCTTTGGCCTGAGCGGCTGGCGCGAGAGCAGCTGGATCGTGCCGCCCGATGTCTTCGCGGTGCCTCCATATCGAGAGGACCGCTGGAATGGCGCCTCCATAGCCGAACGGCGGAAGGTCGCTGCGGCGCGGGTGCAGGCATGGACCGGCCCCGGTCGTGAGGCAATTGTCCGGGTTGCCCTGCCGCGCGGACCGGGCAGTGACCTCTTGCTCGAACAGCTGGCAACCGCGTGGGGTGCAATTGGCGTCGCGGTCAGACGCGCCGCCCCGGGGGAGGCAGCCGATCTCGAACTGCGTGACACCTTGGCGCGTTACGCTTCACCGCATTGGTATATTAACCAGTTCAATTGCACCCTCGGAGCAGGCCTTTGCGCCCCGCGTGCCGATGCGCTGGTGCGCGAGACGCTGACCGAGCGTGATGCCGCGCGGCGTGAGGCGCTGCTCGTCGAAGCTCATGCTGCCCTGGTCGAACGCGAAGTCTACATTCCGCTGGGGGTTCCCGTGCGCTGGTCGCTGGTGCGCGGGACGACCCGCAACTACCTGCCCAATGCGTGGGCGATCCACCCCTTGTTCCCCCTGTCACAGCCGACCACATAAAGGGAATGGAACAGCCCACGCCCCGCCGCCCCGAAACTATCCCCTTCGCGCTGCCCACCGGCACTGATCCTGCATCGGTGCGCGCCCGGGTGACGGCGCTGGAAAAGCTGCTGGAACGGAGTTTCACCCTTCCCGGCGTGAATATGCCAGTCGGGCTTGATGCCCTGATCGGCCTTGTCCCGGTGCTGGGCGATATCGTGACAACAGCGATGGGCGCATACATTGTCTGGGAGGCGCGTAACCTTGGCCTGCCCAAATGGAAGCTGGCCCGCATGGGCGCCAATGTCCTGTTCGATACCGCGATTGGCGCCATTCCGCTGATTGGCGATGCGGCGGATCTGGTGTTCCGATCGAATTCAAAGAACCTCAAAATCCTGCTCAGGCACATCGAAAAGCATCATCCGGAAACCCGGGTGATCGAGGGATAGTTTCTTTGTAGCCCCCTGCACGCTAGGAACGCGGCCATGAGCGACGACGTCACCTACGCAGGCTATCTCGATCTGGAACGCATCCTTGCCGCGCAGCATCCAGCATCGGACGCGCATGATGAGCTGCTGTTCATCATCGTCCATCAGGCTAGCGAGCTGTGGCTCAAGCTGTGCCTGCACGAGTTGACCGCAGCGCGCGAATGCATCGAAGCTGACGACCTGCGCCCGGCGTTCAAGATGCTCGCCCGGGTGGCGCGAGCGCAGGCGCAGTTGATCCAAAGCTGGGATGTGCTGAGCACTATGACCCCGCATGATTACTCCACTATCCGCCCGCATCTGGGCGCCTCAAGCGGCTTCCAGTCAGCGCAGTACCGGATGATGGAGTTCATGCTGGGCGGGCGCGATGGCAGGCACGTGAACCTCCACCGCAGCAATGCCGATTGGGCCGAGCGGCTGGAGACGGAATGCGGGCGGGCGAGCCTGTACGACGCAGCGATCCGGCTGCTGGCACGGCGCGGGTTGGTGATCGACACGTCTGCCTTGGAGCGCGCGCCGGCGCTTCCTTACCAACCCAATGCCAGCGTCGAGGCTGCATGGGCCGAAATTTATCGCGATCCGCACCAGCACTGGGATCTGTATGAGCTGGCTGAAAAGCTGGTCGATCTGGAATACCACTTCCAACGGTGGCGTTTCGGGCATTTGAAAACGGTCGAGCGGATCATCGGCTTCAAACGTGGCACCGGAGGAACGCCCGGCGTGCCCTATCTGGAAGGCGTGCTGAAGCAGGCCTTCTTTCCCGAACTTCTGACTGTCAGGACTGCGATATGACCCCCGAACAACGCGCTGCCGAGTTCGACGCCGCCGATCCGCTGGCGGCTTATCGCGAGGCGTTCACGGTGCCCGAAAACGTCATCTATCTCGATGGTAACTCGCTGGGGGCGCTGCCCAAGGCCACCCCTGCAGCGGTGCAAAGGGTGGTCGAACAGGAGTGGGGCGAGGGTCTGATCCGTTCCTGGAACACTGCTGGCTGGTTCGACATGGCCAGCCGCATTGGCAGCAAGATCGCACCTCTGGTTGGCGCATCATCGCATGAAGTGATCGCCTGCGATTCGACCAGCGTGAACCTGTTCAAGCTTATCGCTGCCGCGTTGGCCATGCGGCCGGGGCGCAAGGTGGTCCTGTCCGAACCGGGCAACTTTCCAACTGATCTGTACATGATTGCTGGCCTTGAAGCGCAGGGCTTGGCAGAGCGGCGGCTGGTGGAGCGGGACAGGCTGGCAGGCGCGCTGGATAGCGATGTTGCGCTGCTGATGCTCACCCATGTGCATTACAAAACTGGCGCCACCCACGACATCACCGCGCTGACCCGCGCGGCGCATGAAGCGGGTGCGCTGGTGCTGTGGGACCTGTCACATTCCACCGGAGCGCTGCCGTTAGACTTAAACGCGGCGGGCGCCGATTTCGCTGTTGGCTGCGGTTACAAATACCTGTGCGGCGGGCCCGGCGCCCCGGCTTTTGCTTTCGTTGCCGCGCGGCATCAGGCAGACCTGCAGCAACCGCTGACCGGCTGGTTCGGCCACGCCGCGCCCTTCGCCTTTTCCGACGATTACGCAGGCGCACCCGGTATCGACCGGCTGCAATGCGGCACGCCGCCAGTGCTGGGGCTGACAGCGCTGGAGGTTGGGGTCGATCTGATTGCCGGGATCGGGGTGGGGCGGCTTTACGAGAAGTCGCAGGCGCTGTCTGAATTCTTCCTTGAATGCTTGATGGCGCATGATGTGACGCTGGAACTCGTCAGCCCGCCGCGCAGCGCTGATCGCGGTAGCCAGCTATCGTTCCGTCACCCTGAAGCCTACGCCATCTGTCAGGCGCTTATCGCGCGCGGCGTCATCGGCGACTTCCGCGCCCCTGACGTGCTGCGGCTGGGCTTTGCGCCCGCCTATTTGAGCTTCGCTGACATCGCCGCCGCCGCGTGCCATCTGGCCGAGGTGCTGACCAGCGGGGAGTGGCAACGGGCCGAATTCAATCAGCGCGCCCCTGTGACCTGAAGGTGCCGCTGGGGCGCCGATACGCCTTTGGAGATCAAACGGCGCGGTCGGCCTTGTCCTTTTCGTTCGTGCCCTTGATCATGGCGCGCATCTGGTCCCACTCGGCATCCCCGAGGCCCTGAAGCATCGGGTAGAATGTGCCGCCATTGGCCTGGAAGCCCGCCCCGTCGATGGCGATGGTCTGGCCGTTCACATATTCGGCGCCCTGACCCATCAGGAACACCGCGAGATTGGCGAGTTCATGCATCTCGCCCGCACGGCCCATCGGGTTCATCGAATTGCCCGAGTTGCCACCAGCGCCGTCCGGATGCAGCCGCGAACTCATCCCCTTGGTCGGAAACAGGCCCGGGGCAATGGCATTGAACCGCAACCCATAGCGGCCCCATTCGGTCGCAAGGCTCTGCGTCATGGCGTTAATTGCGGTTTTGCTCATCGCAGACGGCACCACGAAAGCGCTGCCCGACCATACCCAGGTTGTGAGGATCGACAGGAAGCTGGCGCGCTTTTTCTCCGCGATCAGCCGCTTGCCGATGTCGAGCGTCACGTAGAACGTGCCGCGCATCACGATGTCGGCGATGGCGTTGAAGCCGTTGACCGACAGATCCTCGGTGCGGCTGATGAAGTTGCCCGCGGCGTTGTTGACCACGCCCGTGAGCGCGCCGCCATCGGCCCAGATTGCATCGACCATTGCGTGGATCGCGTCCGCATCCCGGATGTCGCAGGCGTACCCGACGATCTTTCCGCCGTGGAGGGCCGTTAGTTCCGCCGCCGTGTCGTCCAGTTTGTTCTGCCGCCGCCCGCAGATATAGACGGTCGCTCCCAGTTTCAGGAACGCCTCAGCCATTTGGCGGCCAAGGCCGGTGCCGCCGCCGGTGACCAAAATGCGCTCGCCGGCCATCAGGCCGTCGCGGAACATCAGCTTCGATACGTCCACTGTGTCAGCCCCTTCAGAGACCGAGCACGGTCTTGGCGATGATGTTCTTCTGCACTTCGTCGGACCCGCCGAAGATCGTGGAGGCGCGGTTGTTCAGGTATTTGCCCATCGCGGTCTGGGCATATTCGCTGCCGACCGGCTCGGGCGCTTCATTGCCATAAAGCGGGCGTTCCAGCGGCAATTGCAGCGCGTCCGGGCCAAGCAGTTCAAGGCGCAACACATCGACCTGTTGGCCGATATTGGACCCCAGTAGCTTCACCAGCGAAGTCTGCGGCCCGGGCGAGCGGCCCTTGGCCAGCTCAGCGAGGATGCGCAATTCGGTCACCTCCAGCGCCTCGGCCTCCAGCCGGACGCGGGCGAGCTTGTCGCGGAAGCGCGGATCATGCGCCAGTGCGCCGTTCACACCCGAAGGCTGGGTCTGCGCGAGGGTCTCCAGCCGGTTGATGCTCTGGAGCAGGCGCGGGGCATAACATGATCCGCCGCGTTCGTTTTCCAGCAGGAACTTGGCGATGCTCCAGCCCTGACCTTCGTCCCCAATGCGGTTTTCAGCACGGGTACGGGCATCGGTGAAGAACACCGCGTTAACCTCGTGATCGCCTGACATTGAATGGATGGGGGTAACCGACACGCCCGCCTGGTCCATCGGCACCAGCAGGAAGCTGATCCCGGCCTGCTTCTTCACCGTGGCATCGGTGCGCACCAGCGCGAAGATCCAGTCGGCATGATGGGCGTGCGTGGTCCAGATTTTGGAGCCGTTGATGACATATTCATCGCCATCAAGGCGGGCGGCGGTCTTGAGGCTGGCGAGGTCCGAGCCCGAGCCCGGCTCTGAATAGCCCTGACACCAATAATCGTCGCCCGACAGGATGCCGGGCAGGAAGCGCGCCTTCTGCTCAGGCGTGCCGAACGCGCAGATCACCGGACCGACCAGCCGCAGGCCAAGGATTGCTAGAGCGGGTGCGCCAGCAAGTGCGCACTCCTTTTCGAAGATGAACTTCTGCGTCGGGGTCCAGCCCGTCCCGCCATCGGCCTTGGGCCAATGCGGCGCGACCCAGCCCTGCCGGTAAAGAATGCGGTGCCATTCCATCCCGATGTCAGGCTCGACAAACACGCCCGGCGTGCGGCGCGCGCCATCGCGCAGCCGTTCGGGCAGATTGTCCTTAAGGAAAGCGCGCACTTCTTCGCGGAAGGCGATGTCCTCGGGCGAGAATTCCATATCCATTGCAGTCGATCCCGTACGTCTTTTCGATCAGGCCCCGCCTCTCATGGCCCAGCGGATCGTACGCCGCAGGAGGTCATAATAGACGTCGTAATTCCAGGCGCACATTTCCTTGTGCGGATAGAAATCGGCCATGCCCGGAAGGTCGTAATGCCCGCGGCAATGGCCCAATGCATTGTATACGATCTGACCCGCCCCGATATCCCTCGTATAAAGGATAGGAACCGTGGTCTTTTCCCATTGGCTGTGGGTGAAGCCGGTTGCCTCGCCTTCGAACGTGGTCTGCATCAGCGTTTCGATGGGGGCGGTAGTCTTGGATAGGTAAAGCTCGTCCACTACCTCGAAATCTGCGATTCCGCGCGTGAGTTCGTGGTCCGTGTTGACGACTTCGACCGGGAACTTGCCGATCGGCGGGTGTGCGACGAACTGTGTGCCGAGCATTTCCATCACGTCCGGGCGATCATCGGGCGCATCGACCAGACCATCAGCAGTGAAGACCAAGATGGAGTTGGTGCCGTGCAGCGCCATCCACTTGCCGCCTTTGTCCAGCCACGCCTTCAATTGTGCTGCCTGTTCGGGTGTTGGCATCAGATCGCAGGTGTAGGTGATCAGGAGCCGGCACTGGTCGAGCCGCTCCAGCCCAGAATAATCCGCCGCCACTGTGGTGCGGATATGCGGATGCTCGGCCAGCAGCTTGAGGATTTCGAGCCGGGGGTAATCAATATCGTGATACTTGCCGGCCGCGATGAAATGCGCGTCGATCCGGGTGGCAGGTTGTTCGGCCATTCATTCAGCTCCTGATGCTGCCGCCGCCATCGACAGTGAAATCGCAACCGGTGGTGAAACTCGCCTCGTCGCTGGCGAGGAAAACCACGGCGCGGGCGACCTCATCCGGCTCGCCGATGCGGTTCATCGGGTGGGTGGCGGCAAAATTTGCCTCGATGTTTTCGGGCGTGTCGGCGCCGGAGAATTTGTAGCGGTTGTACATCGGCGTGCGAATCGCGCCGGGGTGAACCATGTTGGCGCGGATCGGCAGGCCCCGTTCGGCCAGATCCAGCGCCACGCTCTGGGTAAGGCCGCGAAGTCCGGTTTTCGACGCGGAATAGGCGGCGACAAAGGATGCCGGGCGCAGCGCGATCATCGAACCTATGTTGACGATGGCGCACGGCTCGCCGCTGGCTTCCATCGCCGGGATTGCGGCGCGCATCCCGTAGAACGGACCATGCAGGTTGATGTCGATGGTGCGGTGCCACACGTCGATCGCGCCGTCAGGCACGTTGCCCGGTTCCGAGATGCCGGCGATGTTGCACAGCACAGTCAGCTTGCCGAAACGCGCCTGCGTAGCCGCCACTGCCGCTTCCCACTGCGCCAGATCGCGCACGTCAAGCGAGGTTGCCGCAGCCCGCTCGCCCAGTTCTGCCGCCAAGCCTTGCGCCTTCTTCAGCTGCACATCGCCCAGCATCACGCTCCCGCTCTCGGCCACGATCAACCGTGCGACCGCAGCCCCGATCCCTTCCGCGCCGCCTGAAACCAGCGCGACCTTGCCCTGCATACGGGTGCTCATTCGCGTTCCAGAATCGCAACGCCCGAAAGGCCCGGCGCGCCATAGACATGGGAGTAACCAAACCGCGGTTTGCCCGGTACCTGCCGCTCGCCGCCGCGCTGGCGCAGCTGGGTCACGTTTTCATAGACCTGCCTGAGACCCGAAGCGCCAATCGGCTCCCCGCAGGCAAGACATCCGCCATCGGTGTTCACGGGCAGTTTGCCGCCGCCGATTTCGGTCCACCCGTTTGCGAGCCATTCCTCCTGTTCGCCATCCTTGCAGAAGCCATTTTCGGCCATGTGCATGATTTCGGCGCCACTTTCGGTGTCCTGAAGCTGGGCGACCGAGATATCCTCCGGCCCGATCCCGGCCTTTTCGAATGCGGCCTGAGAGGCGAGGACGGTCGGCTTGCCGCCTTCCTCGATGCTGATGCCGGCCTGAAACACCTCGAAGGAGTTGGGTGGGCGGGTTTTCACCGACACGGCCCGAATCTTCACCCCGTCCGCGCCGAGTTCGCGCATCTTCTTCTCGCTGGCGAGGATCAGCGCCACCGCGCCCTCTGCCGGGGAGCAGAACATGTATTTGGTCAGCGGGTCGTTGATCATCGGCGCATTGAGGATCGTCTCCAGATCGACCGGACTGCGCCGCCACGCATGGGGCGTGATCGTGCCATTGCGGAAAGCCTTTTCCGCTACCCGCCCGAGGGTGGTGCGGCTGATCCCGTGCAATTGCATGTAACGCTGGATCTTCAGCGCGAAGAACTGCGTGGTCAGCATCATCCCGGTCTGGCCGTACCATTCGGGCAGGCCATAATCCGACGGCTTCGCATTGAACGCCCCGCGGGGGTGCTTGTCGAAGCCGACCGCCAGCGCGAGGTCATACATCCCGCTGGCGATCGCCTGCTGTGATGCCGCAAGCGCGCTGCCACCGGTCGCGCAGCCATTGGCGACGTTGGTGAAGGGCAGACTGGTCAGCCCCAGCTCGTTGACCATGATGTCGGCATTGCCCGCCGCAGCGCTGCCGCCATAGGCGCATTCGATATCGGGCCATTCGAGCCCAGCGTCCGTCAGCGCCTCACGCACCGCATAGACGCCCTGTTCGCGGCCGGAACGGCTGTCGGTACGGCCGAAGGGGTGGATGCCCGCGCCGATGATGTAGACACTCTCGCTCATGCGGCCTGACTTTCAGCTTGTGCGGCGGGACGGAAGGCGAAGGTGTCGTGCGTCGCGTTGAACGGCACGATGCAGAATTCCAGATCCATGCCCAGATGCAGGTCTCCCAGCCGCGCATCGACAATCCGGCTTTCGACAATCACCTCGCCGGGCAATTCGACATAGCCGATCAGAAACGGCTGGAAATCGGGCGGGCCTTCGCCGGGGCCGCTTCCTGGACCTTCATAGGGTTCCTTCGGTAGGAATCCCTGCGATGTCCACGACCACAGCTTACCGCGCCGCGAGAGCTTGTAGGGCTCTACGCCTTGCGCCGCATCGCCGACCGGCATCGGGAAAACGATCTCGCCCGAAGGCAGGCGCCCTCCCATCAGCTGCGGCTGTGCGCCGTCACTCCACAGGTCCGGGTCGATTTTCTGTCCCATTTGCAAGGCCCCTCAGGCAGCTAAAGCATATTCGGCAAGCACAGTATCGACATTGCCGAACAGGCGGGCGAGCAGAAGCACGCGCTTCAACGCATGGCCGATGGCGAGTTCGTCTGTAATCCCCATCCCGCCGTGCATCTGCACCGCTTCCCGCGCGATCGCGTCGACATTTTCGCCGATGAAAGCCTTGGCTCCAGCGGCAGCGCGCTGCCATTTCGCAGGGTCTGCCCGGTCGGTCAGCGCGGCGCGGTACAGCATCGAGCGCGCCTGTTCCTGACGCGCGTAGCAATCGACCAGCCGGTGCTGGAGCGCCTGAAAGCTGCCGATCGCGACCCCGAACTGCTCACGCTCCTTCACATATGTCAGCGTATCGTCGAGCAGTCGCTGGCCCAGCCCGACCATCTCGGCGGCAGCATAAAGACGGATATCGGCGGTAACGGCATCCAACTCTGCGGCATCCAGCGCAAGCCTGGCGCTGGCCGGCGTGCGCGTGCACTTGATCTCGCCTGCAATACTGCCATCGGCAAGGCGATAGGCGCGCACTTCCAGCCCAGCGGCATCCTTGGGCACAAGGAAACAGGCCATTTCGCCGCCAAGATCGGCGGTGACGATGAACAGGTCCGCCAACAGCGCTCCGATTACCATGGTCTTTTCGCCCGAAAGCGTGAAGCCATCCCCCGCGCTCTCAGCCTTCATACCCTTGGGTTTGAGGCTGTAACGCTGCCCGCGCTCGGCCCATGCCAAGCTGGCAATGGTTGCGCCTGATAGCACGCCCTCCAACGTTTCCCCGGCACCGCCGCGTTCCAGCAGCAGCGCGGGCAGAATGCCGTGTTCCAGCAGCGGGTCGGGCGCATTGGCTTTGCCGATGGCTTCAAGCACCAGCGCCAGATCTACTGCCGATCCGTCCATGCCGCCCGAAGCTTCCCCGGCAGCCAGAGCGATCAGCCCCATTTCTGCGAGTTCCTGCCAGCGTGCCCGATCATATCCTGTCGGCGAAAGGCGAAGCTTTCTCCGCGCTTCCACATCGATCGGCGCGGCAAACCGCTCGACCGAGGTCACGAACATCTTCTGTTCTTCGGAAAGGTCGAAATTCATGGATGTCAGGCTTTCCGCGTGAAGGTGATCGGCAGGTGGGTCACGCCGCGCAGCAGGATGTTGGGCAGGATGCGGATTTCATTTTCATCCGCGACAGCAAAGTTATCGAGCCGTTCGAGCAGTTCGTCGAAAGCAACGACCATCTCCTTGCGGGACAGCATGTTGCCGACGCACATATGCGGCCCCTTGCCAAAACTGAGGTGCGTCCGGGCATTGGTGCGTTCGATGTCGAAGCGGTCCGGATCGGGGAATTTTGACGGGTCGCGGTTGGCCGCGGCATAGCGCAGCTGTACGACGGCGCCCTCCGGGATTGCCACGCCGCCCAATTCGGTATCTGACTTGACGATCCGCCACATCCCCGCCGTGGGCGTTTCATAACGCAGCGCTTCCTCGACAAGATTGCCGAGCACCTTCGGATCGCGCCCGCCCGCCGCGGCCTTGGCCTTGGCCATCTGATCGGGATTGCGGATCAACTGGAGCAGCCCGCCGGCCAGCGTTGAGGTGGTGGTTTCGTTCCCCGCCACCATGAACTGCTGCATCAGCGACATGATCTCGGGATCGATAAGCGGCGTCTCGCCCTCGACCCGCGCTTCGACGAGGTCGGTGAGGAGATCGTTGCCGCCATTCGCCCGGCGATCGTCGATCAGGCCTTTGATGTAGCGCTGAAATTCAACAAGGCTCCGGGCACATTCAAGTTTGCGTTCGTGATCGACCATCTGGCTGAAACGATCGACCGCCGCATCGGACCAGCGCTTCACCCGTGCCGGATCATCATCGAGCCCGATTTGCCCGGCGATCATCGCCACCGGCAGCGGCACGCCGAATTCCTCGACAAATTCGCATGATCCGCGGTCGGCAAAGGCCTCGATGAGGTCGATCGACTTCTGCCGCATGTCAGCTTCGATCGCGTTCACGCGGGGTGCGGAGAATGCGAGGTTCACCAATTTGCGGTTGCGGGTGTGGACCGGATGATCAGCTGTCAGCAGGGTCGGCAGATCGGGCCAGCCTTCGGCAAGGATTGCCTGAATATCCTCGTCCGCCTCACGCCCCATCAGCGCGGTGAAATCGTTCGAGAAGACTTCCGGCTTGGCCGCAGCTTCGCTGCACAGGTCGTAGGAATAGACGACCCAGGTGTTCATGCCCTCGAGGTGTTCGATCGCGATCCCGGCCTCGTGAATGGCGCGGTAATAGTCGAACGGATCGATCAGCGTTTCAGGCGCAAAGACATTGCCTTCGGGCTTGTTCATGTCAGGCGGCTCCAGACCCCGGGAATAAGATGGCGCGAGCCTAACCAAACCCGTGCCCCTGTTGCGATGCGCGTTTGTGTTAGGGTTGCTGAGCCCACATCATCCGCCGGAAAATTCACGTTGAAATTCAAGCATATCGAAATAGTCGCGCCAAGCGGTGATAAGACCGTCCGCGCCGATTTCGAAGGTGCCCATCACCCGGATCGCAGCGCGGCGCCCGTCCTTGAAGATGAAGCCGTCGGTGCGCTCGGTCAGGACGGTGTTGCCATTAGCTGCGATGGCGTGGACCTGCCAGTCGCAAGCAGCGATGTCGACGAGGAAGCCTTCGACCATCGCTCTCATCGCGACGGTGCCTTGGATCGGCTCCATCGGAATGTTGTGATAGACGATCCCCTCAGCGCATAACGCCAGCATCGCGTCGATGTCGCAGGTGTTCCAATGGCCGATGAAAGCCTCGACGGTTTGCTGGGGTGTCATCCGGTTCCTCCTGAGGTGTAATCAAGCGCATTGGCCAGCATCCGGCGTACATGGGGATTAGCGTAGGTTGCAGGGCCGTCACCGCATTGCAGGTAGACGAGCGGCGCGGGGCAGGTGCGGCTTTCCCAGGCGATACAATTGCTGCCAGACGGGTGGTTCCAGCCTTCGCGGGAGAACATCGCGCCTGACACCGCGTTGGCGGCGGAGTAGAAATTGTTAGCGGTGAAGGCAAAGCCCTCGGCCCGGACAAGCGGGGTGAAAGCGCTTTCGTCGATGGGGCAGAGGTATAGTTCGTCGGTGACCGGGAAGCTTTCTGGCAACCCGCGCGTCACCGGGTGATCGGCGACAATGCGCGCATCATAGGCAACATCGTGGCGATAGCCGGAATCCGGCCAAGGCTCGCCCTGCCATTCGCCCGGCTGATAGAGAAACGCCCCACCGAGCCATCCATGCCATTCTGGCCACTCGGCCCATCCTGCGAAGGCGTGGTGCATCGCTACCGCGCCCATACCTCTGGCAAATCGCGCCGTAATGGCTGCGCGGAAGGCCAACGATGGCGGGTGGGTGGTCACTGTGCCATTGGCGAATGTGTAGCCCGCCATGTCGTAGAACAGCAGCATGTCCGCCCTGCCGATCGCATCCGCCGCGTCAGCTTCGCCCCCTTCCGGATGGATCAGGTGGGTTACGTCCCAATCGCCAAGCGCATCCAGCAGTTGGCCGAAGGGGGCTTCCTCGTAAGGATGCCCACCGGACAATACGAGCAGCGAGCGCGTCACGGCGTCAGGCGATCTTGAGGATCATCTTACCGTCATTCGTCCCGGCGAACAGCCGCATGAAGCTGTCGAAGGCGTGCTCCAGCCCCTCGTCGATATGCTCGTCGATGGTCAGTTTGCCTTGCGCGGCCCACACGCCCATCTGCGCTGCGCCTTCGCCGAAGCGCGGCACGTAATCGGCGACCAGCAGCCCGCGGATATGGGCGCGCTTGACGATCAACTGCCACAGGTTGCGGATGCCGCGAGGCTCTGTGTTGTATTCGCTGATCAGGCCGCACAGTCCGACCCGCGCATGCAGGTTGAGGTTCATCAGTCCGGCATCCAGAATGATCCCGCCGACATTTTCGAAGATCACGTCGACCCCGTCCGGGCAGGCCTCGGCGATGGCGGCGGTGAGGGCGGCTTCATCCTTGCCGCGATAGTCGATGGCAGCGTCGAAGCCGTATTTTTCGGTCAGCCGCGCGCACTTGGCCGGGCCGCCCGCAATGCCGACCGCGCGGCAGCCGTGGATTTTCGCCAGCTGGCCGACAAGGCTGCCAACTGCCCCGGCTGCACCGGTGACCAGCACAGTCTCGCCCGGCTTGGGTTCGCAGACTTCGAGGAAGCCGAAATAGGCCGTCATCCCGACCGCGCCAAAGATCGACAGGTAATTCGTGACGCTAGGCACAAGCGACGGGTCGATCGGCTGGGTGAAGCCGCCCACGGCGCTGATGGAATAATCCTCCAGCGCGTTCAGCCCCATCACCCATTGGCCCGGCACAAAGCCTTCCGCGCGGCTTTCCTCGACCACGCCGATGGTGCTGGCGCGAACCGGATCGCCCAAGGGGATCGGCGGCATATAATTGCCTTCTGCATCCATCCACCCGCGCATCGCGGGATCGAGCGAGGCATAGTGGTTGCGGATCAGGAACTGGCCGTCCTCGAGCGCGGGGGTGGGTTCGGTGACGAGTGCGAAGTCGTCCTGAACAGGCGTGCCAGCGGGGCGGCGTTGCAGAAGAAAGCGGCGGTTGGTGGGCATGGTATTCCTTGGGTTCGAGAGAATCAGGCTGGTTCCAGCTTTACCGGAATGGCGCTTTGCAAAGATTGCCCGGTGATCGGATCGTAATCGACCACCTCGCTCACCAGCCGGTTGGTGGAAGAGCCCTTTTCGCGCACGTCCGCTTTGGTCGCATCGGCATCACCGTAAGCATGGGCCATCGAAACGATCCCGCGCCGGACCTTGTCGCTCGCCTTCACTACGCCGTGGATCGTGGCGTGGGGGCTGGTGATTGCGACCAGCCCGCCTTCCTCCAGCCCGAGCGCGGCGATGTCGTCCGGGTGGATATAGGCGGGGTTGGTGGTGGTCTTGGCCTGCAACTTCTTGAGCGGGTGGCCGATCGAATTGAACCGGGTCTTCGAACGGCGCGATATCAGGCGGAATTCGAAGCCGGCCTTGCTTGCCGGATTGGCGGCGTAACGGCCTATTTCGGAAGGCATTGCACCGACGGCCAGATCAAAGCGATGAAACTCCTGCTCTTCGACCGGTCCCACCGTGGGGTGCTGTTCGGGATAGAACACCGCTGCCCCGCCATTGGCCGCGCAATCCTCGCGCACCTTGCTGGGCGGCACCAGACACCCGGTCACCGCCAGATCGAGGAACTCCTGCTTGGTGGGCTTGCGGTCCATTGGCAGCGGACCGCCATTGAGGTTCATCTGAAGCCCCAAGTGATGCGCGAGCGTCCAGAACATCTCGTATTCGTCGATCACGTCGCCGGGAGCCTCGACCACCGCTTCGGTGTAGCGGGCGTAAGGCTCTTCGTGCCACCACTCCGACAGGCTGGTGATGTCCTCGCGCTCGAGGCATTGCGAAGGCGCGAGCACCACGTCTGCCCGTCGGGCCGAGGCGCTCATCCATGGATCGATCTGCACGAACAGTTCCAGATCATCCAATGCGCGGACCATCTTGGCTTGATCGGGGAAGCCCACCACCGGATTGCCGCCGACCGAAATCAGCGCGCGCACCTGGCCTTCGCCGGGTGTGAGAATCTCGTCGGCAAGCACGTTGCAGGGCATCTCCCAGCCCAGATGACCTAGCCCGCGAAAGCGTGATTTCGGCATTCCTTCGGCGCCGAACATTGGCACCGGCGGGCCGACCTGTGCGCGGCGCGCGGTCTGATAGGGGCTGAACACGCCGGGGATCGCGGCTTTTTCTCCCTCCTGCTTGAAACGGGCGCAGATCGTATTGAGGCACACGACGAGATATTCGGTAAGCGTCCCGTTGCCCGCCATTTCTGGGCCGGTGCCGGTCGTGGCGCAGCCCTTGCTGCCTGTCGCGAACATCCGTGCGGCGGCGATCAATTGATCCTTGTCCAGCCCGGCGCGCTCTGCTGCGATTTCGGGCGGGAAGGCCTTCACCGCTTCGGCAAGTTCATCGAACCCGTCGACATGCGCCGCTACGAAATTGCGGTCGTAAAGGCCTTCCGAAATGATCACGTTCAGCATCCCGGCCAGCATCGCCGGATCCTCGCCCGGCTTCACGGGCAGGTAAATGTCGGCGAGCCGCGCCACATCGCTTTCACGCGGGTCAGCGACAATCAGCTTCAATCCTTCCGCCTTCTTGTCGCGGATGCGGCGTGACGGGCTGAACGGCGGCACGCCCCCGACGGGTGAGTAGTGTGACACGATCGGATTGTTGCCGATGAACATGGCAACGTCGCTTTCCGAGAAGGTGTTCGGCCCCGCTAGCCATTTCCCGTAGCGGGCGGTGGTGAACACCTTGGCGGGCTGATCGAGCGTTACCGAGGTGTAGAAATTACGGCTCCCCACCGCTTGCGCAAAGCTGACCGAAGCCGACATCGCTGCGCTGTTCTGGAATCCGCCCGATCCCATGAACACGGCGACGGAATGCGGGCCGTGGGTGTCGATGATACGGCGCAATTCGCCAGCGACATGGGCCAGAGCATCCGGCATTGCCGTTTCGACGAATTCGCCCGCTTCATTTCGCACAAGGCTGTGGTGCAGACGGTTTTCGGAATTGTGCGAATCCGGCAGCTCGCGGCCCTTCATGCAGGTGTAGCCGCCGTAGGCCGGATCGTCTGGATCGCCGCGCACTTCCACGACCTGGCCATCGGCCACATCCACTTCCATTGCGCAATTGGCGTGGCAGAATCGGCAAAAGGTCTTGTGAGTCTGAATGCCCATGATGCTCTCCCTTTAATCAGGAGACTACCACAGGGGGCGAACCGCTCGACTGACACTTTTGTCCGTGGAGCGGCATGTGCGACGTCCCCAATAGGACAGGCAAACAGAGGAGACTTTCCCATGCCCATCACCACCCGCCAATGGCTGTTGAACGGACATCCGCGCGGACGCGGGATCGAAATCGACAGCGACTTCAAGCTTGCCACTACCGAATTGCCCGATCCCGGGCCGGGCGAAATGCTGCTGAAGACGCATTATCTGGGCTTCGATCCTGCGCAGAAGGGCTGGATGGAGAACATTGCCGATTACGTCGCCCCGATGGCGATCGGCGATGTGATGCGCGGCAGCGGGATTGCCGAGGTGTTGGCATCCAATGGCGGCCGGTTCGCGGTCGGCGACATGGTGTTCGGCACCACCGGCTGGGCCGAATATCTGATTACCGATGGCAAGGAACTGACCAAGGTCGAAACCGATCTGTCGCCTACCTCTGTGCTTTCGGTGCTGGGGACGACGGGCCTCACCGCCTATTGCGGGCTGTTCAAGGTCGGCAAGCCGGTGGCGGGCGATACCGTGCTGGTGTCCGGCGCGGCCGGGGCGACGGGGAGCATCGTCGGGCAGCTCGCCAAGATCGCAGGCTGCCGCGTGGTCGGCATCGCGGGCGGTCAGGACAAGTGCGACTGGCTGGTGCGCGAGGCAGGCTATGACGCGGCGATCGATTACAAGGCGGACAATGTGAAGGCCCAGATCCGGGAGCACTGCCCGCGCGGAGTGGACGTGATCTACGACAATGTCGGCGGCAAGATCCTCAATGACATGCTCGCCTGCATCGCCACCAATGCTCGTGTGGTGATCTGCGGCGGGATCAGCCGTTACGAGACGGGCAGCCTGCCTGCCGGGCCAGAGAACTACTTCAACCTTGTGTTCCGGCGCGGCACCATGGCGGGCTTCATCGTGCTTGACTGGGCGAGCGAATTCCCCGGCATCCGCAAGCGGCTGGAAGGCTTCGTCAAGGACGGCAGCCTGAAATATCAGGAAGACATCCAGCACGGCTTCGAAAACGCGCCAACCACCTTGCAGCGGCTGTTCAGCGGGCAGAATCGCGGCAAGCAGTTGCTGAAACTGTAACGTCTCAGTCCGGGGGCAAATCCTCCGGCCGATTGACGTTCATCAAGGGGGCAGGGAGGTCGACCCGGCGCGCGGTTACATGATCGGCGAAACGATAGAGCGACCTTCCGCCTTCTGCCAGGAATGATGCCAGCGCAGGTGCGGCGCTCACCGGCCAGAGCCCGACGACCGGCTGGCTCTCCACGATTCCCGCCCCTTCGCCCGCCAGCTGCACGGCAAGATCATGCGGCAAATCAGGAATATCGACGCCCGCTGACAACACGTGGGAGTAACCCTGTGCGTGCCCGTGGCGCAGCGCCGCCGCTAGCCCGCCCAACGGGCCTAGCCCCGGTTCCGGCCAGTCGGGGATACAGGTGAACCCCGGTTCCTCGCGTCCGCACACAACGACGCTATGGCACTGGGCGGCAAGCGCGGCTGTGACCCGGTCGATCAGCCGCGTGCCTTCGTAAAGCGCCTGCGCCTTGTCGCTGCCGAAGCGCCGCGCTTGTCCGCCTGCGAGAATGGCGCCGAGGAGTTTAGTCAAACGCTTCGGTCGCCTGCCCTTCGGCGTTGTAGACCGGCCCTTCGGTATCGACCCGATACTTGACGCTGACCGCGCCCGTGATTCCGAATTGGCCGATGTGATCGCGCATCCCGGTGTAGGCAGGGTCACGGAAATGCGCAGCAAGCGCCTCTTCGCTTTCCCACTCTTCGAACACGTTGACGCGCGCCGGGTTCATCGAACAGGCGCTCCAGTCGTAGTGGATGCAGCCTTTTTCCGCGAGCGCCGCCTCGATATGCGGGCGGGCGCTGCGCAGGGCTTCTTCGCGCTGGGCGGGATCGAGGTCAATTTGCGCCGAGATCAGGATTTTTGCCATTGTAATCAGCCCTCCACGCCGAATTCGGCGATGATTTTGAACACCCGTGACGTGAACACCCAGCGTCCATCCACCTTTGCCAACTCGTCTTCGTATAGCCCGCCGACATGGCGCGCTTTTGCATCCTTGGGCTTGAGGATTTCCTGTGTCTGCACCCGCGATTTCGCCGTGTTTCCGGTGACTTCGATCATGCAGGGCACGCAGTGGAAACTGACCGCTTCCAGCCCCCCCATCGCCCCGTTCCAGAAGGCGACGATCGCATCCTTGCCCTTGGTCTTGTGGCCCATCAGATCCCAGTCGGCATCGTCGGCCCAGACGCTTCCCCACGTGGTCGCATCAAAGCGCACCACGCCATCGGCATAAGTGCCGTTCAATTCAGCGATCGCCACGCGATCTTCCAGTGGTCCGGTAAACATGGCTCGCTCTCCCCTTGCGTAGGACGCCGCTATCGGCCCCGAGGGCATCCGGCGACAATGCCCACTTTTGGGAAGGGTGAGGTGGCAGCCCGCTGTGTTACTCGGCTGTCTGAGAGGAGACACGTGATGGGACAATTAGAGGGCAAGACCGCCGTAGTGCTGGGTGCAGCGTCGGAGGGGAACATGGGCCAAACCGTCGCCCGCCTGTTTGCGAAAGAGGGCGCGAAGGTGATGGTGGCGGGCCGCAAAGAAGGGCCTATTTCTGCCTTAGCATCTGAAATATCAGGTGAATATACCTTGTGCGACATTACCTCCAAGGCAGAGGTCAATGCCATGGCCGACAAGGCGCGCGACACCTTCGGGCGGGTCGACATTGCGATCAACACCACCGGCTGGGGCCTGCTCGCCAGCATGGAAGAGATCACCGACGAACAGCTCGACCAGATTGTTGCCCTGCAATTCAAAGGCGTACACCACTTCCTGCAGGCCTTTGTGCGGGTGATGAGCCAGCAGCAGCCGACCGGCGGATCGCTGATTTCGCTGTCCTCTGCCACCACCAAGGCGATCATCACCAATCACGCTGCCTACATCGGCACCAAGCGCGGGAGCGAGGCGTTGATCGAATGTGTTGCCAATGATTACGGGCACTTGGGCATCAAAGCCAACACCGTATCCCCCGCCTTCACCGACAGCCCGATGACCCATGAAAGCTTCCAGGTGCCCGGTCTGACCGACGCTTTCCTGCCGCGCTACCCGCTGGGACGGCTGAATACCGTGGATGATGTGGCCCACGCCTGCCTGTGGCTCAGCACCGACCAGGCGTTTGTCACGGGCGCGAATATCCAACCCAATGGCGGGCTGGTGATGCGGGGCAATCCGCAAGCCGGCGATGTGGCCGCAGCGGTCGGTGCGGCGATGGCGAAGTTACAAGGGTAGATTGCCTTGCGGCACTGTTCCACGTGAAACAGTGCCGCAAGTCCGCCCCCAAAAGCGGGCAAAGCGGGGTCTGGAGGGTGCCTGAGGGGGATCAGGCGCGGGCAAGCACGGGACAAACCTGCATCTGGCGCCCCCGGGATTTTACCCCCTCAATATTGCGCCGTTCCCCCGTCCACGCTGATCTGCTGGCCGGTGATCCCTGCGCCTGCCGCGCTGGCGAGCAGCACCGCCACCGCGGCCACTTCCTCTACCGTGTTCGGCCGCTTGATCGCCGAATCTGCTGCGAACATCGCGATCATGTCCTCCAGTTCCATGCCCATCGCCTTGGCGGTTGCAGGGCCATTGTTCTTGATGATGTCGGTGATGACGATGCCGGGGCAGATCGCGTTGACCGTCACGCCCTGAACACCGACTTCGCGGGCGAGGCTTTTGGTCATGCCGTTCACCGCGTGCTTGGCCGCGCTGTAAGCGGTCAGCACCGCCTTGCCGTGCTTGCCCTCCATTGACGAGATGTTGATCACCCGGCCATCGCCTTTGTCCAGCATCACCGGCAGCGCGCGGCGGGTGGCCCAGAAGGTCGAATAGACGTTCCACTTCATCGCTTCGTCAAAGGCGTGATCGGACAGGTTCACCAGAGGCTGCAAATCGCCCGCGCCGCCTGCATTGTTCACAAGGATGTCGAGCGTGCCGAAATGGGCGATCACCTGATCCACGAAGCCTTCGAGGTCGGATTGCTGCATCACATCGCCTGCGATGAAAATGGCGTTATCGCCCGCGCCCAATTCCTCCAGCACTTTCGCGCCTTTTTCCGCGTTGCGGGCGAACAGCGCAACCTTTGCGCCCTCGGCCAGAAAGGCTTCGGCAATGCCGCGCCCCATGCCCGCCGTGCCTCCGGTGATCGCGGCTATTTTTCCCGCAAGCTTATCGGCTCGTTTCATTGACCTCTCCTTTGCCACAGGGGGTAGCGGCCTGCGAAGCCTCGTGCACCTTCCCAAAATGACGGGTTGCAGGGGTTGCCTCGTCGGGCGTCTAATCGCCTCATGAACGAAGTTGATGTCATCATTCTCGGGACGGGCGCGGCTGGCATGGCCGCCGCGCTTGCGGCACACGATGCGGGCGCATCCGTCGCCCTGATCGAGCGGTGGGCGCGTGTCGGCGGCACATCGGCCATATCGGGCGGGGTGATCTGGGTGGCGGACAATCCCCGGATGCGCGCCGCCGGGATGGCCGACAGCCGCGAGGATGCGCTCGCCTATTTCCGCAGCCTCGACCATGGCGATCTGGTGGACGAGACGCTGGAGGCCTTCGTCGACAAGGGGCCGGAGGCGCTGGCGTTTCTGGAAGATGCCGGCGCACTCAAGGTTTCGGTGCTGCCGGGCTATCCCGACTATTACCTCGACCGTCCGGGCGCGAAGCCCGAAGGCAGCCGCGCGCTCGATCATGACCTGTTTGCGCTGGGCGACCTCGGCGAATGGGCCGCGAAGATCTATGCCATCGAGGAGCCCAAGCCGCTGATGCTGCGCGAGACGCCGCTTGGCGGGGCGAGCGCCATGCCGCCGATGGAGGTGCTGGGCCAGCGCATGGCGGAGCGGCAATGCGGCTTTGGTCAGGCGATGGTGGCGCGGTTGCTCAAGGCGTGCCTCGACCGCGGGATCGAGCCTGTGCTGGGCGTCGAGACCCGGCGCTTGGTCAAGCATGGCGAGCGGATCACCGGTATCGAAGGCGTGAAGGACGGCGATCCTTTCGCCATGACCGCAAGGCGCGGCGTCATCATCACCACGGGCGGGTTCGAATGGGACACAGAACTGCGCCAGACTTTCCTGCGCGGGCCGGTGACCGCGCCTGCCAGCCCCCCGACCGGCACCGGCGGCGGGCTGAAGCTGGCGATGGCGGCAGGCGCGAAGCTCGGCAATATGACCAACGCATGGTGGGCGCCGACGCTGGTAACGCCGGACGCTCCGTGGGCCAGCGGGGAACAACGCGCGCAGATCATCCTGATCGAACGCACCGTGCCGCATGCGATCATGGTGAACCGCAAAGCCGAAAGGTTCTGTAACGAGGCGGCGAATTATTCGGCGCTGGGCGGCGTGTTCCACCAGTTCGATCCGGCGAACTACGATTACCTGAACCTGCCCGCTTACCTGATCTTCGACGCGCAATATGCCGAACGCTATCCGCTGGGCACGCGCCAGCCCGGCCAGCCGATCCCTGATTGGGTGATGCGCGCCGATACGCTGGAAGGGCTGGCGGACGAAATTGGCCTTGATCCGGCGGCGCTGACGAAAACGGTAGCGCGCTTCAACGACCATGCCGAGGCAGGGTTTGACCCCGATTTCGGGCGCGGGACGAGCGCCTATGATCACTTCTATGGCGACCGTTCGCGGGAAGGCGCTGCGGTGACGCTGGGCGCGATTCGCGAAGGGCCGTTCTATGCGGTGGAGATCGCGTCCGGCCTGCTCGGCACCAACGGGGGGCCGAGGACTGATGGCGCGGCGCGGATTCTTGGCCATGATGGTGCGCCAATCCCCGGCCTGCTGGGCGCGGGCAATGCCATCGCCTGCCCGACCGGGGGGATTTACGCTGGCGCGGGCGGTACGCTGGGACCGGCGCTGACCTTCGGGTATATTGCGGGGCGGACGGCGGCTTTGGCGAATACCTGACGCGTTGCGTTCAACGCTTCCGCTCGAACTCGATGTTCAGTTGCTTCAGGCTGCGCAGCAGGAAATGCGGGTGGTAGCTAAAATCATTCGCCCCTTCCGCAAACCACATGTCGTCGAACCGGTCGATCACTGCCTGAAACCCCCAGGTCAACTCCCGCCGCGCCAGCGGTGCGCCCAGGCAATGGTGCGTGCCTGACCCGAAGGCCATGTGCGCGCCTGCTTTGGGCCGGTCCAGATCGAGTTTCTCCGGGCAATCGAAGAAGCGTTCATCCCTGTTCGCCGCGCCGTAGCGGACGTTGACGACCGATCCGGCGGGGATTGTCACCCCGTCCAGTTCCACGTCCTTGTGAGTGAAGCGCATCAGCGATTGCACCGGGCTTTCCAGCCGCAGCACTTCTTCGACGAAGGTGCGCATATATTTGCCGGGATCGGCCTTCAGCTTGGCCCACACATCCTTGTTCTCGATTAGCAGCTTCATGCCGGATGCCAGCGCATTGGTGGTCGTTTCCGACCCGCCCACGAAGGTATCGGCCATCATTTCGGCGTGGAGTTCGTTGTCGTTCAGGGGCCGCCCCCAGCCTTCGATCACGGTGTTGACCAGCACGCTGATCAGGCTGCCATCGGGGTGTTCGCGCAGGCGCTCGAAGATCGGCTGGAAGTAGTGCTGCGCCTCGATCTCGCGGTCGACCATCTCCAGATGCTTGTCTTCGGGCAGCATCATCGAAATGCGGTGGAAGAAGGCGTCCGTCCAGCCCTTGATCCGCCACATATCCTCACGCTTGGCGCCCATCTGTTCGCCGATGATGAACAGCGGCAGGGGGACGCAGAACTGGCGCACCCAATCGCAGCGGCCATCGTCCACGAAAGTATCGATCAGCTCGTAGGCGAGCGTTTCCACCCGCGGGTCGATTTCCTTGATGCGGCTGGGCTTGAATGCCTCGTTGAACATCGCGCGCATCTGTTTGTGGTTCGGATCGTCGCGCGCGGCGAGGGCAGGGGCGGGGAGCCAACCCTTTTCCATGAAGCGTTCGGCCACCTTGCGTCCACGCTCCATGTCGTTGGGGCTGGCGCGCATCAACTCGTTGGCCGCGGTGGAGGGGAAGCGCGCAGGGTCCATCAGCACCTCGCGCACGTGGTCATACCGGCTGATGACATAGATCTGCGTGCCGGGAATGTTGTAGACCGGCGCTTCGTCCCGCAGTGTCTTGTAGGCAGCATAAGGGCATTGCTGGAGCGCGGGGTCGAACAGGTTGATCGGGGGCTGCGCGTTCATCATCGTACCTCGATCTTGTCGGCGCCCCACGGCGCGATGGTTTCGGCAGTGCGGAACGCTTCGGGCAGTTCATCGACCATGTGGTATGTCGCGGCCAGCCTGCCGAAGCCGACGAAGAACGCCACTGTCATGCCCAGTTCGACGATCTGCGCCTCGGTGAAATGCGCGCGCAAATCTGCATACGTGGCATCGTCGATAGCCAAGTGATCGGTCGCCATCAGCTCGCCGTAACGGATCGCCGCTTTCTCGGCCGCCGAAAGGTTCTCGGCCTCCTGCGGGCGTTCGAGCGAGCACACCAGCCCTTCCGTCACGCCGTCCGCGACCGCATCGGAATAGCGGATCGCCATGCAGGACCGGCACTGGTTGAAGAAGGCGACGCGCAGCCGCACCAGCTCCACCAGACGATCAGGCAGGGTGCGGTTCCGCTTCAGCGCCCCGCCAAAGCCCATCAGGCCCAGCGCCTGTTCCGGGCAATGTGCGAAATACCGGGTGAGGCCCTGCTCCAGATCGGTCAGGTTGTCCGGCTGGATCGCGCTGACGAGGCGTGCGTCCCACTTATCCGGTGCCATCTTGGTGATGCGGCTCACATCTCTCTCCCTTTTCGGCACTGGCAAATTAGCCCGTTTCCGTGAGGTCGAGGCTGGGGGACAACCCCTGCAACGGCAATTGGCGGATTCGCTAAGCGAACCGCTCCGCGATGGGAGAGGCGGATTGCAGGCGGAACCACCGCGCACGCTTGACGAGGTCGACCTGTTCGCTCCGGGTGCGCAGGAGCATTGGTATCCGGCCTATGCGATCCTCCATGCGCAGGCTCCGGTGCAGCGCCTTGCCGGCGAAGGGCTGACGCCGGGCACCGATGCCTTCGTGCTGACCAAATACGAAGACATTTCCCGCGTGGTGAAGGACTGGGACCGCTTCCCGCCTACGCTGTCGCTGCTGGTCGCGCATATCCAGCAGTCGGGCGAGATGCCGACGCACATCCCTGATATCGACGCGATGGTCGCCTCGATTGTGTCGCTGCGCCCTGACCCTGATATGTGGCGTGCGCACCGCAAGGAGTTGACCGATCCGTGGGTGGGGCCGGGCTGCACCCGCCACGCCGCGATGATCACGCGCCATGTCGACGATCTGATCGCGGGTATGCTGGCGAAAGCCCGCAACGGCGAGGCGGTGGACTTCGTCGCTGATTTCGCCCGGCCCCTGCCGCAGCGGGTGATGGCCGATGTGCTCGGCTTTCCGCTCGCAGACATCCCCCGGCTGGAGCAATGGGGCAATGCGCAGGTCATGTCCTATGTGATCGGGACGACGCACAAGAACATCCTCACCCCGGAGCAGTCCGCCGAAAAGTTCCGGCTGCTGGCGGGGATGAAGGATTACGTGGCGGAGAAAACGCGCGAGAAGCGCGCGGCCCCGCAGGATGACATGATCAGCTTCCTGACGCAGGTTGAATACGCCCCGCTGGGCCGCAAGCTGACCGATGACGAGATCAATGGTGTGGTCTACGCGATGGTGATCGGCGGGCTGGAGACGACGCAATATGCCATCGCCGAACAGGCGCAATTGCTGTGCGATCGGCCAGGCATGTTCGGACAGTTGCGCGGTGATCGCGCCGCAATCCGCACCTTCATCGAGGAAGGGATGCGGCTGCGATCACCCACGCAAGGCCTGTCGACCCGCATATGTGCGCGGGACGAGGTGTTTCAGGGGGTGGAGGTTCCCGCCGGTTCGATGCTCCACCTGCGCTGGGCAGCGGCCAATATCGACGCGGATGAATTCGAAGATCCGCTGGCTCTGAAGCTGACCCGCAAGGCCGCCACGCGCCACCTCGCCTTTAGTCAGGGGCCGCGCTCGTGTCCGGGATCGAATATCTCGCGCCTCGAACAGATGATCGCGTGGGAGCGGTTGTGCGATGCCTTCGCCGATCTCGCCTACGCGCCCGGCAACGACTTCCGCCATCAGGGCGGGATCATGCTCGGCCTCCACCGCCTCGCTCTCAATCTCACACCCGCCTGAACGGAGACCTGCTCATGGCCACACTGCTCGCGCATATCAAAATCCAGCCCGGCAAGGAGGCCAAGTGGGAGGCGATCATGCATGATATGGTCGCGGAAACCTTCGGCACCGAAGACGGCGTAATCCGCTACGAATACTGGAAGGGGCAGGAGCCGCTGAGCTATTACTGCCTGCTGAGCTTCAAGGACAAGTGGGCGTTCTACCATCACCAGATGTCCGACCATCACGAAGGTCATGATTTTGCCGATGTGCTGGCGGGAATCACGCTGGAATATATCGATCCGGTTCAAGGCGCGGGCGGAGGGCTTCCCCCGACCACCGATCCGGCGTTGCCTGATGATGCCAGTGACACCACGAAAATCGCACAGGAACGCTTCCCGCTGTCCATCCCGGCATGGTGGAACGCGCGGGCATGAGCATGGAGGTCGCGCTTCAGGAGCTGCTCGACAAGCAGGCCATCGCCGATGTGCTGCAACGATATTCGCGCACATTGGACTGGCTGGATGACGAGGGGCAGGCGGGCTGTTTCTGGGCGGATGCGCATATCGACTACGGCTTCTTCACCGGCAGCGCGGCGGATTTCCTGCCCGTGGTGATGCAGATCGAGCGCGCCAGCCAGCGGCGCTGGCACTTCCTCTCCGCCCCGGCGATCCAGTTTCATTCCTCCGATCAGGCGAGTGTCGAATGCTACGGCATGGCGACCGGGATCCGCCAGCAGGATGATGGCAGCTGGTCAGGCGGCCTCTATGGCGGGCGCTATCTCGATGAATTCGCAAAGAAGGACGGGCAATGGCGGATCGCGCAGCGCAAATACGTGATGGACTGGAAGCTTCCGCTGGATGACCAACCCGGCAACGAACCCAATCCCGATTTCCCGCTTCCGGTGTTGCAGATCATCGCCAGCGGCCATCCGGCCTATCGGGTGATGTAGGCTACTCCCCCGCCGGGTCCAGATAATCCCGGTAATAGGTCATCTTCCCGCCTTCGACCTTGTAGATGCCGACCCCGCCGCGCGGGGTGTGGCCTTCCACGTGCATGGTCCAGCGCGCCCAAACGGCGTGATCGTCGCCGCAGATTTCATCGACCGTGAAGTGGACTTTGCGTGTCCCCATCTCCTCCACCATTTTGGTCATGAAGCCCATGATCGCCTCGCGCCCGCGATACTGACCCCAGATGGGGTCTTCGAGGAAGGCGTCCTCGGCGAACAGATCGACCAGCCTAGTGTAGTCGCCATCATCCTGGATGCGCCAGAATTCCGTGATCACGCGCTGTGCTTCGCCGGGCATTGTTGTCTCCTCGTCTGGTGCCTCAATCTGCCATGGTCCGCGCCCCGATCCCCCTGCGAAAATGGCGAGGCTGCCGTGGCGGTACGCGCTGTTATTCTTGCCATCAAAGGAGAGGCCTCATGTCGACCATCCCCCGCGTATCATCCGCCATTGCCGGAGAGCCTGCGCATCTTGGTTCCGTGCTCGCCCATCAGCCCGCAATCGCTGAAAGCTTCTTCGCGCTTTATGGCCGGTTCTGGGGTTCGGACGTGCTGAGCGCGCGGATCAAGGAGGTCGCCCGGATGCGCAATGCCCGCGTCACCGAATGCGGGTTCTGCCGCAATGTCCGCTTCGACAAAGCGGTCGCGCAGGGGCTGGGCGAGGAGGTGGTGGACGACATCACCGACGGCTACGAGACGAGCGCGCGATTGTCCGATGCCGAAAAGGCGGCGCTGAAATTTACCGATGCGTTGATCCACGATCCCGGACTGCTCAATGGCGATGCGCGCGCTGCGCTCCAAGGTCACCTGACACCGGCGCAGGTCGCCGAGCTGGGGCTGGGCGTGACGCTGTTCCTCGCTCTGGCCAAGGCGCTGATCACGATGGGATTGGAACCGGAGGAGATGGACCGCACCGTGCTGCCCACGCCCGCCGTGCTGGAGGCGGCGGAATGAGCGGGCCAGTTCACGCTGCATTGGCGGGTGATCCGGTGCTGGCCGAACATTACGCCGCGTTTCGTGCCAAGGCCGAAGGCGCGCTCGATCCGGTATTGGTGGCGCTGGTCCGGCAGGCGGTCGCGGCGGTGCACGGGATGGAGGCGGCGCCAGACGAAAGCGTGCTGGACGGCGCAACGCGCGCGGCCATCGCCTATGCGCGGCGGATACCGTTTGAACACACCGCGATCACCGATGCGGAAGCCGCCGAAATGGTCGCGCATCTGGGCGAGCCGCGGTTTGTCGCCTTTTCCGTGGTGACGGCGCTGGCTGATGCCGAATGCCGGGCGGCGCTGGTCGATTTGCCGGGGCTGGCGGGGATTTAGCCCAGCTCCCGCAGCAAATCACGCCCGTCCCACCCCTTCGCCGCTTCGGCCACGACGTCATAGAACCCGGTTAATTGCACGGTCGGTTCATACAGTTCCAGCATATGGCCCAGACTTGCGCGGGTATCGACGAAAGCAAAGGCGGTCCCGCCCGCCGTCACCGAAAGCTGCGCCAGCGGTGCGCCTCCGGCTGCTAAGCGGGCTATCGCTGCATCCAGATCATCGACGAATAATGCCGCATGATGCAGCCCCTCGGCCCCGTGCGGAAACATATCGTGCAGCGCGGACGGGTCGGGATTGTGCTGCACCACCAGCTCCACCATCACGCTGCCCCATTGGCCATAGGCCGATGAGTGATCGAACGCCCGCTCCACCCCGCGATGCTGCGAGGACGCCAGCGCGACATGGCGCAGCACGAAGAACGGCCCTGATCCGAACTGCCGGTGATGCGCCTCCGCTGCTGCCTCAAGATCGTTCACCTTGTAGGCAAGCTGGCGAACGGGCAGCATCTCAGTTAACCGCGCGATCCTTGCCCACCCAGTAGGGCGCGCGCAGTTCGCGGCGCAGGATCTTGCCCGAAGGGTTGCGCGGCAGTGCGGGGATGAAATCGACCGACTTGGGGCATTTGTAACCGGCGATCAGCGTTCGGGCGTGGGCGATCAGTTCGGCTTCGGTCAGCTCCTCGCCGTCCTTCACCACCACGCAGGCCTTTACCGCTTCGCCCCACTTGGCATCCGGCACGCCGATCACCGCCACATCGGCAACCTTGGGGTGCGAATAGAGCGCGTTTTCTACCTCTGCCGGATAGACGTTCTCGCCGCCGGAGATGATCATGTCCTTCACCCGGTCGTGGATATAAAGGTAGCCGCCTTCGTCGAGATAGCCGGCGTCTCCGGTGCGCAGCCAGCCATCCTTGTCGATGGTGGAGGCCGTGGCTTCGGGGTTGTTCCAGTACCCGCGCATATTCTTGGACGACCGCGTGGCAATTTCGCCCACCGCGCCGGTCGGCACTTCGTTGCCCGCTTCGTCGATGACCTTGATCTCCACGCCAGCCAGCGCCCGCCCGACAGAGCGCATCCGGGGGCTGCCTTCGGGCACGTGATCTTCAGGATCCAATGCGACAATCGTGCCGCTGGTTTCGGTCATGCCGTACATCTGCACGAAGCCGCAGCCCAGCACCCGCATTGCCTCTCGCATCAGGTCGAGCGGGATGGGCGATGCGCCGTAGGTGACGTATTTCAAGCGGCTGAAATCCACCTCGTTCACGCGCGGATGATTAAGCAGGATCTGGATTGCGGCGGGAACGAGGAAGATCTTGGAGATGTTGAAATTGTCGATCAGATCAAGCGCCTTGGTCGGATCATATTCGGGCAGGACGATGGCATTGGTGCCCGCGACCAGCGTGCCGATGCCGGTGCCTGTCCCGCTGATGTGGAAGCACGGCATGGCGAGTAGCGTGACATCGCCCGGGATCGGCTCCTGCCAGCCGCGCATATCGTCACCGCTGGCAGTCGCATCGCGGCTGGACAGTAGCGATCCGTGCGTGATGACCGCGCCCTTGGGCTTGCCAGTGGTGCCGGACGTATAGAGCTGGAGCGAGTCGTCTTCGGCCCGCACCCGGTGCGCCGGAGGCTTTGCCGGGAAGCCATCGCGCCAAATGCGGTAATCGGTGCCGGAAAATTCGGGCGCGTCGATGCCGATCACCTGTTCAACATGGGGGCATTGTTCGCGGATACCGGCCAGCACATCGGCAAAGCCTTCGCCCACGAACACCACCCGCGCGCAGCTATTGTCCAGCACATAGGCGATTTCCGGCGGAGCCAGACGCCAGTTCACCGGCGTCATTATCGCGCCCATCCGGTTGGCGCCCAGGAATGCTTCGAAATAAAGCGGGTGGTTCTTCCCGAGGAAGGCGACGCGTTCGCCCGGCTTTACGCCCAGCGCCGCAAGGCCATTGGCCACCCGGTTCGCGCCCTCGTCGATCTCGGCGAAGGACAGTTCCTCGTTGCCGAAGGTGAAAGCGATGATGTCGCCCTGCGTCCGCGCGTGCTCGCGCACAACGTCGCAGAAGGACTCCGGTACCGGTGCTGTGTTCTCTCCCATGGGCGGGAGGGATACCCCGTGCCGAGAGCCATGTCATTGGCACATTTCATAGCGGCGTCCGGGTGTGAGCGCAGTAGGGTGGGGGGATGGATATTCCCTCAGACTTCACGCCCGCCGGTTTCACGCCGGGCTTCCTCGATCATGGCGGGCCTTACTATTTGGGGCCGGAGGCGGACGGGGTTAGGGCGGTCGGCCTGCTGATCTGCCCGCACCACATAAATTACCAGGATGCGGCGCACGGCGGGGTGATTTCGACCTTTGCCGATGTGGCTTTGAGCCATGCGGTTTACGATGCCGAGCGTCCTCGGCTTGCCCCGTCCACCGTAACGCTGACGGTGAATTACCTCGCCGGAGCGCGGCTGGGTGATTGGCTGGAGGCGCGGGTGCGGATTGACAGGCTTGGCGGGCGCACGGCCTATACCTCGGGCGGGGTGTGGCGCGGCGCGGAACAGGTGGCGACGATGAGCGGGGTGTTTGCTTTCAAGCGGCCCTAGCCAAGCCAGCGCGCTACAGCCGCTGTCGAAGGGTCGCGCTCGTCGTGGTATCCCGCTGCGCCCTCGGGCGTGTCGGCCAGGTCGACGCCTTCCACCACCCGGAATTCGCGCCAGTCATACAAGCCGGTGCGCTGGGCCAGCCGCCAAACACCGCCCCGCTTTTCAAACCGGTCAACATACCGGCCCGCGACAATCGCCGAATAGATCACGCCTTTGTCAGGGAACACCGCTGCTAGCGGATAGCCCGGCGGGATGGTGTGCATCGCGGTCATGTAGGTTTCTGTGTGGCACACGTCCGCGCCATCGAAGCCGAAAATCGTCTGGCCCAACTGGTGCTGTGTGGCGAGGCAGGGGTCGATCACTGCGCGCGCCTGTTCCACAAACCCGCGCCAGTCCCCCTCGATCACGCCGAACCGGAAGGTGGCGTCGGCATGGAACAGCTGCTCCATCATCCCCCAGCGCCGCCGGTCAATCGCATGGGCATAGGCGGCGAGGATGTCGCGGATTGCCTCGCGGTCTTCGATTGTGCCGTTCATGGTTCCAGCTCCACGATCACCTTGCCGATATTGCCGCCGGTAAACAGCTTGGCATAGGCGGTGAGGGTGTTTTCAAGACCTCGCGTCACGTCATAGGGCATCACCAGATCGCCGCGTTCGCTCCATTCGCGCAGGCGGCGGGTCAGGGCCGGGCCTTCATGCATGAAGTCGGGCGAGAAGAAGCCTTCGATCCGCAGCCGCCGCATCAGCACCTGATCGAATTCGTGTGGAGCGGTGCGGGTGCCGGATGTGTAATCGGCCAGCAATCCGCACACCGGGATCCGGCCAGAGTGGTTCATGCGGGTGAGAACGGTGTCGAGCAGCGGGCCGCCGACATTGTCGAAATAGACGTCGAAACCGCCCGCTGCATCAAGTTGCGCAGCCACATCGGCGGATTTGTAATCCACCGCGCCCGCGATCCCGAGTTCATCCGTCAGGTAAGCGCATTTGGCCGCGCCGCCGGCAATCCCCCACGCCTCGCAGCCCAGCAGCTTGGCGATCTGCACCGCCAAAATGCCGGTTGCCCCGGCCGCGGCAGACACCAGCACCCGTTCGCCCGGCTTGGCCGCGCCGGTCTGTTCCACGCCCCACAGCGCCGTCCAACCGTTCATGCCGAGCGGGCCAAACCATGCGCGCCGGTCAGCGACCGTGGGATCGAGCAGGATCGCGCCCGACATGACGGCATCGACCGTGGTGATATCCGCCCATTGCCCGAAGGCGCGGACCAGATCGCCTTCGTCAAAGCCTTCCGCCCGGCTCTCGATCACTTCGCCAAGCACCAGACCGGTCATCGGCCCGCCCACCGGCAGCGGCGGCTGATATCCGTCCTCCCGATCGGAAAGCCACATCCGGGTGCCCGCGTCCATCGACAGGTGGGTGTTGCGGATGCGGATTGCGCCTTCGGGAAGGGGGGAGAAATTCTCCTCCGCCAGTTCCAGCGCGGCGGCGAAATCGGTGCCTGCGGGGCGGCGCGCGATGCGCCAGAAGCGGTTGTCCATGCGGTCTTGTCCGGCGGTCACGCTGCTACGGCAACCCCGCCTTTTCGCTAGGGCTGCCGGCACGCGCGGCTATCACTTTGGCGCGGTGCATGGGGGCAGGGGGCTTCCTAGTCTCGCCTCACAAAAGGGAAGAGGGAGAGACACCAATGGCACTTATCACCGTGATCGGCGCAAGCGGGAGGCAAGGCCTTGCGCAGATACGTCAGGCGCTGGCTGCAGGCTATGATGTGCGCGCAATCTCGCGCCGTCCGGATGCGCTGGAGGGCGCGCCGATCGACGGGGTGGAGAAGGTCGAAATCCGGCCGATGGACCTTTACGACACATCAACCTTCGCCGATGCGCTGGAAGGCTCGGACTACATTTTCTACACCCACCCGCTGCAGGCCCGCGCTGATCGCGCCTACCTGGTTGGCGAGGTGGGCAAGGTCGCCGCGCATCTGAACGTCAAGCGCGTGGTGTGGAACACCTCAAGCTGGATCCCCGACAAGCCCGGCGATGCCTTCACCTATGCCGGGAACACCCAGGGCATCAACGCGCTGTGGCGTTCCGGCGCGCCGGGGACGGTGTTCGGTTCGGTGCTGTTCATGGACAACCTGCTGACCAACTGGGCGCGGCCGTTTATCGTCAATGAAGGGCGCTATGTGTACCCGCACAACCCGGCGCTGGAAGCGAACTGGATCAGCCTTGATGATGTCGCGCGCTTCATGCTGGCGAGCCTTGAGCGGCCCGACATGGAAGGCGCGTGGCTGAACATCGGCGGGCCGGAGCGGATGGTCGGCAAGCAGGTCACCGCCTGCCTGTCCGAAGCCTTGGGCAAGGAGATCAAGTACGACCCGTGCAGCCCCGCCGAATTCGGTCGTTACCTGGTCGAAGCGGCCGGCGACGGCATGCCCGCCGAAGCGCGCGAAGAATTCGCCAAGGGGATCGAGGCGTTCTACGAATACAACAACAACGCGCCGACCCGGCCGTTCGCGGTTGATATGGACCACGTCTACGAACGCTTCCCCGAGCTTGACGGCAAGCTTGAGACGATGGGCGAATGGACCAAAAAGCAGGACTGGGGCGAGAGCAATTATCGCCCTGCGTTCGGGTGAGACGATGAGCGAGCGGCGCGCGGCCAATATTGCGGTCGCCACGCGGTTCTACGAGGCATTGGCGGCGGGCGATTTCGATGCGCTCGCCGCCCTGCATTCGGACGATATCGTGTTCAATCTGGTCGGCACCACCCCCGTTTCAGGCCGGTGGGAGGGCAAAGCCGTGTGCTTTGGCCCGATTGTCGCCGACGGCGTGATCGGCAAGCTGGTGGCCGAGACGATTCGCTTCTCGCGCGAATGGCGGATCATGTGCGCGGACGATGATTGCGTGGTCGGCCTGATGCGCGGCGGCGGGATGGCCACCAATGGCCACGAATATCTCCAGACCTACTGCCAGATCATGACCATCAGCGACGGGCTGATCGTGGAGTTGCACGAGTTCTTCGACACCGCGCTGGTCGAACTGGCGCTTAACGACAACCCGACAGCCAAAGGGCCGAGCGTTCCGGCCCGGCCCTTTCAATTCTGAAGCTCTGAAAGGCGCTTTTTCCGGCTATTCCGCCGCCTGACGCTGCTCCTGCGCGAAGATCTGCACCAGTTCATCGTCGCTCGCCGCGACGAGCCGTTCCACCCATCCATGGAAGACCTGCCCGCCCCTCTCGTTGCGGCCGAACAGCACCTCCTTCATCAGCCCGGAGGCCAAGGCCTGCTGCTGGCGCTTGCCAGTGGCGTAATCTTCATCGCGCACCACGATTTCAAGGAAGTTGAACTGGTCATGCGCCGCCTGAACCTGTTCGGGTGTTTCGGGCTGGTTTTCCATGACGTAGAACTGGGTGGTGTAGCTGGTGCCCACATCCGCGCCCGGAAACAGCTGGCTGATAAGCGCCCCGCGCTGCCCGCCGCCGTAGAAGCTGGCGATCGAGATATGCGGGAAGATCGTCCACACGCCCTGCACCAGCACTTCCTGCGGCAGTTCGTCATCGCTCATCGCTTCCAGATCGAGCGCCTGATCGTCATCCCCCTGCACCTTGATCGCGAATTTCGACGGGGTTGACAGGCGCTGGTGCGGGCCGAACGCGAAGTAATTGGCACGATTATAGAAATCTGCGCCAAACGTGTCCTTGTGCAGTACCGGCAGGTGGTAGAAATCGAGATAGCCGTCATAGGCCGTCTTCCAGTTCGGCCCTTCCAGCACGCGCGAGGCGAACAGGGTCCAGCCGTCGAATTCGAACGCTTTCAGCAGATCGTCATAGCCGCACAGGTAATCGGGGATCGACAGCTGTGACTGGGGGTCCAGCGTCACCCAGATCAGCCCGGCATTTTCGTGCACCGGGAATTTGGTCAGGCAATGCTGGCTTTTGTCGATCGCGCCGAAATCCTTGGGGCTGGCAACGCCGATCAGGTCGCCGTCCGCCTTGAAGGTCCAGCCGTGATAGCCGCAGGTGAAGCGGCTGGCATTGCCGCAGCCCGCCGCCAGCGGATTGCCGCGGTGGGTGCACATATTGAGGAAGGCGCCCATGCTGCCGTCCTTCTGGCGCGACAGCAGCAGCGGCACGCCGCAGATGTCCATCGCCTTGAAATCGCCGGGGTTCGGAAGCTCGCATGAAGGCCCGACCATCAGCGGCAGGCGGCGGAAAATTTGCTTCTTTTCCAGCTCGAAAATCGCTTGATCGGTATAGGCGCCGGCGGGCACGCGGACGACATCGTCGGCATATTCCATCGTATCGGCAGCGCCGTGCGCGACCAGATTGCGGGTCATTTCGACCAGAGTTTCGCGTGACATGGTATTCTCTCCCGGGCCTTGGAACCTTGCGAGGCAGCATCCTCTCACGCGGGCCGCGCGGCAATGCTCACTTTTGGCAGAGCGTGGCCCAACGCAAAGGGGCGGGCCATCGCTGGCCCGCCCCTCGCATTATCGTGCCTGACGCGGATCAGAAGCGGAAGCTGACTTCCGCAAAGACCTGACGACCACGGTTCTGGGTCATCACGAAATCGTCGCCGCCCGGGGGCAGGAACGGACGTCCGCCGGTGGTGATGGTGAAGATTTCGTCGGTCAGGTTCTGTGCGATCAGCGACAGCTTCCAGTCGCCATCCGGATGGCCGATGGCGATGTTGGCATCGAGCAGCCAGAAGCTCGGCTGCACATAGTCGTTCGGCAGAGCTTCGTCGGTGATGTAGCCATCATTATAGGCCGCGTTGCCCGACAGGAACAGTTCGAGGCTGTCGCTCAGCGGCACCGTCCAGTCGGCCGCGATGTTCCCAGCCCAGGTCGGCGCCTGACTGCCGCCACGGCCTCTGAGATTGACAAGGCCGCCGGTGAGGCCCGGCTGGAAGAAGTCGTCGGTGTATTCAGACTCAAGATAGGACAGGTTGCTCGACAGCCGCAGGCCATCCACCGGGGTAATCCAGTTCGCTTCCAGATCAACGCCCCTGGTGGTCAGTTCGCCCGCGTTGCTGGTGATGAACTGGATGGTCGAGGCGTTGAAGTTCTGCACCTGCAGATCCTTGAACACGTATTGGTAGACCGTCGCGTTCAGTGTGAAGCTGCGGTCAGCCCACTGCGACTTGATCCCGACTTCGCCGCCGATTGCTTCTTCCGACTGGAATATCAGTGCGCCGAAGTTACCGCTCGCGGCTGCCTGGCTGAGGCTGTTGGAAGGCAGTGCCGAGTTGTCGATCCCGCCCGACTTGAAGCCGGTCTTGAACGAGGCGAAGATGTTGATGTCATCGGTCGCCTGATACCGCAGGGTTGCTTCGGGCGACAGGTTGCTGTCAGAGAAGTTGATCGGCCCGGAGAAGAAGCCCGGCCGCACAAAGCCCGGACCTTGCAGGAAGGTGTGGACGTAGGGCACCGAAATCGTCTGCACCTTGGTTTCGTCAGTCCAGCGTACACCGCCCGACAATTCCAGCTTTTCGGTGAGGTCGATCATCACGCTGCCGAAGAACGACAGGGCTTCCGTTTTGGTGAGGTGGGTCTTGTCCCAGTCATAGGTGAACCCGGTCACCGGATCGCGGCCGAGGAACGAGATGTTCACGCCCTGCTGCGAGGTGTCGAAGGTGAAGGTGCGGTCTTCGTAGAACGCGCCGAGCATGAAGTTGAACGAACCGTCAAAGTCCGATGCGAGACGCAGTTCCTGGGTGTATTGCTCCAGCTCGTTGATCGGGTCGGACGATCCGGCCGCGCCGGGCAGGCGGGTGCCATTGGGGCCGGGCAGGAAGCCGCCATAGGAATATCCGTCGTAATCGATCGCATCCATGTTGAGGATACCGCTGACCGAAGTCAGCGTGAGGGTATCCGACAAGTCGAGGTCGAACTGCAGGCGGCCGAACAGGATTTCGGTCTCGCCGAAGGGCACGCCGTTGCGGCCATTGGCCGGCGAATTGCCCGGCACTGCCCCCGCCAGCGGGGCAGCGGCGTCGCTGAGGTAGTAACGCTGGTCGTTGGTGTTGCAATCATAGCCAGCGGGCAGATTGACCGCGCCGCCCAGCAAAAAGATCGAATCCGCCCGGCCATTGGCGCCGCAATTGATTTCCGCGGTGCCGATCGCGCCGTCGTTCTCGTTCTTGGTGTACTGCACCTTCATGTTGGCGCGGAACGTGTCCGAGGGCTGCCAATCAAGCGTGACGCGGCCGATGAAGTCGGTCAGCCCGCGTTCCTGATTGACCGCTGGTGTGTTCGCCTGAAGCAGCTGGAATTCGTCGATATCGTTGAATTGCGCGGCAATGCGGATGCCGAGCGTGTCGGTGATGGGGCCGGAAATATAGCCCGAGAGCAGGTAGCCCTTTTCCTCGAATTCATAGGAGCCGCGCATCCCGACTTCCCAGTCGGCGGTCGGGTTGGCCGAACGCAGCGAAAGCACGCCAGCCGTGGCCGATTTGCCGAAGAACAGCGATTGCGGGCCGCGCAGCACGTCGACCTGTTCGACATCGAAGAAACCGGCCTGCACCATGCGCATGGTCGATACGACTACGCCGTCATATTCGAAGGCCACTGCCGAATCGAACGCTGCCGAGATGTTCGACGAGCCGACGCCGCGAAGCGAAAGCTGGCCGCCCGAACCCGAACCGCCGACCTGCACGTTGAGGGTGGGCACGCGGCTGGTGAAATCAGCGACCTGGTCGATGCTGTAACGCTGGAGCGTCTCGCCGCCGATTGCGGTTACGGTGACGGGGACTTCCTGCAGCGTTTCGTTCTGGCGGCGGGCCTGAACGATGATCACGTTCTCGGCGGGACCGTTTGCCGCCGCGTCTTCGGCATCTTGGGCGAAGGCAGCGGTCGGCATTGCGGCAAGGCCGCTCAACGCCGCGCCGCACAGCAAAGCGCGGCGTAGGCCATCTTGGCGGACGCCAGATGCAGTTCGGGCACGAAGTGTGGTCATAATCGTCTCTCCCCATCGGACCGCGGCTTCCCGCGTGCCCTGTTATTCCCCAACCTAGGCGTGTCTCCCCACCCCTTTAGGTATGGGGTGTAGGTGTATGGGCCTCGCCAAAGTGCACCATCAGCAAAAGCGATAGTGACCCTGCCAATCTGCGACATAATGATCACATTCGCCTGAAAAGCTTCCGTGCCGTAACGTCATTTGGCCGCTTCGAGCGCCATCCGGGCTTCGCGATCCTGTTCTGCCGCCAATTGTTGCGCGCGCGGATCGTTGGGCCACACCCACTCCGGCCCGATCACCTGTTCGACCCTGAGATGGGCTGGCACGTTGCCGTCTCCGATCATCCGGTCGAGGCTTTGATGGAAGGAGTATATCCGCGCTTCCTGATAAGAGAGCGGCACCGACCGGAACGCGGATCCTTCAACCGATTTCTGAATCGCTTCGCCGAACTGGGTGTCTTCGAGGATGATCGGGCTCATCTGCCGCCCGTTCGGCTGGGTCGCATCCGGCACCGTCCACAAGTCGGGCGGGGGCGCGTCTCCCCAATCAAGCGCCATCGTGACCAGTTCAAGCCGGGTGGTGTTCAGCGACGTTGGCCAGAACACCAGCGGCGGCACGAAGTAATTGGACAGGGGCGACACCCAGTTGGGAAACAGCGTGTAGCTTTGCGTGGCCGTGCGGCCCAGCTCCCCCACCGTGTCGATCTGTTGCCAGCCCGGGGGCGAATCGATGGCGCGGACGTGTTCACGGTCGGTCGTGCGCGGCGGCGGAGCGAGCATCCGGGCGTGGCCATTGGGGTAGAACGTGTTGTAGTTGCGCGTGCTATCCACCAGCGGCGCGACGGTGTTGGGGTGGATGAAGGGCACATGGTAGACTTCCATGTTGGCCTCCATCGCGATCTTCCAGTTGCATTGCAGATCGAAGGAATGGCGCGCGCCCAGCCGGATGCGGTCGAAGGCAAACTCCTCCCACTCGCGCGCCAGTGGCCCCAGCCAATCGAGTAGCGGCATCGCCTCCATATCGAAATTGACGTAGATGATCTTGCCGAACAGCTCGCACCGCACGGGCATCAGGCTGCGGCAGCTCATGTCGAAATCGGCCGGAAAGTCGCGCCGTTCGGGCACGCCCACCAGACTGCCGTCGGTTTTATACGTCCAGTTGTGATAGCCGCAGATCAGCCGCGCGGACTTGCCGCGATCCTCTGTCACCACCGGAGCGCCGCGGTGGCGGCAGGTGTTGTGGAAGGCGCGCACTACTCCGTCCATGCCGTGCACGATGACAATCGGATCACCGGCATTATGCCACCGCATATAGCACCCCCGTTCGGGGATTTCATCGAGGTGGCCCGCGAACAGCCATGACTTGCGGAACACGTGTTGCTGTTCAAGCGCGAAGTATTCGGCGCTGGTATAGCGCCCGGCGGGCATATCGGGGAGCGTGGGAAAGCCTTCGGGCGGCGCGGTGCGGCGGCCTTCCCATTCCATCATCGCTTTCAGATGTGCGACTTCGCCAGCGTCCATCATTGCGCATCTCCCTCGGACAAGGATGATACATTGCGGCGCAAAGCTCGCGTCCTCGCGCTTTCGACAGTGGTTTGCCTTGGCCCCTCCGATAGGCTGCCTCCATAAACACAAGCTTTTGGGAGAGAGCAGATGGCGGGACGGGTAGCGGGCAAGGTGGCGCTCGTGACAGGCGGGGCGATGGGGCTGGGTAAGGCCGATTGCGAGGTGCTGGCGCGCGAAGGGGCCAAAGTGATCGTCACCGACCGTGATGCCGAACTCGCGCATCAGGTGGCGGATTCCATCGGCGGTGATGCCATGGCACTCGACGTGACTAGGGAAGACCAGTGGATCGAGGTGATGCGCGCTGTCGAGGAACGACACGGCGGGCTCGACATCCTCGTCAACAACGCGGGCAATGTGATTTTCGAAAGCATCGAGGACTGCTCGCTTGCCCACTTCAAGCTGCATCTTGACATTCACGTGGTCGGCACATTCCTCGGCTGCAAATATGCCGTGCCGCTGATGAAGAACCGGCACGAGAAAGTCGGCGGGGGCGGTTCGTCGATCATCAACATGGCATCCACTGCGGCGCTGATGGGCTATGGTAACATCCCCGCCTATGCCGCCTCGAAAGCGGGGATTGCGGGCATGACCCGCAGCCTTGCGGTGGATTTCCAGGACAAGGGCTACGGCATCCGGGTCAACGCGCTCGCGCCGGGCGGGATCGAGACGCCGATGGTGATGGGCGTATCCGGGCGCGGTGGCACCACGCCGATGGAGATTCCCGAAGGCCCGCTGGCCATGGATGCGCTGGGCCACCCCAAGGATGTTGCGGGCTGCGTCTTGTTCCTCGCTTCGGATGAAGCACGCTTTCTCAACGGCCTGACGATCCCGGTAGACAATGGCCTCAACGCCAGACCGCACCACTGAGGCCGAGAAGCCCAGAGCGTATCGCTGGTACGTTCTCGGGCTGCTCACGCTGACGAGCGCGTTCAGCGTGGCCGACCGGCTGGTGTTCGGCATCCTGGTGCAGGACATCAAGGCCGAGTTCGGCCTCAGTGATTTTGAATTGGGCCTGCTCGGCGGGCTGGCGTTCAGCCTCGTCTATGTGATCGCAGGATTTCCCGCCGCGCGGCTCGCCGACCGGTCGACCCGCAAGAATATTGTCGCAGCCGCGATCGGCTTCTGGAGCCTGATGACCGCGGCCTGCGGGTTGGCGACAGGGTTCTGGACGCTGTTCCTCGCACGGACCGGCGTGGGGGTGGGTGAGGGCTGTTCCGGCCCATCATCCCAAAGCGTCGTTGCCGACTATTTCACCCGCAGCGAACTCGCCAAGGCGATGGGCTTTCTGACCATCGGCGCGAGCATGGGGACGGCGGGCGGGCTCATCATCGGCGGGCAGTTGGCTGAAATGTTCAACTGGCGTTGGGCCTTCGTGCTGATGGGGCTGCCGGGCCTGCTGCTGGGCGGAGTGATCTATCTCACCGTGCGTGAGCCGCTGCGCGGGCGCTATGCGCCTGCGGGCACCGACATGGCCCAACTGCCGCTGGGGCAGACCATCCGCAGCCTGCTGACCAACCGCGTGTTCATGGGGCTGGCGCTGGGCTGGGCGGTGCAGATCATGATCGGCTATGGCCTCGCCTTCTGGATGGCGGCGGTGATGCTGCGAACCTTCCCGATCTCGACGGGGGATGTGGGGCTGTATCTCGGCTTCACCTTCTTTCTCGGTGGCATTCCGGGGCCGATCCTCGGCGGCTATCTGACCCAGTGGCTGACCCTGCGCGACGAACGCTGGCGGGCGTGGCTGCCGGGTCTGGTCAGCCTCGGCTGTGTCGCACCGCTTGCCCTCAGCCTGACGTCGGACGGGTTCTTCGCCTTTCTCTGCTGGTTCGGGGTGGCATACGGCATCTACGTTGCCAGTCAGGCGGGCATCCTGTCGGGTATTCAGGCGTCCGTCGAACCGGCGAGCCGCGGCTTCGCTGTGGCCATCGCGCTGTTCTTCAACAACCTGATCGGGCAGACGCTGGGCCTTGGCGTAATTGGCGCGGTGAGCGATACGCTAGGCCCGACGCATGGCGACAGCGCGCTGGCCGTGGCGGTCTTCAGCGTGTGCCTTGCCGCAGGAATCGCCAGCCTAGCGATATTCGTGTGGACGGCGGCCCAGATGGGGCCGAGCGGGTATCTGGACAAAATGCGCGGCGACTAGAAACCGGGATGGATCGCCATCGCAGCGCCGTCGACCAGCATCTCCGCACCTGTCATGAACGGACATTCGTCACTGGCGAGGAAGGCAATCGCCGCCGCTGTCTCTGACGGATCGGCGAGGCGGTTCAGCGGTGAGGTTTTCGCCACGGCCGCCATCAGCCCGGGCATGGTCAGTTCGGCAGCATCGAGGATGCCGGTATGCGTCGCGCCCGGAATGACCGTGTTGCAGCGAATGGCGAGCCCGGCCTTGGCGCACCATGTCGCCACCGATTTCGACAGCACCCGCACCGCCGCCTTGCTCGCCGAATAACCGACGTCAGTCGGCAGCGGGGCGATCGCGGTGGTGGACGCGATGTTGACGATCGCGCCTTTTGCCCCGCCCGGATTGGCTCGCATCGCAGCAATCGCCGCGCGGCAGCCCGCCATCGTCCCGGTGAGGTTGACGGCCAGCACCTTGTCCCAAGCGGCAAACATTGCCTCGTCATCAAGATCGCCGATGCCTGAGCCCGACACCATCCCGGCATTGTTCACCAGAATGTCGAGCCGCCCGTAGGATTCTACCGCGCGAGCCACGATCTGCGGCCAGAGCGGCCGGTCGGACACATCCTGCACCGCAAACAGCGCGCCCACTTCCCCGCACAACGCCGCGCCGCGCGCCGCATCAACGTCGGTGCCGAGCACCTCGGCCCCGTCGCTGCGCAGCCGCCGCACGGTCGCCGCGCCGATGCCGCTCGCGCAGCCGGTGACGATTGCCACCTTGCCGGTGAGATCGGGCATTATTCCGGTTGCTGCCAGATCGCCGCGCAGGCGCGCTGGTTGTGCGTTTCGATGAAGCGCGCGAGGTTGTCCGTCCCGTTGGGCAGCTTCCAGCCGACGGTGAAGCCGAAATTGGCGAAGGCGAAGATCAGCAGATCGGCAAAGGTGAAGCGGCCCAGCGCGATGTGGTTGCTGCTGCCGAGATAGCCGTCGAACATCTGCCACTTTTCGTCCGACATGGCCGAAAGTTCCGCCCCCGCTTCCGCCGAGACAACACTCATGCGCGGTTCGAACATCGGGCGGCCGGCTCCGGCGCGGAAGCCCATTGTCATCGGCACCACCACTTCCTGATCGAACAACCGCGCCCACTTGCGCACGGTGGCGCGCTCGACCGGCGTGGTGCCGAACAGGTTGGGGGAGGGGTGCAGTTCCTCGATATATTCGCAGATCGGCCAGCTTTCGGTGAGGCAGGTGCCGTCATCCAGTTCCAGTGTGGGCGTGGTGCCTTGCGGATTGCGGGCGATGTAGCTGGCATCCTGCCGGTTCTGACCGGTGATGATATCGTAATGGACGCGGGCAAAATCGCGACCTTCCTCAAGCCCCTTTTCGACCATGAACATCCGCACCAGACGCGGGTTGGGGCCAAGGCTGGAATGGAGCGTGGTCATGCGTGTCTCTCCCGGATTGATTTTGCAAAGGGTTCTAGGGGCGAGGGGTGCCAACGTCGCCCTCATAAATCCGATAGGGGGAGGCGCTAATTCGCTTGCGCCCGCGTGCTGTGTTGCGCACATAAGGCACCATGGATCATGCCCCTGCCACCACGCCGCCTGCTGATGTCCTGCAACACGATGAGGGCGAGCTGACGAAGCTTCATCGGAACTATGCCCATGCGCTGCGGGTGCGGGCTACGCTGACCGCGATCCCGTTCCTGATTGGCGCGTTGGTGCTGGAGACGGCGTTTCGCGATCAGGCGAATTTCCCCAGCGGGATCATCGCGGGGCCGGTGCTGCTGATCGCGTTGGCGCTGATCATCCGCGTCCCCTCGACCCGCTACAACGCGCGCGGTTATCAGATCAGCGCCGACCGTCTGCGGGTGGTGCGCGGGTTGCTGTTCCGCTTCGACACGGTGGTGCCATTCGGGCGGGTGCAGCATATCGATGTGCATCAAGGCCCGCTTGATCGCTTCTTCGGCATCGCAACGCTGACGGTGCATACCGCCGGCAATCACAATGCCAGCGTGTCGCTTCCCGGCCTCGGAGAGCCGCTGGCGCGGGAGATGCGCGAGGACATCCGTGCCCATATCCGGCGCGAAACCCTGTGAGACGCGAACGATGACCGACGTCCAGCGCACCGCGCCGGTCAGCGTCGTGCTCGGCGCGATCGGCAGCATTCGCGGGGCGATCCTGCCCGCCATCGCCATCGCCTTTTCCGGGATCGGCGGATCGGGCCGTTTTGCGCTGGCTATCGGTGTCGGCGTGGCGGCGGCAGTGATCGGCATTGCGGCAAGCTATATCAGCTGGCGCCGTCTGACCTACACCATCGGCGATCAGGACATTCGCGTCGAAAGCGGCGTCTTCAGCCGTGACGCGCGGTCGGTGCCTTTCGAACGAATTCAGGATGTAAGCCTTGAAGCCAAGCCCCTGCCGCGGCTGTTGGGGCTGGTGTCGGTCAAGTTCGAAACAGGGGCGGGCGGTGGCGACGATCTTGCCCTCCAATACCTTACCACAGCCGATGGAGAGCGCCTGCGCCAGCTGGTGCGCGAACGGCGCGAGGATGAGGTCGCTGCCAGCGCCGATCCGGCCGCAGGCGGCGTCGCCTTGTCGGACGACGGCGAGGTGCTTTTCGCGATGAAGCCCGGTCGGCTCGTCACCTTCGGCCTGTTCGAATTCTCGCTCGCCGTTTTCGCCGTGCTCGGCGGCGGCTTGCAATATGTCGACAATGTCACCGATATCGACGTGTGGAATGTCGACCTTTGGTATGGTTGGTTGAAGGAACAGGGTAGCACGGTCGCCACCCTGGGCACCTATGCGCAGGCCATCGGGGCGATTGCCGGGATGTTGGGGCTGATCGTGATTGGCATTGCCACCGGCGTGGTGCGCACCGTGTTGCGCGACTGGGGCTTCACCCTCACCCGGTCAGCGCGCGGGTTCCGGCGGCAGCGCGGGCTGTTCACCCGCACCGATGTGGTGATGCCGGTCCACCGGGTTCAGGGGCTGGTGATCGGCACCGGCTTGCTGCGTTATCGGTTCGGCTGGCACGGCCTCAGCTTCGTCAGTCTCGCGCAGGATGCCGAAAGCGCCAGCCACGTGGTCGCGCCGTTCGCAAAAATGGACGAAATCGCGCCGATTGCTGATGCGGCTGGGTTCGTGCTGCCGGACGCCGCGACACAGTGGCGCCGGGCCAGCACGCATCACCGCACCGATATGGCGGTGCGCGATGCGGCGCTGTTCGTGATCGCGGCCATCGGAACCGCCATCTTTGCGCCTTTCGGCCTGTTTCTGATCCCGCTGGGCCTTGCGGTGCTGGCGGTGGCAGCAAACCTTTATGCGTGGGAGTTCCGGCGTCACGCGGTTGATGACGGCTACGTCTATGCCAGCCACGGCTTTCTGTCGCCGACACAGGCCATCGCCACACGGTTGAAGCTGCACTCGGTCGAAATTGCGCAAGGCCCGCTTGCTCGGCTGCGCGGCTATGCGACAGTGCATCTCGGACTGGCTGGCGGGGTTTTCGCGATGCACGGCGTCCCGATCCATGACGCGCGGAAACTGCGGACGCAGGTGATGGAAACCATCGCGGCGACCGATTATTCCCGGCTGGACCAGGCTTTGAGCGACGACCAGTCGGGGTTTTCAGCGAACTTCTTGGTGACATAGGAACAATCGGGCCGGACGAGGAAGCCCTGCCGCCCCGCATCCTCGATCATTCGGGCAACCAGCGCGCCGGCGACGCCCCGCCCGCCGATGGCGCGCGGCACGATGGTGTGGGCGGCGATACGCACTTCCTTGCCGCGCTGCTCGCCGCCGGCTTCCCATTCGAGATAGCCTTGATCCGCCGCGCCTTCGACCGCCGCGACATACCGCCCGCCGGTCCCCTGAACGTGGTGGGTGATGGTGAAGTCTGCGCTTTCTTCGTTCATCGCGTGCTGCTCCTGCTTGCCTTGGCTGCGCGGCGCAGTAGAGGCCTTGCCGCATGAGCCTTGCCATGCCCTTCCTGTCGGACAACGCCGCCGCCGTCCACCCCAAGCTGTGGGAGGCGATGCACAGAGCCGACCAGCCGGACAATCCTTACGACGGAGACGTGCTGTCGCAGGAACTCGACTCGCGGTTTACGGCATTGTTCGGGCGCGAATGTGCGGCGCTGTGGGTGGCGACTGGCACAGCCGCGAACTGCCTGGCGCTGGCCACGATGTGCGCGCCCCACGGCGGGGTGGTGTGCCACAAAGAAGCGCATATCGAGGTTGATGAAGGCGGCGCGCCCGGCTTCTTCCTGCACGGCGCGAAACTGATGCTGGCGGAAGGTGACGGCGCGAAGCTGACACCTGCCGATATTGCCGCGCTGATCGATCCGATCCGCAACGATGTGCATCAGGTGCAGCCGCACGCCATCGCGATCACGCAGGCCAGCGAATATGGCCGCGCTTACTCGCCCGAAGAACTGGCGGCGCTGGCGGCCTTCGCCAAGGAACGCCGCCTTGGTCTCCATATGGACGGAGCGCGGTTTGCCAATGCTGCGGCGTTCATGGGCGGATCGGCGCACGCTGCGGCGCGGGCCGCGAGCGGGTCGGTCGACAGCCTTGCCTTCGGGTTCATCAAGAATGGCGGGATGGGCGCAGAGGCCGTGGTGCTGTTCGATCCCGAACGCGCCGCCGAAGTCCGCTATCGCCGCAAGCGCGCCGGGCACCTGCAATGCAAGGGCCGCTATATGGCCGCGCAGATCATCGCCATGCTGGAGGGCGACCTGTGGCTCGCCAATGCCGCCCATGCCAATGCCGCGGCGCAGGAAGTTGCGGCAGGATGTGCCGACCGCCTGATGCACCCGGTCGAGGCGAACGAGCTGTTCGTCCATCTGACCGAAGCCGAGCGTGCGGCGCTGCGCGCGCAGGATTTTGCCTTTTATGACTGGGGCCCTGCTTCGGCCCGCTTCGTCACGGCGTGGAACACCCGCGCAAAAGATGCTCAGGCGCTTGGCAAGGCGATCGCTGCGCTATGAGCGATGTGTCCGCACCGTCGATGCTCAGCCCCAAGGTTTTGATCCCCTTCATGCTGACCGGCACGATCTGGGGGTCGACGTGGTTCGTCATCACCGGTCAGATCAGCGATGTGCCCGCCGCGTGGGGCGTGTTCTTCCGCTTCATGCTGGCGACGCCTGCGCTGTTTGCGCTGGCGCTGATCATGGGTAACCGCCTGCGATTGAACCGGGCCGAGCACGTGCTGGCCCTGGGGGTCGGCATCGCGCAATTCAGCGGCAACTTTCTGTTCGTCTATCATTCGGAACATCACATCACCTCCGGCATCGTCGCGGTAATGTTCGCGCTGTTGATGGTGCCCAACGCGATCTTCGCCAAGGTGTTCATCGGCGAAAAGGTGCAGGGCGGCTTCATCGGCGGCAGCCTTGTCGCGATTGCGGGTGTGGCGATGCTGCTGGTCCACGAATGGAACGCCGCGCCGCTGGGAGGCAGCGTGGGCCTCGGCATCGTGCTGGCGATTGGCGGGATGCTGTCCGCCTCGATTGCCAATGTGGTGCAGGCCAATCCGACCGGGCGCGGGGTGCCGATGGTGAGCTTGCTGGCTTGGGCGATGCTGTATGGCACGATCTTCGATCTCGGCTTTGCCTTCCTGACCGAAGGCCCGCCGCCGCTGCCAACGGCGTGGCAGTTCTGGGCTGGGACGGCCTATCTTGCCATCATCGGTTCGGTCGTGACCTTCCCGCTGCATTACAATCTGGTGCGCGAGATCGGGGCGGGGAAGACCGCCTATAACGGGATCGTGACGGTCTGTGTGGCGATGCTGCTGTCAACCCTGTTCGAAGGGTTCAAGTGGGATGCGCTGTCGGCAGGCGGCATGGCGCTGGCGCTGATCGGCATGGGCCTCGCGTTGCGGGCCCGGCGGGTAAAGGCGGTGCAGGTGCAGCCGAGCGGGGCGCTGCGGAGGTAATCTGCTGGCCGATTGATGATCGGCACGCCGCGCCTTATGGCGCGCATGCGTCTGCCGGCGCTTGAGGCGAAAACAAGGACTCCAGTCCCTCGACGTAAGTCGGGAAGCGCGGCGACCAGCCCAGCACCCTTTTGGCCTTCCCATTCGCTACGCGGCGGTTCTCCATGTAGAATCCGCGCGCCATTTCTGACAGGTTCGCGTCTTCCAGCGACTCCAGCGGCGGGAGCGGCAGGCCGAGCAACCGGCAGGCGTGTTCAGTGACTTCGTTACCGCTGCACGGCCAATCGTCGCCGAGATTATAGGCTCCGGCGGGCGCATCCTGCATAAGTGCGGCAATCACGCCGCTGGCGATGTCTTCGACATGGACGCGGCTGAACACTTGGCCCGGCAAGTCGATGCGCCGCGCCTTGCCCTCCTTCACGCGGTCGAGCGCAGAGCGGCCCGGCCCGTAAATCCCCGGCAGGCGGAACACCCGTGCGCCCATGTTCAGCCATGCCAGATCAGCCTCAGCCCGCGCATTCCTGCGGCCCTCGCCCGATTCGGCGATGGTGGGCGTTGCCTCGTCCACCCACGCGCCTGCGCGGTCACCATAGACCCCGGTGGATGAGAGGTAGAACAGCGGTTTCCCGGCCAGCGCCTCGCCATAGAAATCCAGCACCGGATCACCGCCGCTTACCCGGTCGGGCGGGACGGAGGAGAGGATGTGGCTCGCCTCGCGGATTGCGGCCAGCACCGCATCGCTATCGGCAAAGGCGATGTCGCCCGCGCTGCCGGTTGCGCGCGTCTGCCAACCTTTCGTCCGCATCGCGTCAGCGATGCAGGTCGCGGTGTAGCCCAGCCCGAAGATCAGCAATTGCCCCATGGATTGAACCTAAAGATTGGACGGCTGCCCGAATCAACCTAAATCGGCCCACATGGATATCGCAACCACCCCCACCACCCCCGACGGCAACCCGGAATTGGCCGACGCTGCCCCCACCCCGCACGAGCCGCCGATGATCCGGCGCGAGGATTACCGGCCTTACCCATGGCTGGTGCCGACGACCCATCTCGATTTCCGGCTGGGGCTTGAGGCGACCACCGTTACCGCGACTTTAACGGTAGAACGCAACCCCGCTGCTGAGGCATCGCATGAACTGCGCCTCGACGGTGACAGCCTGACCGCGCAAAGCGTGACCGTGGACGGTGCGCCCGCCGATTGGCGGATGGATGGCCCCGATCTGGTGCTGACATTGCCGGGTGCCCGCCACACCGTCGCCATCGTCACCACCATCGACCCTTCGGCCAACACCCAGCTGATGGGCCTTTATGCGTCGAACGGGATGCTTTGCACCCAATGCGAATCGGAAGGTTTCCGCCGCATCACCTTCTTCCCTGATCGGCCCGATGTGCTGTCGACCTATGCCGTGCGGATGGCGGCGGACAAGGCGGCCTTCCCGATCCTGATGTGCAACGGCAACCGCACCGTCGCGGGCGAAAACGCAGATGGCACCCACTGGGCCGAATGGCACGATCCGTGGCCCAAGCCATCCTACCTGTTCGCGCTGGTCGCCGGCGATCTGGTGGCCAATTCCAAGCCCTTCACCACCGCGTCGGGCCGCGTGGTCGAATGCAACGTCTGGGTGCGCGCCGAAGATCTCGAACGCACCGACCATGCGCTCGAATCGCTGCACCGGTCGATGGCGTGGGACGAACAGGTGTTCGGCCGCGAATACGACCTCGATCTCTACAACATCGTCGCCGTCAGCGATTTCAACATGGGGGCGATGGAGAACAAGGGGCTGAACGTCTTCAACACCAAATACGTGCTGGCCGACCCCGACACCGCGACCGATGCCGATTTCGACGCGGTCGAAGGTGTGATTGCCCACGAATATTTCCATAACTGGTCGGGCAACCGCATCACCTGCCGCGACTGGTTCCAGCTTTCGCTGAAGGAAGGCTTCACGGTCCTGCGCGACCAGCTGTTCTCACAGGATATGCGGGGCGAGGCGGTCAAGCGGATCGAGGATGTGCGGATTTTGCGCGCCGCCCAGTTCCCCGAGGATGCCGGGCCGCTGGCGCACTCCATTCGACCGGATTCGTACCGCGAAATCAGCAATTTCTACACAGCGACAGTCTATAACAAGGGCGCGGAGGTCATTCGCATGATGCGCTCGATGGTGGGCGCCGCGCGGTTCCGCGCAGGCACCGACCTCTATTTCGACCGGCACGACGGCGAGGCTGCGACTTGCGAGGATTTCATCAAGGCGATTGAAGATGGGGCAGGGGTCGACCTTACCCGGTTCCGGCGCTGGTATTCGCAGGCCGGCACGCCGCGTGTCGCCGTTTCGCAGGCGGTAAACGGCGATACGCTGACCCTGACGCTGAAGCAGATCGTGCCCGTTACCCCGGGCCAGCCAGACAAGCTGCCGATGCCGATCCCGCTGCGGGTTGCGGTGCATTCACGCGGCGGCGCGCTCGGCGCGGAGCAACTGGTGGTGCTGACCGAAGCGGAGCAAAGCTTCGACCTGCCGCTGGCGGGCTCCGACCCCGTCGTGTCGATCAACCGCGGCTTCACCGCTCCGGTGGTGATTGATCGGGCGCTGGCCCGCGAAGATCTGGTGTTCCTCGCTGCGCATGACGATGATGCCTTTGCGCGGTCGGAAGCCTTGCAGGAGCTTGCCGTTGGTCACCTGATCGGCGCGGCCAGCGGCGGCCAGTCGGCGGACGAGCAGGCGGCGGGTGAGGCAGCAATTATCGGCGCGTTTCGTTCAAGCCTTGCCGACAACGCGCTCGACGATGCGATGCGCGGCGAATTGCTGGTGCTGCCGTCCGAAACCTACCTGTTCGAGGTGATGGCGACTGGGGAGCGAAAGGCCGACCCCGGCGCGATTCATGCTGCGCGTGAAGAGCTGAAGGCGGCGATTGGATCTGCCCTGGCTGGCGAATTGCAGGCGCTCCACGCCCGCGCTTCATCGGTGGCACTGGACGATCCGGCGGGCCGCGGTGCGCGCAAGGTGAAGACCATCGCGCTCGCGCTGATCGCGGCGGCGAACTCGGCGCGCGCGGCGCTGCTGGCAGCGGCGCAGTATGACGCCGCCGACAACATGACCGACCGCCAGGGCGCGCTCATGGTGCTGTGCGGGCTGGACCATCCCGCGCGCGAGGAAAAGCTCGCGGCGTTCTATGACCGGTACCGGAACAATGCGCTGGTCGTGGACAAGTGGTTCACATTGCAGGCGCTGTCGCTCCATCCCGATGTGATCCAGCACGTTCGCGCGCTTGCCCGGCATCCGGATTTCACCATGAAGAACCCGAACCGCGTGCGATCGCTGCACATGGCCTTTGCGGGCAACCCCAAGGGCTTCCACAAAGCCGACGGCGAAGGTTACCGCATGGTCGCCGACGTGATCCTCGCGCTGGATCCGATCAACCCGCAGACCGCCGCGCGGTTCGTCCCCGCGCTTGGCCGCTGGCGGCGAATCGAACCAGCGCGGGCGGCGCTGATGAAGGGTGAACTGGAACGGATCATGGCAGCGGGCAACCTGTCGCGCGATACGTTCGAACAGGTCAGCCGATCGCTGGATGGCTGAGATGAGCGCCTTTCAGATTGACACCTCGGCGCTGCTGGCAGGCGTGCCGCATGGTTTTTTCGGCAGCGCAGGCGGCCTGCACCAGTTCGGCTTCGGCGGCCCGGGTGACGGGGCCGATGTGCGCGACCTTCGCGGGGCGGCGGCAGAGGCGATCCTGCCCGGCGGCCGGCTGGCCACGCCGCATCAGGTGCATTCACCTGATGTCGTGGCCGTGACCCAAGCGTGGGATGATGCCGCCGAAGGCCGCCCGGTTGCCGATGCGGTGGTCACGGCGACGCCGGGGATCGTGCTGGGTATCGTGACGGCAGATTGCGGGCCGATCCTTTTCGCTGACCGCGAGAGAGGCGTTATCGGCGCAGCTCATGCTGGTTGGCGCGGCGCGGTGGACGGCGTGCTCGAAAATACCATTGCCGCGATGGAGGCGCTGGGCGCACGGCGCGATGGCATCACAGCGGTGCTGGGGCCAACGATCGCACAGCCCAGTTACGAAGTCGACGCGCCGTTCCGCGCTCGCTTTACCGCCGGAGCCGAGCCGTTTTTCGTCGCTGCTGCCGACCGTGACGGGGCAGCGCGCTGGCAGTTTGACCTGCCCGGTTTCATTATGGCCCGTCTGGCCGCGGCAGGCCTTGGCAAAATTGCGGATATTGACCGGGATACTTTCCACCATTTCGCGCGTTACCATTCCCACAGGCGCTCCACGCAGGCGGGCGAGGCGAATTATGGCAGACAGATCAGTATGATCGCTCTGCCCTGACACGTTCTTGCACACAGGCGAACGGGGCTTGTTTAAAACACGGTTGGATTCTCGGAGCTTTGTCGTTAATTGCCCCGCGAGTTTCGGATGAGGCGCAGTGAAAAGCGCCTTCATGACCCGAAGCAGGGACAATCGACGGAATTGCATATGGGGCATGCGCCCCGCCAATGGAACACCACGCCGCGCAGGCCGTTTCTCCGGCGCGGCAGAACGAGCAGGGTAAGACGAAATGGCTACTGACACGGCCGCTACCAATGCACTGAGCACCTCCGACGGCGTGCGTCGCCGCGACTGGATTCATATTGCGGCCCTCGGCACTGCCGGTGTGGGCGGGGCTTCCGTCCTGTTTCCGCTGGTCAGTCAGATGGCGCCATCGGAAGATGTGCTCGCCGCCAGCAGCACCGAAATCGATGTCGGTGCGATCCAGCCGGGCCAAAGCATCAAGGCGTCGTTCCGCAAGCAGCCGCTATTCGTGAAGCGCCTCACCCCTGAGGAAATCGCCGCAGCCAAGGCCGATGACGGCGCGGATATGCGCGATCCTGCGACCTTCGCTGAGCGGACCAAGGCCGGCCACGAAGACATCCTGGTCACCATGGGCGTCTGCACCCACCTCGGCTGCGTGCCGCTGGGCGCGGCTGAGGGCGAGAACAAGGGCGAGTTCGGCGGATATTTTTGCCCTTGCCACGGTTCGCACTACGACGTGGCGGGCCGCATCCGCAAAGGCCCCGCACCGCTCAATCTTATGGTGCCCGAATACAGCTTCACTTCCGACACTGTCGTCCGTGTCGGCTGAGCTTTCGTAACTCACCGATAACGATAATCGACCGTATCTTTAACTTCGATCAAGCCGAGAGAACGCCATGAGTTTCGCCTGGGCCAAGCAGTACGAACCGCAAACCGCCTTCACCAAGTGGATCGACGAGAAATTGCCGGTTCCGCGTCTGGTATACAACGCGGTAGGCGCCGGTTATCCGGTGCCGCGCAACCTTAACTATATGTGGAATTTCGGCGTGCTCGCCGGCTTCTTCCTTGTTGTTCAGATCGTCACTGGGGTCGTCCTTGCGATGCACTACGCGGCGAATGCGCAGGTCGCGTTCGGCACGGTCGAGCACATCATGCGCAACGTCAACTACGGCTGGATGCTGCGTTACGCCCACGCCAACGGGGCGAGCTTCTTCTTCATCGTGATCTACCTGCACATCTTCCGCGGGTTCTTCTACTCCTCCTACAAAGCCCCGCGCGAGATGATCTGGCTGCTGGGCGTGGTGATCTTCCTGCTGATGATGGCGACCGCCTTCATGGGCTATGTGTTGCCGTGGGGCCAGATGAGCTTCTGGGGCGCGCAGGTCATCACCGGCTTGTTCAGCGCGATCCCGCTGGTTGGTGAGCCGCTGCAAGTGTGGCTGCTGGGTGGATTTGCGCCGGATAACGCCGCGCTGAACCGCTTCTTCTCGCTGCACTTCCTGTTGCCCTTCGTGATTGCAGGCGTCGTGATCCTGCACATCTGGGCGCTGCACATTCCCGGCTCGTCGAACCCGACAGGCGTGGAAGTGAAGCAGGAATCGGACACCGTGCCGTTCCACCCCTACTACACCTCCAAGGACGGCTTCGGCCTCGGCGTGATCCTGATCCTGTTCACCTTCATGGTGTTCTTCCTGCCGAACGCGCTGGGCCACCCGGATAACTATATCGAGGCGAACCCGCTCTCGACCCCCGCGCACATCGTCCCCGAATGGTACTTCCTGCCATTCTACGCGATCCTGCGGGCGTTCACCGGTGACCTTGGCATTCCGTTCACGGACATCGCGCTGGTCCCTGCCAAGCTGCTGGGTGTGATCGCGATGTTTGCGTCGATCCTGGTGTGGTTCATCCTGCCGTGGCTCGACAAGAGCCCGGTGCGGTCCGGTCACTATCGCCCGCTGTTCCGGAAGTTCTTCTGGGTGCTGGTGATTGACATGGCGGTGCTGACCTATTGCGGCGGCGCCCCGGCTGAAGAACCCTTCGTGATCATCAGCCAGATCGCCACAGCTTACTACTTCCTCCACTTCCTGGTGATCCTCCCGATCATCAGCCAGATCGAAGTACCCAAGCCGCTGCCCTTCTCGATCACCGAAGCGGTGCTCGGCGGGACGGCATCCGGTAGCACTTCGGGTGGTGGGAAGGTTGATCCGGAAACCGTTGTCGAGGGTCTGCCCGGCACCGCAACCGATGGTTCGCTGCAACCGGCCGAGTAATCGGCCGGGAGCAGTCCCAAGCAATCTGAACCGATAACGAGAAAGAGTTCGGACATGTCTATTCGTCTCGGAGGCATCATCGCAGGCCTCGCCATCACCGCTGTGCTGGTGCTGTGGTCGCTCCTCCCCGGTGCCTATAACTACGCCTTCGGCCCGCCGGCTGAAAAGCAGCCTTCCTACGCGTTCTACGAACACGGCGATGGCCCTGACGGCGGTTTCGCTTTCGACGGTGCCTTCGGCAAGTGGGATGTGGCCCAGTTGCAGCGCGGCTATCAGGTCTACAAGGAGGTCTGCTCGGCCTGCCACAGCCTGAAGTTCGTGGCGTTCCGCAACTTGCAGGAACTTGGCTACACCGAAGCTGAAGTCGACGCCGAGGCGGCGAGCTGGACTGTTCCGGGCATCGACCCTGCGACTGGTGAAACAACCACCCGTCCTGGTGAGCCGACAGATTACTTCCCGATGCCGTTCCCCAACGCCATCGCGGCGGCAGCTGCCAACAACAACGCTATCCCGCCAGATCTCTCGTTGATGACGAAGGCGCGCCATGATGGCTCGAACTACGTCTATGACCTGCTGACCGGTTACGGCGAACCCGACGCCGCGAAGGCAGCCAAGGTCGGGTTCGAGACGCCGGACGGTCTGTACTTCAACAAGCACTTCCCCAACGTGAACATTGCCATGGCGCCGCCGCTCGCGGTGGATGGCCAGGTGACCTATGCGGACGGGACCCAAGCGACCATTCCGCAGATGGCGACTGACGTTGCCGCCTTCCTGACCTGGACCGCTGAACCTTCGCTGGTTGAACGTCGGCAGACAGGCTGGTTCGTGATCGGCTTCCTGCTGTTCGCGACCGCGCTGGCCTTTTTGTCTTACAAGCAGATTTGGGCGGGTCTTAAGCCCAAGAAGAAGTAAGCGGTTTCGCCGCCAATGACTTCGGCGCCCCGTCATCCCTTGCGGATGGCGGGGCGCTCTGCTTTGGAGGCTCGCGAAAGGGGCATTTTCCGTATGACTGCATCGCATCTTTCGCCGGATGAGCTGAAGGCGCTGGTGCGGACCGTGCCGGACTTTCCGCAACCCGGCATCCAGTTCCGCGACATCACGACGCTGATCGGGCACCATCAGGGCATGGCGGCCAGCGTCCATCACCTCGCGCTGGCGGCGCAGGCCGCGGGCGCGCACAAGATTGCCGGCATGGAAGCGCGTGGTTTCATCTTTGGCGCGGCAGTGGCGGTCCAACTTGGCGTTGGCTTCGTGCCGGTACGCAAACCGGGCAAATTGCCGATCCCGACCATCGGGATCGACTATGCGCTTGAATACGGCACTGACCGGCTGGAAATGGATCCGGGCGCCATCGAACCGGGGCAGAAGGTGGTGATCGTTGACGATCTCATCGCCACCGGCGGCACCGCGCTGGCTTCGGCAGAGCTGCTGCGCAGGGCAGGGGCGGTGATCGATCACGCACTATTCGTGATCGACCTGCCAGATCTAGGCGGGGCAGCACGTCTGCGAGAAGCGGGTATCGCGGTCAGCGCTATCATGGAATTTGAAGGCGACTGAACCACTTGATCGCCTGATGGAAACGCCGGTCAGCCAGCCCGACAGGGTTGTGCGGGGGCAAGGCCATCGTCTATGTCCGGGACGGGCGTGGTTCTTGCGCCCGCCGCAGCGCCCATTCGCCCACGGAAAGGACCATCGGAGCCGCCAATGGCTATTGCCTTGACGCTTTTGACGCTGGCGGCGCTTCCGTTTTTCGCGGCCCTTGCGATTGCGGTGCTGCACGGCGCACCGCGTGCGGTGCATTCGGGGTTGGCCATCGGGGCGAGCGCGATCGGCCTTGCGTTGCTGGCAACGCTGGCCATGCCGGTGATTGGGGGCGAGGTGCTTTCGGCTCGCTGGAACTGGGTGCCATCCCTGGGCCTTGACCTCACGCTGATGGTCGATCCGCTTGGAATGCTGTTTGCCGGATTGATCCTCGGCATCGGCACCATCATCACCATCTTTGCCCACAGCTACCTGTATGATGACGAGGACACGGGCCGGTTCTTTGCCAGCCTGATGCTGTTCCAAGGCGCGATGCTCGGCATCGTGGTCGCGGGCAATGTGCTGCTGTTGCTGGTCTTCTGGGAAATGACCAGCCTCGCGTCGTTCCTGCTGATCGGGTTCTGGCAGCACAAGCCCGAAGCCCGACAAGGCGCGCGCATGGCGCTGGCGGTGACAGGCGGAGGGGGCCTTGCGCTGATCGGGGGCATGGTGCTGCTGGGGCTGGCGGCAGGATCGTTTGACCTCGCCACGATCCTGACACGCGGCGTGCAGGTGCAGGCGTCGCCGCTGTATCCCGCGATACTTGGCCTGATCCTCATCGGCTGCTTCACCAAGTCGGCGCAGTTCCCGTTCCACTTCTGGCTACCGCACGCGATGGCCGCGCCCACGCCGGTCAGCGCCTATCTCCATTCTGCGACCATGGTGAAGGCCGGGGTCTTCCTGCTCGCCCGCCTGTGGCCGGTGCTGGCGGGGACCGAGGCCTATACCATCATCGTCACCAGCGTCGGGCTGGTCACCATGCTGCTCGGCGCGCTGGTGGCGCTGTTCCGGCATGATCTGAAAAGCATCCTTGCCTATTCGACCATCTCGCAACTGGGGATGCTGGTCATGCTGCTGGGCTTTTCGCTGAAAGCGGCGGCGATGGTGGCGGTGCTGCACGTCCTCAACCACGCCGCGTTCAAGGCCGCGTTGTTCATGAGCGCCGGGATCGTCGAGCATGAAACCGGCACCCGCGATATCCGCCGTCTGGGCGGGCTGGTCAGGGCGATGCCGGTGACCGCCGTGATCGCCACATTGGCTGCCGCGGCAATGGCGGGGCTGCCGCCGCTGGGCGGGTTCATTTCCAAAGAGCTGATGCTTTACCAGACGCCGAAGCTGGCGCTGTTCGGCCTGCCCTGGCTGTTGCCGGTGTTGGCTACACTGGGGGCGACGCTTTCGGTCGGCTATTCGCTGCGCCTTGCGGTGCACCTGTTCTTTGGCCAACCGCGCGAGGCTGAACCCTTTGCCCGCGCGCATGATCCTTCGCCTGGAATGTGGGGCGGCCCGGCGCTGCTGACGGCGCTGGCGGTGCTGCTGGGCCTGATCCCGATGACGCTGGCGGCGCCGCTGGTGGCTGCGGCCACGGGAGCGGTGATCGGCGCGCCTGCCGAAGCTTTCGATCTTGCGCTGTGGCACGGGGTCAATCTTGCGCTGATCCTCAGCATGATCGCGGTCGCGGGCGGTGCGCTGCTGCTGTGGTGCCATGCGGGCCTGCTCGCCATGTGGGAAGCGCGCCGCCTGCCCGATGCCAAGCGGATGTTCGAGGCGACCTTCGCTTTCGCTGATCGCTGGGTGCGCCAGGCCGTTGTCGTCACGCACACGCCTTCGCTCCAGCGGATGCTGCTGGCGGGTGTCGCGGTGACCATCGCGCTGGTGATCGACGGCGCAATGACGGGCGGCGGCACGCTTACCGGCACGCGCGCGCTGCTGCCCGCGCCGCCGCCTGCGATAATCGCCTGGGTGCTGTTGATCGCGGCGACTGCGGCGGTGGTGAACGATGCCCGTAACCGCCTGCGGGTGCTGATCTATATCAGCGTTATCGGCCTGATCATCAGCCTTGCCTTCGTGGTGTTTTCCGCCCCCGATCTGGCCTTGACGCAGATCTCGGTCGAGGTGGTGACGATCCTGCTTCTGCTTCTGGCATTGAACCTGCTGCCCAAGGCGCCGCCGCTGCTGTCATCCGCGTCGCGCAAGTGGCGGGACGGGATGCTGGCGCTCACCGGCGGGGTGCTGATCGGGGGGATCGCCTGGGCCCTGCTGACCCGCGATCCCGGAGCGACCATTTCCGCCTTCCACCTTGCCAATTCGAAACCGGGTGGGGGCGGCACCAATGTGGTCAACGTCATCCTCGTCGATTTCCGCGCCTTCGATACCCTGGGAGAGATCATCGTGCTGGGTATCGCGGGGCTCGGCATTTTCGCGCTGCTTGATACGACAGCGCGCGGCGCAGCGGGCGCGCGGCTGAGGGCGTGGCGTGACGATATGCCGCTTTCGCCCGAACGCCACCCGATGATGCTGGTCGCGGCGAGCCGGATCATCCTGCCGTTGACGCTGACGGTGGGCATTTACCTGTTCCTGCGCGGCCACAACCAGCCGGGCGGCGGGTTCATCGCTGCGCTGGTGGTAGCGATTGCGTTCCTCGTCCAGTATCTTGCCGCCGGGTTCGACTGGTCGGACAAGCGGCTGCCCTTCGGTGAACATCAGCTGATCGCATGGGGGGTGCTGGCGGCGATGGCGACGGGACTTGGCGCGATGATGCTGGGGGCGCCCTTCCTGACATCGTGGTTCGATTATTTCAGTCTGCCATTGATCGGCGCATTCGAACTGGCCAGCGCAATGCTGTTCGATGCCGGGGTGTTCCTGACCGTCTTGGGCGCGGTGATGCTGGCGCTGGCGCAATTGAGCCATATCGCGCAGCGCGCCGCCCGGGCCGCGAAGCATGATAGCGAGGGCGCATCATGAGCTACGAATTCCTCGTCGCAAGCGCCATCGGCGTGCTGGTCGCCGGCGGGATATTCCTGTTGCTGCGCGCGCGCACGTTTCAGGTGGTGCTGGGCCTGACGCTGATTTCTTACGCGGTGAACCTGTTCCTGTTCGCCAGTGGCAGGCTGGTGATCGGGCGCCCGCCGATCTGGGATGCTGTTCGGGGTGGGGCTGTCAGCGAATATACTGATCCGCTGCCGCAGGCGCTGGTGCTGACCGCGATTGTCATCACTTTCGGCATGACCGCGTTTGTGGTGATCCTTGCGCTGCGCAGCTTCCTTGAAACGGGCAGCGATCATGTCGATGGCGACGCGGTGCCCTGCGACAGGCAGGACGGGCTGGCTGACGGCGAAGGCGAGCGCGGCGGGGGAGAGACCCGGCTGTGAACCTGACCGCCCATCTTGCGATCCTGCCGATCGCCATCCCCGCGCTGGCCGCGCCTTTGGCGCTGCTGGTGATGCGGCGGCAGCGGCTGCTTGGCCAAAGTATCGCGCTGGTATCGTGCCTTGCGCAGCTTGCGGCGGCGCTGGCTTTGATGGCGCAGGTAAGTTCAGGCGCGATCTTGGCCTATGCCGTGGGCGATTGGGCCGCGCCGTTCGGGATCGTGCTGGTGGCAGACCGGTTGGCGGCGATGATGCTGGTGCTGGCAGCGGTGCTGGCATTGATTGCCTTGCTGCACGCGCTGGCGACCCGTGCAGATCGCAAGGGCTGGCATTTTCATCCGCTGTTCCAGTTTCAGTTGCTGGGCCTGAACGGTGCCTTCCTGACCGGCGATCTGTTCAACCTGTTCGTGTTTTTCGAAGTGCTGCTGATCGCATCGTACGGGTTGATGCTCCACGGGCAAGGCGCGGCGCGGTTGAAGGCGGGGGTGCAATATGTGGTGGTCAATCTGGTCGGGTCGGCCCTGTTCCTGATCGCGCTGGGGATGCTCTACGCGCTGACCGGCACGCTCAATATGGCCGACATGGGGCTGAAGGTCGCGGCGGTTCCGGCGGCGGATCAGGGGTTGCTGCGCATCGCGGGGCTGCTGCTGGTGAGCGTCTTCGCGCTCAAGGCGGCTGTGGCGCCGCTCCACCTGTGGTTGCCGCGCACCTATGCGGTTTCCACTCCGGCGGTTGCGGCGTTGTTTGCGATCATGACCAAGGTCGGGGTCTATTCGATCATTCGCGTGGTGCCGCAGGTGTTTGGCGACGGCGCAGGCGCGGCGGCGTGGGTGCCTGCGCCCTACCTGCTGCCCGCCGCGCTGGTTAGCGCCGTGATCGGCTTTGCAGGCGTGTTCGCGGCGCGCTCGCTGACGGAACAGGCAGCTTACGGCGTGATCGGATCGACCGGAACGCTGCTGATTGCGGTGGCAGGGTGGAGCGCGGATAGCCTTGGTGCGGGCCTGTTTTACCTTGTCCATTCGACGCTGTCGGCGGCGGCGCTGTTTCTGGTGGCTGATGTTGTTGTGCGGCGGCGCGGGGCGCTTGGCGACAGCGCCAGCCCCGGCCCTGCCTTTGCGGGCCGCGGCGGCGCGGCCTTGCTGTTCATGGCCGCCGCCATTGCCATGACCGGCCTGCCGCCGCTGTCCGGCTTTATCGGCAAGCTGCTGATCCTGAAGTCCGTCGCCGCCCTGCCGCATTGGGGGTGGGCATGGGGCGTGATCCTTTGCACCACCTTGTTCGGCGTGGTCGGCTTTGCGCGCACCGGCAGCGCGGTGTTCTGGAAATCGGCCGGTGAGACTGTCGGCGCACCCGTGTCCGCGCGCCGCGCCGATCTGGCGGCGCCCGTGCTGGCGCTTGTTTTGGTGGCTGCGTTGGCTGCGGGGGCGGGCTGGGCCACCGCATATGCCAATGCGGCTGCCGTGCAGGTGCTGGACCCTGCCCAGACCGCCCGAGCCGTCCTGTTGGAAGCCGCGCCATGATCCGCCGCCTGTTGCCGCATCCGGGCCTTTCCATGCTGCTCGCCGTGATGTGGGTCTTGATGGTGAACGACCTCACCTTTGGCGCGCTGTTTTTGGGGCTGGTGTTTGGTGTGCTGGTGCCGATTTTCACAGCGCCGTGGTGGCCCGGACGTCCCGAGGTGCGGTTCCGTCCCGCCATCGCCTATTTCAGGCTGGTCCTGTGGGACATTGTGGTTGCCAATTTCCAGGTTGCGGCGATCATCCTGTTCAAGCCGAACCGAGACCTGCGCCCTGCATGGCTGACTATCCCCCTTGAACTGACCTCGTCCGAGGCGATTACGGTGTTTGCAGGGACGATCAGCCTTACGCCCGGCACGGTGTCCGCCGATGTTTCGGCTTGCGGGAAATATCTGCTGGTCCACGCGCTGCACGCCCCCGATCCGGCGGACGAGATTGCCAAGGTCAAGGCGCGGTACGAGGCACGGCTGAAGGAGATCTTCGCATGACCGGCGCAGTTCTGCCCTGGGCGCTGATGTTCGGCTTTGCCGCAGTGGGCATCGCGCTGGCGATGAACCTGTGGCGCTTGTTCAAAGGCCCGGCCACTGCTGACCGCATCCTTGCGCTCGATACGATGGTCATCAACGTCATCGGCCTGATCGTGCTGGCGGGAATCGCAGAAGGCAGCGGCACGTCTTTCGAAGCGGCGCTGCTGCTGGCGATGGTCGGGTTTGTCGGCACGGTCGCCTATTGCAAGTTCCTGCTGCGCGGAGACATCATCGAATGAGTGGTCCCGTTCCTTTCGCCGAATGGCTGGTCAGCGGATTGATCGTGCTGGGCGGCGCCTTTGTGCTGGTCGGCAGTTGGGGGCTGGTGCGCCTGCCATCGCTGATGGAGCGGCTGCACGGCCCAACCAAGGCGAGCACGCTGGGGCTGGGTGCGCTGCTGCTTGCCTCAGTCGCGTGGTTCCAGCTGGTCGAGGGCGTGTGGACCACCCATGAACTGCTTGTCTCGATGTTCCTGTTCATGACCGCGCCGATCAGCGCGAACATGATCGCCAAGGTGCACCTCCATCGCCTGCGTCAGAACCCGCGCAGCGAAGTCCCCAGCCCGGCAGGCATCCCACCGCCCCCGCCGGGCAGCGCGCAATGGGCCACTTACGAAGCTCCGCACGAAGGCACGCCCGGCGATTTCGTCGGCGATTAAGCCGCTTCGTCCGCCCTGATCCACACGCAAGGATGACCCCCGTTTTCCAACGCACAAAGGAACCAACCTGGGTTCCGCTGGAGCCGATGATGCGAGGAAGGGAGGGCTGGGACGGCGGTTCCTGATTTGGAGTGTCAAACGCGCGTGACAAACTCGCTTCAGGCAATTAGCTGCTGAGACGTGAACACTGCAGAACTCCAAAAGCCCGCCCTCGCCGGTTTCGACAACATTGCATGCCCGCCGGTTGATCCCCGGCAGTTGATGCGCGATCTTCAGGCATTCCGTGATCCGCGGCCAAGCCGCAGCAGCTGGGAGTTGGCGATCACGCTTATCCCCTTCCTGATTTTGTTCGCGGCAATCGCAGTCGCCGTGAACGCCGGGTATTTTGTCGCGCTTGCCGCGACGCCGGTCGCGGGATTGTTCCTGTTGCGGCTGTTCATCATCCAGCATGATTGCGGCCACGGCGCGTTCCTGCCCAGCCGGGCGGGCAACGACTGGATCGGCAGAGCGCTGGGTGTGCTCACCCTGACGCCTTATGATTGCTGGCGGCGTGCCCACGCGCTGCACCATGCCAATACGGGCAATCTGTGTGCCCGCGGATTTGGCGACGTGGACACTCTGACCGTCCGCGAATATCGCGAACGCACACCTTTGGGACGGATTGCCTATCGTCTGTATCGCCATCCCGTGGTGCTGCTTGGCATTGGCCCGGCCTATCTGTTTCTTTTGCGCCACCGCCTGCCGGTCGGCCTGATGAAAGAAGGCTGGTCTTACTGGATCAGCGCGATGGGCACCAATCTGGTGACCGCGCTGTTTCTTGCGCTTCCGCTGTATCTGTTCGGCTTTGGCGTCACGGCACTGGTATTCTTCCCGGTGTTGCTGAGCGCTGCGTCGTTGGGTGTCTGGCTGTTTTACGTCCAGCATCAATTCCCGGACGCGCATTGGGATAGTGCCGCCGACTGGTCGTTCCACGATGCGGCCTTGCATGGCAGCTCGCATCTCGACCTGCCGCCGATCCTTGGCTGGTTTACGGGTTACATCGGGATCCACCACGTGCATCATCTGGCGAGCAGGATCCCGTTCTACCGCTTGCCGGAAGTCTTGGAGAAGCACCCCCGCCTGCGTGATCTGAACCGCTTCACTGCGGTGCAGGCCTGCAGCACGCTGCGGCTGGCCTTATGGGATGAAGATCAGCGAGGGATGGTATCCTTCCGCGAGGCGGCCCGGTTCGCTTAGCATAAAGTGCGGCGCGCGGCGTCAACCGCGCGAGCCTGAACACGGCGTGGCG
>JBIKSA010000105.1:0-5933 GCA_044348875.1 Erythrobacter sp. | reverse complement strand
ATGCTTCTGAAGCGTTTCCATTACCATTGCTGAGGTATCTCATATGCGTCTAACCTGTTCAGATGACTGCGCGCTATGACACGATCGGGATCAACTATGACCAGCTACGATTGCCGGATCCCCGGATCGCCAGACAGATCAATCATGCTTTGGGAACAGCTTCGACCGTACTGAACGTTGGAGCCGGAACCGGGTCATATGAACCGACGGACAGACAAGTCACCGCTGTCGAGCCGTCGATTGAAATGATCCGTAAGCGCAAACCATCGGCTGCTCCTGTCATTCAGGCGAGCGCCGAGCACCTGCCATTCGAAGATCAGTCCTTCGATGCCACAATGGCAATTCTGACTATCCACCATTGGCGCGACAATGCTGCGGGCTTGCGTGAAATGAGGAGAGTGACGCGCGGACCGATCGTGCTTCTGACCTTCGACCCGTCGCACCGGCCGTGGTTGACCGACTACCTGCCCGAACTCGTGTCATTGGACGAAGGTCAAATGCCCAAGATGTCCCATTATACCGAATGGCTCGGCTCGGTGACGATTGAGCCAGTCCTGGTGCCGCATGATTGCACGGACGGTTTCCTATACGCTTATTGGCGCCGACCGGAGGCATATTTGGATGAGCGGATCAGGTCGGGAAGCTCTTCGTTCTGGTCGATCCAGGGGCTGGAGCAGGGCCTTGTGCGATTGTCGCATGATCTGGAAACCGGACAATGGGACAGCAAGCATGGATATCTTCGCGATCAGCTTGAATATGATGCGGGGTATCGAGTGGTGATCGGCAATCAGCGGCTAGGCAACTGACCACCCAACTCCGGCCATCCGCACCTGCCGGAGCATTGTGCGAAAGCAGACGCAGACTTGGCACAACGAAAAACCCCGGCGGATTGCTCCGCCGGGGTTTTCTGTTTCTTCGGGCCGGAGTTGTCAGTCGGAGCTGCGCTCCGCTGGCCGGATCGGTGCGAGCACCGGCCAGCATGGCTGGCCGGGCCGCTATCCGATCAGAAGCCCATGCCGCCCATGTCGGGCATCGCGGGGCCGGCCGGCTTGTCGTCCGGACGTTCCACGATGGCCGCTTCGGTGGTGATGAGCAGGCCGGCAACCGAAGCTGCATCCTGCAGCGCGGTGCGCACGACCTTGGTCGGGTCGATCACGCCGGCCTTCACCAGGTTTTCGTACACGTCGGTCGACGCGTTGAAGCCCTGCGTTTCGTCATTCTCGCGCAGCAGATTGCCTGCAACGACCGCGCCATCATGGCCGGCGTTCTGGGCGATCTGCTTGATCGGGGCGGTGATCGCCTTGCGGATGATGTCGATGCCGCGGGTCTGGTCTTCGTTCGCGCCCTTCAGGCCTTCGAGAGCCTTGGTGGCGTAGAGCAGCGCCGTACCGCCGCCGGGGACGATGCCTTCTTCGACCGCAGCGCGGGTCGCGTGGAGAGCGTCATCGACGCGGTCCTTGCGCTCCTTCACTTCGACTTCGGTCGCGCCGCCAACCTTGATCACGGCCACGCCGCCGGCGAGCTTGGCGAGACGCTCTTGCAGCTTCTCGCGGTCGTAATCGCTGGAGGTGTTGTCGATCTGGGTGCGGATTTCCGCCACGCGCGCCTTGATGTCGTCGGCAGCGCCGGCGCCATCGACGATGGTGGTGTTGTCCTTGTCGATCGAGACCTTCTTGGCCTGACCGAGCATGCCCACGGTGACGTTTTCAAGCTTGATGCCGAGGTCTTCGGAAATCATCTCGCCCTTGGTCAGGATCGCGATATCCTGCAGCATCGCCTTGCGACGATCGCCGAAGCCCGGAGCCTTGACCGCAGCAACCTTCAAGCCGCCGCGCAGCTTGTTGACCACGAGGGTCGCCAGCGCTTCGCCTTCGATATCTTCGGCGATGATCAGCAGCGGACGGCCCGACTGCACCACAGCTTCGAGGATCGGCAGCATCGCCTGCAGGTTCGACAGCTTCTTTTCGTGGATCAGGATATAGGGGTTATCCAGTTCCACGGTCATCTTGTCGGGGTTGGTGATGAAGTAGGGCGACAGGTAGCCGCGGTCGAACTGCATGCCTTCGACGACATCGAGTTCAAACTCGAGGCCCTTGGCTTCCTCGACGGTGATCACGCCTTCCTTGCCGACCTTGTTCATGGCTTCGGCGATCTTTTCGCCGACTTCACGGTCGCCGTTGGCCGAAATGATGCCGACCTGCGCGATTTCCGAGCTGTCCGAAACGTTCTTGGAACGGCTCTTGAGGTTTTCGACGACCGCGATCACAGCCTGGTCGATCCCGCGCTTGAGATCCATCGGGTTCATGCCGGCGGCAACCGACTTCATGCCTTCGTTGACGATCGCCTGGGCGAGCACGGTGGCAGTGGTGGTGCCATCGCCTGCGCTGTCATTCGCCTTGCTGGCGACTTCGCGCAGCATCTGGGCGCCCATGTTTTCGAACTTGTCCTTCAGTTCGATTTCCTTGGCGACGGTGACGCCGTCCTTGGTGATGCGGGGCGCACCGAAGCTTTTGTCGATGACGACGTTACGACCCTTGGGGCCGAGCGTCACCTTGACGGCGTTGGCGAGGATATCGACGCCGCGCAGAATGCCTTCGCGGGCTTCGCGGCCGAACTTGACGTCCTTGGCTGCCATGATTGTTTCTCCTGAAATTGGGTTGGTATTGAATGGAAGCGAGTGGGGTCAGGCGATCAGCCGACGATCCCCATGATGTCGCTTTCCTTCATGATCAGCAGGTCTTCGCCGCCGATCTTGACTTCGGTGCCCGACCACTTGCCGAACAACACGCGGTCGCCAGCCTTGACGTCGAGAGCGATGCGGTTGCCAGCGTCGTCACGGTTGCCTTCGCCAACGGCGATGACTTCGCCTTCGCTGGGCTTTTCCTGGGCGCTATCGGGAATGATGATGCCGCCAGCGGTCTTCTGGTCGGCTTCGATGCGACGGACCACAACGCGGTCGTGCAGCGGACGAAATGCCATGGTTATGACCTTTCCTGAGAGTTGATGAGTTTGCTTGGCACTCTCCGTCCGAGAGTGCCAACGGACCGGCATTTGGTCGTGGGGGGCGAATGAATCAACCCCTGCGCGCGGAAAAAAGTTCGTCGCCGGTGCGAATTTTCGAGCGGGGTGGCAAGTGACGGCGCGGTCGGTTATCCAGCCGGGCCTGTGCCAAGGAGCCGCTGACCCGATGACCGCATCCAAGCTGCCGCCCAAGCTTGCCGCCTTCACCAACGAGATCAACGTCGCGCACGAGGCGTGGGTCTGGCTGAAAATCAACCTCTTCTATCTGGCCGGCGCGGTTGCCGTGCTGGTGACCGGGGTGATCCTGGCCCGGTTGCTGTCCCGCTGGGCCGACCGCGCCCTGACCGGTAACACCCGGATCGACCCGACGGTCGCCAAATTCCTCAGCAACATCATCAAATATGCGCTGTGGGTCGTCGTCGGCATTACCGTGCTCACCCAGTTCGGGGTGCAGACTACCAGTATCATTGCCGCGCTGGGCGGGTTGGCGTTGGCGGTGGGCCTTGCGCTGCAAGGCACGCTTTCCAATGTGGCGGCGGGGGTGATGATCCTGCTCCAGCGGCCGTTCCGGGTCGGCGAATATGTCACCGCCGGCACGGTGGCGGGCACGGTGCAGGCGATTGGCCTGTTCACCACCGAGATCATCCAGCTTGACGGGCTTTACGTCATGGTCCCCAACAACGAGCTGTGGAACAAGGCGGTGGTCAACCATTCGCGGATGCCGACGCGGCGGTTCGAACTGGTGGTGACGATTGGCTACGAGGATGATCTTGAAGCCGCGCGCGAGGCGATGCTGGCAATGGCCAAGGCCGATCCGCGCGCTCTTGATGAGCCCGCGCCGGTCGCCTTCGTCGCCGGGCTGACCGATGCCGGGGTGCGGGTCGGCGTGCGGGTGTGGTGCATGACCGGCGATTACCTCGCGCTGAGCTGGGCGCTGCACGAAAGCGTGAAGCTGAAGCTCGACGATTTGGGCATCGGCCTGCACGCCGTCGCCGCCGCTGCGCCCGCCCCGGCAGCGCCCGCGCGCTAAGCGTCGTTGGTCAGGCCGAGCCGGTCGCGCCGCGCCCAGCGCCACAGCAACAGGGCGGCCGCGAAGAACAGGCCCGTTGCCAGCCCGATCCACACCCCTGTTCCTTCCAACGGTGTGTAGAAGCCAAGCCAGATCGCCATGCCGAAGCCGGGCACCCAGTAGCTGAAGATCGCGATCCACATCGGCACGCGGGTGTCCTGCAATCCGCGCAACGCACCTGCGCCCACGGCCTGCACCCCGTCGGCCAGCTGGAAGATCGCGGCCAGCACCAGATATTGCAGCGCGAAGGCGATCAGCGCCGCATTTTCCGGCGCGTCGGTGTCGATGTAGACCCACAGCATCGCTTCCGGCACCAGCACCATGGCCAGCGCGGTCACGCTCATGAACCCGGTGCCGATTGCCAGAGCGACCCAGCCCGCGCGTCCCGCTGCCACCCGGTCGCCCGCGCCGTGGTGGAAGCCGACGCGGATGGTCGCCGCCTGCGCTGTGCCGAACGGGATCTGGAAGGCAAGTGCAGCAAGGTTCAGCGCCAGCGTGTGCGCGGCCAGCTCCGTCTCGCCAAAGCGGCCCATCAGCAGCGCCGCCCCGCTGAACAGTCCGGCTTCGGCCAGCACAGTGAGCGAGATCGGCGTGCCGATCACCATGATTTGCTTCAGCCGCGACCATTCCGGCCGCCACCAGCGCCCGAAGATGCGATACCGCCGCAAGGTGCGGTCGCGCCCGATCACCACGACATAGGCAATCAGCATCGCAAAGGCCGTGATGACGCTCGACACCGCGGAGCCTGTCAGGCCAAGCGCGGGCATCCCCAGATTGCCGAACACCAGCGCCCAGTTGCCCAAGGCGTTCGTGCCCAATGCCAGCAGCGTGATCGCGGTGGCATAGCCCGGCTTGCCCAGCGCGGCGACGAAGATGCGGAATACGCCTGCCAGCACCATCGGGACCATCGCCCAGGCAATGATGGCGAGGAAATCGCCCGCTAGCGCGGCGATCTCCGGGGTTTGCCCGCTGGCCAGCAACATGGCCTCTCCGCCGAAAGCGATGGCCATGCCGACCAGCCCGAACAATACCGCCACCCACATTCCCATCCGCACTGTGCGGCGAATCTCGCGCACCGAATGGAGCCGCCGCCCACGTTCGGCTGCGATTAGCGGGGCGCAGGCACCGACAAGGCCCGTCATCGCCCAAACCGTCAGGCCGAAAATCGCGATGCCAAGGCTGGACGCTGCCAGCGGCTTGTCGCCAAGCCGGGCGATGAAGATCACGTCGACCGCGTGGATCAGCATCTGCAACAGGTTGGTCGCCGCCAACGGCATGGCCAAGGCCAGCGTCGCGCGCAGTTCCTGCCCCCAGCCGGGCGTGTCGAATTGTCGTGTCTGATGCATGATCGGTGCTTGCGTCGCCTTTGCGCCCGCCGGCAGGCGAGCCGGACCGGATAGGCGCAGGCACGATGCAGGGGAAGGGTAAAAGGGCGCGGCATCACCTGCGGCGGGCAGGATCACGGCGGCGGGGCAGGGTGCAAATTTGTTGGCCGGGTCAGCTTCGCCTATTGTGCGTGTCTGGTTATGCTTACCACCTGTGCCAGGTGGCCTTCAGCCCCGGTTTGCCACCTTCTTGATCCGGCCCAATAAGGTGCAGGAACAAGGCGCAGGACCGCCATCGGAACACTGCTGGCTAGCGGGTGCCGCGTTCCGGCGAACGGTAAGACAACATGCTGATGTTATGACGTAATTTGTGAGGTTCGGCGATGAAGGAGAGCCGCTGAAATCGCCGTAAATCCGACAGCGGCACGGTAAATGCGTCGCCCGCGATCAGCCGCGATGGCCCACGTGAAACATTCCACGAACATCAAGGCGGGTCTGGCATCCACGAAAAAGGGCGG
>JBIKSA010000039.1:0-20297 GCA_044348875.1 Erythrobacter sp. | reverse complement strand
CGATAATCGCCTTTCCGCCGCTTGCCTCCCACAGCTTCTGGGCCGAAGCGAACGGCACTAGCTGGTCATTCGTGCCATGATACAGAAAGACTGGCGCGGCCACTTTGTGTATCGCGGCAAGATTATCGAAGCGATTCTTCAATGATCCGTGCGTTCATGGCACCCTTCGACAACAACCCACGCCCCTTGATTGAAGGCCGTTGATCCGATGGCACATGAGCCGATCTTTGCTGGAATCAATTATCGCGGCCGTTGGAGCCGCCGCGCATAATGACCATAAGCATTAGGCTTGGGCGGAGGCAGCGCCTCCCGCCAATCGTCGCCTTTGAGCGCACGGACGCTTGCTTCAGGCCGCCAGAGGCCCCTCGGCAAAGCTTTCGCGGGTGATGGCATAGATAAGGTGCGGAATCACCGCGCCGCCCGCCATCACGCGCTCCTCGCGGCGGTCGGTGAGCTGCGCGCCGATGGACTCCAGCGCACGACGTGAGCGGGTGTTGGTTTCGCCCACCACAAAGCGAACCTCGGCAAGGCTGGCGAGAGCATGGGCGAGCATCAGGCGCTTCATCTCGTGGTTCCAGCGCCCACCCCAGTGCGACCGCGCGAGAAAGGTCCAGCCAATCTCGACCGAGCCGCCGCCAGCCTCCTCCAACCCCTGAAATCGCGAAGAGCCGATCACCGCGCCGGTCTTCGCATCCAGCACCAGCAGTGCGCCCTTGTTCGCCAGCGCATCGCCAAAGAAGGCGCGGAACACGCTCTCCTGCCAGCGGTCGTGCGCGGGGTGCTGTTCCCAGATCAGCGGATCAGAGGCGACGGCGAACAGCGCCTCCCAATCCTCCGCCCTTAGCGGACGCAGGCGCACCTGCTCGCCCTCCAGCACAGGCTGGCGGTCGAACACCCGCTCTTACCCCGCGACCGCCGCCAGCGCGGCGATGAACTTGGGCAGGTTCGCGCTCGTCAGCCCAGCAATGTTGATGCGCCCCGAGGCGGCCATGTAGATGCCGTGTTCCTCACGAAGCTGCGCGACCTCTTCCTTGGTTACCGGCAGCATCGCGAATAGGCCGTTCTGCGTGCCGAGCGGCGTCAGATCGATCCGTCCGGCAGTGCCCGCCGCTGCCAGAGCATCACGCACACCGCGCATTCGGGACCGCATGTCGTCAAGCTCGGCGAGCCATGCCTTGGTCATCTCGGCATCGCGCAGAATGATCCGCACCGCCGCGCCGCCGTGATCGGGCGGCATAGACCAGGCCGCACGAGCCAGCGCATTGGCATTGGAGAATGCGGTGTCGAGCGCATCGGGCGCAGCGGCCATGACGTAGAAAGCACCTACTCGGTCGCGGTACTGGCCGAAGTTCTTATCGCAGCTGTAGGCGATGAAGGCTTCCGGCACGGCGGCAAGCACAGCGCGCATCCCGGCGGCGTCTTCGTCCATGCCCTGACCGAGCCCCTGATAGGCCGAATCGATGATCGGGAAGGTGCCGCTGCTGGCAAAGGCCTGCGCGATCGCGGCCCAATCATCGGCGGTGTAATCAATGCCGGTCGGATTATGGCAGCAGGCGTGGAGCAGCACTGCCTCGTCAGCGCCAGCACCGTTGATCGCACCGAGCACTGCACCCAAGTTTGCCGTGCCGTCGGGGTTGGCATGGTCGAACGGGGCCAGCTCCATACCCAGATCGGCAAGGATCTGCGCGTGGTTCGGCCAACTCGGCACGCCCATGTGGACACGGCGGACACCCGCCTTCTGCGCCAGCGCCAGCGCCAGCCGCACCGCGCCTGTTCCGCCCGGGGTCTGCATCCCGTTGATACGCCCGCCCATCGTCGGGTCAGCGCCGAAGATGTAAGGCATCAGCGCATTGACGAAGCCCATGTCGCCTTCCGGGCCGAGGTAGGACTTGCTGTCCTGCTTATCGACGAGCGCCTGTTCTGCCGCCTTGATCGCCGCAAAGACCGGGGTGCCCCCTTCTTCGGTTCGGTAAACGCCCACGCCAAGGTCGATCTTGTCCGCGCGCGGGTCGGCAGCGTGGAGGCGGATCAGGGCGAGCAGCGCATCGGGCGCCTGCGGGCTGAGTCGTTCAAGCATCATGGTTAGGGCGCATGGCCCGCACGCGCCCTGATCGCAACCGGCTTTTCATTTCCAGCGACGAAAAATCCCGCCTTAGAACGGGACCCACTTTTGTTCCTTCGAGAACTTCATGTAGCCCGCATTGACCCCAAGCCGAAGCCCGGCGCCGACACGGATCGGAATCAGCACCACATCCCCGCGCCGCAGGTAGCTGGCGTTAAGGCCGCCGACGAAATAGGCCTGCCCTTCGCCCGCGGGAAAGCGGTTGAACAGATCTTCACTGTCATAAAGGTTGTAGACCAGCACAAAGGTGTTGCTGGCATTGGCCCCGACATCGAAGCCGATCGATGGGCCGGTCCAATAGACCTTACGTTCACCTTCGACTTTGTGGTGCAACGTGCCCGAACCGTAACGCGCTCCAACGATGAACGCCCCGCCCGCTTCGCGCCCAACGATATAGCCGTTAGGGCGGCCTTGCTTTTTCAGCAGATCCTCGATCAGCTTGGCGAGGCCTTCCGCGCCCTTGCCGAACGCGCCTTCGGCTGCGCCGATCAAGTCGTCCTCGGCGTAGGTGTCCGAGGTGGCAGCAGGAATGGTTTCGGCTGCCGGGGCAGCCGCGCCATCGGCCGGTAGCGGAGCGACATCGGTTGCTGGCGGCGCGGCATAGTCGCCGAAGGTCGTGGCGAAGCCCGGGTCATTCGCAGCGGCAGGCGACGGCGCAGGCGCAGGCGCAGGCGCAGGCTGTGTCTCAGTCTGGGTCTCAGTCTGGGCTGGGGGGGAGGACAGATCACCGTCGATCGCGCCCTGCTGGTTGAAGGCAGCATCCGGATCGAGGGTTTCGACATTCTGCGCCGCACCCGGCACGGTCAGTGTCAGCGCAGCAAGGGCTGCCATTGCCGGCGCGCAAAGGCGGCGGCCAAATTTAGGGATAAGGGCGATCATGGTGATCATGGTGATCATTATGCAGCCTTTCGCAAGAGCGTGCCAGCCCCGGATTTATGCGCACTGCACGAGAATCGCTTCCTGCGTGTCCTGCAACCGCCCGTCGCCAGGGCGAATCGAATTTGCGACGAACCGTTAAATGGCTAGGCCGCAAAGGCTGAACGCCTGCCGAACTGCCATTCTCCAATACGCCTTTATGGCGCCGATTACTCAATGCGGTTTTTTTCCAAGCCACCTTGCCGCCCGCACAAGGGCCGACTATAGCGCCGCCCTCACAGCCAACGCTGTTGCCCGGAGACGTGGGTGAGTGGCTGAAACCAGTTCCCTGCTAAGGAACCGTACTCTATCAGGGTACCGAGGGTTCGAATCCCTCCGTCTCCGCCAACGACCTCAACAATAACAACCCCTTAAGGGGAGGCCTGAGCCGCTTCTGGCTTTTGCACCCACCTTGCGGCTGGCGCTTGAGATATGCCGAATTGAGCCGCAACGACCACCGAGTTTCTGACCAGCAGCACGCTTAACCCGGGTGCCCCCCATTTCGTGGAGATGAACCCGCGCTGCCGCATGTGCATCGGATTACGCGCGTTTGATGAAGTGCATTTGGGATAGCTTGAAGGTGGGAGTGGTTCGAAGGCTGGCAGCCAGATGTCCGTCGTCAGAACATCCGGCTGGGAAACCGCTAACGGTTTAAGTGAAGATAGTTGCTGTTGAACATTGCAACCCGCTTCAGCCGGTCAAGATCAACGATCCGCAACTGCCGGTCCGACAGCTCGATCAGCCCCTCGCGCCGCATTTCCTGCAAGGTGCGGTTGAGGTGGACGAGGCTGAGGCCGTTGGCTTCGGCAAGGTGGTTTTGCGTGATCGGCAAATCAAACCCCAGTCCCTGCGCCAGCCCGACGGCTTTGAGGCGGCAGAAAAGCTCCACAAACAGGTGTGAAAGGCGCTCCAACGGAGAACGCTGACCGATCGACAGCAACCATTCGCGCTGAATGCCGGCAGAGACCATTTCGTGCCAAAGGAGGGCGCGGACCAGGTGCGGGCGCTGATCAATGATGTCTTGGAACGGCTGCTGCTGTATCTCATAAAACCGGACTGCTGTCAGCGCGCCGATCGAATGATCCATCCCGCTCAGGATAAAGATATTCAGATCGCAGAAATCACCGGCAGAAAGAATCCGACGATCTGCCGCCGTCCGTCGGGCAACTCCTTGTACCGGCAGGCCCAGCCGGAGATAAGCAGGCGGATGCTGGTTGGATTTTCGCCTTCGCGGACAATATCGATGCGCGCTTCGCGCGAGCAGACCGGGCCGGTCTGCAGCGATGAAAGCGCCCTGCGATCATCTTCGTCGAGAGCCATGTAACGGCCGAGCAACCGGAACAGCGGCGCGATCCCCGTAGCGGTCAAAGTAGGCATGCTCTTGACCCCCGCCTATATCAGGCTGGTATGTTACCAACCTCAATACGAACACTCACCGTCCAGCATTAATTTACATTAGAACTGTGTGACAGATTTTCCGGTTCTAAATGAAAAACCGGCTGATCGCGTCGGTCCAAGCCGTCAATCCAAGACCGATTTAGTAGGTCCCCGGCGGATCGCTTGCGGGAAAGCTCTGGTCGCTGGCTTCGTCGACTTTTGACCATGGCCTCTGGGGAGAATCACGCATCGCTGCGGGCCCCGCATCGCGAACTGGATTGGTCCCTGCTTGCGGCTGCCCCTCGGCAAAAGCGGCGCGTCCCTGACCGCCCGGGCCAGCCGACCCGCCAAAGCGGCGGGACACGATATAGGCACCAGCGCCTAGAGCAAAAAGGGCGAGGATCATGCGCATCTGACGGCTCCGTGACGACGCGCCGAACGAATTGCCACATGGCTCGTCCATTGCTGCTGAAAGCCCGGATTGTACGCTCCGTGCATGCCGCTTTCCTTATCTTGCGTTAGCGGGTTGAGGGCTTCCGGCTAGCGCAATCTATGATAGTTAGGCGTCTGGCCCGCCCCCTTGTGCCGGTGGCTTGAAAGACCAGTGGATGGTGGAATTCCCTCAGGATCACGACAACAGCCTGTTCAGCGCAGCCTTTGATGCGCTGCCTGACGCAGCCTGCATCCTTGAGCCGATGCTTGGGCCTGATGGGAAGCCAATGGACTGGCGTTATCTGGCCGCCAATCACCGGATCGGTGAGTTGCTGGATTTACGTGGTGTGGCCGGCCAGACCTTGCGGAGTCGCTGGCCACTGATGGCGCAACAATGGCTGGGCGAATTCTCGCAGGTGCTGACGACTGGAAAGCCGCTCATCGTCACCCGCCCTGGGTTTGAAAGCAGTCTGATCTACGAAACCACCCTCACCCCCGTGCAATTCGGCGATCGGGGTGCTGTCATGGCCATACTGCGCGACGTGTCAGCCGAGCATAAAGCGCGGACCCAACGGCGTGAGGCTGACGAACGCTATAAACGCCTCTTCGACGCCATCGATGAAGGCTTCTGCATCATCGAAGTGATGTTCGATGGCGATGGCAAGGCAACCGACTACCTGTTCCTTGAAGGCAATGATGCCTTCGTGAAGCATAGCGGCCTCATAGACCCGATCGGTAAATCGATGCGCAGCCTTGAGCCCGATATCGAGGATCAATGGCCTGAAACCTACGGCCGCATCGCGATGACCGGAGTCGCCGAGCGGTTCGAGGATGAATCGCCCGCGCTCAGCCGATGGTTTGATGTTTTCGCCTTCCCCATCGGCGACAAGGCCCCCTATCTGGTCGGCGTCCTTTTTGAGAACATCGGCGCGCGCAAATCGATGGAGCTGGCGCTGCGGCACAGCGAAAGCCGGCTGCAATCGCTGATTGATGCCACATCCGATCTCATTTTCCGCATGAACCCAGATGGCACACTGGTCCAGCAGGTAGGAGGCCGTCGCCTGCTTGGCGATGTAAGTAATGGGCGGGACTGGGTTCAGGATTTCATCCCCGAAAGCGACCAGGCTGATGTGTTAGGCGCAATCGCCGAAGCCATTGAACAGCGCGCGCCGCTGGAAATCGAACACCGTGTTAGAACGGCCGACGGTGCGATCATCTGGATCCATTCACGAGCGGTCCCGGTGCTTGGCGACGATGGGGCCATCACAGAATGGTTCGGCATGGCAACCGACATCACCAATCGCCGCCAAACCGAACAGCAGCTCGCCCACGGAGCGCAGATGCTCCGCGTGGCAAGCGAGATCGGCAAGGTCGGCCTGTGGGACTGGGATGTCGAAACCGACGAACTGATCTGGTCGGACGAACATTACCGGATGGAAGGTTACGAACCGGGTGAGGTCGCGCCAACCTACGGAATTTGGGCTGAACGCGTGCATCCGGCCGACCTTGCCAATGCCGAAGTCAAGATTGCCCACGCGATGGAAAGCGGCGAGGATTACGTCAACGAATACCGCGTGCGCCGTCCGGATGGCGAGATCGTGTGGCTTTCGGCACGCGGCCGGTTTCTCTATGATGAAAAAAGCCAACCAGTACGGATGCTCGGCGCGGTGATCGACACCACACAGCGTCGACGCGAGGAGGAGTGGCAGAAGCTGCTTGTCGCCGAATTGCAGCACCGGGTGCGCAACTTGATCGGCATGGTCCGATCAGTCGCGCGGCTGTCAGCCCCCAGCCACCGCCATGTCGATGACTATGTCGATCACCTGATCGGCCGGCTGCAGGCGATGGGCCGGACGCAAAGCACGCTTACCCGATCCCCAGGTCGGAGCGTCGATCTGGCCGAATTGGTGCGTGAAGAGCTGCTGGTTCATGCCGTTCAAGAGGACAAATGCCACGTCGACGGGCCTGAGGTCTGGCTGTCCCCTCACGCCGCGGAAATTGTCACGCTGGCGATCCACGAGTTGGCGACCAATTCCATCAAGTATGGTGCTTTGGGCGATACTGGTTACATCAGGATAGTGTGGGCCACCGAGGAAAAGGACGGCAAGCCGTGGGTCAGCCTGCGCTGGCAGGAAACGGCACCACTGCGTAAGATCAAACAGACGCGCCGGGGCTTCGGCAGGAAGCTGATCGAAGAACGCGTGCCATACGAACTCCACGGCGAAGGCCGTTTCGCGTTACATGACACCGGGGTGCTGGCCGAGCTGGAATTTCCCCTGTCCGATGCGGGCAGCATTCTGGACACGCGATCCTGATGACCAGGCCGCAGAACATAACCGGTCGCGTGCTGTCCGGCTGCCGCATCGTGATTCTAGAAGATGACTATTACCAGGCGCAGGATTGCAAGCTGATCCTCGAAGAAGCCGGCGCTGGAGTGATCGGCATTTCGGGAACACTCCCGGATCTTGAAACCCTGCTGGCACAAGGGGCGATCGATGCAGTCCTCGTCGACATTAACTTGGGTCACGGCATGTCGTTCAAATTCGTCCGCGAATTGCAGGACCGACAAATTCCGTTTGTCTTACTCACCGGTTACGATGCGGCGATACTGCCTGAAGACCTGGCGGGCAGCCCCTATATCAGCAAGCCTGCAGCAGCCGGGCGCATCGTCAGCGCGCTCGCGACGCTGATGGGCCGGCGTCAGGATTGAGCCAGCCCGTGATCGCATGCATACTTTCAGGCGGCGATATCTTGCATCCGCGCCTGTTCACGAACTGACTGGGTGCGCGGCGCAAGATAGGCGCTGTCGAACCCGGCAATCTGCTGCAGCGTGCGCAGGTCAAGGATCGTGAGCTGCTTCGACCGCAGCGTGATCAGCCCTTCCTGACGCAATTGCTGGAGCTTGCGGTTGATATGCACCGGGGTGAGCCCCAGCACGTCAGCCAAATCGTCCTGAGTCAGCGGGAAATAGATCTGTTGCCCCTGATTGGCGTCCACCATCGACAGGCGGTAATGCGCCTCGCAAATCAAATGCGCCATCCGCTCGAGCGCGTCGCGGCGACCGACATTGACCACCCATGACGACAGCACAGCGTTTTCCATACAGCCATAGCTGCGCATGGCTTCACCAATAGCCGGGAAGCGGTCGATCATGCGCCGCATGTCGGCGTGGGGGATGTTCACAATTCGGCACGCGCTGAGAGTAATGACCTCTTCAATCGCGATGCCATTCGGTGAACAATCAAAATAGAAGGCATCACCCGGCAAAAGCAAGCGGGTGATTTGCCGCGCACCATTACGCAGGATTTGGTAACGTGCAGCCCATCCACTCATTACCACCGGGAACGCTACCATCTCGTCGCCATCGCGCGACAAGTACTTCTTGGCTCCAATTTCCCTAGGCTGACGGCAAAGATATTCTAATCCCTCGATTTCCTGATCGTTCAGCTCGGCCGCATGCATAAGTCTTAGCAGAAAGGCGTTAGACACTAGCTTGCTCCTCGGAGGTGGTTGCGAAAACTACACTGTAATCGAAGCGACTAACCTTATCTCACTCAAAAGTTACGCCCGCTATCGAAAATTCTGCTGCTTGACGCGAAAATATCCCGCCTTGTCGATCATATGAAATAGCAATTGCATCTCACAGCAAGTGAATCACAGGATTTTTATGTAACTTAGTATCTTTCTTCGGGATGGTTATTTCATTTTTTGACGTCCAGCACATTGATTTGACGCAAACGACGAATTTTGCCTCGCCCAACGACAAGCAGGCGCTGTGGATGGGCGGAAAACCGGGGTCATCTTCAAGCTGATCTAGGCAGCGGCGAACATGCCCCCGTTCTCCGCCGCCTTCGGACCGCGCCCCGGCATCATCCGTGTCGGAGCGCAGTTGTTTGTGGGACGCTGACAAGCACAATCATTGCGCCAGACATTTGTCGCAGCTGCAATCCAAGTTAGAGCGTGCGCGGAATCAGTTAGGTAGGACGCAATTCGCCCGGGGGTATCCCGATCCTCTTGGGCTCTAGATGGCCTTAGCCCTCACTCGGTTTTCACCAGGCTCGGCCATTGCCCCAATAACTCCCCGCCCAGCGATGGGCGGGGTTTTCTGTTGGGCGTCGCCTGACCATGACGCGGCAGGTCGCACTCCGCGCTGGGTAGGAACGGGAGACCCCGCGTCAGCCGCGATCAAACCGGTCAAAATACTCATGGAATGCATCGTCAGCAAAGACGTGCACTGGTGGTCGCGAACCCTCTCATCGAGGCTTTGGCCGCAGACCGTGAAACGGCCACTCGGCCTCACATCACCGCGGAAAGCGCAGCGTCTGCGCATGGCGCCTGAGCAGCCCCATCTGCCAACCGCAGATACAAGTGCCCCCCTGTGCAGGGATCTTCGCGCGGGGGTTCATCAGCTCTGGCGAACGTGACCGGCCGCCTATAGCGCAGGCGTCGCGTCCATCGTGGCGCCCGGCCTACCGCCTGTTGCGCTCGGGCGCGGCGAATTCTGGTCCAGCCAGTCATGATGCTTCTGCACCGCCGGAATGGTGCTCTGGGCAAACTGGCGAAGTTCAGCGACATCGCCGTTGCCACCATAAGCCTTTAGCAGCGTCAGCGCCTTGCGGTGCGCGGCCATCTGCTGGCTCATGTATTCGCGGTCGAATTCTTCACCGTTCAGGCTTCTGAGAATGTCGATCTGCCCCTGATGTTCGGCATCCAACTGGGTTGGCATGGTGAGCGTTCGGCCCGACTGCGTGGCCGCATCCTTCAGCGCCTGCGACGATTTGGTATGGTCGGCGACAATCATCTGCGCGAATTCGCGGGTCGGCGCGCCTGCCGCCTCTTCAAGCGCGATGTTGGCCGACGCAATTTCGTACATATCCGACATGGCCGCGCGCGTGGTGAAGTCCTGCGCTGTCGGCATCTGCCCCGCCATCGCCTCTGCGCCATCGGACTGGGAAAGCGGGTTCCCGGCATCGGCGCGCTCGTCCTCGGCCTCCCGGCCGCTACAGGCCACGGCCAGCAGGCTAGCCGCGATCAATAGTGCAATCCGCATCCTCATTCCTTTCAATCTCATGGCCCCGGCAGGCAGGACGCAAAGGCAATAGGAGCGCCTGTCACGCAGCGAATTCACATAAGCCAGTGACCAGAATTAGCGGGAGGATCAGGCCGGCAGCGTAAATCCTTGCCGAGTATAGTGAAGCCACGACCAAGGACGCCGAACAAGGGGAAGGGGGAAGATCACGGACGCCGTTAACTCACAAGGTGCAATGCTTATGCCTGCCTTCAGTAAGACCTGCGATCCCGACCCGCCCTGCTTTTCCGACGAAATGGCCGCGTCCTTGCCCGCCTTGCGCAGCTTTGCACGGTCGCTGTGCCGACAGCGGGATTTGGCCGATGATCTGGTGCAGGAGACGATGGTGCGAGCCTGGGCGTCGCGCCACACCTTCCTGCCCGGCAGCAGATTCCGCCCTTGGCTTTTCACCATCTTGCGCAACCAGTTCTACAACGCGCTGCGCAAGCGCAACCGGTTGGTGAGTTGGGAGCCGGAAGCGGCCGAACGCCTGCTGGTGCAGCAGCCGGAACAGGAAGCGCGCATCCATATCGCGGATATCGAAGGCGCCTTGCAGCAATTGCCGGACAATCAGCGAGAGATGCTACTGCTGATCGCGGCATCGGGGCTGAGTTACGAGGAAGCGGCAGAGGTCGCGGATTGCAAGCTTGGGACCGTCAAAAGCCGGATCAACCGCGGCCGGGCAGCAATGCGCGCGATCATTGACGACGCCGGTCCCCAGCCTGGTCATTGATGCCCGCATACTGTTCGTGCGGGCCAGCCGATATGGCAGACCCGCACGAACACGGCGCAAGGGATGTGCCCCGGACCTTGCGCCGCACCGCATTTATGCGGTGATCATTCGGCCTTCTGCTCGATGGCTTCGGCCTTGTTTTCAGCGTTCTCGCGGACCGCATCAGCCTTGTTTTCGAGATTTTGCTCAGCTGTGGAATCTACGCCGTCAACGGTCTGATACAGCTCGTCGGCCCGATCTTCCATCTGGTCGGCGGTCTGTTCGCCCGCCTCGCGCGTCGCGTCGGCCTGCTCTTCAAGCTGGTCTTCGCGTTGGTCTTCCGCCGAATTGCAAGCGGACAGCCCGGTTGCTGCTATCGCCAGGGCGGTGATCGTAATAAGGTTCTTTTTCATGGATATTTCTCCTGATTAACGCACTGAACCGCGACGAAAAAGGTTGACGATCGCGAGCAGCACCAGCGCGCCCAGGAACGAAACGATCAGCGACATGATGTCGAAGCTGCCCGACGTGATCGTCCCAGCACCAAGCAGCGGCGAGATAAGGAATCCGGCGAGCAACGCGCCGACAATGCCGACCACGATGTTGAGGAAGACGCCCTGCTGGCCGTCGGTGCGCATGACCATGCTGGCGAGCCATCCGAGAATGCCCCCGATGATAACTATGAGTATGATGTTCATGACATTTCTCCATGCCGAGAGATGATACAGTCCGGCAGCGGATAGCAACGGCCACCCGCCGGACGGCTCGGGCCTTTCTTGACTGACAAGGGTGGCCGCGATGCGCCCTCACCTATGTTGTGGAGGATGCAAGACCCGGAGGCGCGATCTTCATAACCAGCAAGCAAAGCGCGCCCGGACGGGGTCATGTTTCATGTGAAACACCCCTAAACAGGGGCCAAAGAGGGGGCAAACCGGGTCTGGAGGGGGTCTGGACACGCTTGACCGGCAGTATCGACCGGGGCGCTGCATAGAAGCTATCGCCGCTTCAGTATCAGGTACAGCGCGCCGTCCCCCCCGTGGCGGACATGCGCGCGCCGCACCGCTGTGATCGCATCGGCGTGGCGGCTGGCGACGAGCCAATCGAGAATCTTGGCCCGGATCGCCCCGCGCCGGGTCATGCGGTCAGCCGGATCAACCGGGCGTTCCCTCCCCGCCACCACCAGAACCACCCGCGCCTGCATCGCCCGCGCCTGATCCAGCGCAGTCATAACCCGGTCATAGGCGGTATCAAGCGTGTACCCATGCAGGTCGAGCGTCAGGTCGGGCTCCAGCCGCCCGGCCTTCATCCGCCGGTCCCAGTGCGAATCAAGGCCGGGCCGGTCCGTCGGGGGCGGCGGGCTGGGCGCTGGTTTGAAAAGCGGCGGACGCGGCTTCACGGCAGGTTTGACAGGCTTAGCAGGCTTAGCAGGCGCGATCAGCGCGGGCTGGGCAGGTGTGGCCAACACCGGAGGAGCAGGCCGTTTCTTCCCCTGCAGCGGCTTCACACTGGCTGCAAGATGCGCCCATGCCGCCTGTTCGCCCGTAGTCAGTCCCCGCGGCGCTTTCATCGTCGGCCTGCGAGCCGGGAAGCGGCGGCGCGGGGCAGCAGCACCAGCGCGCGCCCGCGCCCGCTCATCCCGCCCGCAATCACCCGCGCATCCTGCCCTGCGCCCCAGAAGGTGTCGAAACGGTTCGCACCCTTGATGGCGCCGCCAGTATCCTGTGCGATCCACAGCCCGTTCGCCTCGCGCCGGTCAAGCTCCAGCCACACCGGCGCGCCCAGCGGCACGAAGGACGGATCAGCCGCCACCGACGCTTCGCGCCGCACCGGCACACCCAAGGCGCCCAGTGGCCCGTCGCCCTTCAATTCGGTGAAGAAAATCCAGCTCTTGTTGAGGCGCATCAGATCACGCCCCTCAACCGGATTTTCGCGGATATAGGCCATGATGCCCTGCATCGATCCGGAATATTTGCCCGGCCCGCTGCCCAGCAACCCGCGTTCCCGCATCACCCCGCCGATGCCGAGATATTCGCGCCCGTTCTGGCCGGCATATCCGATCCGGATCACATCACCTTCGGGCGTGCGCAGCCGGCCCGAACCCTGTATTTGCAGGAAGAAGAATTCGACGGGATCGGCCGCCCAGGCGATCACCTGCGCCTTACCCGCCAGCGCGCCGTCTTCGATGGCCGCGCGGTCGTGATACAGCACGAAACGCCCGCGTTCGTCATAACGGCCCAGCGGCGGCCGGCCCGTCCGTTCGGACGGGGCGACATCATCGGGCCAGCCTCGGACAAGATCGGTCGGCATGGCATAGACCGGCACGTCGAAACCGGCGCGGCGATTGCGGCTGCCTGCGATTTCTGGCTCGAAATAGCCGGTAGCGAACGCCTTGCCGTCACCGATCTGCACCGGGGTGAAGTGTTCAGCAAAGAAGGCGCGGGCCCGTGCCGGTGTCCAGCCGCGCGCGGCATCACAAGCGCCGCGCCAGTCGCCCGGGCGGGTCAGCCCGCTCGCATCATCGCGGGTCAGCAGGCGGGGGCAGGATTCGATAAAGCCGGACAGCGCGCCGCGCGCATCAGCATCGCTGACGGACAGCGTCGCCAGCGAAGGGCCAATCGCCACCCCCGTCAACGCCGCATTGGCGGCAATCGGTGCCGCCGGCACGGTGACAGCTGGAGGAGGGACGGCCCGCCCGCAGGCACCCAGCGCCAGCAGCATGGCCAGGGCGAGCACCGCGCGCATCATTGGCTCCTTACCGTTAGAAGGGCATACAGCCCCGCCTCAACCCTCGTCGGTTTCGTCGAGCAGCCAGTTGGGATCGCGCGCGCTGACATTGCGCGAGAATGTCCACACATCGCGACTTTCGATCGCATCGTCGAGCGATCCGGCGATCACTGCGCCATCCTTGTCGCGCGTCACGGCTGCCAGGTCAGCCACGAACAGAAGTGCAATCCGCGCCATCCGGCCATCGAGCGAGGCTGAATGAATGCGCGTTTCTTCTATCCGGATAAGAGCATTGTCCGTCGTTTCACCCGCAGCTTCACGGGCGTCGATGGCGGCAACGAAGCCAGCATAGACATCATCGTCGCACAATTCGCGCAATGTTTCGCGGTCGCCCTTCCAGAACGCTTCGAGCACCATGCGATAGGCCCCGCGTGCTCCTTCGAGGAATTGAGCGAGGTTGAACTTGCTATCAGCCGCCGCAATGTCGCGCAGCGCGCGTTCGACCGCGGGCATTACGCCGTCCAGCTCTGCCGGACGTGCTGGCACCGCGGGGGCGGGCATGGCGGCAGGGCGCGGTGCAGATCTGTCGTCCGGTTCGAACCGCTGCACCACAGGCTCTTCTTCCTGCTCCGCACGGCGCCCCAGCACCGAATACAGGCGCAGGCCGAGAAACGCGGCCACCATGGCAAGGAGAACGATTTCGAGCACAGCAACAATTCCGATCTTAACAGGGAGACACGCCCAGCTACGGCGCGCCCAAACCCGGGGACGCTTACCCTGCCTTAAATGGGTACTGATTACAATTCGCCAACACCCGATAGGTTGCGTGCGGAGAGGAAGTTTTCGCCCCGCGTGCGGCTGCGGTGTGGTTGCGGCAGCGTTTCGCCCCTGCTACGCGCACGGCCAAGCGCAAGGCGCGCTCGCAACGTGCGCCCGGTGCATCACCATTTACCCTAATTGAAAGATCAGCGACATCATGGCCGACGACGAAGGCGTGCTCACCAATCTCGACAATAACGACGCCGGCGGGCCGCAGCCTAACGGTGTGGACACCGGTCCGGCAGTGGGGATCATCACGCAATATGTGAAGGATCTCTCGGTCGAAAACCCGAGCGCGCCGGACGTGTTCCAATGGGCCGAACCGCCGCAGGTTGACGTGCAATTCAATATCGGGGCCGAACAGGTTGCACCCGACGTCCACGAATTGACGCTGAAGCTGACCCTCACGGCCTCATCGCAGCGTGGCACGATGTATATCGTCGATCTGGCCTATTGCGGCCTTGTCGGTATGCGCAACGTGCCTGAAGATCAGGCCCACGCCTTCCTTTATGCCGAAGGCCCGCGCCTGCTGTTCCCGTTTGCCCGCCGCGTGGTGGCCGATGCCGTGCGCGATGCCGGTTTCCCGCCGCTGATGGTCGATCCCGTCGATTTCAACGGGCTTTACGCCCAGCAGCTCGCCGCGCGCCGCGCCGAAGAAGCCGCGGGCGGCACGCCGATCTCGCCGGTTACGGGCAACGCCTGATCTTTGATCAACTGACAAGCACCGCCCGCCCATGAGCCTGATCAGGAATGTCGGCACGATCGGCGGGCTGACGCTGGTGAGCCGGTTGTTCGGGTTTGCCCGTGACATCCTGCTCGCCCGCGTGCTTGGCGCGGGCGGGGTCGCGGATGCGTGGCAGCTGGCCTTCCAGTTGCCCAACCTGTTCCGCCGCCTGTTTGCGGAAGGTGCCTTTGCCTCCGCCTTCGTGCCGCTGTTCAACCGCCAGATGGCCGAGGACGAAAACGCCGCCCGGCGCTTCGCGGGGGAAGTTCTGGCGGTGCTGCTGCCGATCCTCGTGGTGTTCGGCGCGGTTATGATGCTGGCGATGCCGTGGGTTTTATGGGCTTTCGCCAACCAGGAACTGCGCGGTGACGAGACGAATTACGCGCTGGCCGTGATGATGGGGCGGATCGCGTTCCCCTATCTGATGTTCATGAGCCTGGCGACGCTGGTGGCGGCGATCCTCAATTCGCTGTCGCGCTTTGCGGCTGCGGCGGCGGCACCGATCCTGCTCAACATCTGCCTGCTGACCGCGCTGGTGTGGGGCGCGCTCCAGCCTGCGGGCGATTGGGCCCGGGCAGCGACCGGCATCGGCCTTGCCATCGCCGTATCGGTCAGCGGCCTGCTGCAATTGCTGTGGCTGTACTGGTTCATGCGCCGCGCCGGGTTCCGCATCCCGCGCCTCACCCCGCAGATCACCGCGCGGGTCAAGGAAATGGGCGTGTTGATCGTGCCCGCTGTGTTCGGCGCGGGGGTGTACCAGATCAGCCGCTTCATCGATCTCGCCTTCTTCCGCGGGCTTCCCGATGGCAGCCTCACCTATATGGCGATGGCTGACCGCTGGAACCAGCTGCCGCTGGGGATCATCGGCATTGCGCTTGGCACGGCGATCCTGCCTGCGCTGTCGCGCTATATCTCCAAGGCCGAGGATGAGGAGGCGGTGCGGCTTCAGGCCAATGCGGTCGAACTGGCGATGCTGCTGACCCTGCCCTGCGCGGTGGCGCTGTTCATCACCGGCTTTGCTTTCGTGAAGGCGTTCATGGAGGGGCAGGCTTTTACGGCAGAAGATGCGCGGGTGACCGGCATGGTGACATCGGCGCTGGTCGTCGGGCTGCCTGCCTATGTGCTGGTCAAGGTGCTCACCCCCAATTTCTTCGCCCGCCGCGATACCAAGACGCCGGTCTATACCGCAGGCATTTCGCTGGTGGTGACGGTGGGGATGAACTTTGCGCTGGTGCCGGTGCTCGGCGTGGTCGGGCTTGCGCTGGCGGGCGCGATCGGGGCGTGGGTCAATATTGCGCTACTGGGCGGTATTCTGGCGCGGCGCGGTTTCTTCCGCCTGCCGGCCCGCGTGGTCGGGCGGATCGGACGAATTGCGCTGGCGTCGGGCCTGATGGGGGCTGCGCTGGTGGCTTTGATGCAGGCCGTCACGCCGTGGCTGGACGGGCCTTTCCCCATGCGGCTGCTGGCGGTGGGCGCGATCATCGCGGTCAGCCTAGTCACCTATGGCGCAGGCACGGTGCTGCTCGGAGTCCTCGACAAGGCAACCATCCAGCGCTTAATGCGCCGACAAAGCTAACCAGCACAGGACCACCATGCGCGTCGTTTCCGGCATTCAGCCCACAGGCAATCTCCATCTCGGCAATTACCTGGGCGCGATCCGCAACTGGGTGGCGATGCAGGATGCTTTGGAACCCGGTTCCGAAGCCTTGTATTTCCTCGCCGATCTTCACGCCATCTCGCAACCGCATGACCCCAAGGGGCTGAAGTCCGGCACGCTGGAGATGACCGCGGCGCTGGTCGCCTGCGGGATCGACCCCGATCGCTCGGTGTTGTTCAATCAGGCGCAGGTTCCCCAGCATGCAGAACTGCAATGGCTGCTCAACGGTACCGCCCGGATGGGTTGGCTGAACCGCATGACCCAGTGGAAGGACAAAGCGGGCAAGAACCGCGAAGGCCAGTCGGTCGCCCTGTTCACCTACCCCGTGCTGCAAGCCGCCGACGTGCTGCTGTACCAGGCGACGCATGTTCCGGTGGGCGAGGATCAGAAGCAGCATCTGGAGCTCGCCCGCGATATCGCGCAGAAGTTCAACAACGACTTCTGCACCGAAGACGCCCCCGTCTTCACCCTGCCCGAACCGATCATCCCGGCCGAAGCGGCGCGCATCATGTCCCTGCGCGATGGCAGCGCCAAGATGTCGAAGTCCGATCCGTCCGATATGAGCCGCATCAACCTGTCCGACGATGCCGACACCATGGCGCAGAAGATCAAGAAGGCGAAAACCGATCCCGAACCTTTGCCCTCGGAAGTGGCAGGGCTGGCTGATCGTCCCGAAGCGCGTAATCTGGTGGGGATTTACGCAGCGCTGACCGGCCAAACGGCGGAGGCAGTGCTGGCCGAATATGGCGGGCAGGGTTTCGGCAGCTTCAAGCCTGCGCTGGCAGACCTGCTGGTCACAAGCCTTACCCCGATCCGTGACCGATTCGTGGCGTTGAAGGAAGACCGTGAGGCATTGGACGCGATCCTTGCCCGCGGCGCTGCCAAAGCCCGCGAACGCGGCGTGCCGACACTGAATGCCGCCTACAACGCGCTGGGGTTGGTGCGGCACTAACGTTTTGGGATAACTTGCGATGGGCCGACCGTTTTTGTCGGCGGATATTCAATTCCGGTTCATGCCGTTGTAATATGGTACCATGCGTAACGACCGTTGCTCCCTATGCAATGGTCACCAGACGAGGGTTGTGCCATGTCTCTGCCGATGATCTCTATGAAATCCCTTACTCGCCTTGCCCTTCCCGTGGCGTTTGCAATCGGGCTGTCAGCCTGCACCACGCCGTTCAAGGCTGATGTGTCTCGCTTTGCCGTGCCGCTTCCGGCACCGCAGGGGCAGACCTTCGCCGTCGTGGCGGAAGACCCGAAGCTCGCGGGCGGGCTGGAATTTGCGACCTACGCCAATGCCGTCGCGGCAGAGATGCAGGAACTGGGTTATGTCCGGGCGGCTTCGCCGGAAACAGCCGACATGCTGGTGCGGTTCGATTACCGCGTCGATGGCGGTCGTGAACGCGTGCGCACCGATTTTAACGGTGGCGGCTTTGGCGGCGGCCCATGGGGTCCGTGGGGCGGCTGGGGCGGCGGCGGCTTCGGCGGCTGGGGCTTTGGCTTTAACGATCCGTTCTTCGGCGGGCCGGACGTCCGCAGCTACACCATCTATACCAGCGGCGTCGAAATGAAGATTGACCGCCGCGTTGACGGCCAGCGCCTGTTCGAAGGGAAGGCTGAAGCTGTGTCACGTTCGAACCGCCTGCCGCGCCTCGTACCCAATCTGGTGGACGCGATGTTCACGGACTTCCCGGGCAATTCGGGTGAAACGCTGCGGATCACCATTCGTGACGATAACGAAAAGACCGTGCGCCCTGCCAACTGATGGTGTAGAGCTTACGGCAACAGACCCTTGGACGGGAAAAGAGAAGGCGGCGCAGGGGATCGCGCCGCCTTTTTTTGTGCGCGTTTCAGGCTGGCAAAATCACAGCTTTGCGTGGCCACCGGTCGAACCGAAGCCGCCCTCACCCCGCTCAGTCGCGTCCAGCTCCGCCACTTCGTCCCATGCCGCCTGCACTACGGGAGCAAGCACCAACTGCGCCACACGATCGCCGCGCGCGATGGCGAAGGGTTCATCGCCGAGGTTGATGAGGATCACCTTCAATTCGCCGCGATAATCGCTGTCAATTGTGCCCGGCGTGTTGGGGACGGTAATGCCATGCTTCAGCGCGAGGCCTGAACGCGGCCGCACCTGAATTTCGTACCCCTGCGGGATCGCCAGCGCGAGGCCGGTGGCAACCGCGTGGCGTGCGCCCGGGTCGATGGTCACTTCCTCGGCACTGACCACGTCCATCCCCGCAGCGCCCGCCGTGGCATAGGCGGGCAGCGGCAGGGCTGCGCCATGCGGCAGCCGCTTTACTTCAACCTTCACGTTCATTGCGTGTCTTTCCGCCTTCAGGCCAATGGGGCGCGGATCACTCCGCTGCTTGCGCGTGCAGACTTGCTGCGATTCGTTCAGCCAGCGCCATTGCGACCGCCGACTTGGGCATTTCTTCAAGCCTTTCGACACCCGCACCGCTGACGATGGTGACGTGGTTCATGTCTCCGCCCATCACATCCCCGGAGACGTCATTGGCCACGATCCAGTCGGCACCCTTGCGCTTGCGCTTGGCCACGGCGTGATCAAGCATGTTGTGGGTTTCGGCGGCAAAGCCGATCACCAATTCGGGACGATTATGCGCGGTGGCGACGTTCGTGAGAATATCGGGATTTTCAGTCAGCATCAGCGCCGGAGGCGCATCGCCGCGTTTCTTGATCTTTTCGCCGCGATATTCTCTGGGTCGCCAATCCGCGACTGCGGCCACCATCACCGCGACATCTGCGGGCAGCGCGCACTTGACCGCGTCGGCCATATCAAGCGCGCTTTCGACGTCGATGCGGCTCACCCCGGCGGGTGTCTTCAATGCGACCGGCCCAGCCACCAGCGTCACCCTTGCACCCAGCGCGGCGACGGCGGCGGCGATGGCAAAGCCCTGCTTGCCGCTTGACCGATTGGCGATGTAGCGCACCGGATCGATGGCTTCCCAGGTCGGCCCGGCGGTGACCAGCACGTGACGACCGGCCAGCGGGCGGTAGGCGGGCGCAACGCCAAAGTCGGCGCCTTCGGCCACTTCGCCCAGATCGGCCTCGATCGGTGCAGGCACTTCGTGAGCCTGCCGTTCGGGCGGCAATCGGCGCGGATCGATCATGTGGTTGATCGCACCAACATCGACGGGCGGCGCAGCATTGGCACTGCCCTTCTTCGCCAGCAGCGGCCCGCCCAGATCCGGCGCGAAGTCGGGCCCGGGCTGTTCAGGCTGGGGGGCTTGTTCGAAGACGGGATCGGGCAGGTCTTCGTATTCGGCCTCGATCTCGTCATGGCTGCGTTTCGCCGTGGAGCGCGGGATAATGCGCGAGAAGAACCCGCTCAGCCCGCCTGCCGGCGTGGCGGCGGTGCTGTCGTCCTCTTCTTCGGGCTCCAGCGCTTCGACCTCGAATGGGGGCGCTGCGATCTGAGCTTGCGGTTCCGGCACAGTGATGCCGAAATGCGCAGCGATTTCGCGCCAGATGGCTTCGGGTTCAGGCAGGCGGCCATAGCCGAATTCGCCGCAGGCCATCGCGCCCTTATCCGGATGCAGCACGGTGACGCCTGCTGCTTTCAGCAGGGCGATGTTGCGCTGCGTAGCACTATGTTCCCACATCCGCACGTTCATGGCGGGTACGGCCATTACCGGCTTGTCGGTGGCAAGGATCAGCGTGGTCGCCAGATCATCGGCAATTCCCGCTGCCATCTTGGCGAGGAGATCTGCGGTTGCCGGGCAAACCACC
>JBIKSA010000148.1:0-3187 GCA_044348875.1 Erythrobacter sp. | reverse complement strand
ATGCCCCATCTCCGCTTCGTTTTTGAGATCGAAGAGGTTGGTATAGACCTGATTTTCCGACAAGGCGGCCAGCGCCCTGGGGGTCACGAATTGCTGCCCGCCCTTGGTGATGACACAGGTCACATCGCCCCCGCCCTTGCGGATCAGGCGCACCAGTTCGCAGGCCTTGTAAGCGGCGATTCCGCCGCCCACGACCAGCAGGATGCGTGGGGAACCGCCCGCTTTCGCCTCCTGTGTGTTCATCTCGCTATCGCCTTTCGCGCCTTGCCGTGGGGTTTAGCCATAGTGCACCGTTCACCCATCGCAAAGCTTGGTTAAGTTTGCCTTGATGCCCGCTGCACCAGATCGCCAATTCCACGCGGGGCAAAGGCAAGGCCAAGGGCATAGGCGGGCAAGGCGATCTGCACCCAATAGTAATTCTCGGGCCGGGCGAACAGGGCCATCATCGCGGCGATGCCGATGAAATACAGGGCCGCAAACAATCCGGTCCGCCCGCCAATCGCAGCCCAGCCGATCATCGGCAGGATCGCCAACGGCGCGGCGATGCTGGCGGGAAGAAGACGCAGGCCGGTAAGCTGGCCCAGCGCGGTAATCGGCAGACCGAAACCGGCAAGCCCGCTCCAGCCCTGCGAGGCAAGGTCGCCCGGCAAGCGCGCGGCATCGACCGCCGCGGCATGGAGCGCCATGCCGCCGGCGCAGATTGCCAGCAGCGCAGCGATACCCCCCGCCTCACGCCACCGCTGTCCGATAAGGGCAAAGGCCAGCCACAGCAGCACAAAGGGCGCAGCCAATTCCCGCACCGCCAGCGCCGCGCCAGCCGCCAGCAGCGCAGGCCACCAGCACGCGCGGCGATAGGCGAGTAGCGCAAGGGTCAGCAGCAGCCCGGCGATGAAATCATGGTCGAACACCGCCACCGGCGAAAACGCGGCCCCGCTGCCCAGCGCCAGCAGTATGCTCGCAGCCACCAGCTCGGGACGCGAAGCCAGCGGGTTGGCCCGCGCGTTCATCGCCCACAGGCTCGCCAGCGCCAGCGCAAACGCAGCCAATCGTACCCCGCCCGTCCCGATCGCCGTCTGCACCCACGCCAGCGTCGGCAGGCGCACAGCAACGAACGGCCGCGTCGGATATCGGCTCGCCCGCTGTTCGGATACCGCTGCGGCGTAGTAACCCTCCCCCGCCATCATCCGGGAATGGATGCGGGCATAGAGCGCCATGTCGCCCCGCACCCGATCGGTGACGGCGGGCGATGCGCCCGCCGCAACGCGCGCTGGCCCAACAGAGACAGTCGGCGCAGCGGCCAACACACTCCACGCCAGCGCCGCCGTCAGCATGGCCAGCAACAGCGCCGCCGCCAGGCGGGGAAGTTCAAGAAAAGGTCGGCCCGGCGCCTCTCGGCGATCCCGCAGCGAAGCGCGCCCGGAGGCGTGGCTCATCCGATCCAGCCAAGCGCCATCGCGCCCCACAAAGCGCCTGCACCCGCAAGGCCGGAGACGAGATAGCCAAACCAGCCCGGCCCGTCGCGTCGATCGACGATAAGCGGGATTTCCGGCAGCGGCGGCGCTTCGGGTGCGCCGCCCTTGGGCGGGAACATCTCCTCAACCCGGCGCAGCAGTCCTGGCAGGCGCAGCAAGGTCTCCGCATCACCCTTGATCCGCTGCGCCAGCGCCGCTTCCGGCCCCAGCTCGTCACGGATCCAGCTGCGCACGTAGGGCGCGGCGGTGTCCCACATATTGATATCGGGATTGAGCTGGGTGGCGATGCCTTCAACCATCACCATCGTCTTTTGCAGCAGCAGCAGGTGCGGCTGGGTCTGCATGTCGAAATCGCGGGTGATCGCGAACAACCCGTCCAGCATCTGGCCGACGGAAAGCTCCTTCACCGGCTTGCCGCGCATCGGCTCACCCACCGCCCGCAGCGCCGTGGCGAATTCGCCGACCGAATGGTAGCTGGGCACGTATTGCGCTTCGAAATGGATTTCGGCGACACGCTGGTAATTGCCAGTCGTCAGCCCGTAGAGAATTTCCGCCAGCCATTGCCGCGCGCGCCGGTCGATCCGGCCCATGATCCCGAAATCGATCGCGACGATGGTGCCGTCATCCTCCACAAACAGGTTGCCCTGATGCATGTCGGCATGGAAGAATCCGCTGCTGATTGCCTGCGTCAGGAAACTGATGACCAGCTTTTCCGACAGCGCGGCAAAGTCATGGCCGCGCGCACGCAGTTCATCCACGCGGCTGATCTTGATGCCGTCGATCCATTCGATCGTCATCACCCGGCCATTGGTGCGGTCCCAGTCGATGCCGGGGATGCGATATCCGGGAACCCCCGCCATCTGTTCGGCAAGTTCGGATGCCGACGCTGCTTCGCGCCGGAGGTCGAGTTCCGAATTGGTCCAGCGCTTGAAGTTGGCGATCGTCAGGCGCGGACGCAACCGGCTCGCCTCCCCGCCCATCGCCTCGACATGGGCGGCGGCCCATTCATAGGTGGTGATGTCGCGCGCGAACTTTTCGCGGATGCCGGGGCGCAGCACCTTGACCGCAACCTTGCGGCCATCGGTCGTGATCGCCTTGTGGACCTGTGCGATGCTGGCGGCGCCGACCGGCACGGGATCGATTTCGGTGAACAGGTTTTCGAGCGGCTGGCCGAAGCTCGATTCAATCGCCGCCTTGATCTGCGCGAACGGGACCGGCGGCAGGCTGTCCTGCAGGCTCAGCAGGTTGTTCGCCGCCTCGTCTCCGACCAGATCAGGGCGGGTCGCAAGGCTCTGCCCCAGCTTGATCGCGGCAGGGCCGATAGCGCGGAAAGCCCCCGCGTAATCGCGGGGACCATTCTTGCCGGTCAGCGTCGCCAGCCGCGCCAGCCGCACCAGTTGCCGCAGGGCAGCAGGCGCATTGGGATCATTCTCGATCCCCACCAGCGCACGGCGGCGCGCCAGCGTCACGCCCCAGCGGGCAAGGCGGATCAGGTGGACGGCGGAAGATGTCACGTGATTAGATCTTCCAACCCGAATGGATCGCCACCAGCCCACCCATGATGGGTTCGACCTTAGTGTTCGCAAAGCCCGCCGCGCGGATCATCTGTTCAAAGGCGGGCATGGGCGGGAATTTGCGGATCGATTCGGCCAGATAGCGGTACGAATCCGCATCGCCTGCAATGGCCTGCCCCATGCGTGGCAGCAGGTGTTCGG
>JBIKSA010000005.1:0-76171 GCA_044348875.1 Erythrobacter sp. | reverse complement strand
CCCGGTCCACGAGAGCGCGCCGCAAGGCGCCGGCCGGTCAGACGCAAGTCTGGCCGGCCTTTTGCTGTTTAGCGCCGGCTGCCTCGCTGCACCCGATGCCTGCCAAACAAATCGCACCAATCGCTTGCACCTGCGGGGGCGAATCCCATAATGGAGGCTCATGCCAAATCCATCTGCCCCCTCGCTCGCGAAAAGCGCAGTGCTGCACCTGCCGCAAGGCATCCTTGTGCGCGCTGAGGACGAAGATGAAGGCAAGGATGGCGGCGGTCAGGACCAGGTCGGCATCGCCACCAAGACCCGCGCCAAGCCGAAGAAGCCCAGCCAGTACAAGGTGCTGATGCTGAACGACGATTACACCCCGATGGAATTCGTGGTGCTGGTATTGAAACGCTTCTTCAGCATGGATCTGGAACAGGCGACCCGCGTGATGTTGCACGTCCACCAGCGCGGCGTGGGCGTGTGCGGCGTCTTCACCTACGAAGTCGCCGAAACCAAGGTCAATCAGGTGATGGACTTCGCCCGCCAGAACCAGCACCCACTGCAATGCACGCTTGAAAAAGCCTGAGCGGCGGCCGGCCATGCGCCAGCCGCATCATCCGCAGCCCGACCCCGCCCTGCCGGGACAGGAAAGCGTCTGGGACTACCCACGGCCCGCCATTGCCGAACGCACCCCGCGTCATATTCGCATCATCCATCGCGGCATCGTGCTGGCTGACAGCAGGGCCGCGTGGCGCACGCTCGAAACGTCGCACCCGCCCACTTACTACATCCCGCCAGCCGACATCGCGATGGCGCACCTTGCCGCCAACACCGCGCGATCAATCTGCGAATGGAAGGGGCAGGCGGCCTATTGGGACGTGGTGATCGCGGATAAGCGCATCGCGGGCGCAGGCTGGAGCTACCCTTCCCCCACCCCCACCTTCGCCGGGATCGCAGGCCACATCGCCTTCTATGCCGCTCCCTTCGACGACGTCACGGTGGACGGCGAACAGGTCACGCCCCAGCCCGGCGGTTTCTATGGCGGATGGATTACATCGCATGAGGCCGGGCCGTTCAAGGGCATTCCCGGCAGCCGTTTCTGGTAAATCTGTTGGCAGCGATTGCCGGGCTCATTGCCGCTGCCCCGATAATGGGGGCATGACGGCGGCGCGCAGCATCGCTATGGCCATCGCACCAATCGACGGAAAATTACGTGTTCAACCGGATCCCCAGCATCGACCGCTATATCCTGCGGCTGACGATCGTCCCGATGCTGGGCGTGTTCGCGCTCGCCGCGTCGCTGCTGATGCTCGACAAGATGTTGCGTCTGTTCGATTTTGTCGCCGTCGAAGGCGGGCCGGTGGGCGTGGTGTTCAAAATGCTGGGTGCGCTGATCCCGGAATATGCGAGCCTTGCGATCCCCCTCGGCCTGTTGCTGGGCGTGTTGCTGGCCTTCAGAAAACTGGCGACGTCATCGGAACTCGACACGATGCGCGCCGTCGGCCTTTCGTATAACCGGCTGCTCAGGATGCCCTATGCCATCACGCTGGCGCTGGTGGCGGTGAATATCGCGCTGGTGTTCTACATCCAGCCGATCAGCCGCTATTATTACGAACAGATGGAATATGAACTGCGGTCCGGTGCGCTGGGTGCGTCGATCAAGGTGGGCGAATTCACCACGCTGGCTGACCGCATGGCGCTGCGCATCGAAGCGAGCGAGGATGAAGGGCGGCGCCTGAACGGCATCTTCGCCCGCGTCGCCAATGCCAAGGGGCAGGTGCTGTCGATCAGCGCCCGCGAAGGGGCGTTCCTGGCCACGCGCGACAATCCCGACACGATCATCCTGCGCCTGACCGAAGGAACGATCATTCAGGACACCGGCACCGCCACGCCGCGCGTGCTCAGCTTCAGCCGCCACGATCTGCCGATCGATCTGCCCGCGATCGAGAAGTTCCGCGCGCGCGGCGATGCAACCCGCGAATATATCCTGCCGGAATTGCTGCGGATCGGCTGGAGCGACAAGAGCGCGCCCAATCAACGCGATGCGAGCGTCGCCAGCTTCAATTTCCGGCTGGTTGAAATCGTGATGATGTTGCTGATGCCGCTGCTGGCGGTGGCGCTGGCGATCCCGCCCAAACGATCGACCAGCGCGCTGGGGGTGTTCGTGTCAATCGTGATGGTGGTCGCCTATCACAAGATCAACCAATATGGTCAGGACGTCGCTTCGCTGGGGCGTCTTGATCCGATGCTGGCCTTCTGGGTGCCATTCGTGCTGTTCGCCGGGTTGATCCTGTGGATGTATTACCGGGTCGCCTATGTGCCGGGCGGGCAGGCGATCGGAGTGCTGGAAATGGCCTTTGCCAAATTGTCGAAGCGCGTCGGAAAGCTGTTCGGGCGCCGCACGCCGCGCCCCAAACGCGCCTTGGCCGGTGCACAGGCCGCTCCGGCGGAATAGCGATCCATGCAGCTCGATTTCTTCCCTTCGCGCACGCTGACGCTGTACCTGGCGAAACTGTTCGTGGTGCGCATTCTGGCGGTGCTGGTGATGCTGGTGCTGGTGCTGCTGGCGCTCGACCTGCTGTCCGCAACGGGCAAGATTCTCGCCGCAGAAGGCAACGGGCAGGCGGAAATCCTGCGCTATGCCGGGCTGCGGTTGCCACAGCTTGTGTCGCGATTTCTACCCTATTCGGTGCTGCTGGCGACGCTGATCACGCTGGTGACGCTGAACCAGAACAGCGAAGTGGTGGCGATGAAGGCAGCGGGCCTTTCGGCGCATCAGGTGTTGGCCCCGCTGCTGCTGACGGCGGCGCTGGTGTCGCTGCTCAGCTTCGGCTTCAACGAGCGGATCGTGACCCGCGCCAACGCTACCCTGAAGGCGTGGGAACGCGCCGAATACGGCCCGATCCCCGAAGTGCAGGGCAGCGGGGTGCGATCCAACATCTACCTGACCGATGGCGACAACATCCTGTCCGCGGCCACGCTGACCGGCACCGGGCGCGACATCGTGCTGACCGGCGTCACGTGGTATGCGCGCACGCAGGGCGGGATCATCCGCGAACAGGTGCGCAGCGACCGCGCGACCTTCGCTGCGCCCGGCTGGCGGCTGGAGGATGCCGTGACCTTCGACGTGGCCGGCGCCATCGCCGCGCGCTCGCCCACGCTGGTGGTGGGCAAGGACCTGCTGCCCGAACAGATCATGCTGCAATCGGTGGACGTCGATGGTCAGAGCTTCTGGGAGCTGTCGGACAGCATCGACGCCTATGAAGCAGCAGGGCGCAACACGGACGAGATGCGCGCCAAGTGGTGGCACCGATTGTCAGGGCCGCTGTCGGCGCTGTTGATGCCGCTGCTGGGATCGATCGCCGCCTTCGGGCTAGCGCGGTCCGGCCAGCTATTCGTGCGCGCGATTATCGGCATGGCGTTGGGCTTTGCCTATTTCGTGGTCGATAATGCCGCGCTCGCCATGGGCAGCTTTGGCGGTTATCCGCCGCTGCTGGCAGCCTGGGCGCCGTTCTTCCTGTTCCTGCTGGTGGGTGAGACAGTCCTGATCCGGACGGAAGAGTGAGCGGGTGGTCGCTCAGGCTGGCGCGTCCTGCCGATGCCGAAACCATGCCCTCTATCGAACGCGCAGCAGCCGTGGCCTTTGCCGACGAAGCGACGATGGACCCCGCCCGCACCCGCAGCGAGGCCGACTATGCCCGCCTGATCCGCAAGGGCCACAGCCTTGTCTCCCATGTCGGGGCAGAGATGGCAGGATTTCTCGTGGCCGAACCGTTCCGGCGTGAATTGCATATCTGGGAAATGGACGTCCATCCGACGTTCCAAAAGCGCGGGATCGGCGCAGGGCTGGTGCGCGCCGCGCAGATTGATGCCCGCAACACCGGGTTCAAGGCGCTGACCCTCACCACCTTCCGCGATCTGGCGTGGAACGGGCCATTCTATGCGCGGCTGGGGTTCGAGGAAGTCACCGCGCTTGATGCCCACCTGCGCCTGTCAGGCGAACTCGCCAACGAAGTCGATGATGGCCTGCCCGCCGACCGGCGCTGCGCGATGATCTGTTTTCTGGATTGATTGGGTAGGGGGTTACCCCCGCGCGCCCATCGTGCTGCGCGCAATCCGTCCCACCAGCACCAGCATCCCCGGATGGTTTGCGCCTTCATAGGTCGACCCTGTGCCCAGCTCGCGCGCCAGCCGGCGGTGGGCTTCCGGCAGATCGTGGTACGGCATCGACGGCATAAGGTGATGCAGCGCGTGATAGCGCAGGCCGACCGGCGCCCAGATCTCCGCCGCCACACCCGGGGGCGGCACGTTGACGGAATCAAGGAACTGCGCGGTCACGGTCATCGCTTCGCCCTCGTTCTCCCACAGGTGCGCGACCAGCGTGCGCAGCTGGTTCAGCACCGCGGTGAGCGACAGGATCGACAGAGCAATCAACAGCGGCTTCCAGCCCACCATGAACACGCTGCCAATCAGCGCCCATGACCATACGAAAACTCCCGCCTCCTGCCAGCGGACACGGCCGACCAGATCGCCTTCGGGCGCGCGGCGGCGGAATTCGGGGTTGATCGACAGGGCGGAAAACCGCTCCCACACATAGGTCCGTACCGCCGGCACAATCGCCCCTACCGGCACCAGCACCGCCGCGCGTACGATCAGCGCAACCGGCGCAAAGCAGGCGACGATCACGAACAACGGCAGGCTCCACGGCTTCATCAGCGCCAGCGGCAGGTATTCAGGGTCTTCCACCGTGCCGTATTGCGTGCGCTTGTGGTGGATCGTGTGGACCCCTTCATACATGAAGCTGGGCGTCAGCAGCGGAATGCCGACGATCAGGTTCCAGCCCGTGCGGAAGCCGGGCAAGGCATCGCGGTGGATATGGGTCAGTTCATGGATGAACATCATCGCGCGGTACATCGCCAGCGCGCCAATCAACCCTGCGGCGATCTGCACCGGCAGACTGGTCGAAAGGATTGCAACAGCAAAGCCAGCGTAGCCGACTCCTGCCGACAGCAGCATATCGGGCCAGTAGATCCCCGGCTTTGCGTCACCCAGCCCTTTGGTCAGATCACGCGCCGCGCGCAGCATCGCCTTGTCATCCTCGGCCATGAACTGCACGCGCGTCGCCCGCGCGGCGGGCGCACGCGGATCGGTCAGGGCAGGGTCAATGGTCTGGTGCACAGTGATTTCCGCAGTCATTTAGAGCTGTTTCCTGACGCTCGCCCTACCCCAAAAGGCAGGCAGAGCCAAACGCACGTTGTTGGTGACAGTGATCGATAACCTTGCGTCAATGGCGCGGGCGCGACACAGACACCTTGACCAATAACAAATACGAGGATCGGGGCGTGACGGATGTGGCGGCCAGCGTGACAAAAATAGAGATCGAACCGGTCAGCGACAAGCGTGGGCGGGCGGCTTTCGTTGACCTTGGTCGTGCTTTTTCGGACCGTCTGCCGCATTTCGTGCCGCAGATCCGCAGCGAACAGATCGAATTGATCGATCCGGCCAAGAACCCGTTTTTCGGCCACGCACGGGTGCAGTTGTTCATCGCCACCCGCGCAGGCAAGCCGGTCGGGCGGATTTCGGCGCATATTGACGAACTGGCGCTGGCCATGCCCCCGGAACAGGGCTTCGGCCCCGGCACCGGTTTCTTCGGCTATTTCGATGCCGAGGATGAAGGCGTGGCCCGCGCCCTGCTGGCCACCGCCGAAGCATGGTTGGTGGGCGAAGGCATGCACCGCGTGCTTGGCCCGATCTCGCTATCGATCTGGGAGGAGCCGGGCCTGCTGGTTCGTGGGCAGGAATATCCGCCAATGATCATGATGGGCCATCACCCGGCGCATTATGCCGCTTGGATCGAAGCGGCGGGTTATGCCCGCGCCAAGACACTCTTCACCTACGATCTCGACATCACCCACGGATTTGGCCCGCTGGTGGAAAGGCTCGTCCAGACCGGCAAACGTAACCCCAAGATCAACCTGCGCCGGGTCCGCAAGGATCGCTGGGACGAAGAGGTTGCGACCATTCTGGCGATCCTCAATGATGCATGGTCGGACAATTGGGGTTTCGTGCCCTTCACCCCGGCCGAAGTCGCCTATGCTGGCAAGAAATTGCGCGCGATCATCCACGAGGAATTGAACGTCATCGTCGAGATCGACGGGCGGCCCGTGGCGTTCATGCTGACGTGGCCCGATGTGAATGATGCGCTGGGGAAGATCCGCGGCAAGCTGTTCCCGTTCGGCTGGATCCACATGCTGCGCTGGCTGCGGCATCCCAAGGGCGCAGGCATGCGAGTGCCATTGATGGGGGTGCTGAAGGAGCTGCACGGTACGCGGACAGCAGGGCAGCTCGCCTTCATGATGATTGAAGCGATCCGGCTGGAAGCGGTCGGCAAGTTCCAGTCGAACCGCGGCGAGCTGGGCTGGGTGTTGGAAGACAATCAGGGGATGCTGGCAATTGCTGACACGATCAAGAGCACGGTAAACCGCGAATATGTGATTTACGAAAGGCTGATTTCCTAGGTTCGCGCTAACACGCGAAGCACACCGCAGGGGGCCACCAAACAAAAAAGGCCTCCGCTGCAGAACAGCGGAGGCCTTTCGGGATCGTGTCACCAGCCGCTTGGACGGGAGGGGGGTCTTGGCGGTGACAGGGATAAAATGATCGGCCTTGCGAGCGGTTCCCGCGCCTCCGCGAAAATTTTTCGAAACCTCCCGGCTCCAATTAAACATTACTTTTTTCAATACTTTAACGGATAACCGCGACGGCAGGACGGGGAACCGCTATGGCCTCGAATCATTTTCTACCCCACCTGCCCAGACGCCAGCCTTGCGGAGTTGTCTCATGTCTCTCGGAAGCCAGATCGCGGCCAATCTGCCGTTTTTGCGCCGCTATGCCCGCGCACTCACCGGATCGCAGGCGAGCGGCGATGCCTTGGTGCGCGAGATGCTCGAAGGGGTGCTGGCCGATGCCGAGCTGGTGGCCAGTCTGGCCGGCGGGCGCGTGCCGCTGTACCGCGCTTTCGGAAAGCTATGGGCAAGCGCATCGGGCGAAAGCACAATCGGCACGGCAGCAAGCGAGCATGAGGCCGGCGCGCAGGCGCGGCTGGGCGCGATTGCGCCGCCAGCAAGGCAGGCGCTCCTGCTGACCACGCTGGAGGATTTCACCGTCACCGAAGCCGCCGAAATCCTCGAGCGTACCCCTGCGGAGGTCGAAGCCCTCGTCGCGGCAGCGGTCACCGATATCGAGCGTGAGCAAACCACCAGCGTCCTCATCATCGAAGACGAACCGCTGATCGCAATGCAGTTGGAAGACCTCGTCACCCGCTTGGGCCACACCGTCAGCGGCACGGCCGCCACCCGCACGCAAGCCCGCGCCGCGGTGGCCGAGGCGATGCCGGGGCTGGTGCTGGCGGACATCCAGTTGGCTGACGGATCATCGGGCCTTGATGCAGTGGACGATATCCTGAGCGTTGGCACGATGCCGGTGATCTTCATCACCGCCTATCCCGAACGCCTGCTGACCGGCGACCGGCCCGAACCGACCTATCTGGTCACCAAGCCGTTCCAGGAGGCGACGGTGCGGGCAGCAATCAGTCAGGCGCTGTTTTTCGGATCAACGCGGCCGCTTTAATTCTGGGATCGCGCATCAGCGCGATCCCAAAACTAGGGCTTCCGAACCCGCCGGTCCGCCTCATTCTCGCGAATCCTGAAGTCGGCGGGACGGCGGACCGGGACGCGCAGCACGCAGCGAACACCGGACGGCGCAAAATCGAGCGTTACCGGCTGGCGCAGTTCGTGGGCGACCACCTTTTCGATCAGTTCTGTGCCAAACCCGCGGCGGCGCTGTACGGCGACGGGCGGCCCGCCGGTCTCCTGCCATTCGACCTCGGCCCATTCCGTTTCACCAGCCGGATCAACGCCGCGCTGCCAGCGGATCATCACCGTCCCGCCCGCCACGCTCAACGCACCATATTTGGCCGCGTTGGTCGCCAGTTCGTGCACCGCAAGGCCAAAGGACAGCGCGTCGTTGGGGGCCAGTTCCAGTTCCGGCCCTTCCAGCAGGATCGCATCGCCGAGCGCCACGCGGAAATGCTGCAACTCCGCCTCGATCACGGCGCGGATCGGGGTGGTGCCCCAGTCGGTGACGGTCAGCAGGTCATGGGTGGCGGACAGCGCGCGGATGCGGCCTTCAAGACTATCGGCAAAATCGTCCAGCCCGCTCGCGCGTCTGCGGGTCAGCGACAGGATCGACAGCACGTTGGCCAGCGTGTTCTTGACCCGGTGGTTCAGTTCCCGCGTCAGGGAATTGCGGATCGAATGCTGTTCTTCAAGAAATGCCAGCCGCGCCTGATCCTCAAACGCCTGCTGGGTCAGCAGCCGCGCCAGCAGCATCAGCAGGCTCGCCAGCGCCAGGCCGAAGGTCAGCGTCACCATCGACAGGGACGACAGCACCTGCACATTGGCGCTTTCAATCACCAGCATCAGCTTGCGGTCGGCGATGGTGACTTCCTGCTCGACCGTGCTTTTGGCGGTGTCAGCGATGCTGTGCGCTACCAGCAGGTGCCCGGTCGAAACCTCGCCATCGTAAAGCCGCACGCCGAAGCGCCCCTGTCCTTCGCGGTCGATGGCTGCATCCAGAAACTCGCGGGCACGAAACGGGGTGTAGACGAAGCCGGTCAGCTGCCGATCGCCCGGGCCAGTCCCCGCACTATCCATTCGGAAGACCGGCATGTAGATCGCAAAGGCGGGCGCAGTGCCGCTGGTTTCCTGCCGCAGCACGATCCGGCCGGACGCGGCCGGGCGCAAGGTCAATTCCGCTTCGGCCATGGCGGCAGCGCGGGCGGCGTCCGAGTACATGTCGTAGCCCAGCGCGCGGCGGTTGGTCGGCGTGGCGGGGGCGAACATCGCCACCGGAGCGACGCGTCCGGTGCCGCTGCCGCTGGTGGGGAAAATGTCCGGATAGGCTGGCTGGCTGGCGCGGATGCGGGCAAGGAACGCGGGCAGATCGCGCGCTTCCAGCACCGGAATCCAGCCGATCCCTTCCGCGCCCGAATAATCGGTATTGAGCTTCAGCGCGCGCACGAAGCTGTCAAAGGTGTCCGGGCTGACCTCCTCGACACTGGCGAAAAGTGCTGCGCCGGCCCTGAGGTAAGATGCAAAGCCGCTGCCGCTGCGGTCCAGAGCCGCGGCCACGCCTTGTGCATATTCGCGCATCTGCGCGCGTTCGCGGGCGCGGGCGTTGCTTTCGATGGCAAACACGCTGAGCGCGGTAATCGCCGCCAGCGCGAGGAAGATCACCAGCGGGATCGCGCGCGGGTACAAGACCAGCCAGCGGCGCGCGCGACCTGACGAGGTCGGCGGCGGCGGGGCAGCCGGGTCGACATCTGGACTGAGAGCGAGCGGGTCGATGATGCGAAATCCTTTGCCTGCGCCTGTCCATTGCGGGGCAGCGGTGCCGGTGGCGGAACCAAACTGGTAGCGCATCGTTCCCGAATCGTCCAAACTCGGCGCGGCGAGTGTTCCGGCCGATGCATCTTCGTCTGGTCATCGCGGGCGAATTGGCCCCTGATGCGGGGGCCGGGACAATGGGATCAGGGACAGACCACTTTATCATGGCCTCAAATCACAGACAGGGCGCCAGCAATGGCGGAGGCAATGACGGGGGCCGCCACGACGGCGCCCCGCGCCGCCCGCCCGAATGGGCCGACGGGCTGAAGCAGCTTTACGATTCGGTTGTCGAAGAAGCTCTGCCCGACAGTTTCAAGGATCTTCTCGACCAGCTGGATGCGATGGACCCTGCCCGCGGCAAGACGGGCGGCGCGGATGCGGCACGCGGCAGCCGGGACACCAATCAATGAGCGGTGATCCGTCCGTCGGCGGCACTCGCACACCATCGGAAAAGTCCGATTTCAAACGTGATCTGACCGGCGTGGTCCCGCACCTGCGCGCCTTTGCGCGCGGGCTTTGCGGGCGGCCCGATGTGGCCGATGACCTGGTGCAGGAAACGCTGCTCAAGGCATGGGCGGCGCAGGACCGGTTTGAACCCGGCACATCGATGCGCGCATGGACCTTCGTGATCCTGAGGAACGCCTACCTCACCGATATGCGCCGCAACCGGTTTCGCGGCGAGTATGATGAAGGCGTCGCCGAACGCATCCTGACCGCGCCTGCCGGTCAGGAAGAACCGATCCACCTGTCCGATCTGCACCGCGCGCTGCTGTCGCTGCCGGCGGAGCGGCGGGAGGCGCTGCTGCTGGTCGGCGCTGGTGGCTTTTCCTATGAGGAAGCGGCCGCGATCTGCGGCTGCGCAGTCGGCACGATCAAGAGCCGCGTGGGCCGCGCCCGCGCCGCGCTCAGCGAAATGCTCGCCAACGGCAACATCCCGCGCCGCTCGACTGACGACGCAATCGCCCACCGCGCGATCCTCGAGGAACTGGACGTGGTGGCGGCGGGCAACGGGGTCAGTTCGCGCAGCTAGAACGAAAAAGGCCCGAGGCATGCCTGCCCTGAGCCTCCAAAAATGCTGAAATCAGGCGAGATTTACGCGTCAGTCCACCGTGCCCGGCGCGAGTTTCTGCGCGTTTGAGCCGCGATTCTGGCGGGAAAAGGCCAGAACAGGTGTGACAAGCCGGTTTTTTCCCGCCATGAATGCGCCCGCAATCGCTTTATGGGGATCACATGGCAAAATTCTTTGGCAACCTGCATCTCGTGCTGGCCGTTGGGCTGATCGCGGCGCTTCTGGTCATCATCAGCTTCACCGGCTGGACCGGGTCCGATGCAAAATCGGTGACGGACGATGTGTTCCGCTGGCTCCACACCTTCTTCGGCATCCTCTGGATCGGACTGCTTTATTACCTCAATTTCGTGCAGGTTCCGACCATGCCGAAGATTCCGGCCGAGCAGACCGGGGCGATCAACAACCACATCGCGCCCACCGTGTTCTTCTTCTTCCGCTATGCGGCGCTGCTCACGGTCGTGATCGGTCTCGTGATCGCCTTCCACAATGGATATGGCGCACAGGCACTGACCTTCAGCGGCTATGGCTTCGACGGCATCAACCTGATCGGGCTGGGCATGTGGCTGGGGCTGATCATGGCGTTCAACGTCTGGTTCATCATCTGGCCGGCGCAGCGCAAAATCCTGAACATCGTGCCCGGCGCGACTGATGAGGAAAAGGCCAAGCTGCGTCCGCGTGCTCTGGCTGCGAGCCGCACCAATCTGCTGCTTTCGCTGCCGATGCTCTATTGCATGGTCAGCGCGAACCTCGGTAGCTGAATGTCGCATCGCTCTCCCCTTCGGGGGAGAGCGATGTCATTGACGGATTTTGGGCCGGTTTCTGCCGTCAAACCGGCGCTTGTGCACCTTCCGCTGAACGGTCAACCGCGCTCGTCACGGCGACGTTCATCGTGACATTGCCCAGCGTCCGCATCAGGTCCGGCAGCATCTCCACCGCGACCAACAACGCCAGCGGCTCGACCGGCACGCCCATGGCGAGCGCAATCGGGCCGATCGACACGACAAAGCTGATCGATCCCGGCAGGCTGACCGCGCTGAGGCTGATGACGCTGGCGATCAGGATACCCGCGATGGCGACGGTGGGCGAAATTTCCACTCCGGCCAGCGCGGCCACGTAATAGACCACAGCAAGGTTCATCGCCGCACTGGTCGCGCGGAACACCACCACCGCCAGCGGCAGCACGAATTCGGCGGTCGACGCGCGCAGGCCCAGCCGTCCGGCGCTATCCAGCATCGCGGGCAGGCTAGCGAGCGAGCTTTGCGTGGACAGCGCCACCGCCTGCGCAGGCAACATTGCGCGGGCAAAGCGCATCAGCCCGATGCCGCCGCCAAACCCGGCCAGCGCATAGGCCAGCACCAGCACGAAAGTCCCCATCAGTGTGACCGTGACGACATAGTGCCCCAGCGCCGCGAACACCCCGCCCCCGCTCTGGATGCCGACGCCATAAGCCAGCGCGAACACGCCAACCGGCGCGGCGCTGAGCACCCAGCCGATGATCAGCAGCATCGCATTGCCCAGCGCATGGAAGAAGCCCGTCAGCCGCTCCCCCTGATCGGCGGGCAGGCGGGTGATGGCGACAGCAAACATCACGAAGAACAGCGTCAGCGGCAGCATCGCGGTTTCGGCAGCGGCGGCGACAATATTGGGCGACACCAGCGAGGCGAGGAAATCGAGCACCTTGGGCACCTCGCCAACGCTTGCCGGGGTTTGCGCCAGAAACGCCTCGGCCCCGGCGGGTATCGGGAACGCGCGCAGCAGCGCGGGCATGGCGATGGTGGCAAAGGTGGCCCCGGCCAATTGCGCGGCGACCAGAATCACCAGCATCCGCCGCGCCACCGTGCCGACCCGCGCGGCAAGGATCATCTGCACCAGCCCCAGCACCAGCAGCGCCGCCACCAGCGGGATGATTGTCATCTGCAGCGCCCGCAGCCAGAGCCCGCCGAACAGCCCGGCAATATCGCTCACCCCCTGCGGCGCGCCGGCCATCGCCCCAACAATCCCGGCGAGCAACCCGCCGACCAGCGCGGCAAAAGTCAGCGCCACCGGCAGGCGGATCGACACCAGCCCGAACTTCCCCTGACCGGCGGCGTCCGCACCCGGCTTCGTGTTTTCACTTTCCAGCAATGGACTGTCCTTATGCGGGCGGCTTGCCCTTCCTTTTGCGCGATAACCGCGCCAGAAGCGGGAGACAATTGTGTGCGACGGGCACAGCAGGGGAATTCATGACACGCAAGCTGTTTGGAACAGACGGGATCAGGGGACGCACCAATGAAGGTGCGATGACCGCGGCCACCGCGATGAAGGTCGGGCAGGCCGCCGGACGCCATTTCATGCGCGGCGACCACCGCCACCGCGTGGTGATCGGAAAAGACACGCGTTTGTCGGGATACATGATGGAAAGCGCGCTGGTGGCGGGTTTCACCAGTGTCGGCATGGATGTGATCATGACCGGTCCCCTGCCCACCCCGGCCATCGCGCTGCTGACGCGGGAAATGCGGGCTGATCTGGGCGTGATGATTTCTGCCAGCCACAATCCCTATGCCGACAACGGGATCAAACTGTTCGGCCCCGATGGCTTCAAACTGTCCGACGAGGCCGAGATCGAGATCGAGCGGCTGATGGAAACCGAGATTTCGCTGGTGTCCGCCGAAAAGATCGGCCGTGCGCGCCGGATCGAGGATGCGCGCGGGCGCTATATCCACGCGGTGAAGCAATCGGTTTCGAACGAAATTCGCTTCGATGGTCTTAAGGTGGTGGTCGATTGCGCCAATGGCGCAGCCTATCAGGTGGCGCCGTCGGCCATCTGGGAGCTGGGAGCAGAGGTCGTCACGCTCGGCGTCAGCCCCAATGGCACCAACATCAATGACGGCGTCGGTTCCACCGCAATCGCCGCGCTTCAGGCCAAAGTGGTCGAGGAAGGCGCGGATATCGGCATTGCGTTGGACGGCGATGCCGATCGGCTGATCGTGGTCGATGAAAAAGGCCGCGCGGTCGATGGCGACCAGATCATGGGGCTGATCGCAGGCCGGATGCACGAACGCGGATCGCTGAAGGGCGGCGGCATCGTGGCGACGGTGATGAGCAACCTGGGCCTCGAACGCTATCTGGCGGGCCGCGGGCTTGATCTGGTGCGCGCCAAGGTGGGGGACCGCTATGTGCTCGAAGCGATGAAGGCGGGCGGGTATAATGTCGGCGGCGAACAATCGGGCCACATGATCCTGCTCGACCATGCAACGACCGGTGACGGCACCGTCGCAGCGCTGCGGGTGCTGGCCAGCCTGGTGCGATCCGGCAAACCGGCGAGCGAACTGCTGCACGTTTTCGATCCGGTGCCGCAATTGCTCAGGAACGTGCGCTATGAAGGCGGCAAGCCATTGGACAATCCGCAGGTGAAGGCCGTGATCGCCGATGCCGAGGCTTCGCTGGTGGGCAAGGGCCGCCTCGTGATCCGCCCCTCTGGCACCGAACCGGTGATCCGCGTGATGGCCGAAGGCGATGATCAGAAGCAGGTCGAAGATGTGGTCGACGCCATCTGCGAAGCCGTGCGCGCGGCAGTTTAGGAGGTTTCCCCGATGCTGGAAATGCGCCCCGATTGCGAAACCTGCGGCGTCGGCCTCCCCGCCGAAGCGCCGGGCGCCTTCATCTGCTCGTTCGAATGCACCTTCTGCGCGGAATGCGCAGAGGATCTGGACGACCGCTGCCCCAACTGCGGCGGCGAGTTGATGGACCGCCCGTCCCGCGCCAAACCGCTCCACGCGAAGTACCCGCCGAGCACCGAGCGTAAATACAAGGGGTAAGCGGGCGCGCCAGCGTATGCTGCGGCGGTGCTGGGAAGAAGCTGCCGCCGGGTAAAATCCGATTGAAGACACGTGAAAACTGCGCTGCCTTGCGGACTTTTATTTACTGAAATTGATTTATAATAAAGAAATTTATTATAAAGTGCGACAATATCCGCAAATGAAAAGATATTATTTCAACATTTATAATGACGACATAACCCTCGATGATGAAGGCGCGTTGTTAGCGAATGCCCACGCTGCACGGGCCCATGCAGTAAAGTCCGCCCGCTCACTTGCGGCAGAGACGGTTTTGCGTGGCCATTTCGTCGGAAATCACCGGATAGAGTTCGTGGATTCGGATCAGAATATCATTGGCGAAGTCCGCTTTGATGAGGCCGTTGTTGTCACTGCCTAGGCTTATGGCATTTGGGTTTTGTATTTCTTCCGATGCAATCCAGGCCCATGCGGCGTGCGTTTCCCAACCAATTCCCCCATGCAAAGCACCGCCGCTCGGCCCCGAAAGCCGCCGCCCCGCGCCCGGTCGCTAAAAACCCTCTTGCTCGCCCTGCGGACTTGCTAAAGCGCGCAGCATGACCGACGCCGCTCCCCCCCGCATACTTTCCATCGCCGGTTCCGATTCCTCGGGCGGGGCGGGCGTTCAGGCGGACATTAAAACCATCGCCATGCTTGGCGGTTATGCGATGACCGCGATCACCGCGATCACCGCGCAGAACACCGTCGGCGTGCAAGGGATCGCCGCGCTGGAGCCGGCTATGGTCGCCCAGCAGATCGCATCGTGCATCGAAGATATCGGGGTTGATGCGATCAAGATCGGGATGCTGCACGATGCCGCCGTGATCGCCGCCGTTGCCGACGCGCTGGACGGCGTTGACGCGCCCCTTGTGCTCGATCCGGTGATGATCGCCACGTCGGGCGCGGTGCTTGTTGGGGCGGAGGCGGTTGCCGCCTTGCGCGCCAAGCTGTTCCCGCGCGCATTGTTGCTGACGCCCAACCTGCCGGAACTGTCGCACCTTGCCGGTCGCCCGCTCGCCAGCACGCAGGACATGATCGCCGCGGCCGAGGAATTGGCCAGCGCAACCGGCGCAGCGGTGCTGGCAAAAGGCGGGCATGGCGACAGCGACCGCATTACCGACGTGCTGGTCCGTCCCGGCGCACGACCGGTCCGCTTCGATCACGCCCGCATCCCTACGCGTCACACCCACGGCACGGGCTGCACCCTGTCATCAGCCATTGCGACGCTGATCGGGCGCGGCCACCCCCTGGAAGATGCGGTCAGGCTCGCCCGCCAATTCGTGCTGCGCGCGATTGAAGCCGCCCCCGGCTTTGGCGCGGGGAGCGGGCCTTTGGGACATCAGGCGGTGCGTTCAAACGATTGAGCGGGCCGGCCCGGCGCTATCAATCTTCCTGAACCGAGTGGTCCTTGATCTCGTAGAATTCGGCGATGCAGGCCCATGCCTCCTCAGCCGTTTCCACCCATGTGAACAGGTCGAGATCGCTTTTCGAAATCGTGCCTTCTTCGGCCAGTGCTTCGAAATTGATGACGCGCGTCCAGAAGTCGCGGCCGAACAGGATGATCGGCATCGGCTTCATTTTGCCAGTCTGGATCAGCGTGACCAGCTCGAAGAATTCGTCGAAGGTGCCAAACCCACCGGGGAACACCGCCACGGCGCGGGCGCGCAGCAGGAAGTGCATCTTGCGCAGCGCGAAGTAATGGAACTGGAAGCTGAGATAGGGCGTCACATAGGGGTTGGGCGCCTGTTCGTGGGGCAGCACGATGTTCAGCCCGATCGATTCGCTGCCCGCATCGGAAGCGCCGCGGTTACCCGCCTCCATGATCGACGGCCCGCCGCCAGTGGTGACGACGAACTGGCGCAGACCATTTTCGATGATGCCCTTTTCGCTGACCAGCCGGGCAAGCTTGTAGGCTTCATCGTAATACTTCGCTTTTTCGGCCAGCCGCGCGGCGACTGTCTGTTCGTACTCGCTGCCGCTCTTCGCCGCCTCGGTCAGCGCCTCGGCCTGCGCGGGAGAGGGGATGCGGGCCGAACCGTACATCACCAGCGTCGATCCGACGCGGGCTTCATCCAGCAGCATTTCGGGCTTTAGCAGCTCCAGCTGGAAGCGCACCGGACGCAATTCGTCGCGCAGCAGGAAATCGGTATCGCGGAAGGCGAGCTTATATGCCGGATGCACGGTTTGCGGGGTGCGTTCGGGGCCGGCTTCGGCAAAGCGGGTTTCTTCGCCCGCACGGTAGAACTTGCGATCTGTCAGGTCTTTGTCGGTCATCATTAGACCCCTAATAGGGGTGCCCTTGACCCGCAATAGCCTAGGTTTGCTGGGTGTTTCCCGTGAAACATTGCTCCGCGCGCACGGTCCTCTCACGCAGGTCGAGGGCTGACCGGGGCAGGCCTCGCCGTTCGCCGCTTCTTCACGAACCAGGCCCTTGGACAAGCCGGCGCCTGCGGTATAGCCTCATGTCCAGGAGGACGTAGAATGCAATCGGTGATCCTGTACCCGGCAGGCTATAAAAAGGCAGATCGTCAGGGTTCTGAACCAGAATGAATTATCGCCATTCGTACCATGCCGGTAATAGCGCCGATGTCGTGAAGCACAGCCTGCTGATCGCCCTCGTGCAGGCCTTGCAGCACAAGCCGAGCGCGTTGACCCTGATCGATACCCACGGCGGCTGCGGGTTGTATAACCTTAACGGCGAGGAGGCCGGACGGACCGGCGAATCCACGCAGGGCGTGCTGCGGGCATTTGCCGACCCGAACCCCTTGCTGAACGAATACCGCGCCGCCGTGCAGGCCGTGAATGACGGAACGGAACCGCACCTCTACCCGGGCTCGCCCCGGATTCTGTCACAGCTGCTGCGCCCGCAGGACTTTCTGATCCTTAACGAGAAACATCCCGATGACGCCTATGCCCTGCGCGGCGCGATGCGCGGCACACCCGCTGCCGTGCATGAACGCGACGCTTACGAACTTTGGCTGGCGATGCTGCCGACGCGAACGCCTCGCGGCGTTGTGGTTGTCGACCCGCCGTACGAGCAGACGGATGAACGCGCGCGCATCACAGGCACTCTTGCTGCGGCTCACCGCAAATGGGCGCATGGCGTGACGGTGATCTGGTATCCGCTGAAAGACCGCGCCACGCACGTGCGGTGGAAGCAGCAGTTGCGCAGGCTGGGCATCCCGAAATTCCTTAACGTGGAGCACTGGTTGTACGATGATGATCAGCCCGGCATCTATAACGGCGCCGGCCTGTTTATCGTCAACCCGCCCTACGCCTTCACGCAAGGACTGCTTCCTCTGCTCGAAGCCTGCCGCGCCGCTTTGGCGCCCGAAGGGCATAGGGGGCAGATCACAACCGAATGGTTGGTCTCTTGAAAAAAATGGGCGGCGGCCTGTAGCTAATTGCCGTCAGCATCGACCAGGAAAACCATCGGCTTTCCCCGGGAGGAAGGCTCCCAACCAGCGTCTAAAGCTGCCTGAATGCCCCTGATTACAACGGCATCGCTGACCTGGAGGCGGCCTCGTTGCATGCCTTTCAGTAACCGTTTTGGCGGGGGGAATTCCAGCAAAGCTCCTCGCTGGGTATGCTTGCGCAACAAAGCGACTGTCATGCCTTTCCAGCCTTCAGACTCGCTCCACTGTGGCTCGCTCCGCAGCTCCCACTCATATTGAAACCCGCCTACGCCGACGAGACCAGAAAGCTTGTGGATGTTGGTCATGCTGCGCTGCCTAGCAGGTTTACGATCACAAACCACCGGTCACGCAGGCAGCGGGCGCTCCCGACCAGAGCCGGTCGCCCATGCGGCAGACCAGCCCATCAGGGGGGGCAGCCCGCAGATACGCAACTGATTTGTTTCGAAAAGCTGGATGCCCCGCAAGGATTCGAACCTTGATTGACGGAGTCAGAGTCCGCTCTCTTACCATTAGAGGACGGGGCATTGGCCATCCACCAGACTTGTCCGGCGGCGTCAGCAAGCGCGGTCACTAGTTTCGCAGGCGCGCAAGGTCAAGCGCGGCGTTGGGCAGATTGCTTGCTCTCTTGGGAGGCTTGGGGTAGCCTTGGGGCAAGTGCCATACGCCCGCAGGCGTTGCGTGTGGTGATGTGAAAGTAAAGTGATCATGGCGGAAACACTCCCGCCGGACAGAAATAGCAGAGCTGGGAAAGACCGGGGCGGCAAGTCCGGCAAGGTAGCCGATTTTCGCTACAAGCGCCCCCCTCAGCCCGAACCCCGCGGCACCGGTCGAGATGGCCGGACCAAGGGGGCAAACGGCGATGCACGGCGATCCGCGCGCGCGCCGAATGGCGCAGGCCGCGCCAGTCCCGATTTGGCCGATATCGGCGCGATGAAGCCTTCTGCCGGCGGTGAGGCCTATGCCGCGCTGGACCTTGGCACCAACAATTGTCGCTTGCTGATCGCGCGCCCATCGGGCCGGGATTTCACCGTGATCGACGCCTTCAGCCGCGTGGTGAAATTGGGTGAAGGCCTTGCCACTTGTGGGCGCTTGTCGGAAGCGGCGATGGATCGGACGTTGTCCGCCCTGACGATCTGCGCAGACAAGCTGCAGCGCCGCAATGTGCGCCTCGCGCGGTCAGTCGCGACCGAGGCCTGCCGCCGCGCCGAAAACGGCGTGGAGTTCATCGAACGCGTGCGCCGCGAAACCGGCATTGCGCTCGACATCATCAGTGCCGAGGAAGAAGCGCGCCTTGCCGTGCTGGGCTGCCACATCCTGTTGGAAGCCGGCACCGGTCCGGCGGTCATTTTCGACATCGGCGGCGGCTCCACCGAACTGGTGCTGGTCGAAGCGGGCAGCGAGGGCGCAGCCCGGGTCCCGCGCATCCTCGACTGGCAGAGCGTGCCGTGGGGCGTCGTCTCGCTCACCGACACGGTGGGCCGGTCCGAGGACAGCGAGGCAGCCCGCATCGCCCGATTCGCCCAGATGAAGAAACTGGTCGCCGACAGCTTCGCGCCCTTTGCCGGGCGCGTGGCCGGATCAGCGCGCCATCCCGACATCCGCCTGCTGGGAACCAGCGGCACGGTGACGACGCTGGCCAGCCTCTACCTCGAACTGCCGAGCTATGACCGCAAGGCCGTGGACGGCCTGATCGTCCCCGCCGCCGAAATGCGCGGGATCAGCGCACGGCTTTCCGTAATGACCCCCTTCGAACGCGCAACCTTGCCCTGCATAGGGCAGGACCGGGCAGATCTGGTGGTGGCGGGCTGCGCGATATTGGAGGCAATCCTCGACCTGTGGCCCGCGCGGCGGCTGGGGGTGGCAGACCGGGGCATCCGCGAAGGCATACTCAGGAGCATCATGGCCGCTGAACACCAGTCCGAACGCACCCTCAAGGCGCTCAATAAGCAACGCTCCGGCAATGGTTCAGGGCGCGGCGGGCGATGACCCGCGGTGCCAAAACTCCGAGCAAGCGGGTCAAGACAGCCAAGGGCCGCACGGCAAGTCAGGTGCGCTGGTTGGAACGCCAGCTCAACGATCCTTACGTGCGTCAGGCCAAGGCTGACGGCTATCGCAGCCGCGCGGCTTACAAGCTCATCGAACTGGACGAGCGATTCGGCCTGCTGAAAGGCGCAAAGCGGGTCGTCGATCTGGGCATTGCGCCGGGCGGTTGGACGCAGGTGGTGCGCGCCAAATCACCCAAGGCGGAAGTGGTGGGAATCGACCTGCTCGAGGTTGAGCCGATCGAGGGCGTGACGATCTTCCAGATGGACTTCATGGCCGATGACGCCCCCACCGCACTGGCCGAGGCGCTGGGCGGGCCACCCGATCTGGTCCTGTCCGACATGGCGGCCAATACCGTTGGCCATAAGCAGACGGATCACCTGCGCACCATGGGTCTGGTCGAAGCCGCCGCCTGGTTCGCAGCCGAAAATCTCGCGCCGGGCGGAGCCTTCGTGGCCAAGGTGCTGGCCGGCGGTACAGATTCCGATCTGCTCGCGCTGCTCAAGAAACACTTTACTGCGGTCAAACACGCAAAACCCCCGGCGAGCCGCAAAGGCTCGTCGGAGTGGTATGTCATCGCCCAAGGGTTCAAGGGCTAGGTTCAAAGGAGAGGGCGGCACGGTGGCCGCCCTTTTCGCTTACTGGGTGGCAGCTGCCGGATCGGTGCCGGCTTCGGCCGCGGCAACGCCTTCGGCTTCAGCTTCGGCAGCTGCGCCTTCCGTCGGCGCACCTTCGGCAGGCGCAGCGGCGGTAAACGCGGGAAGCGGCAGGTTTGAACCCTGCGCGTTCAGATAGGCAGCGATGGCCGCGCGGTCTTCAACCTTGGAAAGACCGGCAAAGCTCATCTTGGTGCCCGGGACATAGCCCTTGGGGTTCTTGAGCCAGGCGTCCATCTTGTCCCAGTCCCACGTGCCGCCCAGCGCCTTCAGTTCGGCGCTGTAGGCGAAGCCGGCGTGGCCAGCGACAGCCTTGCCCATGGTGCCGTGCAGGTTGGGGCCAATGCCATTCGCCCCGCCCGCATTGACGGTGTGGCAGCTCTGGCACTTGGCGAAAGCCTTCTCGCCCGCGGCCACCAGTTCGGCGGCCGGCGTGGCGTTCAGCGCTTCGGCGATCGACATTTCTGCCGGGCCAGCACTTTCCTCGACTGCGCCTTCAATGACGTAGCCGAGCTTTTCAGGCCGTTCCGGCTTATCGCCGTGGAAATACTTGCCCGAGAGGATCGATAGACCCAGCCCGAGACCGGCTGCGAACAGCACCCAGCCAGCGGCAGTGTTGAACAGATCGCCGCCACCATTCTGGCCTGCAGCGTTATCCTGCGAAGAGTTGTCCTGTGTCATCCCGCGCGGCTCATAGTGTCGGCCAGCGACGCGCGCAAGACTGATCATGGCACGAATTCTTGCGCCTTTTGCAACGAGCCTCTAGGCGCGCTGTCATCATGCGATCCTTTCCCGGCCCTGCCCTAAAGATTGTTGACCGGATGCGCGCCGCCGCTGCTGCCGATCCGGGCTGCGCAATTGCCTTTCAAGGATCGCCCGGCGCCAATTCGCACCGCGCTGCGACCGAGGCTTGCCCCGATTTGCAGCCGCTGCCCTGCTTCAGCTTCGAAGATGCGCTGGAAGCGGTGAAAGATGGCCGTGCAGGCCGCGCGATCATCCCGATTGAAAATTCGCAGCACGGGCGGGTCGCGGACATCCATTTCCTGCTTCCTGAAAGCGGGCTGCATATCGTCGGTGAATATTTCATGCCGATCCACCACGCGCTGATGGCGCTGGGTTCAGGGCCGTTCGAGGCAGCCTATTCGCACCCGCAGGCGCTCGGCCAGTCGCGCCGTTACCTGCGCGCGCGCGGAATCGTGCCATTGAGCCATGCCGATACCGCCGGCGCGGCAGCCTACGTGGCCGAACGCGGCGATCTTTCCGTGGCCGCCATCGCCCCGGCGCTGGCCGCCGAGCTTTATGGCCTCACCATCATCGAGCATAATGTCGAGGACAGCGCGGACAACATGACGCGCTTTGTGATTCTCGCCCGCGATCCGCTCGCCGCCCAAACGCTCGAAGGCAAGCCGGTGATGACCACCTTTGTTTTCGAGGTGAAGAACATCCCGGCCGCACTTTACAAATCGCTGGGCGGGTTTGCCACCAACGGTGTCAACATGACCAAGCTGGAAAGCTACCAGCAGGGCACCAGCTTTGCCGCGACGACATTCTACGCCGACATCATCGGTGCGCCAGGCGATCCGGCAGTCGACCGCGCGCTGGAGGAATGTGCGTTCCATTCCAAGGAATTGCGCATCCTGGGCAGCTATGAACAGGCCCGCGCCCGCGGGTAAGGCGCGGATAGCTCGGTTTCCCGTTGCACGGCGCCTATCGCCGTGCCACCACCGCTGACGGGATGACCGCAGCGGCCGCAACACCCCCTTCCAGTCCATCAAATGACTCAGGCGGAGCGGCTCCCGCCGGATGGGAAAGCCTGCGGGCCGATGGCGACATTCAGTTCGCCCCCGTTGCCGTTCCGGAGATGACGCCGCGCGTCCCCGGCTGGTTCGAACGATTGCTCAACGATCTCTTCGTAGTCCTTGCCGAATGGCTCGCCCCGCTGGGCAAGGCGCTGGGGGCGTCATGGTGGTGGCTGCAATGGGTCTTGCTGGGCGCGGCGGTGCTGTTTGCGGGCCTGCTGCTGGTGCGCCTGATCGCGCCGGTGCTGGGGCGCCGGAGCGACACGGCAGGCGATGGGGAGGCAGGGACGTGGCGCCCTGATGCAGCATCAACCCTTGCGCTGCTGGACGATGCCGACCGGTTGGCGGCAGAGGGCCGCTTTGACGAGGCAACGCGCCTTCTCCTCCAGCGCAGCGTCGGCCAGATCGCCGCCGCGCGGCCCGATTGGGTGGAGCCTTCCAGCACCGCGCGTGAACTTGCCGCGCTGCCTGCCCTGCCCGATGCAGCGCGCGGCGCATTTGGCGTGATCGCCGAACGGGTGGAGCGATCGCTATTCGCGCTGCGCGCACTCGACCGCGCGGATTGGGAAGCAGCGCGCGCCGCCTATGCCGAATTCGCGCTGGCCCGAATCGATGGGCGGAGAGGGACGGCATGAGCGGCGGCGCAGCATTCTCGCGGCGCGGTGCCTTCGCGCTGGTCGCGGGCGGCTTCGCGCTGTTTCTTACGATCCTCTACCTCATCGGCGCGGGTGAGGACGTCGGCGGCGAACAGGGCAGCGTTCAGGCCCATGCGTCCAGCCGCGGGCTCAACGGCTATGCAGGGCTGGTGCGGCTGGTCGAAGCGCAGGGATACACCGTGGATCGTTCGCGCAACCGCAAGGGGTTGGAGACGGAGGGGCTGCTGGTGCTGACCCCGCCAGCCGTTGGCGACGCGGAAGAGATCGGCACGATACTGGCCGAGCGTCGTTATCGCGGGCCCACCTTGGTTATCATGCCCAAATGGCAAGCCACCCCACCTTCGCCCACGCTGCCGCCCAAGGCGCGCGAGAAGTTCAAACGTGGCTGGGTTACGCTGGCCAATGTCACGACGAGCGATTGGGCAGAGAGGTTGCCGTCGCCCTTCGGCTTTGCTCACGCATCTGCCGATCCCGACATAGGCAAGGCACGGGTGCCCGGCGTCTGGCAAGGCATGGGCAAGGAGGGCAGTCTGCCGACCCCCACAACGCTGTTTGCAACACCGATGTCGGCGCATGACACGTTCGTCACCGATGGCGCGGCGCGGGTGCTCGCTTTTGTTGTAACGCCGGAACTCAACGGGGAACCGGACGAGGAAGCCTATCCCGTGGCCTTCCTGGCAGAGCCTGACCTTGCCAATAATTTCGGTCTTGCCGATCCCGCGCGCGCGGCGGTGGCTGTCGCGCTGGTGGACGAACTGACCTACGGCGGCGATATCGGGGAGGTCACCTTCGACATGACGCTCAATGGCTTTGGCGCGTCGGAGAATCTGCTGACGCTGGCCTTCCGCCCGCCGTTCCTCGCCGCGACTTTAAGCTTGCTGGCGGCGCTGCTGATCGTCGGCTGGCGGGCGTTCATGCGTTTCGGCCCGCCTGCGGCTGCCAGCGGCCCGGACATCGCGTTTGGCAAGCACCAGCTGATCCTCAATGGCGCGGGACTGATCCTGCGGGCCCAGCGCTTTGGCTTGCTCGGCGTGCCCTACACCGCGCTGTCGGCACGCCGATTGGCCGAACGGCTCGGCCTTACCCGGCCTGACTGGGCCGCCATCGACGCTGCGCTTTCCCGCCGCCTGCCGATGGAAGAACCCTTCACCCACCGCGCCGCGCGGATGGACGCGGCCCGGACCCCGGCCGACATCCTCGCCGCGGCGCAAAGCCTCGATGATCTCAACGCCAAATTGCAACAGGGACAATGACCCGATGACCATGACACTCGACGACGTCCGCAGTCTGGCTGACGCCATCCGCGCCGAAATCGCCAAGGCGATTGTCGGGCAGGAGGCGATGGTCGATATGCTGCTGGTGGCAATGCTGTCAGAAGGCCACGTGCTGCTGGAAGGCCCGCCGGGTACAGCCAAGACCTTCCTCGCGCAAAGCTTTGCCACCGCGCTGGGCCTCGATTTCGGGCGCATCCAGTTCACCCCCGATCTGCTGCCGGGCGACATTCTGGGATCGAACCTGTTCAACTTCCAGACCAGCCAGTTCACGCTCACGCGCGGGCCGATCTTCTGCGACCTGCTGCTGGCGGACGAAATCAACCGCACCCCGCCCAAGACGCAGGCCGCGCTGCTCGAAGCGATGCAGGAACGCCGCGTCACGCTGGACGGGGAGACGCACCAGCTGCCGGAACGCTTCATGGTCGTCGCCACCCAGAATCCGATCGAAAATCAGGGCGTCTATCCGCTGCCCGAAGCGCAGCTTGACCGCTTCCTGTTCAAGCTGCTGGTGCCTTACCCGGCTGAGGACGAAGAGGCGCGGATCGTTGCCACCTTCGGCCAGCGTTCGGGGCCGCAGCGCCCGGTCGATCTGGGCGTGCTGGCGGTTACCAACGCTGCCGGGATCAGCGCTGCCACCAGCGCGCTGGCGCAGGTCACCGTAGCGGACGAGATCACCCACTATGTCGTGCGCCTGATCCGTGCGACGCGGGACCACCCCGAACTGACCGTCGGCGCATCGCCGCGCGCCGCCGTGCTGCTGGCTGGGGCCGCCCGCGCCCGCGCCGCTTTGGAAGGCCGCGACTATGTGATCCCCGATGACGTCAAGGCGCTGGCCGTCCCGGTGCTGCGCCACCGCCTCACCCTGTCGCCCGCTGCCGAGATCGAGGGGCGCGATATGGAAGCGCTGGTGGCCGAACTGGTCGAAGCGACCGCGGCACCCCGATAAGGTGATCCGCGTCCTGCGCCTTGTCCTCGAGACGCTGCTGCGACCACTGCGGCCGCTGCTGATCGTCGCGCCGACGGAGCGTGCGGCATGGATCGCGGCGGCGCTTGCCCCGGTCGCGGTGGTGATCGCCGCCGCAGCGCCCGGCGCATGGGTTGCCGCGCCGCTGATGGGGGCGGCGCTGCTGCTGCTGATCGCGCTGGATGCGGTCACGACGGGCAAGCTGGCGGCTTGGGAAATCCGCACCAGCGAGGATATCGAGGTCGGCCAGCCGAGCATGCTCGCGATCACCGCGCGTTTTGCGGGCCGGGTGCCTTCGCAGGTCGAGGCTGCGCTCGCCTGCGATTCGCGCCTTGCGCCAGAGGGCCGCGTGACCTTTGCGCTCGCCCCCGATCCGCATGGCCCAGACTGGCAGGGCGAGACGACGCTCACCCCCTCGCGGCGCGGCACCGCCACGGTCGAGCGTGCGTGGATGCGCTGGGTAGGGCCGCTGGGCCTTGGCGCGCGGCAGGTCGACTATCCGCTCAATAAGCCTGTGCGCATCTGGCCCGATCTGTCGCCCGTGCGTTCTCCCGATTTGCAGACCTTCCTGCGCAATGCGCAATTGGGCCTCATCGCCCGCCGCATCCGGGGCGAGGGCACGCAGTTCGAGGCTCTGTCGGAATACGAACCCGGCATGGACCGCCGCCGCATCGACTGGAAGGCCAGCGCGCGCCACACCCGCCTGTTCGCCCGCGAAAACGAAAGCGAGCGCAACAACCAGATCGTCTTCGCCCTGGATTGCGGGCAGGCGATGTGCGAGCCGGTGGATGGCCTGCCGCGCATCGACCGCGCGGTCTCCGCCGCGCTGACCTGTGGCTATGTCGCGCTAAAGGGCGGGGACAAGGTCGCGCTGTTCGGCTTTGCCCGGCGGCCGCAGATCATGACCCCTTTCATCGGCGATGCCCGCGCCTTCCACCGCCTGCAAAGCGCCGCCGCAGGCCTGGATTACGAGCCGGTGGAACCGAACTTTACCCTCGCGCTCGCCACCCTGGCAGCAAAGCTGAAACGCCGTTCACTGGTGGTGGTGTTCTCCGATTTCACCGATCCCACAGCGGCAGAACTGATGGTCGAAAGCCTCGGCCGACTGGTGAGCAAGCATCTGGTGCTGTTTGTCACCATGGCCGACAGCGAGGTGGAAGACCTGATCGCCGTCCGGCCGGGCGACATGGCGGCCCTTGCCCGCGCCGTCACGGCCGACAGCCTCGCCCAGCAGCGCAAACTGGTGCTGACCCGCCTGCGACGTCTGGGGATCGATGTGGTCGAAGCGCCGTGGGACATGATCGGCCCGCGCCTGATCGACCGCTATCTGGCGATCCGAAGCAGCGAGGCGATAGGGTGAAGGCGCCGGTCATCTCCTCATGGTTCGGGCGCGGGGCCGTGGCCGCGCCGCCCGATATCGAAAGCGCAGCACTGCGGTCCGACCGCTTCCGGCTTGAGCGGGAAGGCGATTGGCGCCGACTTGAGGCGATTGTCGCCCGCATGGAGCGCGGCGGCCTGCGGCGGATTGCTGATGACGATCTGATCGCGCTCCCCGCGCTGTATCGCACCGCTGCATCCAGCCTGTCGGTGGCGAGGGAAACGTCGCTGGACGCGGCCACCCTCGCCTATCTTGAAGCGCTGGTGCAGCGCGCGTGGTTTCAGGTCTATGGCCCGCGCTACGGGTTTGTGCGCTGGCTACGCGGGTTTTTCCTCGGCGGGTGGAGCCGGGCTGTGCGGGCCTTGTGGCTGGATATATGCATCGCGCTGTTTGTGATGGTGGCCGGGACGATCGTTGGCTGGCTGCTCGTTGCTGAGGACGAGGCGTGGTATTACAGGCTGTTCCCGGCGGGCATCGGCGAAGCGCGCGTGCCGGGGGCCAGCCGCGAACAATTGCTGCGAAGCCTCGCCCATGATGAAGGCGCGGCGGGTCTTGCCGGGTTTGCCGCGCAGCTGTTCAGCAACAACTCCGCGGTGTGCATCCTTGCCTTCGCGCTAGGCTTTGCGTTCGGCATCCCGTCGCTGTTGCTGCTGGTGCACAACATGGCTTTGCTCGGCGCGATGCTGTGGCTGTTTGACGGGCAGGGTCTGGTGGTGGAGCTGGCCGCGTGGTTGAGCGTTCACGGCACCACCGAATTATTCGGCATTCTGCTGTCGGGCGCGGCGGGCCTGCATATCGGGAGGGCGATGGCCTTTCCCGGACCGGCAGCGGTGCTGGATGCCGCCGCGGCTGCCGGACGGCGCGCGGCAGTGGTGATGGTTGGCGTGGTCATCATGATGGTGGTCGCAGCCCTGCTCGAAGCGTTTCCGCGCCAATTGGTTGAGGATACGGGCAGCCGCTTTGTGATCGGCGGGACAATGCTGACCTTCTGGCTCGCCTATTTCTGCCTCTATCGCCCTGCCCCGCAAGGGCTGGAGGACGGGGGATGAACGCGCGCAAAACCACTCTTGCACGTCCCGCCGACAAGCGCGCGCGGACGCTAGTCACGCCCGAAGGTCTGGTCTTGCCGCTTGTCCTTGCCGCGCGCGCACCCCGCGCGGCCGCGCTGATGATCGACGTGATGATTGTCGTCTTCAGCCTCGTCATATTTCAACTGCTGGTGGTGTGGGTGGCGGGCGGATTGCTGGACGGCACCGCGCTGGATCCTGCCGGAATGTCGGGCGGTGCGCTCGAATTCCTCGGCATTGTCATGGCCCTGTTCGTGTTTTGCACCTGGTACGGGTATTTTCTGGTGCAGGAACTGGGGCCGCGCGGTGCGACGCTGGGCAAGCGGATGGTCGGCATCCGCATCGCCGCACGGCGCGGCGCGCGGCTCACCCCCGAAGCGGTGATCGCCCGCAACCTGCTCCGGGATATCGAAATTTTCTATCCGATTGTGGCTCTGATTACGCTAACAATCATGGCGCAGCAGGGGCAGGAGATTGGCATTCTCAGCGCGATTTTGACCATTTGGTTCGCGCTGTTCCTGCTGTTCCCCTTCTTCAACCGCGATGCCTTGCGTGCTGGCGACATTGTCGCCGGAACCTGGGTGGTCGAACGGCCCAAAGCACAGCTTGCCTCCGTCTTGTCCGTGCAAGGCGCCGCTGCTGGGGCGAGCAATGTGACCGGCGTGCGCTATGCCTTTGGTGAGGCGGAACTTTCGGTCTATGGCGAGAAGGAATTGCAGACGCTGGAGCGGGTGCTGCGGGATTCCCCCGCGGAAGCTCTCGCCGCCACGCATAAGGCGATCTGCCGCAAGATCGGCTGGGAGCCGGGCGCGGGCGACGAAAGGGCTTTTCTCGAAGCATTCTATGCGCAATTGCGGGCCAGACTAGAGGCCGACATGCGGTTCGGCAAACGCAAGGCGGACAAGTTTTCATGAACATTGATCGGCGGTTTTTCATCGGTGGCTCGCTGGCCTTGGGAGCTTCTGCCTGCATCCCGCCTGACCAGAGCCCGATCGGAAGGCTGGCGGCAGAGCTGCGCATTATCGAAGCGGTGGGTGACGGAACGCTGGGCGTTGAGCTCTACAACACGGCCACCGGCATGGCCGTGGGGATCAACCGTGACCGGCGCTTCGGCCATGCGTCGTCGTTCAAATTCTCGCTCGCGGCGCTGCTGCTGCAACGCCATGCGGCGGGCCTGATCGATGCCGACCGGCGGGTGACGTGGACCGAGGCCGATATGCTCGAATACGCCCCCTTCACGCGGGAACGGCTGGCGAGCGGCGCGACCTTGCGCGAACTGGCGCGGGCGACGCAGGTGACGTCCGACAATCCGGCGGCCAATATCCTGCTGCGGGCGCTGGGCGGACCGGCCGGGCTGACCGCCTTCTGGCGCTCCATCGGCGATCCGGTCAGCCGGGTTGATCGTTACGAGCCGGAAATGAACATCGTCCCGCCGACCGAATTCCGCGACACGAGCACGCCGGCAGCGATGGCACGCACTGTGGCCAAGATTGTCTATGGCGATGTGCTGCCGGAGGCCGAGCGGGCCGAGCTAAAAAGCTGGATGATCGCCACCGAAACGGGCCTGCGCCGGGTGCGGGCGGGTCTGCCTGAAGGTTGGGTGGCGGGCGACAAGACCGGCACCAGTGGGCTGGTTGGCAGCGAAAGCAACTTCATCGACATCGGCTTTACCGAAGGGCCGAAGGGCCAGCCGCCGATCACCTTCGCCTGCTATTTCCGCGCCCGCGGCCCCGTCGATACCATGCAGGCCCGCGCCGAGTTGGCGCTTTCAAGGGTTGGTCGGATCATCAAGGAATTCGCCGAGCCCGAGCGCGGGCTACCGCTGGTGGGGAAAATCTACTGATTTTCCCATAAAGTGTCTAATATTCAAATACTTGATATCGTTATTTCCTTGACGCTTCTTGCCGCCATCCATAGCATTGCCGAGGATGGGAAAAAGAGGAGACTCAGATGCTTCGTAAAATCTTGATACTGGGCTTGGTACCGCTCGGTGCCGCGGCAATCGCCCCTTCCGTGAGCGCGTCCGCCCCCCCGGTGTGTCCTTTCTATCTGGGTGACAGCGGCATGACCGATGCGCAGATCATCGCCTTTTGCGACGCATGGGAGCGCGAGCGGCGCCTGCCCCCGTCGAAAGAGATCAAGGGACCGCCAGATTTTCCCGGCGGCTGGAAAGAAGTGAACTGACGAAGGACTGGCTGCGGTCAGGTTTGGCCGCAGCCACCCAACGGGACGGAGCATGGGATCGCTCGGCGTGTGTCAATGATCCGGCGTCGCTGACGCCTTCTCCTCGCCCCCGAAAATCGCGACCTCGCGCGTGCCTTCGCTGCTTGCCCGTCCACGATACATGCCGGTGGTGTTGAAGCTGAAAATCGCATCGCCTTGCGGCGTGACAAGGATAATCCCGCCATCCCCGCCGAGTAACTTGACGTCGGCCATGACAGCGTCGGCAATATACTGCGCTTCCTCGGTACGCACGCCGGGATCAGCGGCCTTGTCGTCCGCCATGGCGACTTTCACCTCGGCAGTCGCGCGCAGTCTTGCGCAAATCTCGTGCGCCACGCCGACGCGGATGAAATACTCGCCCCACCCTGTCGCCGAGACAGCACACGCGCGATTATCCGCGTAAGTCCCCGCACCAATTAGCGGCGCATCGCCCACGCGGCCCCAGCGCTTGCCGGTCATCCCGCCGGTGGAGGTGCCCGCCGCCACATTCCCGCTCTGGTCCAGCGCCACCGCGCCCACCGTGCCGAACTTGTGATCGACATCCAGCGCCGAAAGCTGCTTGGCCTTCATCCGCTCCAGCGCCTCGCGCCGCGCGGGTGTGGCGAAATATTCGGGCGGGGTGACGGCAAAGCCCTTTTCCACCGCGAAGGCCTCCGCGCCCGCCCCCATCAGCATCACGTGCTCGCTATCGGTGCGCACCGTGTCGGCCAGCAGGATCGGGTTTTTGACCGTCTTCACCCCCGCAATCGCGCCTGCGCTGCGATCGCGCCCGTCCATGATCGAAGCGTCGAGTTCATTCGTCCCGTCCCACGTGAACACCGCGCCCTTGCCAGCGTTGAACAGGGGCGAATCCTCCATGATGATGATCGCCGCCTTGATCGCCTCCATCGCGCTCCCGCCCTCGGACAGGATTTTCGACCCCGCATCGAGAGCGGTTTGCAGCGCCGCCTCGTATTCAGCCTCTTTTTCCGGTGTCATTGCCTTGCGGCTGAGCGTCCCTGCCCCGCCGTGAATCGCCAGCGACCACTTGGGCGCTGCGGCGTCCTGCGCGATGGCAGGCTGGGACATGAGGGCGAGCGCGATCAGCGTGACGATTTTCTTCATGGGCGCAGGGTGTAACGCGGCCCTGCGTGTTTCACCAGCTTAACAGCACGGCCTGCGCGCGTTAGGGCGTCCAACATGATCTACCGCCCTGCGACCCCCGCCGATGCCCCCACGCTTGCGAAGCTTGGCGCGGACACCTTCGTCGCCGCCTTCGGACATCTTTACACGCCCGAAGACCTCGCCGCCTTCCTTGCCGAGGTACACAACGTAACCGCCGTCGCTGCGGAAATCGCCGGTGACGAATGCACTCACCGCCTTGTCGAGAAGGACGGCGCGCTGGTCGCCTTTTGCAAACTGCGTTACCCGACCAAGTTCGTGGAGCATTCCGACGCGCGCAATCCGATCGAGCTTGGCCAGCTATATGCGCTGCCTGGTTACACCGGCGCAGGCGTCGGCGCGATACTGATGAATTGGGCGCTGGGCACCGCGCGCGACGGGGGGCATGATGCCATCCTGCTATCGGTCTATGCCGAAAACTTCGGAGCGCAGCGTTTCTACCAGCGGCATGGCTTTGGCAAAATCGCCGACATCACCTTTCGGGTTGGGGAACATCTCGATCCGGAATTCCTATATGAGCTGAAGCTATAGGCACGGGAGAACGATAATGAGCGCATTCGGCTGGGCAAGCACCACGGACGAGGTGCTGGACGGCATCAGCCTTTCGGGCAAGACCGCGTTCATCACCGGCGCGAATTCGGGGCTGGGGCAGGAAACCGCCCGTGCCATGGCGGCGCGGGGCGCACATATCGTGATGGCGGGGCGCGATCAGGGCAAGCTGGACGAAGCGGCCGCGGCAATCCGGGCCAGCGTAGCTGACGCGCAGCTCGATACCATCACGCTCGATCTCGGCTCGCTTGAAAGCATCCGCGCCGCAACATCGCGCGCGCGCCAGCGGTTCGAGAAGATCGATCTGCTGATCAACAATGCAGGGGTGATGGCCTGCCCGTTCACCCACACGAATGACGGGTTCGAAATGCAATTCGGCACCAATCACCTCGGTCACTTCGCGCTGACCGCCGAACTGATGCCCCTGATTGAGCGTGGCAGCGCCAAGCGGATCGTCAACCTGTCCAGCCGCGGACACCACTTCGCGCCCGTGGATTTCGACGACCCCCATTTCCAGCAGCGCACCTATGAGCCCTGGGTCAGCTACGGCCAGTCGAAGACCGCGAATGTGCTGTTCACGATCGGGCTGGAGCAGCGCTTCGCGGTGCTTGGCATCCACGCCTACGCGGTGCATCCGGGCGGAATCGAGACGAATCTCGGCCGCCACATGACGCAGGACATGCGCGATGCGTTGATGGCGCAGCTCAGCGCGCGCCACACGAACTTTGCCTGGAAAACCATCCCGCAAGGCGCTGCGACCAGCTGCTGGGCAGCAACCGCCGAGGATCTGGAAGGCAGGGGCGGGGTCTATTGCGAGGACTGCCACGTGGCGGAGGTGGACGACCAGTCCACCTCCGCCGGCGTTCGTTCCTACGCGCTCAATTCCAGCTATGCTGACCAGCTGTGGAAACTGAGCGAGGAGCTGACCGGGGCGAAGTTCCCGACCTAACTGGCAAGGAAATCGCGCAGCAACCCGGTCACGTCCTTCGCCTCGCGCGTGGGCGTAATCGCCATGAAGACGTGCGGCGCGGCTTCGTATTCGTAAAGCTTGGCGTCCACCCCGGCAGCGCGAAGCCTGCCGACGAAGGTCCGCGAATCAACGATGAACAGGTCGTGCCGTCCCGTCCAGATGCGGGTCGGCGGCAGCTGGGCCAGCGCTTCGGGTGAGGCGTAAAGCGGGCTCACGGCGGGATCATCCAGCGCGCGCCCCGCCGCAACCATGCCGCCGCAGGCGCGCAGCGTGCCGATCTTGAGCATCACGTCATGCGGTTCGACCACGGCAATTGCCGGATCGGCCAGCCCCAGATCCAGCCACGGCGCAAACAACGCGAGCTTGCCCGGCAGCGGACCGCCGTCCCGCACCTGTCGCAGCGCCAGCGCCAGCGCCATATGCGCGCCCGCGCTGTCGCCGTTAAGGATGATCCGCGCCGGATCATGGCTCGCAGCAAGACTGGCATAGACCGCATCGGCCAGCGCATCCTGCGCGGAGCAAGGCGTCTCCGGCACGACGGGGTAAAGCGGCACGGTCACGCTGATCCCGCACTTTTTCACCATCTCGGCAACCAGTGGCCAGTGCACCTTGAACATCGGTTGCACAAAGCCGCCGCCGTGGAAGTAGAGCATATGCCACACCCCCGGCCCGGCCTTGGGGTGCAACGTCACCACCCGCGAACCCAGCACTTCGCGCTCCTCGACGTTGAAACGCTTGCGGAAGCTGTCCGGCATTGGCGCATCGGAAGGCAGATGGCGCCCCGCCATTGCCTTGTGGAAGCCTGCTTCGTCATGGGGAAAGACCGGCTTCCCCCGCGCGATCATGAACTTGATTGCCCGCATCAACAGGCTCGGCGCAGGGCTGCGCAGTTCGATGGCGGTTTGGTTCAACATGGTCATTCCCCTTCAGGGTCGCAGAGTGCCGCGCAGCAAAGGCAAGTCAAGCGCGACGACTGGTCATTGCCCCGAAACGCTTTGCCGACTATAGGCGGGCCTATGTCTTCCATTCGTCCGTGGCGCACGATCGAACGGCGCAAATCGCGCCAGATCATGGTGGGGAATGTCCCCGTTGGCGGTGATGCTCCCATCACCGTGCAAACCATGACCAACACCCCGACAGAAGACGTGCGCGCCACGCTCGACCAGATCCGGCGGTGCGAGGAAGTGGGCGCGGACATCATCCGCGTGTCCTGCCCGACCGAGGAATCGACCCGCGATTTCAAGACAATCACCCGCAACGCCCGTATTCCGATCGTGGCCGACATCCATTTCCACTACAAGCGCGCGCTGGAAGCGGCAGATGCTGGCGCCGCGTGCCTGCGCATCAACCCCGGCAATATCGGATCGGCGCAGCGCGTCGCCGAAGTGGTGCGCGCCGCCAAGGCCAATGGCTGCGCAATCCGTATCGGCGTGAACGCAGGGTCGTTGGAAAAAGATCTGCTGGAGAAGTATGGTGAGCCCTGCCCTGAAGCGCTGATCGAAAGCGCGCTGGATCACATCAAGCTGCTGCAGGACCATGATTTCCACGAATATAAGGTGGCGGTGAAGGCCAGCGACGTGTTCCTCGCGGTCGCGGCCTATCATGGTCTTGCCGAAACGGTCGATTGCCCGCTGCACTTGGGCATTACGGAAGCAGGCGGCTTGATCGGCGGTACGGTCAAATCGAGCATCGGCATGGGCAGCCTGCTGTGGGCCGGGATCGGTGACACAATCCGCGTCAGCCTGTCGGCTGAGCCCGAAGAAGAGATTAAGGTCGGCTACCACATGCTCAAGGCCCTGGGCCTGCGCACGCGCGGCGTGCGGGTGGTGTCATGCCCGTCGTGCTCGCGGCAGGGCTTCGATGTGATCCGCACGGTGGAAACGCTCGAAAAGCGGCTCGAACACATCAAGACCCCGATGAGCCTGTCGGTGCTCGGCTGCGTCGTCAACGGCCCCGGCGAAGCGCGCGAGACCGATATCGGCCTGACCGGCGGCGGCAACGGCAAGCACATGGTCTACCTGTCGGGCATGAAGGCCCACGCGATCGATGACGAGGCGATGCTCGATCATATCGTCCGGCTGGTCGAAGAAAAGGCCGCTGCCATCGAGGCGGGTGAAGCCACCGCCTTCGATCCGCACACGGCCCCTGCACAAGCCACCGTAGCCGCAGAGTGATCCGGCCCGCGATTGCCGCAAGTCTGGCGCTGGCGCTTTCCGCCTGCGCCATCGGGCCTGCGCCCATGACGGCCGCCGTCGCCCCGCACCCCGAAGCGCGTCCCTACACCGCCGCCGCAGACGCGATGGCCGAAGTCGATGCCGCGCTCACCCTCGCCGCCGCCTCGGGCAAGCACGTGCTGCTGGTGATGGGCGCCAACTGGTGCCACGATAGCCGCGCGCTGGCCGGTTGGCTCGAAGCCCCGCGCTTCGCCGCGCTTGTGGCAGAGCGTTACGAGTTGCTATTCGTCAATGTCGGCATGCCGCAAACCGGCGACGGGCATAACCTCGATGTGGCCCGGCGTTTCGGGCTCGCGGACGTCCCCGGCACGCCTGCCCTGCTGGTGCTGACGCCGGAAGGCCGCGCGGTAAACCTCGATACCGCCGCGAGCTGGCGCAACGCTGCCAGCCGCAGCGAAGACGCTATTCTTGCCGAACTCACCGCGCTGGCCGAAAATCGGGCCCTGCCCCGGCCATGATCGAAGCCCTCCTGCTCGCCTTCGCGCTGGCGATGGACGCCTTTGCGGTCGCGTTGACGCAAGGGGCGCGGTTCCGGCCTTCGCCCCGCCAGGGGCTGGCCATTGCGCTGACGTTCGGCGTGCTTCAGGCGCTGATGCCGCTCGCCGGGCTGGGGATCGGGGCGATTGCGCTGGCCTATGTCGAAGTGATCGACCACTGGATCGCCTTCGGTCTGCTGACTTACCTCGGCGTCAGGATGCTGGGCGGCCATGTTGGCGAGGGCGAAACCGCACGGGCATTGACTGGCAAGTCGCTGCTGGTCGCGGGGGTGGCGACAAGCGTCGACGCGCTGGCCGCAGGGATTACACTGCCCACGCTGGCAATCGAGCCGCTGTCCGCCGTTGCGCTGATCGGACTGGTCACCTTCGCCATGAGCGGAGCGGGCGTGCTGCTGGGCCACCGCGCGGGTGACCGCTGGGGTGAATGGGCGGAACGGGCCGGGGGTCTGATCCTGATCGGGCTAGGCGCAAAAATACTCGCCGAACATAGCGGGTATCTCTGAGCGCGATGCTCCATGTCGTCCACCATGCCGACTATATGGCCCCGCGCCCGGAGCGCGGCACTTTCCGCTTCGACAAATATTACCTCGTCATGGAAGAACTGCGGGCCAGCGGCGCGCCGATCACCGAACACGCGCCGCAGCCGATGCCGCGGGAATGGCTGGAGGCGGTGCACTGCCCGACCTATGTTGACGAGGTGTTCCGCGCCGAAGTGCCGCAGGACAAGGAGCGTCGCATCGGATTTCCCGTCACGCCCGCCATCACTAGCCGCGTGCGCCACACCAACGGCGGCACATGGCTCGCCGCGCAGCTTGCCCGGAGCCACGGCTATGCCGCCAATTCCGCCGCTGGCAGCCATCACGCGCTGCACGACACTGGCGCGGGCTATTGCGTGTTCAACGATCTGGCCATTACCGCCAACCGGCTGGTCGCAGAGCGCCACGCCGCGCGCGTGCTGATCGTCGATCTGGACGTCCATCAGGGTGACGGCACCGCCAGCCTCACTGCAGGGCGCGAGGATATCTTCACTCTCTCGCTCCATGCCGAAAAGAACTTCCCGGTCAGGAAAGCCCGGTCCAGCCGCGATGTCGCTTTGCCCGACGGGTTGGACGATGACGGCTATATGGAAGCCCTGACCCGCCACCTGCCTGAAGTCTTCTCCGCATTTGCGCCCGACTTCGTGCTCTATCAGGCCGGCGTCGATCCGCACCGCGATGACAAGCTGGGCCGGCTGGGACTGAGCGATGCGGGGCTGGCCCTGCGCGACCGCTTTGTCATCGGCGAAAGCCGCCACCGCCGCCTGCCAGTGGCAAGCGCTTTGGGCGGCGGATATGGCGATGATCCGCGCGAAGTGGCCGCCCGCCACGCCGCTTCAATGCTGGCCATGGCTGAGGCAAACAGCGCATTTCCGGCACCTTCAGGCACGAGTTGAGGCATAGCTGCGATGAACCGTTGCCAACCCCATTGGGAACCTGAGCTCTGCCGGTTACGTTGTTGAACAATGAAGCGCCGCGATATTTTGAAAGGCACTCTAGCCGCTGGAGCAGCGTTGGCGCTGCCGACCCGCCTGTTTGCGTCTGTCGCTGCCGGCACCCCGCGCGACCGTATTCTCTTCAACATCGCCAAGCGCGAACTGCTGCGCGCGGGCAACGCGATCTGGAAGCATGACATCGTCGGCATCGCCGATTTCGGACTGCATTCGGCAAAACCCCGGTTTCACTTCGTCAATCTTGATCGCGGCGAAATTGTCTCGCACCGCGTCAGCCACGGCATGGGTTCGGACCCGCAGCATGATGGCTGGCTGAAGCAGTTTTCCAACACCGAAGGCTCCAACGCGACCAGCCGCGGGGCTTATGTCACGTGGGAATGGTACACGGGCCGTTACGGCACATCCGTGCGGTTAGGCGGGCTGGACCACAGCAACGACGCAGCGCTGCGCCGCTACATCGTGATGCACCACGCCGATTATGCCGAAGACTACCACATCGAAAAGTGGGGCCGTCTGGGCCGCTCCAACGGGTGTTTCGCGATGGGCACCGATCAGTTCCGTGAGGCGCTGGTGCATCTGTCCGGGGGCCGCCTGCTGTTCGCGGACAGCCTGGGTCTGGAAGCAGACGGCAGCATACAGCCTGTGCCGGAACTCGCCATGATCGAACGCGCGCCGCTCGACCTCGGCTCCCGCCCGGGCGCCAGCGCCTTCTGAACGCTGGCGATCCGGACGCGAAGCCTGCGCCTTAGCTGTCGCGCAGATTGTCCTCGATCACGATCACCTCGTCATCCACCACATTGCTACGATTGCGCACGCGCGGCTTGTCGAGGCTGGCAAGCACCTTTGTATCGCGGCCATAGATGTCCTTGAAGGTCGCCATCTGGCCGTTGATGTCGGACGCCATCGTGAAATAGGTGATATAGGCGGGCCACTGCTTTTCCAGCATAACCTTGGTATATTTGCCCGAGGTGGAAATCGCGACCGCTTCATCCTTGGTGGCACCCTTGCCGAGAATCGCCATCGTCATCGCCAGTTCCAGCGCGCGTTCGGTGCGCACACAGCCGTGGCTGAGCGCGCGGCTGTCATTGGCGAACAGGTGGCGCGACGGGGTGTCGTGGAAGAAAATCGCGTGTTCGTTAGGCATTTCCAGTTTCATCATACCCAGCGAATTGCCCGGCCCCGGCTGCTGCACCACGGTGATGTAACCATTGGCACCCTTGGTCGCGACATAGCCGTTACGCTTGCCCCAAGCGGGGTTGCCCAGCACTTTTGCGCCCAGCCCCTCACCCTTGACGATTGACTGCGGCACAGTCCACGTCGGGTTGAACACCACGCCTTCGACCACCTCGGCCAGTTGCGGGGTGGCGGTGCGCCCCGGCTTGCCGACGATGGTGCGATAGGTGCTGATGATCCTGTTACGCACTGTCAGGCGGAGCTGGAATTCGGGCACGTTGGTGATCAGGTATTGCGAACCCAGATCGCGCTGCAACCACCGCCAGCGATCCATGTTGGCACGGATCAGCTTCCGCTTGCCTGCCGCGCTGGCGGGGGTGATCGCCAGTTCGGCCTTCAGCTTGGCATAATCGGGATGGGTCGGCGCAAGCTTCGCAAGCACGCCGGCGATGTCGCCGGTCTTCAGCGCCTCTGCCAGCACATCGCCGGTGCGGAAGGTGTCGCGATCGCGATCGACCACGAACCACTGTTCACGCGCGTCCATCGGCGTGCGCCCGTCGCGCAGATCCTCGACCAGCCAGACGAAGCTTTGCGACGCGATCTGGTTCAGTTCGGCCGAGGGGCCCGACGCCAGAGCCACCTTCAGCGGGGCGAGGTCGTAATCCTTGGGGTCCAGCCCTTCGGCACCGATCGCCTCGATTACCGCGACCAGCCGTGCCGCCTGACCCACGGTCCATGCCTGCACCAGCGGCGCTTCGGCCGGCTGCACCACCGGGAAGGCCTGCGCAAAAGCGTCTGACGCTTTAGGCGTAGCTGTCGGTGCGGGAGCGGGAGTCGGCGTCCGAGCAGGTGCAGGCACTTGCACGATCACGGGACCGCCCGTCTGCTCGCCGCCGGGGATCACGCCCGGACCGTTAAGCCTGCCGTCCTGCGCCAGCGCCGCGCTCGTCACTATTGCAGCAATGGCCGCGCCGCCAGCCAACCTGCCCGAAAACCTCGTCATCCCTATCGCCTTTTTCGCCCCGTGCCGCCGCGTCTGCCCAGCACCATTGTCACTGTGACTTTATCCGCAGCGCCATGCCCCTATCAACCATCTTGGCTTTCACCTGCATTAATGTTCTTTACCCTGTGGCCTTGTCGCTACCATCACGTGACCTTGCGCATTGCCGCGGCTATGGCTCTGCCCATGCCCGGCCGCCACCACGCCCTGCTGCCTTTCGCCGCCGCGCTGGCCGGAGTGGGCTTCCTGTCGCTGATGGATGCCTTCATGAAAGAAGCCGCGCTGGCGACGGGAGCCTATACCGCCACCGTGCTGCGGGCGTTCATCGGTGCGGCCTTGATAGCGCCGATATGGCTGGCGCGCGGGCCGGCGATGCCCAGCGCGGCGGTCTGGAAACTGCACCTCACGCGCGGTGTGGTGTCGGCGTTCATGGCGCTGACCTTCTTCTATTCGCTGACCCTGCTGCCGCTGGCCGAAGCGATTGCGCTTAGCTTCATTGCCCCGCTGATCGCGCTGTACCTCGCCCGCGTGCTGTTGGGCGAGACAATCAGCCGCGCCGCCATTGGCGCAAGCGTACTGGGGTTTGCGGGAACCCTGGTGATTGTTGGCGGGCGGATCGGGCAAGGACAGTTTGACGAGGACGCGGCGCTGGGGATTGCCTCACTGTTCATCTCGGCGCTGCTTTATGCCTATAATTTCATCGTCATCCGGCGGCAGGCGCAAGTGGCCGGTCCGCTGGAGATCGCGACCTTTCACAGCGGCATCGGCGGGCTGGTGCTGCTGACGCTCGCACCGTTGTTCTGGACACCGCCTGCGGGCGGGGCGTGGGTGCCGCTGCTGGCGGCTGGGGCGCTGACGGTGGCGGGCTCGCTGTCGATCGCATGGGCCTATGCCCGGGCCGAGGCAAATGTCCTGGTGCCGACCGAGTATTCAGGCTTCGTCTGGGCGGCATTGTTCGGCTGGCTGTTCTTCCGCGAGCCGGTCACGCTGCCGACACTGGCGGGCACCGCCCTGATCGTCACCGGCTGCTGGATCGCCACCCGGCCCGCTCGCCCTGCACCGGCCGCTGCCTAAGGCCAATTCCCGAAGGCGAATGTCCCTTGCCCCACTTGACCTCACGCACGAGGCAGCGCAGGAGGCCTTCGAAAACCGCGCCCTTGGTGGATCGGGGGCGGGTCTAAATCATAAGGATGGAACCCCCCCATGACCGCAATCGGCCAGGATTCGCTCGGCACCCGTCAGACGCTTGACGTGAACGGCAAGCAATATGCCTATTACTCGCTCGCAAAAGCTGCGGAGCAGTTGGGTGACATTTCCCGCCTGCCGATCTCGATGAAGGTGCTGCTGGAAAACCTGCTGCGCTTCGAAGATGGCGGGTTCACGGTTGCGCGCTCGCACATACAGGCGCTGGTCGACTGGCAGAACAACCCCGCCACGGGTGAGGAAATCCAGTACCGCCCCGCGCGCGTGCTGCTGCAGGATTTCACCGGCGTGCCTTGCGTGGTCGATCTGGCCGCGATGCGTGATGCGATCAAGAAGCTGGGCGGCGACACCGCCAAGATCAACCCGCTGGTGCCGGTCAACCTCGTGATCGACCACTCGGTGATGGTCGACGAATTCGGCCACCCCAAGGCGATGGAAGCCAACATGGCGCTCGAATACGAGCGTAATGCCGAACGTTACGACTTCCTCAAGTGGGGTAGCAAAAGCTTCCAGAACTTCACCGCCGTGCCCCCGGGCACCGGGATCTGCCACCAGGTGAACCTTGAGCATCTGGCGCAGGCCGTATGGTCTTCGGAAGGCCCAGACGGCGTGATGGTCGCCTATCCCGACACTTGCGTGGGCACCGACAGCCACACCACCATGATCAACGGTCTGGGCGTGCTGGGCTGGGGCGTCGGCGGCATCGAGGCTGAGGCAGCGATGCTCGGCCAGCCCGTGTCGATGCTGATCCCCGAAGTGGTCGGCTTCTACCTTGAAGGCGCGATGGCCGAGGGCGTGACCGCCACCGACCTCGTGCTGACCTGCGTGCAGATGTTGCGCAATGTCGGCGTGGTGGGCCGCTTCGTCGAGTTTTACGGCCCGGGCGTTGCCAACCTCACGCTGGCCGACCGCGCGACAATCGCCAACATGGCGCCGGAATATGGCGCGACCTGCGGCTTCTTCGGGATCGATGACAAGACCATCGATTACCTGCGCCTCACCGGCCGCAGCGAAGAAAACATCGCGCTGGTCGAAGCCTATGCCAAGGCGCAGGGCATGTGGTTTGACCCCGCCAACGTGCCGGTCTTCACCAAGACCTTGCAGCTCGACATGGCGACCGTCGTCCCCAGCCTCGCCGGGCCCAAGCGCCCGCAGGACAAGGTGATCCTGCAAGAGGTGGACGACCTGTTCAATTCCGACCTCTCCAAGGTTTACGGCAAGTCGGCCGCTGCCCGCGTGGGAGTCGAAGGCGCGACGCACGACATCGGCGATGGCGACGTGGTGATTGCCGCGATCACCAGCTGCACCAACACCTCCAACCCCGATGTGCTGATTGCCGCCGGTCTGGTGGCGAAGAAGGCGAACGAGCGTGGGCTGAAGCCCAAGCCGTGGGTCAAGACATCGCTCGCCCCGGGATCGCAGGTGGTCACCGACTACCTCGTCAAGTCGGGCCTGCAGGAGCACTTGGATGCGGTCGGCTTCGACCTTGTCGGCTATGGCTGCACCACCTGCATCGGCAACTCCGGCCCGCTGGCCGCGCCGATCTCGGCCGCGATCAACGGCAACGACATTGTCGCTGCCAGCGTCCTGTCAGGCAACCGCAACTTCGAGGGCCGCGTCTCGCCTGACGTGCGCGCCAACTTCCTCGCCTCGCCGCCACTGGTGGTGGCCTATGCGCTGAAGGGCACCGTCACCGAGGACATCACCACCACCCCGATCGGGCAGGATCAGAACGGCAATGACGTGATGCTCGCCGATCTGTGGCCGACCAATGCGGAAATCGCCGCCAACCGCGCCGCCAACATCGACCGTTCGATGTTCGTCAGCCGCTACGCCAACGTCTATGATGGTGACGAGCACTGGCAGGCGATCACGGTCACCCCGTCCGACACCTACCAGTGGCGCGCCGGTTCGACCTATGTCGCCAACCCGCCCTATTTCGAGGGCATGACCATGACGCCCGCGCCGATCATGGACATCGTGGACGCCAAGCCGCTGGCGATCCTCGGCGATTCGGTCACCACCGACCACATCAGCCCGGCCGGTTCGATCAAGGAAGACAGCCCCGGCGGCAAGTTCCTGATGGCCAACCAGGTCGCCAAGAAGGACTTCAACTCCTACGGCTCGCGCCGCGGCCACCACGAAGTGATGATGCGCGGCACCTTCGCCAACATCCGCATCAAGAACGAAATGGTGCCCGGCGTCGAAGGCGGCTTCTCGACCTTCAGCGGCGACACCATGGCGATCTACGATGCGGCCATGAAGCACAAGGAAGCCGGCACCCCGCTGGTCGTCATCGGCGGCAAGGAATACGGCACCGGCTCGTCACGCGACTGGGCGGCCAAGGGCACAATCCTGCTCGGCGTGCGGATGGTGATTGTCGAAAGCTTCGAGCGTATCCACCGCTCCAACCTCGTCGGGATGGGCGTGCTGCCGCTGCAGTTCAAGGAAGGCGATACCCGCCAGACCCTCGGTCTCAAGGCAGACGACACCTTCTCGATCCGCGGGCTGGCTGATCTGACGCCGGGTCAGGACATCACTGTCGAGGTCACCCGCGCCGATGGCTCGGCCTTCAGCTTCACCGCCCTGTGTCGCATAGATACCGCAAATGAAATGGAATATTACCGCCACGGCGGGATTCTCCATTACGTTCTGCGCAAGCTTGCGGCATAAAGGCACGCATGACGCCACGCCGCCTCGCCCTGATTGTCGTCCCCACCCTGCCGCTCTTGCTGGTGGCCTGCGGGGACGGGCAGGGCGGGGCGGGTAGCAAGCGCGAGTCGCCGTCTGCTCCAGCCGGCTTCGAGCTGGCATTTGCAGGCTTGGGTACAGAGCCAGGCGGCAGTGACGATACCGCCGCGCCCGCCCCTGCACCGGCGCCGCTGGTCACTCTTTCTCCAGAAGATCTCGCCGCGCGAATCAAGGATGGCAATGTTCGTCTGATCGATGTGCGCACCGATGCCGAAGTGACCGATGGCGTGATCTCCGGCGCGGAGCACATTCCGCTAGACCGCTTCGATCCCGCCAAGCTTGATCTGTCGGACGGGCGCGAGGTGGTGCTTTATTGCCGCTCGGGCCGCCGTTCGGCGATCGCAGGCGAGAAGCTGGCGGCCGTGACGGGTGAACCGGTGGCGCATCTTGAGGGCGGGATGCTCGCCTGGGAAGCCGCCGGGCAGCCGGTCGACAAACAGCCTTAACACATCATCCCCACCCAAACAAAAAGACGCGGCCCGCAAGAGCCGCCTCTTTCGTTGTGTATGATGGCCGCGCTTCAGCCGAGGAACTTGCGTCGTCCGAGGATCGCAGCGGCGGCGAGGCCGAATAGGATCGTCATAGGCGGTGCGGGCACTTCATTGCCGCCCGAAGAGGACGAGGAACTGCTGCTCGACGAAGACGAACTGCTGCTGCTCGACGAGCTTGAAGACCCGCTGCTGCCAGACGATCCGCTGGAACCGCTGCTGCTCGAAGATGACGACGACGACGAACTGCTGCTGCTGGTCATATCGCCCGACGTCCCGCCGCTGGTCGCCCCGCCCGAAGACGATGAGGACGACGACGATGACGACGAAGAGCTCGACGAAGAAGACGAGGACGACGACGACGAGCTTGTCACCGCACCGGTCGAGGAACTGACATTGCCGGACGAGCTGGACACATTGCCCGAGGAACTGGAAACGCCGCCGCTGCTGCTCGACACATTGCCCGAGGAGCTCGACACGCCACCGCTCGAACTGGAAACGCTGCCCGTCGAAGACGACACATTCCCCGAAGAGGAAACCGCGCCGCTGGAGCTGGAAACATTACCGGAAGATGACACAGCCCCGGTCGAGCTGGAAACATTGCCAGAGGACGACACCGCGCCGCTCGATGATGTTACCGCGCCCGATGTGCTGGTGCTCGACACTGCGCCGGTGCTGCTCGACACCGTGCCGGTCGACGAGGTCACCGTGCCTGACGAAGATGTGGTGGTGGAACTGAGCTGACCGGAGGATGACGTCGTAGAAGTGGAATTGTCGATATTAATCACGATACCGCTGCCGCCGCCGCCATTGGTGCCATTGTTGCCATTGCCGCCGTTACCGCCGTTACCGCCGTTACCGCCAGTGCCGCCGTTGCCGCCGTTGCCACCATTGCCGCCGCCGTTCCCGCCGCCATCGCCGCCACCTGTCGTGGTGGTGCTGACGACGGATACGTCGCCGGACGACGAACCGCCGCCGCCAAAGAAGCCGCCAAAGAAGCCGCCGCCGCCAAAGCCCATTCCGCCGCCAAAACCGCCGCCTCCAAAACCGCCACCCCAGCCGCCGCCCGGCCCACCGCCGCCCGAAATCGGGGGAAGCGCCGGTAGCGGTGCGGGCATGTAGGCGACCTGTGCGATCGGCGCGCATTCGGCTGCATCATAATAGGTCTGGACTGTGCCCGCCGGGAAGCTGGCCGCACCCGCAGCGCCCGCGGGGCCGACCGGCTGACACTCGATCGTGCGTTCGACAATCCGGCGGCGGCGCTCTTCGGGAGCAATGATCACCCGCTCGGCGCCCTTGATATAGCGTGCGCCGGTGACGGGATCGACCTGCACCAGCTTGCGGTCGATATTGGTCGAATAGTCCGGCGCGTTGGTGTTCATCGGCTCGGCCATGCGCACCGCGCCACCTTGCAACAATGCGACGCCCGCAGCAGCAGCGGAAAGCTTTGCGATGGCCAATTTGAGCGACATGGTCGAATACCCTGTTTCCGTAGAGAGGCGGCAACGCATCGGGCGCGCCTCCTCCAAATCCAGCCTTCTTTAGAAATCAGAAGGCACACAGGGGCAATCCGGTTAACTATGTCTATTCCGCCCAAGGTGCCGAAATCACGGCAGATTCGCGTGATTTCGGACGGGCTGTCCCGAACTGGTACCGAAAATCGGGTGTGAGTTAGCCCGATGGTTAATAAAGCGGCGGACTCAGTCTTCGAACAGGCCTGACTGGCTAGGGGGTGATTCTCTGGGTGGGTTCATCTCCAGATGCGCCCAGCCGCCATCGTTCAGCACACGCCCGCGCGCTGTACGAGCGATCAGGCCGAGCTGGATGAGGTAGGGTTCCACCACCTCCTCCACCGTGTCGCGCGGTTCGGCGAGGCCGGCCGCCAGCGTCTCGATCCCCACGGGGCCGCCTTTGTAGGTGGTCGCAATCATGGTGAGATAGCGGCGATCCATCGCATCGAGGCCTAGCCTGTCGATCTCCAGCCGCGTGAGCGCCTCGTCGGCGACATGGCGGGTGACGCTGGCCGCGCCCGCGACATCGGCAAAGTCTCGCACGCGGCGAAGCAATCGCCCCGCCACGCGCGGCGTCCCGCGGCTGCGGCGGGCAATTTCATGGGCACCATCGGGCTGGATCGCGAGGCCGAGCAGTCCGGCCGCGCGGGTGACGACGCGCTCCAGTTCCTCGTGCGTGTAGAAGTTAAGCCTGACGGGAATGCCAAAGCGGTCGCGCAGCGGTGTGGTCAGCAGGCCTTGGCGGGTGGTCGCCCCGATCAGCGTGAAGGGCGGCAGGTCGATGCGGACAGAACGCGCCGACGGCCCCTCGCCGATGATGAGGTCAAGCGCGCGGTCCTCCATCGCCGGGTAGAGCACTTCCTCGACGACGGGGGAGAGGCGGTGGATCTCGTCGATGAACAGCACGTCATGCGGTTCAAGATTGGTGAGCAGCGCGGCCAGATCGCCGGCCTTCGCTATCACCGGGCCGGAGGTAGCGCGAAAGCCAACGCCCAGTTCGCCCGCGATGATCTGTGCCAGCGTGGTCTTACCGAGGCCGGGGGGGCCAAAGAACAGCGTATGATCCATCGCCTCCCCGCGCGCACGCGCGGCAGCGATGAAGACGGCGAGGTTGCCCTTGGCCGCCTCCTGCCCGACGAATTCGGCCAAGCGGCGCGGGCGAAGCGCGGCGTCCGGGTCGCCGGGCTGGCGGGCGGGGGTGTGTAGGGGTGTGTCAGTCATCGACTATCACCCCGCCGCCTTCTTCAATGCCACGCGAATAAGGTCGCCCTCGCTCGCACCCTCGCCCAATTCTTCCAGCGCCCGCGCCACCGCCTGCGCCGCGACCGCGGGCTTGAAGCCGAGGTTTTCCAGCGCACTCGCCGCATCCGCGCCGACGCTGCCCGAAGGTGCCGCCGCCGCGCTCTGAGCGAAACCGCCAGAACCGCCGGGCATTCCGCCTGCCTTGTCCTTCAGTTCGTTCACAATCCGCGCTGCCAGCTTCGGCCCGACGCCGTTCGCGCGCGTCACCATTGCCGCGTCGCCCTTCCCGCACGCATCGCGCAGTTCGCCGGTCGAAAGCGCGGAGAGGATCGCCAGCGCCACCTTGCTCCCCACGCTCTGCACGCCGGTCAGCAGTCGGAACCAGTCCCGCTCGGCACTGTCGGCAAAGCCCAGCAGGCGCATGTCGGTCTCGCTCACCTGCAATTGCGTGTGGACGGTGCAGAAATCTCCGACCGAGCCCAGGGCCGAGAGCGTGCGGCTGGAACAGTGAACCAGATAGCCCACCCCGCCGACATCAACGATGGCCCAATCCTCACCTGTGGAGTCAAGCCTGCCGGATAGCTTTGCAATCATGGTTTGTTCCTGACGCAAGCCCCGCCCAGCGTCCAGCCTTTATGGACAGATGCCCACACTTGCGCCAGATGGCAGTGTCATGAGCTGGAATACCTTCGGGCGCGTGCTGCGCTTTACCACTTGGGGCGAAAGTCACGGGCCTGCGCTGGGCGCGGTAGTGGACGGCTGCCCACCGGGGCTGGCGATCAGCGAGGAGTTCATCCAACCCTTCATGGATGCCAGGAAGCCGGGCACCAGCCGCTTCACCACCCAGCGGCGCGAGGATGACATCGTGCGCATCCTCTCCGGGGTGTTCGAAGGCAAAACCACCGGCACGCCGATTTCGCTGATGATCGAGAACATGGACCAGCGATCGAAGGACTATTCCGATATCGCCCAGTCCTATCGCCCCGGCCATGCCGATTATGCCTATGACGCCAAATACGGCATCCGCGACTATCGCGGCGGCGGTCGTTCGTCGGCTCGGGAGACAGCGGCGCGGGTGGCGGCGGGCGCTGTTGCTCGGCTGGTGATCCCGGACGTCACCATCACCGCCTATGTCTGCGAACTCGGCGGCGACCGGATCGACCCGGCCAACGTCGACTATGCCGAAATCGGCAACAACCCGTTCTTCTGTCCTGACGCGGCGGCTGCCAAGCGCTGGGAAGAGAAGGTCGATGCCGCGCGCAAGGCCGGTTCCTCGCTCGGCGCGATTGTCGAATGTGTCGCCAGCGGGGTTCCCGCAGGCTGGGGCGCGCCGATCTATGCCAAGCTCGACAGCGATCTGGCCGCCGCGATGATGACGATCAACGCGGTTAAGGGCGTGGAGATCGGGGACGGCTTTGAAGCCGCACGCCTGACCGGCGAACAGAACGCCGACCGGATGCGGCCCGGTGAAGACGGGTTGCCGGTCTACGCCAGCAACCATGCGGGCGGCACCGCAGGCGGCATTTCGACCGGGCAGCCGGTGGTGTGCCGCGTCGCCTTCAAGCCGACCTCGTCAATCCTCACGCCGGTGGAATCGATCAACAGCGCGGGCGAAGCGGTGGAGGTGGTCACCAAGGGCCGCCACGATCCGTGCGTCGGTATCCGCGGCACCCCCGTGGTCGAAGCGATGATGGCGCTGGTGCTGGCGGATCACAAACTGCTGCACCGGGGGCAGGTGGGGTAAGCGGTAGCGCAGCTGAGGCAAGAAGGCAGGGCCCCGGATCAAGTCCGGGGAGACGGAGGAGCCACAAACGCCAAATCCGATCGGTTCCCGCGCCGGTGATTGAAAAAAACGATCCTCGCAATCGTAACAATCAACTTTTGTGCAGCGCAATAATCCCTATTTGCGCATCAGCAGTTTCGACCCCTCTCTTAACCGCCCAACACAAGGAGAATTTCCATGGGTATTATCGGTTCGACCATCACGCCGTTCACCGCCACTGCCTTCCAGAAGGGCAAGGACTTCTTCACCGTCACTGACGCCGATCTCGCCGGCAAGTGGTCGGTGTTCTTCTTCTACCCGGCCGACTTCACCTTCGTGTGCCCGACCGAGCTGGAAGACATGGGCGAAAAGTACGGTCAGCTTCAGGGGATGGGCGTGGAAGTCTATGCCGTCAGCACCGACACGCACTTCAGCCACAAGGCTTGGCATGACACCTCGGACAAGATCGGCAAGCTGACCTTCCCGTTCCTGGGCGACCAGAACCACGTGCTGTCGAACAACTTCGGCGTGCTGCGTGAAGGCGTTGGCCTTGCCGACCGTGCGACCTTCGTGGTCGACCCGGACGGCGTGATCCAGATCATGGAAATCACCTGCGAAGGCGTGGGCCGCAATGCCAACGAACTGACCCGCAAGATCAAGGCCGCCCAGTATGTGCGCGCCAACCCCGGTCAGGTCTGCCCGGCGGCGTGGGAAGAAGGCAGCGATACGCTGGCCCCTTCGCTCGACCTGGTCGGCAAGATCTGAGGCCTTAGGGCAAAGCATACGGCCGGCGCGGGACTTCTCCCCCCTCCCCCACAGCCTCGCGCTGGCCGCCAATCCCGAGAGCCTTTCAGCGCTCTCGGGTCGTGACCGGGACCGGATGTGCCCGCCCCTCCCCCCCTTTCGGGCAGGGCCGCCCGGTTCCGCGTTACCGGACAACGGATCATCCCAGATTACTCGCGCGATTACCCGCGCCCGGAGACCCACCATGCTCGACGCCGCCATGCAGGCCCAGCTCAAGACCTATCTCGGCAATCTTCGCGAGGGCATCGAGCTGGTCGCCTCGCTCGACGACAGCGAGAAGTCGCGCCAGACCCGTGAGCTGATCGAACAGATCGCCGCGCAGCATGATCTCGTCACGGCGCGTTTCGACGGCACCGATGATCGCAAACCAAGCTTCGTGATCCGCCGCGCGTCCGACGCGGAGAAGTGGGTGCGCTTTGCGGGCCTGCCGATGGGCCATGAATTCACCTCGCTGGTGCTTGCCCTACTGTGGGCCGGCGGCCACCCGCCCAAGGTCGATGCAGACCTGATCGAGCAGGTGCGCGCGCTTGAAGGCGACTACAACTTTGAGATGTTCTTCTCGCTGTCGTGCCACAATTGCCCCGACGTGGTGCAGGCGCTGACGCTGATGGCACTCGAAAACCCGCGCATCACCGCTACGCTGATCGAAGGCGGCACTTTCCAGAGCGAAGTCGAGGCGCGCGACATCATGGCCGTGCCCGCGACGTTCCTCAACGGCGAGAGCTTCTACAACGGCAAGATGGAGCTCGCCGAGATTCTCGCCAAACTCGACGTCAACGCGGGCGCGAAGCAGGCCGAAAAGCTTGCCGCCAAAGCGCCCTTCGAGGTGCTGGTGGTCGGCGGCGGCCCGGCGGGCGCGGCCGCTGCGGTCTACACCGCACGCAAGGGTTTCAGCACCGGGATCGCGGCCGAACGCTTTGGCGGGCAGCTGATGGACACGCTCGGGATCGAGAACCTTCCCGGCACCCCTTACACCGAAGGCCCGAAGCTGACCGACGGCCTGAAGAAGCACGTCGCCGAATACGAGATCGACCTGATGGACCTTGCCCGCACGGTAGAACTGCGCGCGGCAAAGGACGTGGGCGGTTATCACGAGGTGGTGATGGCCAACGGCGCGACCCTCAGGGCGCGGTCGCTGATCCTCTCCACCGGCGCGCGCTGGCGCAATCTCGGCGTGCCAGGCGAAGCGGAGTATCGCAATAAGGGCGTGGCCTATTGCCCGCACTGCGATGGCCCGCTGTTCAAGGGCAAGCGCATCGCGGTGATCGGCGGGGGCAACTCTGGCGTCGAAGCGGCGATCGACTTGGCCGGGCTCGTCGGCCACGTGACGCTGATCGAATTCGATGTGAAGCTGCGCGCCGATGAAGTGCTCCAGCGCAAGCTGCGCTCGATGCCGAATGTCGAAATCATCACCAACGGCCAGACCACCGAAGTGCTGGGTGACGGCACCCGCGTGAACGGTCTGGTGGTTAAGGACCGCGCCAATGGCGAGGAGCGCCGCATCGAATTGGAAGGCGTGTTCGTGCAGATTGGCCTTGTGCCCAACACCGAATGGCTGCGCGAAACGGGCCTCGAACTCAGCAAGCACGGCGAAATCGTGATCGACGATCACGGCGCGACCAGCATCCCCGGCATCTACGCCGCAGGCGATTGCACCACCGTGCCGCACAAGCAAATCGTCGTGGCGATGGGCGAAGGAGCAAAGGCGGGGCTCGGGGCGTTCGACTTCTTGATACGCAATGAGCCGGTTGAGGCGATTGCCGAAGCGGCATAATCGCCAACTGGTTCTGACAGACAGAGGCGGGCTCTCATCCGGGAGCCCGCCTTTTTTAATCGCTTTACTCAATCAAAAGGCGCGCATTAATCGATTGGACGCTCCATCGCGAACGAGTCATTCTCCCCAACGTAGTCTTCGCGTCACAGGGTGAGTCTGAACTTGAGAGGAGAGACGATCATGGATGTCAAAACCGGAGAAATGAGCGGCGGTTGCCCGTTCCACGGCAGCATGGACATGCGCAATCTGCTGGGTCGCACCAACCGCGACTGGTGGCCGCAAGCCTTACAGGTCGACATCCTGACCGAAGGCGGTCGCAGCGCCAATCCCTACGGCGAAGACTTCGACTATGCCGAGGCTTTTAACACACTCGATTACGCCGCACTGAAAGCCGATCTCACCGCGCTGATGACTGACAGCCAGCCTTGGTGGCCGGCGGATTACGGGCATTACGGCCCGTTCTTCATCCGCATGGCGTGGCACGCGGCGGGGACCTATCGCACCGGGGATGGCCGCGGCGGCGCGAATTCCGGCCAGCAGCGTTTCGCCCCGCTCAATTCGTGGCCCGATAACGGCAACCTCGACAAGGCCCGGCGGCTGTTGTGGCCGATCAAGCAGAAATACGGCAAGAACATCAGCTGGGCAGACCTTTTCATCCTGACCGGCAATGTCGCCATCGAAAGCATGGGCGGCCCCGTGTTCGGCTTTGGCGGTGGCCGCGCGGATGTGTTCGAGCCTGAAAGCGTCTACTGGGGCACCGAGGAGCAATGGGTCAACGAAGGCGTCGCCACCCGCATCAATGCTCAGGAAGGCAAGGCGCTCGAAAACCCGCTCGCCGCGATCCAGATGGGCCTCATCTACGTCAACCCCGAAGGGCCGCAGGGCAACCCCCATGACCCCGAAGGCATGGCCCGCGATATGCGCGAAACCTTCAGCCGGATGGCGATGAACGACGAGGAAACCGTGGCGCTGGTCGCCGGCGGTCACGCCTTCGGCAAGGCCCACGGCGCGCATCCCTCGGACACGTTCGGCGGCGCTCCGGAAAGCGAAGACCTGCACCTGATGGGGTTCGGCTGGCTGAACGACGCGGACGAGATCGCCAGCGGCAACATCACGACCTCAGGGATTGAAGGCGCGTGGTCGAACAACCCGACCCAGTGGGGCGGCGACTACTTCCGTATCCTGTTCAAATATGATTTCGAACTGGTGAAGTCGCCCGCCGGTGCGAACCAATGGCAACCGATCAACCACGATTACGAAGACATGGCCCCCGACGCGCGCGATCCGAACAAGCGTGTGCCAACGATGATGACCACCGCCGATATGGCGCTCAAAAACGATCCGGAATATCGCAAGATATCCGAAAAATTCCGCGATAATCAGGCCGCGCTCGACGATGCCTTCGCCCGTGCATGGTTCAAGCTGTGCCACCGCGACATGGGGCCGAAGGTGCGATACCTCGGCCCGGAAGTGCCGTCCGAAACGCTGATCTGGATGGATCCGGTTCCGGCTGGCACCATGCCGTCCGATGCCGAAGTTGCCCGGTTCAAGGATGCGATCCTCGGTAGCGGCCTCAGCGTGCGCGAGTTGGTCAAGGCGGCCTGGGCGTCGGCCTCCACCTATCGCAATTCGGACCACCGCGGCGGGGCCAATGGCGCGCGACTGCGGCTCGAACCGCAGCGTTCGTGGGCGGTCAATGATCCGGAGGAACTGGGCCGCGTGCTGGACACCATCGAAGCCCATCGCGGCGGTCTCAGCATGGCCGATGCAATCGTGCTGGCAGGCTCGGCAGCGGTGGAAAAGGCGGCGAAGGATGCCGGGTTTGACGTGACCGTGCCCTTCATGGGCGGGCGCGGCGATGCCACGCAGGACCAGACTGACGCAGCCAGCTTTGAACCGATGGAGCCGTTTGCCGACGGGTTCCGCAACTACCTCAAGACAAAGGCGCAGGTCCGCACCGAAGAAATGCTGATCGACCGGGCGCATCTGCTCGGGCTGTCGGTGCCGGAAATGACCGTGCTGGTCGGCGGGCTGCGCGCGCTGGGCGCGGTCAGCAAGCATGCCCATCACGGCAACAATATCGGTGTCCTCTCCGAAACGCCGGGCAAGCTGACGCCGGACTTCTTCCGCAACCTCCTCGACATGGGCACCCGCTGGGCACCCGTGGATGACAGCGGGGACGAAGAATATGTCGGCGTCGACCGCGCAACCGGCACCGAAAAATGGCGCGCGACCCGCACCGATCTGGTCTTCGGATCGAATTCGATCCTGCGCGCCCAGGCCGAGGTCTATGCCGAAAGCGGAAACGAGGGCATGTTCGTGTGCGACTTCATTTCGGCCTGGAACAAGGTAATGAACGCGGATCGCTTCGATGTGAGCTGGGCGAAATATCACTGAAATGATCGCGCCTGAGCTGCGGCTTCGGCAATGATCGGGAAGAGGCCTCCGGTGGCAACGGCGGGGGCCTTTTCGTTGCGCGTCATGCACGTGCTCGCTTCGACTTGCGCAGGGCGGATTGGCGATTAGGGTGCGGCACCATGATCAAGCTTGCTCCGTTGCTTCTCGCCGGCGCCGCCTTGTGCGCCGCCCCTGCTTTGGCCGAAGACGCGCCCGCCAACCCCGCGCAAACCAGCCCTGCGGCCACGCAAGGCATTGGCCCCGGCGCGCGGCCCGTTGGCGCACAATGGAGCCGCAGCCCGGTCATCGCCCCGCATGGCATGGCCGCGACCGCCCATCCTCTGGCAACGCAAGTCGCGCTTGATATCCTCAAGGCCGGCGGATCGGCGGTCGACGCGGCCATCGCGGCAAACGCCGCGCTGGGCTTGATGGAGCCGACCGGCAACGGCATCGGCGGCGACCTGTTCGCGATTGTCCATGATCCCAAGACCGGAAAGCTCATCGGCATCAACGGATCGGGGCGTTCGCCGGCCGGGCAGACGCTGGAGCAATTGAAGGCAAAGCTCGCCCCCGGCGCGATCAGTCTGCCGCCGGTCGGCCCGCTGCCCGTCACCATTCCCGGCACGGTCGATGCATGGTTCGATCTGCACGCCCGCTTCGGCAAGCTGCCGATGGCGCAGGTTCTCGCCCCCACCATCCGCTACGCCCGCGAAGGCCACCCCGTCGCTCCGGTGATCGCAATGTATCTGGACCGCGGGCTGAAGAATTATGAACGCCAGCGCGCGGGCAACCCGTTCGAATTCGACAATGCGAAGGCGACCTATTTCAAGGAAGGCCGCGCCCCGCGTGCGGGTGAGATGTTCCGCAATCCCGATCTGGCGAATACGCTTGAACGGATTGCTGCGGGTGGCCGCGACGAATTCTACGCCGGGCAAACCGCGCGGACGCTGGTGGATTACCTCCAGCGGCAGGGCAGCGCCTTCGCCCTCGCCGATTTCGCCGCGCATGACAGCGAGTGGGTGGATGTCGCCTGTGTGGAATATCGCAAGGGTTACGAATTGTGCGAACTGCCGCCCAATTCACAAGGCTTCGCGGCCCTCCAGATGGTCAACATCCTGAAAAATGTGGACCTCTCCCAATGGGAACGCGGCAGCCCGCAGGTCATCCATTATATCACCGAGGCCAAGCGGCTCGCGTTCGAAGATGCTGCACGGTTCTATGCTGATCCGGCCTTCGCCCGCACACCGCAGGAATTGCTGAGCGAGGAATATGGCCGCCAGCGTTTCGCTCTGATCGATCCGGCGCGGGCGAACCCTGCTTTCACCCCCGGAGCGCTGGTTGCGCCCAAGCTGGAGGGGCCTGGGGACACCACCTACCTCACCGTCGCCGATAAAGACGGGATGATGGTGAGCCTGATCCAGTCGAATTACCGCGGCATGGGCGGCGGACTGGTGGCCGATGGCCTCGGCTTCATGCTGCAGGACCGGGGTGAGCTTTACAGCCTCGATCCCGAACATCCCAATGCCTATGCGCCCGCCAAACGCCCGTTCCAGACGATCATTCCGGCGTTCATCCGGAAAGATGGCAAGCCGTGGATGAGCTTTGGCCTGATGGGCGGCGGGATGCAGCCGCAGGGGCATGTGCAGGTGCTCGTCAACCTCGTCGATTACGGGATGAACCTGCAGGAAGCCGGCGATGCCGCGCGGCTTCACCATGATGGAGGCCGCCAGCCGACCGATGCGCTGGCCGGCAGTCCGGCAGACACCGTGCCAATTGACACGCTGGGCGTGCTGCAAGTCGAACCCGGCATCCCGGCAGCGACAGTCGAGGCGTTGCAGGCGATGGGTCACAAGGTCGAAGTGGAACGCACTGGCATCCCGTTCGGCGGCTATCAGGCGATAGCGCGCGATCCGGTGACCGGCGTCTATACCGGCGCAACCGAGATGCGGAAGGACGGGCAGGCGAGCGGGTATTAGGCCGGCAGCAGGAGACCGAAGCGCTCCTCTATCTCGCGCAGCTTTTCCGCCGCCACGCGCGAGATTGCATCGAACCGCTCGAAATCGCCGAAATAGCGAATGCCCGAAAGGTTGGCGCCCAGCGAAGCGCCCAAGCGCGGGCGCCCGCCGGGCATCGCAACCCAAGGAGAAAGCGATGCGTGAGCGCAAGTCCGCAAGCAAACGATAGCCCAAACAGCGGGAACAGATGCGCGGCAAACAACGTTGTAATCCCATGCCAATTCGCTTTGCAATTGCCGCGCTTCTGGTTTTTTCGCCAACTGTGGCTGCGGCGCAGGATGCCTTGATCCCAGATGAGGTTTCGACGGAGGAGCTGGTCCTCCCGCCGGATCACATCATCACCGTCACCATCGATGGCGTTCCCCTGCGCCTCGAGGTCACCGCCGAAGCGTCCGGCCCGCTGGCCGTCAATCCGCAGATCGCCGAGCGGATGGGCTGGCAGGCGACCTTCAAACGGTACTGGGATTTTGGCGAGGGTGAGCCGTTCAAGACCGTCGGACTGTTGCGGACGATGCGGCTGGGCGACACAACCCTTTACGCGCAGGTGGTGTGGGGCACTGGCTGGGCGTCAAAGCATGCGGACGGCGTCATCGGCGTCCACCAGCTTCCCTACGAGCGCGTCACCTTCCCCATCAACGCCGTGCAAGGCGAACAGACCGTTCAGCGCCTCCCGCTGATCAGGATCGGCGGCAGAAACAACACAACGATTGGCACACGAGTGGAGACGGGCCAGCGCCCCCTCAGCGCCTTTTTCACCTTCGAACGGGGCGTCAATGTCCTCACCGCGCCCACGGCAGAATTTATCGCCACGCGCTTCGACGGCGGCTTTCTTCCGGGGAGCGACGGCGTGGTGGAGCTGGATTACGGCGTGCAGCGCAAAACCCGCACCATGCGCCTGGCCCGACCGCTGCAACTGGGCGACCTGATGATCGATCACTTCGCAGTGCGTTACAGCGACTACGGCAGCGCCAAACGGGTCGGAGAAATTGCGCCCGATGATCCCCGCTTCAAGGCGAACGAGATCATCGTTTCCCGGCGAAAGCCGAAGGGCAGGGTCGATTACCTGACCCGCCTCGGGCGTGACCTGATCGCGCATTGTTCGGCGCTGACCTATGATTTCGAGCTGGAGGAAATCCGCCTCACCTGCGGCGCCGCGCCCCACTGATGGCGAAGGCGCGCTGCGGCAGGAAGCGGCATGGCAGCTATCACGCGGTTGAAAAGAAAAGCTGCCATTCAACTATCGACCCCGTTGCAGGCATTCCCAACTCCGCCGCGCCGTGCTTGACACGAGAAGAACGGCACCACTGGCGAAGGCCATTACGCCCGCGATCAGCCCTCACCGCTCATAATCATGGTTCATCAGCAGGACAGGGTTGCATAGTTATCCATTACGTCGTTGATTCTATTCTATCTTCGTCCGATGGAGGCGCACTTGGTTCCTTTGAAGTCGATGACGCTCGTGGCCGCGCTTGGCCTCGGCCTTGGTGGATGTACGGCCACCATCACTCAGGCGAGTTTCTTTCCCGATGCCGCGCTTGCCCCACCCGACGCAGTTCTGGAGGCGCCGCCGGGATATACCGCAACCAATCAGTTTTTCGATCTGGGTGAGCTGGGCAAAGTCCGGGCGGTGCGGCTCGACAACCCGGATAGCGAGACGGCGATCATCTATCATGCCGGCAACGCGAGCTTCGTGGACTCCATTGGTATCAGCCGCACGGCGGCCAGCATCGCCACCGCCACGGGGGCCGATGTCATCCTGTATGATTATCCGGGGCGCGGCGGCACCACCGTTCCGGCGACGATTTCAGCGGTCACGGCGCTTGGCCCGGCCATGGCGGCGCAGATGAAGGCAGCCGGCTGGGTCGGTCGCGGCCCCGTCTATGCCTATGGCTTTTCCTTCGGCGGCGGCATGGCCGCAGCGATGGTCCGCTCCGGCGGCTTTGCAGGCCTGATCATCGAAGGGAGTGCCGCCGATTATCAGGCGATCGGCCGCGACTTCGTCCCCGGTATTGCGAGACCCTTCGTGAAGGTGCGCACGGGTGAGGAATTGCAGCAATTCGATTACTTCGGTTACGTCGTGGCGGCCCGCGCGCCGGTGCTTCTGTTGTCGGGGACCAAGGAAAAGGTGGTCCGGCCCAAGCGGATGCAGCAGTTCGCCGAACAATTGCTGGCAAAGGGTGTGCAGGTCACCCTCCAGCCTGTTCCGGTCGGCCATGGCTGGGCTCTGGAAACGGCGGAAGGACGGGAGGCTCTCGCTGCTTTCATGAAGGGACGCGGCGGGCCCTGACGCGGATCATCGGGCACAGTTCCTGTCAATCAGAGCCGCCATTCCGAATTCCACCCAATCCCGGACATGGCAAGACCGAATGTTTATCCCTGAAAGTGGAAATTGTGCAAATCGATCTCCCCCAGCGGAGAGGGATTATTTTGCCGCATACTCCTTGCGCGCCAGTTCATGCAGCCAATCCGCGTGGCGGGGGGCTTTTTTGGTCTGAGACCATTCCTCCAGCATCACCGGAGCAACGCGGGCGAGTTCTTCATATTGCTCCGCCGTGCCGATATCGGCGGCCAGTTCCACGCGGTGGCCGTTGGGGTCGAAGAAGTAGATCGACTTGAAGATGCCGTGATGCGTCGGGCCTAGCACGTCGATGCCCTGCGCTTCGATATGCGCCTTCGCCGCCAGCAGCGCGGCTTCATCGGGCACCTTCAGCGCCAGATGCTGCACCCATTGCGGGGTGTTGGGATCGCGCCCCATCTCCGGCTGGTTGGGCAGTTCGAAGAAGGCGAGGATGTTGCCGTTCCCCGCGTCGAGGAAGATGTGCATGTACGGGTCGTACTCGCCAGTCGACGGCACGTGATCCTCGGCAAAGGCTGTGGTGTAGGTCATGCCCAGCACGCGGGCGTACCACTCCACCGTTTCCTTGGCGTCCTTGCAGCGATAGGCGGCGTGGTGGATGCCGGACAGGCTGACGGGATGGGTCATTCCGCCGGTTCCTCAACCGTCAGCACGCCGCGCTCGATCTGGTCGCGCTCCATGCTTTCGAACAGGGCCTTGAAGTTGCCTTCGCCAAAGCCTTCGTCGCCTTTGCGCTGGATGAATTCGAAGAACACCGGGCCGACCTGCGCCTGCGCGAAGATTTGCAGCAGCAGGCGGGGCTGCCCGCCTTCCGTCGTCCCATCCATCAGGATGCCGCGCATCTGGAGTGCGCCCACATCTTCGCCGTGGCCGGGTAGGCGCTCGTCAAGCATGGCGTAGTAGGTCGCAGGCGGCGCGGTCATGAACGGCACGCCAAGCTTCTGGAGCCGATCCCAGCAGGCTGGGAGATCGTCACAGATCAGCGCGATGTGCTGGATGCCTTCGCCGTTGAAGGCGCGCAGGAACTCCTCGATCTGGCCCTTGCCGCCCTCGCCCTCTTCATTGAGCGGGATGCGGATCTTGCCGTCAGGCGCGGTCAGCGCCTTTGAAGTAAGGCCGGTATATTCGCCCTTGATGTCGAAGAAGCGGATTTCGCGGAAGTTGAACAGCGTCTCGTAATAGTCCGCCCAGAACTTCATCCGCCCGCCATAGACGTTGTGGGTGAGGTGATCGATGGTGTGGAAGCCCGCGCCGACAGGGTGCGGGTCGACACCGGGGAGGTATTCAAAATCGATGTCGTAAATGGTCAAGCCGTTGCCCTTGGCCGACCCGTCATAGCGGTCGACCAGATAAAGGATCGCCCCGCCGATGCCGCGGATTGCCGGGATGCGCAGTTCCATCACGCCGGTCTGCACCGCCACCGGCTCTGCGCCCTTGGTGATCAGGTGGTCATAGGCCGCCGCCGCGTCGCGCACCCGGAACGCCATCCCGCAGGCCGACGCGCCATGTTCGCGCGCGAAATACCATGCGGCGCTTTTGGGTTCGTAATTGGCAATCAGGTTGATGCCGCCCTGCCGCCACAGGTGCACGTCCTTGGAGCGGTGCTGGGCCACGCGGGTGAAGCCCATCGCTTCGAACACAGGCTCCAGCATGCCCTTTTCCGGCGCGCAGAACTCGACGAACTCGAACCCGTCGAGCCCGGCGGGGTTGTCGAAAAGATCCTTTGTCGGCGCGTTCATGGCGATTCCCCGGTTTGTGGATATAGTTTCAATTGAAACCAATTACCGCAGACCGACGATTCGCGCAAGTTCAGGCGATGCGGCCCACCACCCGCCCGCGTTCGTCCTGCACCAGCGCGAGGCGCTTGCCGAAAGGCTCGCCGCTTTCGAAGGCCTCAGCCGTGGCCGCATCGGTCAGATCGGCATTGCCCACCACCCGCTCGCCCGCGTCGCTGCGCCCGATGAAGATCGCTTCGGCGCCCTTGGGCCCGCGGTTGATGGTGTAGGTTTCGACCACCGCCGCATTCACTGGTTCGCGCGCCACAGGCACCTTGTCAGTCGCTTTGGGCAGCACGGCGAAGCGGTCATTACCGCTCCAGTCCGCAGGGTCGGTCGAATAGATGCCGGTCGCATATTTGCTCATCCAGCCGCCGTTCGCGCCGACCAAAGCATAGGCACCCCGATCCCCGCGCACCCGCTGCACCGCTTCGGCGATGGCATGGGCAGAGTAGTTGTTCCCCGCCCCGCCGAAGAACGGCAGGCCGCCGGTCAGCGTCAATCCGCGCGGGTCGTCCACCGCCAGCCCAAAGTGGTCACATTGGTTGAACACCGGGATCGCGAAGCAGGAATAGAAGTCGATGTAGCGCATCGCGTCGATGCCCTTGCCCGCGCGGGAAAGCGCCGCATCGACGCTGGCGAGCGAGGCGGGGTTGCCCGCAAGGTCGGGCCGCTGCGACAGCTTCAGTTCGGTCGCGGCGGTGACGGCGTGGATGTGCACCCACTTGTCCTCCGGCACGCCCAGCGCACGCGCGAGGCCCGCGCTGGCGACAATCACCGCCGCTGCCTGATTCACCTGATCGCGCGCCACGGTCATGCGCGGATAGGGCTCGGCCACAATCCGGTTGCGGTCGGTGACGGCGGCGAGTTCTTCCGCCGTGCGCTCCACAGGCGCGGCGGAATGCGGATTGGCCGCCGCGACCCGCGTGAAGGGCGCGAACAGCTTGCCGATTTCGAGCCGGTATTCCTCCAGTCCCATCCCCAGCTTCGCGCGCCGGGCATTTTCCGCCAGCGCATAAAGCGGGATCGCCCCGCTCGCTCCATGGGCGAACAGCGCGGGCTCCATCAGATCATCCATCCCGAAGCCCTGATCTTCAAGGGCCCCGCCGATGGCTTCCGACCAATCGGGCATTTCGCCCTTGGCCGACAGCGCCAGCACGGTCGAGATCGCTTCGGCGCCGACGATCACCGCGCACTGGCTTGCCCCCGCCGCGATGGCGCTGGCAAATTCGCCCACCAATTGCTGGTTGGTCTGCCCTCCGGTCGTCGTCAGGATCGCCCGCGCCGGGTTCGCACCAACCCGCTTGGCAATCGCACGCGGGACATTGTCCGCCGCACCGAACGGCGGCTTCCTGTCAGGCCGCGACATTTCAAAGGCGCGGATCGCCGCGAGGGTGTCGATAGCCGAAGCCACCTCGCCGCTCGCTCCCGAATCCGCAATCGCTGACCCCAGCGCCCGTCCAGCAAGGTCCATATAGGACAGCGCCTCGTAACCGGGCTCTCCGACCCGTTCCGAATACTGCCCGACCCCGATAATGACGGGCGTGTTGTCAGCGATCATGTCTGCAGCCCCACTCGTCAGCTTAGTCGACGAAGCCGTCGACCCGCTCGACGATGATCGCAGGTGCCATACCGCCCGCCGCGCACATGGTGACGAGACCATAGCGGCCTCCGCGACGCTCCAGCTCGTCAACCACCGTGCCGATCAGGATCGATCCGGTCGCGCCGATCGGGTGGCCCAGCGCAATCGAACCGCCATTGACGTTGACCTTGTCCCAGCTGAGATCAAGGTCGCGCACGAACTTGGCGGCGACCACGGCGAAGGCTTCGTTGATTTCGAACAGGTCAATATCATCGACCGTCAGCCCAGCCTTGCTCAGAACCTTTTTTGCGGCAGGCACCGGTGCGTTGAGCATCAATGTCGGGCAATCGCCCATATTGGCGGTCGCCACAATCCGTGCGCGTGGTTTCAGGCCGTTTTTCTCGGCATATTCCCTCGAGCAGACCAGCACGGCTGCTGCGCCATCAACCACGCCCGAGGAATTGCCCGGCCCGTGGAAATGCTGAATATCGACATCGGGATACTTCTGATTGACCATTTCGCGGAAGGTCGGCTGCCCTTCGCCCATCGACATGTCGGCCATTTTCTCAAACGAAGCAGGCAGTGCGGCAAGCGCTTCCATGGTGGTTCCGGGGCGCGGGAACTCTTCCTTATCCAGCACCACATTGCCATCATCATCCAGAACCGGGATGATCGATTTGTCGAACCGACCTTCGGCAATGGCTCTGGCTGCGTTTTCTTGGCTCTTGAGGGCAACCATATCGAGGTCTTCACGAGTGAACCCTTCAATCGTCGCAATCGCATCCCCGCAAATGCCTTGCTGGGATTGCGGGTGCACTTTCGCCAACCGTTCGTTGTGGCTGCCCATGATGCGCGGTGCCAGACCCAGGTGCATACGCTCTTTCGCCATTTCGCTGGTCAAGCTCATCATCTCGGTTCCGCCGGCGACGATGCAATCCTCCATCCCGCTCATGACGAGCGCCGCAGCCAGATTGACAGCGGTGATCCCACCCCCACAAAACCGGTCCAGGGTCATACCGCTCGACCTGATGTCATAACCCGCATCAAGCGCTGCCATCCGGCCCAAATCACCGCTCTGCTTGCCTTCCTGGCTGGATGTCGACCAAACCACATCACCCACAGTGGCGGTGTCCAGATCATTGCGTTCGGCGATCGCCTTCAGACACGCCGCCGCCAGATGCTGCGGGTGCATATGCGCTAACGCGCCTTTGCCCACCTTGCCGATTCCACGCGGGGTGCGCACTGCGTCGATGATGTAAGCCTCGGCCATGGTGATCCTCTCCGATTGAGCGAAATTGCAGTTGACGGTCACGTAAACCCGCTTCACCACTCGCACAAGATTTGCGTTTCAAATCGCAATCACAAATTCGATAGGAGAGAGAACCGTGAGCGAGACCGCTGCCCCCGAAGTGCTGACCGAAGTCGAGGACGGCGTCCTCATTGTCACCATCAACCGCCCCGAAGCCAAGAACGCCATGACCCGCGCTGCGGCCGAGGGAATCGCAGCAGCGATGGAGCGGCTGGATAGCGACGACAGCTTGCGCGTCGGCATCATCACTGGTGCAGGCGGCACCTTCTGTTCGGGCATGGATCTGAAGGGCTTCCTGCGCGGCGAAACCCCCAGCGTCGAAGGCAAGGGCTTCGGCGGCGTGGTGCAGGCCCCTCCGGCCAAGCCGCTGATCGCGGCGGTCGAAGGCTATGCGCTGGCGGGCGGGCTGGAACTGATGATCGCCTGCGATCTCGTCGTCGCCAATACCAACGCCAAGTTCGGCATCCCCGAAGTGAAGCGCGGTCTTGTCGCAGCCGCTGGCGGCGTGATGATGCTGCCTGACCAGATCCCTGAGCGCATCGCGTTGGAACTGGCGCTGACCGGCGATTTCATCGGGGCAGAGCGGGCCTACCAGCTGGGCATGATCAACGAAGTGACCCAAGGCCCGGCGCTTGAAGGCGCAAAGGCGCTTGCGGCGAAGATCGCGGCCAACGGCCCGCTCGCGGTGAAGGTGTCCAAGGCGGTGATGAAGCAATCGCGCGGCTGGGCGATGGAAGATCGCTACGCCAATCAGGGCAAGCTGATCGGCCCGGTGTTCGTCAGCCACGATGCGCGCGAAGGCGCAGCCGCCTTTGCCGAAAAGCGCAAGCCGAACTGGACCGGCAAGTAAAGGTTTAGCGGCGGCGCGCGATCAACGCGCGGCGCCGTTTTTGGGATCACGAGGAGAGAAAAATGCCTGTCATCGATGTGCCGCAGCCGGCCTTCATGGAAGAAGAAGAAATTGCCATTTTCGCCGACGCGGTTGGCAAATTCTATGCCCAGCATGCGCCGCAAAAGCGGGTCGAGAAATGGCGCGAGGACGGCATGGTCGAACGCGAATTCTGGCGCGAAGCGGGCGCAGCGGGCTTGCTCGGCGTGTCGGTGCCGACCGAATATGGCGGCCACGGCGGCGACTTCCGGCATGACATGGTGGTGATCTCCAAGCAGGGCGAACACGGCGTCGACGGCTTCGGCGCGTCGCTCCACAACACCATCATCCTGCCGTACCTCGTGCGCCACGGCACCGAGGAGCAGAAGCAGAAGTACCTGCCGCGTTTGGTGGCTGGCGACCTGGTCAGCGCGATCGCGATGAGCGAGCCGGATGCGGGCTCTGACCTACAGTCGATCAAGACGACCGCGCTGAAGGATGGTAACGGCTACCGGCTGAACGGGTCGAAAACCTGGATTTCGAACGGACAGCTCGCCGATTTCATCATCGTCGTCGCCAAGACCGATCCGGCCGAAGGCGCCAAGGGCATCTCGCTGCTGCTGCTGGAAACCGACGGCGCGGAAGGGTTTGCGCGCGGCAAGAAGCTCGACAAGATCGGGCTGGATGCGCAGGACACCTCGGAACTGTTCTTCGACAATGTCTTCATTCCGGCCGACAATCTGCTGGGCGGTGTCGAGGGGCGCGGGTTCTACCAGCTGATGGGCGAGCTGCCGCAGGAACGCTTGGTGATTGCGATGAATGCGATTGCCGGGATCGAAAAGGCACTCGATGTGACGGTCGAATACGTCAAGAACCGCAAGGCTTTCGGCAAGACCATCTGGGATTTCCAGAACACCCAGTTTGTGCTGGCGGACTTGAAAGCGCGCGGCACGGCGGCCCGCGTGTTCGTGAACGACTGCATCGCAAAGCTGCTGGAAGGCAAGCTCGACGTGTCGACCGCGAGCATGGCGAAGTACTGGGTGACCGAGCTGCAAAGCGAAGTGGTCGACAAGTGCCTCCAATTCCATGGCGGCGCAGGCTACATCAATGATTACGCCATCGCCCGCATGTATCGCGATACCCGCATCGCCCGCATCTACGGTGGATCGAACGAAATCATGAAGATGCTGATCGCAAGATCTATGTAAGCGGGGTAGCCTTGCGGTCGCTAACGCGACCGTTCCGGCGCGATTATTGCAATTAAAGGGCGGCTCGGGCAACCGGGCCGCCTTTTTCGTGGCCCCCGAACCCCGCGAAGTAACGCTGGAACGACGCCGCAGGTGCGCCCGTAGCGAAGCGAAGGGAGCCGCACCGAGGACGGGGGCGCGCAGGTGCCCTCGCACAAAAGGAAAAGGCGGCTCGCCGTAGCGAACCGCCTCCCCTCTCCCGCTCCTTTTCGGAGCTAGCTTATGACGCGCCTCAGAACTTGGCGCGCAACGTGATGCCGTACTGGCGCGGCGGCAGGGTGAAGGCCGACCGCGAGTTGGCCGCACCCGAACCCCGCAGCGTGGTGTTGAAGGTCACCCCGCGTACCACTTCGTCGGTCAGGTTGTTCACCCAGCCCTCGATCGCATAGGCACCGCCGGCAAAACGCAGGCCGGCGCGCATGTTTACGAAGGCCTTGCCGTCCTGAATGTCGGCAATGATGTCGGGCGCAGCATTCACTGCGGTCTGCACCTGTGCCTGGGTCGCGCCAGCCGCCACGGTCGGCAGGGCGATCGCCTGCGTCGACGTGCGCTGATCGCTTTCAAGCCGGACCTGACCCGAGATGAAGAACTCGGTCGAATCGTTGATCGGCTTTTCCCACATCGCCCCGGCCAGCGCGACGACTTGCGGCGCGTTGGTCAGATCATTGCCGCACAGCGCCACCACCTGCACCGCAGTCTGATTGCCCGCGCAATCATCCGGGTAGCTGGCTTCAAGGAAGGTTGCCGCCAGGTTCAGCGTCAGGCCATCAGCCGGGCGCAGAAGGCTTTCGATTTCGATGCCCTTTGTCTCGGCAACCGGCACGTTGAAGGTGGCAAAGGCGGTCCCGGTGAATTCGAGCACCTGGAAGTTGGTGAACTCCTCGTAGAACGCCGCGACGTTGACCGTCAGCGCGCCATCCGGAGTCTGGCCCTTCACACCGAGTTCGAAGGCGTCGACCTCTTCCGACAAGAAGGTCGGTTCCGCCCCGCCCACTGCAGCGGTGGTATCAAGGTTGATCCCGCCCGCCTTGTAACCGTGGGTGAAGCTTGCATAGCTGCTGACGAACGGGCTGAATTCATAGCCGAGCTTGACGGTATAGATCAGTTCTTCGTCGTTAAAGTCCGACTGGAAGGTGCGGACCAGCGGCAGGGCAGCCGACTGCGGCAAGTTCGCCGGCGCGGTGAAACCGAAGCAGCCCAGACCGATGAACGAAGGCCGCAGGGCAGCGGGCACCACAGGTGCGACCCCACCGGCACCAACCGCAGTGAGCGTGGCCGGGCAGATCCGGTTGTTGGTTGCCGTCTGGGTGAAGCCACCCGACTTGTCTTCCCACGAATAACGCGCGCCGACTGTCAGTTCGAGCCCATCAGTGATTTCGAAGGAGTTGTGGGTGAAGAGCGCGTAGCTCTTGGCATCCTGCTGGAAGCGGTTGGTGGTGCGGGTGCCTGCCGGATCGACCCCGGTGAACACCGTCAGCGGGTTGGGCCCAAGCGCCCCGGCCGTGGCCGGGAACAGCAGCGCGCCGACATTCTCGCCGAAATCCTGTCCCAGAGCGAAGGTCGCCGACTGGTCAATCGTCTCGTCGGAATAGAAGCCGCCGATCATGTAGTTGAGCTTGCCGCCCATCCCTTCGCCCTGGAAGCGCAGTTCCGCGGTCCAGTTGTCGATTTCGAGGTTGAGAGCCGGAACGTTGAAAATGTCGAGCCCGGTGAAATCGGAATCGTAATTTTCAAAGCTGTCATACTTCCGGTACGACCCGATGAAGATGACGTCGGCATTTTCCGAAATCGGGAACTCAAGCTCACCGGTGACGCCGTAGTTTTCAATATCGGCGATAGGAGCGAAATTGGCCGAGACGACGCGGTTGTCCATCGCCCGCTCGAACGCGCCCTGGTCGCGCTCGCTGGTGCTGACCGAAGGCTGGCCGTTGCCGCCGTTGAGACCCAGACCGACTGCGGCGTACGCCCCGCCGGTTACCAGCGGCGACTGGTAAAGCTCAATCGCGCCGCAGCAGCTCGACTGGCTCTTCGAATAATCGGCGATGATGCGGCCGCGCAGACCGCTGTCGGTGTCCCAGCCAAGCTGGCCGCGCACCAGCCACTGGTCGACATCATTGGTGTCGCCCACTTCGCGGCCCGTGCGGTCCACCACGGTCAGGAAACCGTCACGCTGGCGCAGGGCACCGGTGACGCGCAGCGCCAGCGTATCCTGCACGATCGGCACGTTGACCGCGCCTTGCAGGCTTTTTTCATCGAAATTGCCGTATTCCGCATTCACGAAGCCGCTGAATTCCGTGACGTCCGGACGCACGTTGGTGATGTTGAGCGCACCAGCCGATGTGTTGCGACCAAACAGCGTGCCCTGCGGGCCGCGCAGCACTTCGACGCGTTCGACATCGACGAATTCGCTCAATGCCACGCCCGGGCGGGCCTGATAGGCGCCGTCGATGAAGATGCCGACGGCGCTTTCAAAGCCGATATTGTTCGACGTCGTCCCGACACCGCGAACACGCAGCACCACCGAACCGGAGGCAAGCTGCGCCTGACTGGCGGTGAAACTGGGGGCGAGCGCGGCGATCTGCTGGATGTTGACCACGCGCTGCGCTTCGAGCTGCTGCGGCGAAATCGCGGTCACCGCCAGCGGAATGTCCTGCACGTCCTGCGCCCGGCGGGTCGCGGTCACGATAATGACGTTGTCGTTGCGGTCGGCCTGCGCCTCGGACTCGGCGTCCTGAGCAAAGGCGGGGGTGGTCAGTGCGCTACAGGCCATCAGGCCGCAGGCGAATTGTGCGAACTTGCGCGTCATGGGTTCCCTCTCTCCACATACCAGCCGGTCTTTATGCCGGACTTGGGTTAGCGGACAGAAACCTATCAGTGTCGCGCGGCCTAACAAGAGTCATAGGCAAGTTCTGGAAAGATGTAGCAAAAATGTCACAACTACTGCTGCAGTGCAGCATGAAGGCCAGATGGCAGCCAAGGCCGCAACATTATTGTTCAACCATCGCGCGCATCGGAAACCGTAACGTCAGGTGCGGTAAAACGCCTTGGTGGTGACGGAACACCGGGCGGCGGATGATCAATAATGCGTCAGCACCGCCGGGGCGCGCATCATCGTCATTAGGCGCTTTACAGCCGCCGCACCCCGTAATTGCACGCGAGTCACTCTGCCGGGGGCATAAAGCACTGCCTCCAAACTCAGTTGCACTTTGCTATTCAAGACTCGCTTTTGGAGGGCGGCTGTGGTTACATCCGTGTCAACAAAGGGAGAGAGAGGGCCCGCCATGTCCGCAACACCGCCAGATTTCGACGTGCTGATCGTCGGTGCCGGGATTTCCGGCATCGGAATGGCTGCGCACATGGGGATGAAGGCCCCGCACCATTCCTACTGCATCGTGGAACGGCGCGACAATCTGGGGGGGACGTGGGATCTGTTCCGCTATCCCGGCATTCGCTCGGACAGCGATATGCACACGCTGGGCTTCGATTTCGAACCGTGGCGCCATGAAAAGAGCATCGCCGATGCACCCGCGATCCTCGATTACCTCGACCGGATCGTCGATGAACGCGGCATCCGCCAGCACATTCGCTTTGGCCAGAAAGTCATCAGCGCCGATTTCCACCATGAAGACGCGCGCTGGCACGTGGAGATGGAAAAGGCCGACGGATCGCGCGCCAAGCTGACCGCGAACTTCATCTACCTCGGCTCCGGCTATTACGATTACGACGAAGCCTATGATCCAGGCTTCGACTTGGGCGCGTTCGAGGGCGAAGTGTTGCACCCGCAATTCTGGCCCGAAAACCCCGATTATGCAGGCAAGCGGGTGGTGGTGATCGGATCGGGCGCAACCGCAGTGACCATCGTCCCGTCGATGGCGCGCGAGGCCGCGCACGTCACCATGCTCCAACGCACGCCTACCTGGATGTTCACCCGCCCTGCCAAGGACGCGATCGCCAATTTCCTGCGCAAGATCCTGCCGGAAAAGCTGGCTTACAGGCTGACCCGGTTCAAGAATATCAAGATGCAGGACTTCAGCTTCAAGCTGGCGCGCGACAATCCGCAGAGGGTGAAGGACGCGCTTTACAAGAAGATCGAGCAATCGCTCGGCCCGGATTACGACAAGGCGGCCTTCACCCCGCCTTACAATCCGTGGGAACAGCGGCTGTGCCTTGTGCCGGATCAGGATCTGTTCCTCGCGATGAAGGCGGGCAAGGCGGACGTGGTCACCGGCCATATCGCCAAGTTTGAAAAAGGCGGCGTGCTGCTGACCGACGGGCAATTCCTGCCCGCCGATGTGGTCGTGACCGCGACCGGGCTGAAGCTGGCCGTGGCAGGCAAGATCGACGTGCGCGTCGATGGGGAGCCGGTAGCGTTCAACCAGCGGTTCTATTACAAGGGCTGCATGTTCTCGAACCTGCCCAACCTTGCGGTGGTGTTCGGGTATCTGAACGCCAGTTGGACTTTGCGCGCGGACATCAATTCGGATTACGTCTGCCGCGTGCTCGAACATATGCGCAAGACCGGCGCGACCATCGCCACCCCGGTGCTGACCCCGGCGGGCGAGGCTGCGATCGTTGAAGACGATGTGTTCGATTTCTCGTCCGGTTACATTCAGCGGGGCAAGCACATCATGCCGCGCAATTCGGTCAGCTATCCGTGGCGGCTCAATCAGGAATATGTGCTGGATCGCAAGCGGATGAAGGACGATCCGCTGACCGACGGCCTCCTGACCTTTACCCGCGCAGGGGCAAACGCGCAGCGGGGCGAGGAGCAGCTGGAAGCGGCTGAATAAGGGCAGGGCAAGACGACGAATCTCTTTTGATTGTGCGCGCCTTGCCCTAACCATCCCCTATGACCTCTCCCGAAAAAATCTGGACCGCCGCGCTGATCGTCATCGGCGACGAAATCCTCTCCGGCCGCACGCAGGACAAAAATATTGCGCAGGTCGCAACCTGGCTTCAGGTGCAGGGCATCCGCCTGTCCGAAGTGCGGGTGGTGCCGGACGTGGAAAGCCGGATCATCGAGGCGGTGACCGCGCTGTCCGTCGCCTACGATTACCTGTTCACGACTGGCGGGATCGGACCGACCCATGACGACATCACCGTGGACGCGGTCGCCGCAGCGCTCGGCGTGCCGGTGGTCATCCACCCCGAAGCGCGCGCGCTGCTGGAACGGTATTACGAAACGCGCGGCGGCCTGAACGAAGGTCGCCTACGGATGGCGCGGGTGCCCGAAGGATCGGAACTGATCCCCAACCGCATGTCCGGCGCGCCCGGCATCCGGCGCGGCAATCTCTTCCTGATGGCAGGGGTGCCGCATATCACCGCCGGGATGCTTGACGCGCTCACCGGCCAGTTGGAAGGCGGGGCGCCGCTCCTGTCGGAAACGCTGGGCGGCTGGATCCCCGAAAGCGAAGTCGCCGATGTGCTGCGCCAGACCGAGGCCGCGTTCGAAAGCTGCCAGATCGGCTCCTATCCGTTCTTCCGCGAAGGCCGCGTCGGTGCGAATTTCGTGATCCGGTCAACCCGGGCAGAGGATCTGAAGGCCTGCAGCGCCAGCCTCACCGATAATCTTGCCGCGCAAGGTTACCCGGTCACACCCGGCGGGATCTGACCCAGTCCGGCAGACGCCGTGAGACGTCATCACACAGTTTTAACCCGGTTTTGCTATGCCCTAAAGTATGGCGACGCAGGCCTTCATAACCATCGATACCGAGTATTCCTCGGGCCTTTACACCGGGCCTGGGGCAACCGACCGCACGGAAAACTATGCCCGTTCGATTGCCTGCCTGACCCCCGATGGGCCTGCAGGCGTCAGCCATAAATTGGAACTGCTGAAGGAACACGGCCAGAAAGCGGTGTTCTTCGTCGACCCAATGCCCGCGCTGGTGTGGGGAGTTGCCGCCATCGAGGACATCGTCGCCCCGATCATGGAAGCGGGGCAGGATGTCCAATTGCATTGCCATACCGAATGGCTGGGGATCGCCGGCAGCGCCAATCCGCTGGTTTCGAAGCGGATGGGTCATGACATCGCCGATTTCTCGTTCGACGATCAGTGCGTGATCCTCGACTACGCCCGCTCCGTCCTGATGGCAGCGGGTGCGCCTGCGCCGGTGGCGTTCCGGGCGGGCAATTACGGTGCAAACGACGACACGCTGCGCGCGCTCGCGGCAATCGGCATCCATTACGACACGAGCCATTGCCCGGCCCTGCCAGCCGGCGCGAACCGTATCAGTCTCAGTCAGGAATGCCGCGATCCGATCGGCTACATGGGCGTGATCGAAGTCCCGGTCGGCACGATCAGCACGATCGGCGGCGGGCAGCGCCATGCCCAAATCACTGCCCTGACGCTGGTCGAGATGCTCTGCGCGATCCGCCATGCGCGCGATAGCGGGCGCCAAAGCTTCACGCTGGTCAGCCACTCTTTTGAACTGATCAATCGCCGCAAACTGGCCGTGAACCGGATTGTGCAGCGGCGCTTTGCCGGACTGGTCGAGGGGCTGGCGCAGATGCGCGGGGTCACCACCGGCAACTATGCTGGCTCCCCGCCCTCCCCGCGCCTGACCACCGGGCCGAACGAATTGCTGCCGGCCAGCGCGATACGCACCGGGCACCGGCTCGCCGAACAATTCGTCTCCAACGCACTGTACGGCGCGCTTTAGGCGCGGCGCATTATGGCAGGCCTCGCTATCGATTTCACGCTGGGGTCGCGCCGCCTGCTGAGCGTGCCGCGCAATCTGTCGACGTGGGGCTTCAGCCTTGAAGACGTGCTGGCAGGCGTGCTGCCCGATGCTCCGGCAAGCGGGCGGGACGGAGTAAGGGTGCTATCCGCACCCACCGGCAGCATCGCCGCGGTGATGACGCATTACCCCGGCTTCATCGCGGGCGGTCGGCAGGATTACCACCGCCACTATATCGACATGGCGCAGAGCTACGCCGCATATGTGGAGCAATTCTCGGGCAAGACGCGGTCGACCCTGCGGCGTAAGGCGAGGAAGCTGAAGGACGTTACCGGCGGCTATAGCCTGACCGAACATCGCACCCCTGCCGAGATTGAGGCGTTTCTGGCCGCTGCCCTGCCCCTTTCGGCGCGCACCTATCAGGCGCGGCTGCTCGATGCCGGACTGCCGGAGGATGCCGCATCGCGCCGCGCGATCCTGGAAGCGGCCGAGGACGGGCAGATGCGCGCTTTCCTGCTGCACGCGGGTGGCGCAGCGATTGCCTATCTGTCGCTACCGGTCAGCGGGCAGACGCTGGTCTATGCCCATCTCGGCTATGATCCCGCGTTCGCTCGGCTGTCGCCCGGAACGGTGTTGCAGATGGACGCGCTGGAACGGCTGTTTGCCGAAGAGCATTATCGCTGGTTCGATTTCACCGAAGGCGACGGCGCGCACAAGGCGCTGTTCGGGACGCACAGCGCGGCCTGTTCCAGTCTGGTGCTGCTTGAACCGACGCTCACCAATCGCACGCTGTTGGGCGCGCGTGCCGGGTTCGATAGCGGGGTGAGCCAGGCGAAGGCGCTGGCCCAGCGCTCAGGGGCGCTCGGCCGGATCAGAGCCCTGCTGCGCGCCTGATTCCAGGGCTGCGCGGCGGCGATTGAGCTCCTGCTGGCGGGACCGTTCCACCAACGAGGTGCGCACGGACGGCGCGCCGCTGAGCGAACCATAGCGCAGCGCGATATAGAGCCATGCCGCTATGGTTACGCCGAACAGCGTGCCCGCCGCCAACCCGAGCCGCAGATCGTAGCTCAGCATCAATGCTTCAGCAGCGAGGGCAACCCCCAGCACCAACCACTTTGGGCTGAGCCAGAAAGGTTCATCAGATGCCCGGGGCATAGTAGTTTCCATCCTTCGCGCATGACGGGCAGCACCCGGTAGCGGGCCTGCACCAGTCTTAACAAATTGGATAGGTAGAATACGAAATCAAGGGGGTGATTGGCCACCTGTCGATGCGGCCTGCCGGAATTCCGAAAAGCAAAGGGGCCGGAAGCACGCGGCTCCCGACCCCTTAATACTGGCTTATTGTCGTGCCGCGCCCCCGCAGGGATCGCAAGGACGACGGGCCGCTCGCAGCGATGCCAGCTTCAGGTCGCATAAGCAGGGAAAGGCGAGGGCAGATGCGCTCGCCCCCCACAAATCACGCGCCTTCGACTTCGCTCAGGTCAACCTTCAAACCCGGGCCCATCGACGAGGTCATGGTGACCTTGCGGACGTACTTGCCCTTGGCGCCTGCGGGCTTGGACTTCACGACAGCTTCGGTCAGCGCCTTGAAGTTCGCCTTCAGCGCGTCATCCGAGAAGCTGAGCTTGCCGATGCCGGAGTGGATGATGCCCTGCTTTTCGACGCGGTATTCGACCTGGCCGCTTTTGGCGTCCTTGACCGCTTGCGCGACGTTCGGGGTAACCGTGCCGAGCTTCGGGTTCGGCATCAGGCCCTTAGGGCCGAGCACCTTGCCGAGACGGCCGACGACGCCCATCATGTCAGGCGAAGCGATCACGCGGTCATAGTCGAGGTTGCCGTTCTGCATGTCTTCCAGCAGATCTTCCGCGCCAACCTTGTCAGCACCGGCAGCCAGCGCCTTTTCGGCGTTGTCGCCACGGGCGAACACGGCCACGCGAACATCCTTGCCGGTACCCGAGGGCAGCGACACCATGCCGCGGACCATCTGGTCGGCGTGACGCGGATCGACGCCGAGGTTCATGGCTACTTCAACGGTTTCGTCGAACTTGGTCTTGTACTGACGCAGCACGTTGAGTGCTTCGTCAACGGTGTAGAGCTTTTCGCGGTCGAGCGCGGCCAGAACCTTGGCCTTCTTGGTGATCTTGGTCATCGGATTAGCCCTCCACCACTTCGAGGCCCATCGAGCGGGCGCTACCGGCGATGATCTTCATCGCCTGATCAATGTCGTTCGCGTTCAGATCGGCCATCTTGGCTTCCGCGATCTCACGGATCTGCGACTGCTTGATGGTTCCAGCCGAAATCTTGCTGGGCTCCTTCGAGCCCGACTTCAGGCCAGCCGCCTTCTTCAGGAAGAACGACGCGGGCGGGGTCTTGGTGATGAAGGTGAAGGAACGGTCGCCGTAAACCGTGATCACGGTCGGGATCGGCGTGCCCTTTTCCATTTCCTGCGTGGCGGCATTGAACGCCTTGCAGAATTCCATGATGTTCACGCCGCGCTGACCCAGCGCCGGGCCGATCGGCGGCGAGGGCGTTGCAGAGCCGGCGGGCACCTGCAGCTTGATATAGCCTTCGATTTTCTTGGCCATGTGGCCTTACTCCTGTCGCACTGTTGCCCGGCTGTTTCCAGCGCAGGCTCATGTTGAGCGGTCAAACGCCTCTGCTTCGTGCATTGCAGAGGCTCCCGCACGGAATCACTGGCCGGGGGCCAGCGAAGGGGGGCGCATAGGCGCAGGCGTGTCCGAAATCAACCGAAACTGCGCGGCTGGCGAAGCCCCTTGGTGCGGCTGGTAAGATGAAACTGGCCGCACAGCGCGCACTTGTAAGTGCGAAGGGTCACATCGGCCCGCAAGGCGACCGCATCAGCTTCCTCGCGGGAAGCGAAGCGGCGCTTGCGCTGGCAGATGCCGAGACGGGTTCTTACTTCGACAGTTCCACGTGTTCGAAATCGAGCTCCACGGGCGTTGCGCGGCCGAAGATCGACACCGAAACCTTGACCTTGGCCTTGTCGAAATCGAGTTCTTCGACGATCCCGTTGAAGCTGGCGAACGGGCCATCCAGCACCTTGACCGAATCCCCGATTTCGTAATCCACGCTGATTTCGCGCTTCGGGGTTGCCTGGGCCTGAGCCACGCCGCCGAAGTAACGCGAGGCTTCGCGTTCCGAAATCGCTTGCGGCTTATTGCCCGAACCCAAGAAGCCGGTCACTTTCGGGGTGTTCTTGACGAGGTGATAGATATCATCGGTCATGTTCAGCTTGGCGAGGACATAGCCGGGCATGAACTTGCGTTCGACCTGCACCTTTTTACCGCGCTTCACTTCCGTCACGGTCTCGGTCGGAACCTGCACTTCTTCGACACCTTCGGAAAGGCCGAGGCGATCGGCCTCCGAGATAATTGCATCGCGCACCTTGTTCTCGAAACCGGAGTAAGCGTGGATGATATACCAGCGAGCCATGAGGAGTCCTTGGAAATGGGGTCTGACGGGCAGAGGGATGCGAAAGGCGGGGTGGCCTATTGCAGAAGGCCGATAGCGGCCCGCACGATCGCGCCGAACGCGCTGTCGATCCCGAGGAAGAACACCGACAGGATCAACATGAAGATGAACACGAAGATTGCCGTGCGCACGGTTTCGTCGCGGGTCGGCCAGACGATTTTGTTCGTCTCAGCCTTGACCTGATTGAAGAACTCGCCGGGCGAGGTCTTGCGCTTCTTTTCTTCGGCCCCGTCTTTGGGAGCGATCAGCTTGTCGGCCATGCCAGCCTTGTTCCTTCGCGTAATGCCTTCACGTCTCGTCCGGCCGGCTTTCAGGTAGGGCTCCGCGCCGCCCGGGACAAGGTCGCCGGAGGGGCTGGATATTCTGCCGATGTCGGTGAGACGTTGAGCGCCTTACGCGCGCAACAGCGCAAATGCAAGAACGCTTGGAGAGGCAGCCGGCGGAGGCCGGTTTGAAAAACAGAATTGGCAGGGGTGACAGGATTCGAACCCGTGGCCCTCGGTTTTGGAGACCGATGCTCTACCAGCTGAGCTACACCCCTGCAGCGCTGAGGTCGCGGGCTTTAACGAAGGAGCCCGCGTTAGGCAATCCTCTTTGCCACACGCCCGCGCGCCTGTATTGTGCGCTGCAACCATGCATACGCCGCAACGCCCTCCGATCCCGATCGAGACTCTGCTTCTTGCCTATCGCAGCGGGATTTTCCCAATGGCGGACCGTCGCGATGACCCGGAAGTGTTCTGGGTGGAACCGCATGACCGGGCTATCATCCCACTCGAAGGGCTGCATCTGTCCAAGTCGCTGAAGAAGGTGATCCGCGCCGATCGCTTTACCGTCACGCTCGACCGGGCGTTCGAACATGTCGTGCGCGCGTGTGCCGAACCGCGCCCCGACCACCCCGATACATGGATCAGCGAACGGATCGTCCAGTCCTATGTCAGCCTGCACTGCGCAGGCCACGCCCACTCGGTCGAATGCTGGCAGCCCGGGGCGGACGGCACTCCGGAACTGGTCGGCGGACTTTACGGGGTGAGTTTTGACCGGGTGTTCTGCGGCGAATCGATGTTCAGCCGTGTTCCGGACGCCAGCAAGGTCGCGCTGGCATGGCTGGTAGCGCTGATGCGGAACGCCGGTTTTGCCTTGCTGGATTGCCAGTTCATGACCGAGCATCTGCGTTCGATGGGCGCGCATGAACTGGCGCAGGGCGATTACCGGCGTCTGGTCGAACGCGCACATGGCCATCCGCAGGCGAGCCTGGGGACAGCGTGGCGCCGGTTTTCGGCGGTATCAGGCCCGGATTACACCGCTGGTGCGGGGGTTGGCGCAGGTGCCGGTGAGGCCGGAGCCGAGGGCGAGGCCACAGGCCGGGCAGGCTTGCCCGAAGAATCGGCGGTCGGGGCGGCCGGGCCTTCCTCGCCCGGGAAGGCCATCGTGCAGTCCTTGACCCAAACATCATAAACCGGGTGTTCGACGACGTTGAGGCTGGGCGATTCGAGGAACATCCAGCCGGAAAACACGCGCGAATGCTGGGTCGCGCCGCGGCCGCGAATATCGACCTGCACGAAAGCGCCGGTCTGCTGCGGCAATTCCCATGGCGCCGTGCGCTCGCAAGCGGAGACACGGATGATCACCGGGCCGATCTCACGCGATTCGCCAGGCTTCAGCTTGATCTCTTCGGAGACATTGTTGCGCTTGTTCAGCAGGCCCAGCACGGCGACCCGCTCGTTCATCGGGGTCGCGCCGTAATCGTTGACCGGTGCAGCCGCAGCCGACGCAGCGGCAACCGGCGTCGCTTCGCCAAGCGGAACTTCGACCGTTTCGGCCTCAGGCGCGGCGAAGTAATCGCACGCGGCCAGCGTCAGCGCACTAACCAGCGTGACGGCGAGAGGAAAAGGCCGCACCCCGTGTCTCAGCCGTCTGTGCCGCCGGGGGTCCAAGCCTCGTAATCGCCCACTGCGCGGGCGCGCTGACCGCCGCGTTCCAATGCGCCTTGCGGGCGATAGGCGGATGCCGTGCCGGTGGCGTTGGGGGTGTAATCGACTTCCCACACCTTGGGTGGGGGCAGG
>JBIKSA010000033.1:0-24501 GCA_044348875.1 Erythrobacter sp. | reverse complement strand
GGGAAGTAGCCGCCCTTGGCACGCGGGCGGTGGCCCATGTTGCCGTTTTCATATTCCTTGCTGGTGTTGCCCGGCAGTTCGATATCGTCGATCGCGAAGCCCGAACCGGCATAGCCGTCCTCGAACCGCACATCGTCGAACATGAAGAATTCGGCTTCGGGGCCGACATAGACCGTGTCACCGATGCCAGTCGATTTGAGGTAGGCCTCGGCGCGCTTGGCGGTGGTGCGGGGATCGCGGCTGTACCAGTCGCCGGTCGATGGTTCCACGATGTCGCAATTGATGATCAGCATCGGCGTGGCGCTGAACGGATCGACCCAGGTTTCGGTCAGATCGGGCTTAAGGATCATGTCGGATTCGTTGATCGCCTTCCAGCCGCCAATCGACGAACCGTCGAACATCAGACCGTCTTCCAGCTCGTCCTCGCCCATGACGCTGGCGACCATGGTGAGGTGCTGCCACTTGCCCTTGGGGTCGGTGAAGCGCAGATCGACCCACTCGATTTCCTCGTCCTTGATCTTTTTCAGGACGTCTTTTGCTTTCGACATTTGTGTAGTGCCTCCGGGTAAAATTCATTTTGGCCCGCCAGAGTGGCAGGCAGGAAAGGGTGGAAAAATCAGATCGCGTCGTCGTTGGTTTCGCCGGTGCGGATGCGCAGCGCGCTTTCGATTGCGGTCACGAAGATCTTGCCGTCACCAATCCGCCCCGTCTGCGCGGCGGCGGCAATCGCTTCGACCACGCGCTCGGCCTGATCGTCGGAGACGACCACTTCAAGCTTCACCTTGGGTAGAAAATCGACGACATATTCGGCGCCGCGATAAAGTTCGGTATGGCCCTTCTGGCGGCCAAAACCCTTTGCTTCGGTGACCGTGATCCCCGACACGCCGATTTCATGCAGCGCTTCCTTCACCTCATCGAGTTTGAAGGGTTTGATGATCGCTTCGATCTTTTTCACGTCGTCCCCATCCGCGCCTGGCTGTTTGCTGACAGATTCCAAACAAGAACCGTGCCAAGCTGTGTAGGTGATGGCTACGAACGATCCTTGCTGCCTGAAGACTCAAGGGTAGGGATGTCTTTCGCCGATGAAGGGCCGGTAGCAACATTATGGTGCGCCGCGCAATGGTGCACAGCATCTGATCGGGGCTTGCCTAAATTTTAAGCAATCCTGCGGCGTTTATAGGCGCAAGCCCGCCGTTTCGGGCAGACCGCACATGATGTTGAGGTTCTGGATTGCGGCGCCCGAAGCGCCCTTGCCGAGGTTGTCGAGTCGGGCGATCAGGCGTGCCTGCGTCCCGTCGGCATTTGCATAAAGATGCAGCGTCATAGTGTCGGCGCCAGGTGCACCCTTGCGCAGCAATTCTTCAGTGGATGCCCCGCCTGCAAACGTGATCAGCGATGCCTGTGCAGCGAATTCCTCTAGGCAGTCGTGCAGCGCGATAGCTGAACCGGCACCCGGGATCGCAGCCAGCGGCAGGGGCACATCGACCAGCATTCCGCGATGCGCCGGAACAACTGCGGGTGAGAATACCGGGGGATGGAGCAGGCCCGCATAGGTCTGCATCTCGGCCAGATGCTTGTGCCCCATCGTCAAGCCATAGGCGCGAAATGCGATGTCGGGGTCGCCCTCGAACCGCTCGATCAGCGCGTTACCGCCGCCCGAATAGCCGCTGACGGCGTTGACGGTGCAAGGCCAGCTGGCTGGCAGCAGGCCTGCGCGCACCAGCGGCGCGACCAGCGCGAGAAAGCCGGTAGGATAGCAACCCGGATTGCTGACGTATCGGGCATCGGCGATCACCTCGCGCCCGATCAGCTCGGGAAAACCATAGGTCCAGCCGTCCGCCACACGGTGTGCGCTGGAGGCATCAATGATGCGCGTGCCTGAGCCTTCAGCCAGCTTCACCGCGTCCTTGGCAGCCTCATCCGGCAGGCACAGGATGGCGATATCAGCGGCATGGAGCGCGTCGCGGCGGGCGCTTTCGTCCTTGCGCTGGGCATCGTCAAGCACCAGCAACTCGAACTCGCCGCGCCCTTGCAAACGCTCGCGAATTTCCAGGCCGGTGGTGCCTGCCGCACCGTCGATGAACAGGCGAATTGCCACTGCGCTAGGCCGCTTCTGGGGCGAGGTCACTCGCCCGGCACCATCCGCTCGGGCCTTGCGGGCCAGGGCAGCCCCACGCCCATTCGCCAGCCACGTCTAGCAGTTCGAAACGGCTTCCTGCGGGCAGTTCGGCGAACACATCGGCATCGGCGCGCGGATTGATGCGCAGGCCTGCGCCAGCATCGCCAACCATGCGGACATGGGGGATCACGTAGTGAGCGGCCAGATGAACACCGGCAAGCGCCATATGTGCAAGATCACCGCGCAGTGGCAAGGTGCCGGGCGCAGGCTTTTCGACCGGTCCGGCAAGGCCCAGCACGCCCTCGGGCACGGCATAATCGGCTTTATCGCGCGTCGCGCTGCTCATCGGTGTACCGTCGGCCTTCTCAGATGGCGCTGCGTCTTCTCCCCGGAGAGCAGCGTGGCAGGGCCGTTAGCGGCAAGTCGCTTCTAGAGCAAGCTCAGGCACCATAGCGGGCGCGGATCGCGTGCCACGCTGCGCGCAAGCCAAGTCCCCGCCCGCCGCGCGCACGGCCGGGTTTGGGGGCGGGGGTCCATGCAAAGGTATCGTAATGAACCCAGTCGATCCCTTCCCCCACAAAGCGATCGAGAAACAGCCCGGCAACGCTGGCCCCGGCAAAGGGGTTCGCGGCTGAGTTGGCCATGTCGGCTACATCCGACGACAGATATTCGCGGTAAGCATCATGCAGCGGCAAGCGCCAACCGGCATCGTCATGGGCCTTGCCCGCCGCAAGGAAGGCTTCCGCCGTCTCGTCCCTCCGCGCCATCAGGGCCGGAAGATCAGGACCAAGCGCCACCCGTGCCGCGCCGGTCAGGGTGGCGAAATCCACGATCAGATCGGGGTTCTCCTCGGAGGCGCGGGTCAGCGCGTCGCCCAAAATCAACCGCCCCTCGGCATCGGTATTGTCTATCTCGACTGTTAAACCCTTGCGGCTTTTTAGCACATCACCGGGCCGGAACGCGCCGCCGGAAATGGCATTTTCGACAGCTGGAACAAGCAGATGCAGCCGCACCTTCAGTCGCGCCGCCATCACCAGGCCGGCCAGAGCCAGCGCATGGGCCGCGCCGCCCATGTCCTTTTTCATCAGCCGCATACCGGCGCCGGGCTTGATGTTCAGCCCTCCGCTATCGAAGCATACCCCCTTGCCGACCACCGCCAGAACGGGGTGCGTGGGATCACCCCAGACCAGATGCATCAGCCGCGGCGCATGGTGCCGTGCCGCCGCCCGCCCAACCGCGTGGATCATCGGGTAGCCCTGTTCCAAAGCATCGCCGCGGATCACTGTCAGCTCCGCCTTGTGGGCTTTGGCGAGCCGTTCGCACTGGGCTTCCAAGGCGGCTGGGCCCATGTCTTCCGGAGGCGCATTGACCAGATCGCGGACGAGACATTCGGCTTGCGCTTCAGCTATGTAGCCATCGATCTGCCCGACCTGCGCGGTCAATAAGACGCGCGGGCCTTGGCCCTTGTCCTCGCTTTTGTAGCGGGTGAAGCGGTATTGGCCGGTGATCCAACCGAACATCGCCGGACCGGGGTCGATCCCTGCCACCCGGTAAACACCTTCGGGCAGTTCCTCCGCCAGCTTGGCAAGGCACCAGCTCGACAGGCTTTCGGGATTGGCTACCCCGCTGACAACGAACCACAAATCGCCATTGGGGATGATGGCAAACTGGTATCCCCCCCCTTCGAATTTCTGCGCGGCAAGGCTGGCGCGCTGGCCGGAGGTGAGCCCCTTGGCGAAGGCTTCGAAGCCGTCCTTGTTGACGAGGTGGATGGCAATGGCGTCTTCGCCGCGGTCGGGCCGGATCAGGGCTTTGGGTTCGCTCATTCCCGTTCCATAATCGGCCCCGCCCGAATGTCACCAGCGGATTCGGACAGGGCCATGAGGAGGACGCGATGTTTCACGCGAAACATGATTCTGGCGGGGGTCTAAAGGGGGTCTGGAAGGGGTCTAAGCGGGGGCTAACCCGCGCGATGGCCCTTTATGCGCGGGCGAGCGGGGTGCTGGCGATGGCCATGCTCGCCGCCTGCTTCTCGCCCGAAGCCATGGCCAGCCAGACCGCGATCGTCCCGCCACCGGCGCCCCCGCCCCCGCCCCCGCCAGCGCCTGCCCCCGGCGTGACCACCTTCACCGACAAGGCCGCCAAGGGCGAGGCCATCCGGGACTTCGGCTATGAATGGCCCGCCGCCGTTTCCGCCGTCCCCGCGCTGGTCGAGCGGTTCACGGCGGAGCGTGACCGGATCCTTGCCGACCAGAAGCAGGAATGGGACAGCGCCCTTGCCGAGTTCTCGGCCGAGGATTGCGGCGGCTGCGTCAACCGGTCGTTCGAGAAAACATGGCAGGTGGTCGCCAACCTGCCGCGCTTCCTGTCGCTATCGGCCACGTTCTGGGAATATTCGGGCGGGGCACATGGCAATGGCGCCTTCGATGCGTTGGTGTGGGACCGCACGGCCAAGCAGGCGATTGACCCCAAGGCGATGTTCCGGTCACCGCAAGCCTTGCAGAATGCGCTCGGCGCCGGATGGTGCAAAGCCTTGAAGACGGAGAAAAAGGCGCGGCTTGGCCCGGACTACTACGATGACGGCTTCTTCCCGTGCCCGCCCGTCAGCGATCTGACCGTGATGGTGGGATCATCGAACAGGCGCGCATTTAACCGCATCGGCCTGATCGCGGCGCCTTATGTGGCGGGGGCCTATGCTGAAGGCACTTACGAGGCGACGTTGCCCGTGACGCGGGCCGTGCTTGCGGCGGTCAAACCCGAATACAGGGCAGCCTTCGCGCCGGGGAAGTAGCATTCTGCGCCCGCAGTCGCTATGTGACGACCATGCACGATTATCAACTCGTTGACGGCGATCAGACCGTCTATCGCGATGGCAGCATCAAACTGCACACGGCCGCAGGTTTTGACGGAATGCGCAAGGCCGGACGGCTGGCCGCCGAAATCCTCGACGCTTGCGCCGAAATGGTGAAGCCCGGCGTCACCACCGGCGCGCTGGACGATGCGATCCGCGGCATGATGCTGGATGCAGGCGCGGTGCCTGCGACATTGGGCTACCGCGGTTATGCGCATAGCTGCTGCATCTCGATAAACCACGTGATCTGCCACGGTATCCCGGGTGACAAGGTGCTGAAGGATGGCGACATACTCAACATCGACGTCACCCCGCTGGTCGATGGCTGGCACGGCGATACCAGCCGGATGTTCTACGCAGGCGAGCCTTCGCTGAAGGCGCGCAAGCTGGTCGAGGTGACCTACGAATGCCTGATGCTCGGCATCGCGGCGGCCCAGCCCGGCGCGCGGCTGGGCGATATCGGCGCAGCGATCGAGGCGCACGCCAACCAGTTCCGTTACGGCGTGGTGCGTGAATTCTGCGGGCATGGCTTGGGGCGGTTGTTCCATGATGCCCCCGAAGTCGTCCACGCCGCCAAGGCCGGGACGGGGCCGGAGCTGAAGCCGGGAATGTTCTTTACCATCGAACCGATGATCAACCTCGGCAAGCCATGGGCCAAGGTGCTGGGTGACGGCTGGACGGCGGTGACACGGGACAAGAGCCTGTCGGCGCAGTTCGAACATTCGATTGCGATCACCGAAACGGGCAACGAGATTTTCACCAAGAGCACGACCGGGCGGGATTGCCCGCCTTACGTTTAGGTTTTCGCACGCCCCTCCGGGCGCGCGATCCTCGCTGAACGGGCATCAAAGCTGCCCCCGCTGCGGACGGGCAGTCGTCCTTGCGGCCCTACCGGCCGGGGAGGCGATCCGGTTACATGAATAATACGGCAAGCACGCCGGCCATCACCACCACCAGCCCGACCGAAAACGCCAGCATGACCAGCACCGGTTTGGTCACCCGCCCATGCAGCACCCAATCATACCCGCAGGCGATCAGGATCGTGATCGGTGGCTGCACCGCAATCGCGACCGGATCGGGCAGGCCCAGCACTTGTACCACACGGGCATAGGCAGGCGTCATCAGCGCCAGTGTCGCGATCAGCATCGCCTGGCGGTGGGCGGCGATGTCGCGGCGGCGGGCGAAGTGCAGGGCGGCGAAATAGAGCGGAATGAAGGTCACAAAGGCGGCGAGGTTGACCACCGTCACTTCCGGGCGGCCCAGTTCCAGCCCGATGCGCCATGAAATCACCGATCCGCTCACCAGCATCGCGCCCACCAGCGCGATCGAAGCGCGGCCTGTCGCCCGGTGCGCGGCCAGTTTGAAGCGCGCGGCGGCGAAGGCTTGGACCGCCAGCAGCGTGAGCCATGCGATCATGCTCACCGCGTGGAACACCACAATCGGCGTGTAGCGCGCCTGAACTTCGGGGTGCGCGATGGCTTTCAGGGCAAAGGCAAACAGCGTGAAGCCCAGCAGCCCCAGCGCGATATTGCCCATCAATGTGTTGGCCCGAACGTGTGACTCAGGTGCGCGCACTAATTCTCCCTTGCCGCCCGGATCGCGGCTCCGGCGGCAAACGGAGCGAGTGCCACCAGCGCGAGGCTTATGGCTGCAACGAAGCCGAGGCTGACTTGATCCTGACGGGCGAGCGCGCCGGCTCCGAAAATCAGGATCGGAAGGGCGAGCGGGATCAGCAGCAGGCCCGACAGCGCCGCGCCTGCGCGCAGGGAAGCGGTGAGCGCGGCGATCATCAACCCGATGGCGGCAAGGCCCGGCGTGCCAGCGGCGAGACCGAGCAACAGGATCTGGAACGTCTCGCCCTCAATCTTGAGCAGCGCGGCGGCGGGGAAGGTGGCGAGCAGCAGCGGCGGGCCGAAGCTGAGCCAATGGGCGATCAGGCGCACCGCCATCATCGCTTCTTCCGCCAGACCGCGCAGCTTGAGCTGGTCGAAGAACCCCAGTTCAATATCCCGCGCCACCAGCTTTTCCAGTGGCAGGATCGCCGCCAGCAGCGCCGCGATCCACACCACGCCGCCGCCAGTCTTGGCGAGCAGGTTGGCGTCCGGCCCAACCGCGAAAGGGAACAGCATGGCGACCGCGACGAAGAAAACCACGGGCAGGGCCGCGCCGCTTCCGGTGAAGGGAAAAAACTGCGCCAGATCGCGGCGGAGCAGGGCAGCGATCATGCCTCGTATTCCTCGGCTTCAAGGGGCGCAAAATCCTCGATCGCAAAGCTGGTCATCCCCGGCACATCCAACGGCTGGTGCGAGGCGATCAGCGCGGTTCCGCCGCCTTCGCAATGTTCGCGCACCAAGGTGCTGACCAGGCCTTGCGATGCGGTGTCGAGGCCGGACAGCGGCTCGTCCAGCAGCCAGATCGGTGCCTGCTGCCCCAGCACCCGGGCCAGCGCCGCGCGCTTCTTCTGCCCGGTAGAAAGATAGCGCACCGGCACTTCTGCCAGCGGATCGAGCCTCAGCCGCGCCATGATCGTCGCGGCCTCGTCCGCAGCGTCCAGCCCGAACCAGAACGCCAGCGCGCGGCCGAGCGGCAGGTCGGGATCCAGCCCCGTGCGTTCATCCAGCAGCGCCAGCGCGCCCGTCCGCACCACCGTGCCCGCATAGGGCGTCGTCAGCCCCGCCACCGCGCGGATCAGCGTCGTCTTGCCAGCCCCGTTCGCGCCCGTGATATGGCACGCCGCGCCGGGCGTCAGCGCAAACGACAAACGCCGGAACAACAGGCGTTCCCCCCGGCGACAGGCGAGATTTTCGGCGGCGAGGGAAGGCGGGGGCGCTTGCATTAACCCGCAGCGTTAGGGAAAAGGCGGCCCGCAAACAAGCGACCCCGCGAACCGGAGCCTCTGTCATGAACGTCCCCGAACTTGATCCCGCCGATGTGCAAGAACTGCTCGGCCAGCACCCCGCATGGGAATTGACGCGCGCGGGCAAGGCGATCACGCGCACTTTCCAGTTCCGGGATTTCTCGCAAGCCTGGGGCTTCATGTCGCGTGTTGCCCTGCTGGCCGAAGCGCAAGACCACCACCCCGAATGGTTCAACGTCTATGCCAAGGTCGAAGTGACCCTGACCACCCATGATGCAGGCGATGCCGGCGGCTTGTCCCAGCGCGATGCCAAGCTGGCGCGCGCCATTGATGGGATTGTGGGGTAACTTACCTCCCCAACGGCCCGGAACTGGCGCGCAATTGCTTGCGCACCCTGCCGGGCATCCACCGCTTGGCAAAGGCCATCCGCTTGGACGTGGCGCCAACGAAGTAATCCAGCTTGTCGCCGTGCACCGCGTCCCACACGGCTTGCGCGACGTGTTCGACAGGGCTGATCTCCAGCCCCGCCGCGCGCACGTTGTCGCGGATGGCGACATTGGACTTGCGGTTGCCGGTACCGTTCAGCAGCGGTGTGTCAATGAAGGCAGGGCACACCGAAGCCACGGTGATGCGGTCAGGCAACCATTCGGCATCAAGGCTTTCGCTGATCGCGCGCACGCCGAACTTGGTGGCGCAATACACGCTCATCCCCGCCGACCCGACGATACCAGCCGCGCTGGCGATGTTGACCAGGGCTGATCCGGGCGCGGCGGCCTTGAGGTAGGGATAAGCCGCCTGCGCGCCGTACAGCACACCCTTCAGATTGATGTCGAGGCAGCGGTCGATTTCCTCGGGGTCAAGGTCCGCCAGCGCGCCGCCCGTGCCGATCCCGGCATTGTTGAGCAGCGCATCGATCCGCCCGCCGGCCGCCGCCGCGAAGGCCGATAGCGCCGCGTCCCAGCCCGCCCGGTCGCGCACGTCAAGCCTGCCCGACCACTTCGCATCGCCCGCGATCTGGCCCAGCGTTTCAGCCATGCCCGCTTCATTGATATCGGCCACGCCCACGAACCAGCCGCGCGACGCAAAATGCAGCGCGGTTGCGCGCCCGATGCCCGATCCGCCGCCGGTGATGAAAATGCTGCGTTGCTGGCTCATGGTGATCCCCTCTCCATTGCTATTTGCAACCTGATTAGAGCGGAAAATCGCGATTGTCAGCCATTACAGCGCGGGGTTGGCGCAGAAATGCAAGAAGCAAACCGCCGCGCTGGACCGGCATGAAGTCATCCGTTTCCATTGCTTAGCCATTCCTAGTGGCCGGTTGGCTCCTTCAATAATCCGGCGCAGCTATGGAATGGCGGTTTTTGGGCGGCTCGGAGCAGCAGATGGATGGCTGCAACTGGGCGGATTGCTGCCTGTCCGGTATTTGCGACTGGAGGTCCTAAGCTGCCATTAGGCTCGCATCGCCATAAGGGCTGCCATGCCCACGGCCGACGGAACGTTGTATGCTATGTGCAGAGCCAAGGCGGCAGGCAATCCGAGAACGACCCTTGCATAGCCCCACAGCCAACCACAAACGATAAGCGGAAGGGTCATAAGGAGAGGTAGAGCTATCGACTCCGAGTATAAATTTCCAAAGTGCAAAGCTCCGAACAAGACACCTTGTGCCCAGAAGAATATCGGAAACATGCGATCAAAATACTTTATACGCGGACGAGGCTGTATCAGCGCAATTGCATAGACGACAGCCAAACCAAGGGCCGTGATTCCGAGTTGGACCACAAATAAAGGTGCGTCGACGAACTTCTTCGCGAATGGCGTGGCTATGTAGAATATTGCGACGAAAGCCGTTGTCCCAATCAAGGCTTGCCAAGTCCCGATCAGCCACCCCCGAAACATCATTTCCTCGATCACCGGTCCGAGAATTACAACCGTAACGATCATGGTCACAACAGGCTGATCGATGACGTTGCTCAATCCCCCAGCTACGGTCGGCTCTGACATCAACAGAAAGGGTAACCCTGCAAGAGCAAAGGCGGCGGTCACCAACGCCGATAAGACGAACAGCCAAACAATGGTGACCATCTTCGATCGTGCAGTCATAGGGCGGAGGCTATTTGGTCGGGGACTGCGCAGGAACGAGACAAGCGCCTTAGTGGTGTCAAACCAAGATGATTTTGCGCTGGCGACGTAACTGGCGATCATGGTTTGGTGTTTACCATTTTTGAGTCGGCTCTGCACTCGCCATCGACGAACGAAGTTTGCACCACGTCCGCTTTGTGCAAAGCCCATGACTTCTCTAACGTCCGATTTGGGGTCGATTGCCGAACGACCGCTTTTGGCCCGCAAATGCCAATACCGCACGTCACCATAAACCGGCTCACAGCGCAGGGTTGGCGTAGAAATGCCAAGTGAAAATCGCCACGCTTCCGCGCTGCGGTGACCACGGTTCGGCCAGCGCGCGGGTGGCCTTTTCCGACGGGCGTTCTTCCAGACCCAGCAGGCGTTTCACCCCTTCCTGCACGGCCAGATCGCCCGCGGGCCAGATATCGGGGCGGCCTTCTGCGAACAGCAGGTAGATTTCCGCCGACCAGCGCCCGATCCCCTTGATCCGGGTGAGCAGTTCGATCGCCGCTTCGTCATCGGCAGGAAGCCCTTTGAAATCGAGTTCGCCCGCGACAACCAGCTCGCACAGCGACCGGGCATAGCCCTGTTTCTGGCGCGACAGGCCGCAGGCGCGCAAGGTTTCGAAATCGCGTGCCAGCAAACACCCCGCGGTGAAATCCTCGCCCAGTTCCGCCTCCATCTTGCGCCACACTGATGCCGCTGCCGCGACCGAGACTTGCTGGCCGACGATCGTGCGCAGCATGGTCGCAAATCCCGGGTCACGGATGCGCGCTTCCGGATAGCCGACCCTGTCCAGAGCCGCCGCCAATTGCGGCTCTCGCAGGGCCACCGCGTCCAAATCATCGCGCAATTTTTCGGCTGTCAGCCCCACTGCCACTTTCCTCAACTTGCCATGTGCGGCCAACTATCATAGCAGCCGCTCTGCATTCTCACAGCGCAGGGTCTTGCGCCCAATTGCCGCAAAGCCAAAGAAGGAACTCCGATCCATGCCCAGACTGGTCGTCACCAACCGCGAAGGCGAAACCAGCGAAATCACCGTCGGGGACGGGCTGACTGTGATGGAAGCGATCCGCGACAATGGCTTTGATGAGTTGCTGGCGCTGTGCGGCGGGTGCTGTTCGTGTGCGACATGCCACATCCATGTCGATGCGGCCTTCGCCGATAAGCTGCCCAAGATGAGCGAAGACGAGGACGACCTGCTGGAATCCTCCGACCACCGCGAAGCCACTTCGCGCCTGTCGTGCCAGATTCCGCTCACCGCCGAACTGGACGGCTTGCACGTGACCCTCGCTCCGGAAGATTAGGCCTTAGCGCGCGCGGGGGCGGGCCGGTGGACGCCGATCTTGCCCGTTTCCTGCGCGATGAACTGGGTCATGCGCCTGATGCTCCCGCAGGGCCGTGGCAGGTGCAAGGTCAAGCATGGCTGTGGCAGGGCAGCGACGGCGCGCCCGCCAAGGGTTCATGGTATTTCCTGACCATCGATGGCGATATCGCCGCCGCCATCCGCGCCCATGCCGCCGGCGCTGCCGCGTGGGGATCGGTCTATGTCGAGGCGACTATTGGCGCCACCACATGGCGCACATCGCTGTTCCCGTCCAAACAGGTGGGCGGCTGGGTGCTCCCGTTGAAAGCCGCCGTGCGCAAGGCAGAGAAAATCGCCGAGGGCACCGTGATTAACGCCACGCTGGCGCTGCCAACCTAAGGCAAGGACTTCGGCGTTGCCCCGCGCGCCCGCAGCGCCTAATTCATGGGCATGAACATCACCCGTCCCTTTGGCGATACGCTCGCACTGATCGGCAATACGCCCATCGTCCGCCTTGCCGGCCCCAGCGAAGCGGCAGGCTGCGACATTTATGGCAAGTGCGAATTTGCCAACCCCGGTTCATCGGTGAAAGACCGCGCGGCGCTGTATATCATCCGCGATGCCGAGGCGCGGGGGGAATTGCAGCCCGGCGGCACGGTGGTCGAAGGGACGGCGGGCAATACCGGGATCGGCGTTGCGCTGGTCGCCAATGCCAAAGGCTACAAAACGATCATCGTCATGCCCGACAACCAGTCCAAGGAGAAGATGGACACGCTGCGGGCGCTGGGCGCGGAGCTGGTGCTGGTGCCGCCGACCAAGTTTGCCGACGCAGGCCACTTCGTCCACACCTCGCGCCGCCTGGCTGAGGAAACGCCCGGCGCGGTGTGGGCCAACCAGTTCGACAACATCGCCAACCGCCGCGCCCATATCGAAGGAACGGCGCCGGAAATCTGGGAGCAGATGGACGGGCGGATTGATGGCTTCACGTGTGCCGCAGGAACCGGCGGGACGATCGCAGGGGTGGGGCTGGGCCTCAAAGCCTTTGACGAGAATATCCGCATCGCGCTGACCGATCCGCACGGCGCGGCGCTGTATAACTACTATGCGAACGGCGAATTGAAGGCCGAAGGATCATCGGTCGCCGAAGGGATCGGGCAGGGGCGTATCACCGCCAATCTGGAAGGCGCGCCGATCGATACGCAGTACCGCATCAGCGACGAGGAAGGCCTTGTCTGGGTTGAACGGCTGCTGCGGCAGGAAGGGCTGTGCCTTGGCCTGTCATCCGGCATCAATGTCGCAGGCGCTGTCGCACTGGGGAAGGAACTGGTTGCTGAAGGTCGGCCCCATCCGCAGGTGGTGACGATCCTGTGCGACACGGGCTTCCGTTACCTCTCCACACTTTACAACCCCGAATGGCTGGCCGCCAAGGGACTGCCCGCGTTTGACTGGCTGACCCGCGCAGGAGAAACAGCATGAACGCGCTTTCATGGCGTGAACGGCTGCGGCGTATGAACCAGCGCAGCCTGTTTGCTCCGCGCGCGCTGGCTGATTCTGCCGCAGCGCAGGAAATTGTTGGCGAGCCTGAGGATGTTTCGACGGCGGCCATCGCTCGGGCTGAGGCTGTGCAGCGGCTTCAGGTCGGGTTGTTCGGCATCGGGGCGATGGTGCTGTTGGTTGGCCTTGCCAGCATTATCGGCGGGCAGGTGGACCGCAACGACCAGCTTGCCCCGCCCGAAGCCGCGCCCACCACCGAACCCGGCGCTGCGCCTGCGCAGGCCAATCCGCTCGCCGATGCGGGCGTGGTTCCTGATATTGCTGCCGAGCCAAGCCCGTCGCCGACGCCCAAACCGCTCGACCTGCCGCCCAGCCCCGCAGGCAATGCCGCGCGTTAACAACGGGGCGCTGGGTGGGCTGCTGGCGGTGATCGCCGGGCTGACGGGTTGCGATACGGCGCCCGCTGTGCCCGACACCGCACCCTCGGAAACGGCGCGGGCTCAGCGTTTGGGGTTGATGACCAGCCTGCCGCTCTATTGGCCGCTGGGGGCGGAAATCGCGGATCTGGCGGCGGGCGTGCCGCCGACGTGGCAGAAAGCAGCGCTGGCCCCCGATTGGGAGCTCTACCCGCTCGACACGCTGTCGCCTGTTCCCGGTCTTTCCCCCGATGCGCCAGAGGTTGATCCGCTGGCGGGGCTGACCCGGATTGCGGTGATCCAGCCGCGCGGGCTTTCACCAGCGGATAATGTTGCGCTGGATACCTGGGTGCGGGCGGGCGGCCGGCTGCTGCTGGTGCTCGATCCGGCGCTGACGGGGGAATATGACCTTCCGCTGGGTGATCCGCGCCGTCCGGTGGATGCGGCCTTGGTTCCGCCGGTGGTGGCGCGCTGGGGCATGGCGATCAGTTTCGACGAAGCACAGGCCGCGGCAAGCCGGACGGCGCGCCTTGGCGCAGCACCGCTCCCGCTGGCGCTGGCGGGGCAGATTTCCTTGCCCGATCCCGCCGCTGCCGATTGCACTTTGCTGGCTGATGGAGCGGCGGCGCGCTGTGCGGTGGGCAAGGGGCAGGTCACGGTGATCGCCGATGCCGCGGTCTTCGAACATGACGAACTCGCCGGAGAGGGCGGGGCGATCCTGCGCCAAGTGGTCTCTGCGGCCCTGCTCTGAAGGGTGCGGGAAAATGCGGGAGGGGAGGGACTCGGAGTCGCCGCATTGGGGAATTTACGGGATTGATCGGCTCCACACCCTGTTTTGGCAGCGTTTCTTGACCGAATACCCCCTGTAAGCGTTTAACTTGTCAATCCAATAAGCTTCGTAAAAACAACAAATTACCAAGTTTTCCCGTAAAATCCCCGAAAAATCCCTTCCATCCCCGCTTCTTCCCCGATATGACCGGGGTCCATCAGACATGGCTATTTGCAATGCGTCCGGCCGGTGGGGTCGGGGCACTGTCTCCGCTTGGGCGCGGGGCAGGATGCAGGCGCTTTGTTCGTATCATCACGCGGCGCTGCCCATCGGGCGCGCTGCAGGGGCAGAAGGGGAATGCAGGCACGTGTCTGCTTTTGGAGGATATAACGGCCAAGCTTACTCGCCTTCGGGCGAGAAGGGCCGCTTTGTCCTGCCGCCCGAGTTTCGCAAAGCGGTCAAGGAAAGCTCCGGCGGTAACCGCATCCTCTGCCTCGCCGCTCATGACCGGTTCGATTGCCTGATCGGTTTCGGCCTGTCGCGCACAGCCAAGCTCGACGCGCAGCTTGACCGTGAGGAAGAACGCGCGATCCGCCTTGCTCAGCACGATTTCGACCGCGAAGTGCGCGCCGCGCAACTGTTCGGCTTTTCCCAGTTGCCCTTCGATGACAGCGGTCGCTTCGTTATGCCGGAACACCTGCGCGAATTGGGCAAGGTTGGCGATGGGCTCTATTTTCAGGCCGCAGGCGAATTCTTCTTCATCTGGTCGCCCGAGCAGCTTCAACTCATGGGCCCCGAATGGAAAGGCGCGCAGGCCGCCTGTGCCAAGCTGATGGCAAGCCCCAAGAAGGGGGCTGTGTGATGATGCAGGACGCGCCCCATATCCCCGTGCTGCTGGATGAAGTGGTCACTGCCATTGCGCCGCGTCCGGGCATGACCGTTGTCGATGCGACCTTCGGGGCGGGCGGTTACACCGCGGCGCTGCTGGAGGCAGGCGCGCACGTCCACGCCTTTGACCGCGATCCCGATGCCATCACTGCCGGCCAGGCGATGGTGGCGCGTTTCGATGGCCGCCTTGCGCTCCACGCGGCGCGGTTTTCGGCCATGCGCCATGAACTTGCGGCGATTGGCGTGCCGCATGTCGATGCCGTGGTCATGGATATCGGCGTGTCTTCCATGCAGCTGGATCAGGGGGAGCGCGGCTTTGCCTTCATGCACGATGGCCCGCTGGATATGCGGATGAGCCAGTCGGGCGAAAGCGCCGCCGATTTCCTCAATACCGCCGATGAAGAAGCCATCGCCAACGTGCTCTACCACTATGGCGAAGAGCGCCAGTCGCGCCGCGTGGCGCGGGCGATTGTTGCCGCGCGTCCGCTGGCGACCACGGGTGAACTGGCCCGCGTGGTGCGCCGCGCGCTGGGTCACAAGCCCCACGACAAGAAAGACCCTGCAACCCGCACCTTTCAGGCCGTGCGTATCCATGTGAACGATGAACTGGGCGAACTGGAAGCCGGATTGTCCGCAGCTGAGGCGCTGCTGGCGCCGGGTGGTATTCTGGCCGTGGTCAGTTTCCACAGCCTTGAAGACCGGATCGTCAAGCAGTTCCTGCGCACCGCCAGCGGTGCGGGCCGATCGGTTTCGCGCCACCTGCCCGGCGAGATTCCCGGCCCGCCGCCGACCTTTGCGGCCCTGTCCAAGGCGATCCGTCCGTCAGAGGCTGAAATCGCCCGCAATCCCCGCGCCCGTTCTTCCACCCTGCGTCACGCCGCCCGCACCGACGCGCCATCAAGGAGCATCGCTGCATGATGAACAGCTCTCAGGTCCGTTCGCTCGGCTGGGCTGCCGTCCTTGCCATTTGTTTTGCGCTGGTGGTGGTGTTGAGCTTCAAGGTGCACGCGGTGCGCAGCGAAGTGCTGCTGGCCGAACGCCAGTTGATCGCCTTGCAGCGCGAAGCGCTGCTGCTGGAAACCGAATTCCAGACCCGCGCCAGCCAGCGCCAGCTTGCCGAATGGAATACGGTCGAATTCGGCTACAGCGCGCCGCGCGCCGGGCAGTTCCTTGACGGGGAGCGGCAGTTGGCCAGCCTTGGCGAAGTGCGCGGGCCCGGTGCGCCGTCGCCGATCCGCCTTGCACGCGCCGAAACGGGTGAGACGGCGGCCGATGCTGCCAGCGATGAGCCGATGCGTTCGCCGGTGTCGGGCGCGAAGGTGGCACTGGCTTCGGCCTCTGCTGAAGGGGATGCAGGCGCGGTATTCACGCAGGCCTTTGGTGATTTCCTGATCGAGGCATCCCCGATCCGTCCGGCCCGCGCCGAAACGCGGCGCGCAGCCAAGGTCGCTGCCGCGCAGGGAATCGCGGAATGAACATAATGGCGGCCCATTCGGCTGCCCCTCAAACACCGCTGTCCGTCACGCCTGTCATTCCCGCAGGCCGCATGGCAGGCGCAGGGTTGCGGGCGCAATTGCTGTGGTTGGCACGCGTGCGGGTGCTGTGGTTGCTGGTCGGTTTTGCGCTGATTGCGCTGATCGCCTTGCTGCGGATCGCCTCGCTCGGCCTGGTCGGGCAAGCGCCTGAGCGGACCAGCCTCGAAGATGCGCTACTGCCCCCCCGCGGGGAGATTACCGATCGCAACGGCGCACCGCTGGCGCGGGCTTTCCCGGCCTATGCGCTGTGGTTCGATCCCGCGGCCATGGGCGATAGCGGCTCGCCGCTGGTGCGTTCGCCGCAGGAAGTGGCGCAGGCGCTGAAGGCGATTTTCCCCGATATCGACGTCGCCCGCATGGCGCGCCGCCTGGCTTCCGGAAAGTCCGGTTATCTGCGCCGTCGCATCCTGCCGGAAGAAGCCAACCGCGTGTTCAGCCTGGGTGAAATTGCGCTGGAAATTCCGCGAGAGACGGATCGCTATTACCCGCAGGGCACGCTGGCTGCGCACGTGCTGGGCTATGTGGTTGAAGACAAGGGCGGGCAGTTGGGCATGGAGCAGGTGCTTCAGGATCGCCTGAGCCACCCCGATCAGCGGGTCGATCCCGTTGCCCTGTCGATCGATGTGCGTGTGCAGGGCGCACTCGAGGATGAACTGCGGCGCGGGATGTTGGCGACCAATGCCATCGGCGCGGCGGGCATCGTGCTGGACGTCGATACGGGCGAGGTGATGGCGATGGCGTCCTTGCCCGAATTCGATCCCAATACCGCAGGCGCGGCCGGTGCGGTCAACGTGTTCAACCGCGCCACCAACGGGGTTTACGAACTCGGCTCGACCTTCAAGCCGCTGACGGTCGCCGCCGCGATCGATGCGGGCGTGGTGCGCGATCTCGCCCGCCAGTGGAACGCCGCGCCGGTGCCGGTGGGCAGCCGTTCGATCAAGGATTCGCACTCGATGGGGCCCAGCCTCAACGTGCCGCAGGCGTTGGTGCATTCGTCCAACACCGTCACTGCCCGCGTCGCCGACGAGCTTGGCCCGGAACGCCTGCGCCGCGCCATGATTGATCTGGGCATGGACCGCCGCCCGTTCATCGAACTGCCCGCCAAGGGCCGGCCGATCTGGCCGCAGGGCGCGTGGAGCCGGGTCACCAACATGACCGTGGGCTTCGGTCATGGTCTGGCGGTGACCCCGCTGCACCTCGCCAGCGCCTATGCCGCGATGGTCAATGGCGGGATCTGGCGTCCGACGACGCTGATGAAGGTGGACCCGACGAATGTCCCGCAAGGGCGGCGGGTGTTCAAGGAATCGACCTCGTCCAAAATGCGCCAGATGCTGCGCATGATCTCGCTATATGGCACGGGTCGCAGCGCCGATGCGCCGGGTTACCGCGTGGGCGGCAAGACGGGCTCTGCCGAAAAGGCGGGCGTAGGCGGGTATAACAAGACCGCGCTTGTTTCGTCCTTTGCCGCCGCCTTCCCGATGGATGCGCCGCGCTATGTGGTGGTGGTGGTGGTCGACGAGCCCAAGGGCACGATTGCTTCAAGCTTCCAGCGCACCGCCGCCTTCACCTCCGCGCCGATTGTCGGCAAGCTGGTGCCGCGCATCGGCCCGATGCTGGGCGTGCAGCCGGACGACAGCCGCGATGTGGATATTTCCGACCTGCGCTATCTGGTGGACAAGGGTAAATGAAGCTGGGCGAACTGCAGGCCAGGGCAGGGCTCCCGGCCGCGGGCGATGCGGCCGTTACCGGCTTTGCGATCGATCACCGCAAGGTGGCGCCGGGCACCGTGTTCGGCGCGTTTCAGGGCGCCGCGGTGAATGGTGAAGATTTCATCACCGCCGCGATTGAAGCAGGCGCGGTGGCTGTTGTGGCCCGTCCCGAAGCGCAAGTTGAAGGTGCGGTGCATATTGCCGACGCCAACCCGCGCCGCACCTTTGCGCGCCTTGCTGCAGGTTTTTTCGCGCCCGTTCCTTCGACCATCGTCGCGGTCACCGGCACCAACGGAAAAACCTCGTGCGTCGAAATGACGCGCCAGATCTGGCGCATGGCAGGCGAGCGAGCGGCGAGCATCGGGACGCTGGGCGTGACGACGCCGGACGGCAGCGTATCGACCGGGCTGACCACGCCTGACATCGTCACCTTCCTTGCCAATATGAGCGGGCTTGCGCGCGAAGGCGTGACCCATGTCGCCTATGAGGCGTCGAGCCACGGCATGTCGCAATATCGCAACGAGGGCCTGACCGTCGCCGCCAGCGCCTTCACCAATTTCAGCCGCGATCACCTCGATTACCACGGTACGATGGAGGAATACTTCGCAGCCAAGATGCGGCTGTTCACCGAAGTTGTCGCACCCGGCAGCCCGGCGGTGATCCATGATGCGGGCGATGGTTCGCACTGGACAGCTCAGGCGATTTCCGGGGCCAAGGCGCGCGGGCTGACGGTGATGACCGTGGGCGAGGGTGGAAATTTTTTGCACCTTGTTTCGCGCGAACCCGGACAGTTGGGCCAGCTTCTTCACATCGAATATGAAGGCGCGTTGCGGAAGGTCAGCCTGCCACTGATCGGCGCCTATCAGGCTGCCAATGCGCTGGTGTCCGCAGGGTTGGCGATAGCGACGGGTGTGTCGGCCTCGGCCACCTTCGATGCGCTCACCCGCTTGCAGCCCGTGCGCGGGCGGTTGGAGCGGGCCGCGCTCAATGCTGCGGGCGCGCCTGTCTATGTCGATTACGCGCACACCCCCGATGCACTGGAAGCCGCGATCGCCGCGCTGCGTCCGCATGTGTCGGCAGGGGGCCGCCTGATCGTCGTATTCGGCGCAGGCGGGGACCGCGACGCCGGCAAGCGTCCGCAGATGGGCGACGTCGCCGCCCGCGCTGCCGATCTGGCCATTGTCACCGATGATAATCCCCGCAGCGAAAATCCGGCGGCTATCCGCGCTGCGATCATGGCGGGGGCGGGGAGCAACACCCGCGAGATTGAAGGCCGCCGCGCCGCGATTGCCGCTGCAATTGGGGATGCCGGCCCGCGCGACATTGTGCTGATCGCGGGGAAAGGCCACGAGCAGGGTCAAATATTCGGGTCTGGAGATAACATGCGGATCGAAGCTTTCGACGATGTCGAAGTGGCGCGTGAGTGCGCGGGAGGTCAGTGCTGATGAATATGGCCATCGCTCACCCGATGTTGCATCAATGGCCCGTTACGTCGCGCGATGCGCTGCCGCTTGCGTTATGGACCGCCGCGGAGATTGAGGCTGCGACGGGCGGCATCGCCAGCCATGATTTTCAGGCATCGGGCGTCGAAATGGATTCGCGCGATGTGAAGCCGGGTGATGTGTTTATCGCCTTGAAGGGCGAAGCGATGGACGGCCACCGCTTCATCGAAGCTGCCTTTGCCAAGGGCGCGGTTGCCGCGATTGTCGATCGCGCAGTCGATTTTCCCCATGTGCTGGTCAGCGATACCACCCAGGCGCTTCACGATCTGGCCCATGCCGCGCGCGACCGTGCGGTCGAAGCGGTGCGCATCGGGATCACCGGATCAGTCGGCAAAACCGGCGTTAAGGAGGCGATTTTCGCCTGCCTCGACCGCGCCAGCCGCGGTGCGGCGCATCGGTCGGTGCGCAGTTACAACAATCATGTCGGAGTGCCGCTTTCGCTGGCGCGGCTGCCCGCGCGCGCGAAATTCGGCGTGTTCGAAATGGGGATGAACCATCAGGGCGAAATCGCGCCGCTTAGCGCCCATGCGCAGCCGCACGTGGCGCTGATCACAACCATCGCGCCCGCCCATATCGAAAACCTTGGCAGTCTTGAGGCGATCGCGAACGAAAAATCGCAGATATTCACCGGCCTTGTTCCGGGCGGCGTTGCGGTCATCCCGGCGGACAGCGAATGGGCGGACCGGATGATCGGTCATGCCAAGGCCTGCGGAGCCAAGGTCGTCACCTTCGGACGCGCCACGGATGCGGACGTGCGTTTGCTCGATGCCATTCCGGCAGCGGGCGGCGGATCGCTTGTCACGGCCGATCTTGGCGACCGGCGCATTTGTTACACTATCGCTGAGCCGGGCGAACACTGGATCGTCAATTCGCTGGGCGTCATGGCGGCGGTGCGCGCAGCGGGCGGCGATCTGGCCAGCGCCGGCCTTGCCCTTGCTGAAATGGGCGGCATGAAAGGTCGCGGCGCGCGCCACACCATTTCCGTGGGCGGGGGCGGCAGCGCGTTGGTGATTGACGAAAGCTACAATGCCAACCCCGCTTCAATGCGCGCGACCCTGAAGGCGCTGGCCGCCACGCCTGCCACGCGCCGTATCGCGGTGCTGGGCAGCATGAAGGAATTGGGCGATTTTGCCGACGCCTTCCACCGCCAGCTTGCCGAACCGATTACCGCAGCGGGCGTCGCGCACGTGATCCTTGTCGGAGCTGAGATGCGCGCGCTGGCCGAGGAATTGGGGAAAGGTGGCACTGCCTCGCTTGTGAAGGGGCCAAGCTTCGCGCATTGCGAAGGCCCTGCCGAGGCGATTGCGGCGCTCGGGCAATTCGGCCTTGCGCATGGAGATGCGTTGCTGGTCAAGGGGTCCAATTCGGTGGGCCTTGGCAGACTGGTGTCACACTTGACCGAAAACGCCCGCGCAGGAGGCTGACGCCGAAAGCCGATCGCGCCAAAGGACGACTGAATGCTCTATCTGCTTGCCGAATGGCTTGGGTTCGAAGGCATCCTCAATCTGGTGCGCTACCAGAGCTTCCGTGCGGGTGCCACGCTGATGACGGCGCTGGTGATCGGTCTGCTGATCGGTCCGCGCTTCATTAACATCTTGCGCGTGCGTCAGGGTAAAGGTCAGCCGATCCGCGAAGACGGGCCGCAATCCCACTTCGCCAAGCGCGGCACGCCGACCATGGGCGGATTGATGATTTTGATCGCGCTGTCATGTTCGCTGCTGATCTGGATGGATCTGACCAACCCGTTCGTCTGGGCGTGTTTTGCCGTGACCATCGGATTTGGCATCATCGGATTCCTTGACGATTACGACAAGGTTTCGAAGAACAGCCACGCAGGCGTGCCCGGCCGGGTGCGGTTGGCGGCGGAGTTCGTGGTGGCGGGCGTTGCTGCGTGGTTGATCGTCAGCCAGATCAATACCAATCTTTACCTGCCGTTCCTGACCGGTGCCAGCATTCCGCTGGGCCCGGCCTATTACGTATTTGCCGCTTTCGTGATTGTGGGCGCGGGCAATGCGGTGAACCTGACCGACGGGCTGGATGGCCTTGCGACCATGCCGGTCATCATCGCGGCGGGCACCTTTGCGATCATCGCCTATCTGGTGGGGCGCGCGGATTTCAGCGTCTATCTGGGTATTCCTCACGTGCCGGGCGCGGGTGAGCTGGCAATTTTCTGCGCGGCGATCATGGGGGCGTGCCTGGCCTTCCTGTGGTTCAACGCGCCGCCGGCGGCGGTGTTCATGGGCGATACCGGCAGCCTTGCTCTTGGCGGCGCGCTGGGCGCTATCGCCGTCGCCAGCCATCACGAAGTCGTGCTGGCGATTGTCGGCGGGCTCTTCGTGCTCGAAGCGGTCAGCGTGATCGTGCAGGTCTTCTGGTTCAAACGCACCGGCAAGCGCGTGTTCCGCATGGCGCCGATCCACCACCATTTCGAACAGCTCGGCTGGAGCGAGAGCAAGGTCGTGATCCGGTTCTGGATCATCGCCATCGTGCTCGCGCTGATCGGCCTGTCCACGCTGAAGCTGAGGTAGGCGGGCGCCCGTGATCACCTCCCCTGCCTTCAAGTCCAAACGGTTCGCGGTGCTCGGCCTCGCGCGTTCGGGCGCGGCGGCGGCCGAGGCGTTGTTGGCCAGCGGGGCAGAGGTCATTGCCTGGGACCGCCAGCCCCATGCGCGCGAACCGTTCGAAGGCCGGTGCCGGCTGATTGATCCGCTGGAGCTGGACCTGACCGGCTTTGCAGGCGTGGTCGTGTCGCCCGGCGTTCCGCTGAATTCCCACCCCATCGGTCCGCACGTGTGGCAATATGGCCTGCCGGTGATCGGCGATATCGAACTGTTTGCGCAGGCCCGCGCCGATCTGCCGCCGCACAAGGTCGTCGGTATCACCGGCACCAACGGCAAATCGACAACCACCGCGCTCACCCACCACATCCTGCAAACCGCGGGCGTGCCGTGCCTGATGGGCGGCAATATCGGCGATCCGATCCTGGGGCAGGCGGCGCTGCCGGAAGGGGGCGTCTATGTGCTGGAACTTTCGAGCTTCCAGATCGATCTGACCTTCACGCTTGATTGCGATGTGGCAGCGCTGACCAATATCACCCCCGATCACCTTGATCGCTATGCGGATTTCGCGGCCTATGCGGCATCCAAGGAGCGCCTGTTCCAGATGCAGGCACACGGCACCGCGCTGATCTGCGCAGAGGATGATCCGACGGCAGCGATTGCGGACCGGCTGGCGGCAGAGGGCAAGCCGCTGGTGCGGGTAAAGACTCCCGATCTGGATGCGGCGGGTTTGGCCGAAGGACGATCGCCGTCGCTGGCAGGGCCGCATAATGCCCAGAACGCTGCGGTGGCTGTGGCGATCTGCCGCCAGCTTGGCCTGACCGATGCGCAGATTGCCGCCGGGATCGCATCCTATCGCGGTTTGCCGCACCGGATGGAGCGGGTGTGCGAAACCGGCGGGGTCATCTACATCAACGATAGCAAGGCGACCAACGCGGCGTCCGCTGCCCCGGCGCTCGCCGCGTTTCCGCCGGAGCCTGCGATCAACGCGGGCGCGCCGCGCATCCACTGGATTATCGGTGGTCTGCCCAAGGAAGACGGGCTGGGTGCCTGCGCCGATCACCTCGCCAATGTCGCTGCGGCCTATACCGTGGGGGAGGCCGGCCCGATGTTCGCCGATCTGCTCGAAGGTCAGGTCAAGGTTGAACGCTGCGAGTTGATCAGCGAAGCCGTGCGCCGCGCTGCCGAAGCGGCGCAGCCTGGAGATGTCGTCCTGCTCAGCCCCGCCTGTGCATCGTATGACCAGTTCCGCGATTATGAAAAGCGTGGGCTGCATTTCCGCCAGATGGTCGGCGCGATCACCGGCTGCGACACGTGCGACGATGACGCCAGCCGGAGCATCCTGCCATGACCTTTCCGGCCTACACCCCTGTTGCGCACAGCGCCGGAAACTACCTGCCGCCTGCGCCAGCTGGGCGCGGCTGGCGCGAAACCCTGCGGATCTGGTGGCGCGAAATCGACAAGGTGCTGCTGGGGCTGATCGCGCTGCTGATGGTGATTGGCATGGTTGCCGTCGCCGCAGCCTCGCCAGCCAGCGCCGACCAGCTTTCGACCGCGCGCGAACGGGTGCCGGACTTCATGTTCTTCCAGCGCCACATCGTGTTCCAGATGATGGGTCTGGCGCTGATGATTGGTCTGTCGTTCCTCAGCCGTGATTCCGCACGACGGCTCGGCATTTTGGTGGGCGCGGTGATGCTGGCCCTGCTGTTTGTGGTGCCGTTTATCGGCGAGGAGAAAAACGGCGCGCGGCGGTGGATCAATGTTGGGATGAGCCTCCAGCCGTCCGAATTCCTGAAGCCGGGCTTTGCGATTATCTGCGCGTGGATCCTCAGCTGGCGCCTGCGCGATCCGGGGATGCCGGTGATTGCTTTCGTGACGGCCTTCTTCGGCCTGATTGCAGCCCTGCTGATGCTTCAACCCAACCTTGGGGATGCGATTTTGTTTGGCGGGATCTGGCTGGTGATGGTGCTGCTGGCTGGCATGCCGTGGCAGCGGATCGTGGGGCTGGGCGGCCTTGGTGTGATCGGCCTGACGCTGGCCTATATGTTCTATGACAACGCACGCCACCGGATCGACGGCTTTCTGGGCGGCGGCACGGCGTTCGATCAGGTCGATCTGGCCCAGCGCACCATCACCGCCGGGGGATGGACCGGCACCGGCCTGTGGCTCGGCATCCGCAAGATGAATCTGCCCGAAGCGCATACCGATTACATTTTCTCGGTCATCGGGGAGGAATTCGGGCTGATCCTCTGCGCGCTGATCGTGGTGCTGTATTGCGGGCTGGTGCTGCGTGCGCTGCTGCGGCTGGTGGGGGAGGACAACCTGTTCGCCCTGTTGGCGGCGGCGGGCCTTGTCACGCAGTTCGGCGGGCAGGCC
>JBIKSA010000032.1:0-24627 GCA_044348875.1 Erythrobacter sp. | reverse complement strand
GCTCGATGAAAACAATATCGACGTGAAAGATGTCGGCGGCGATTACCTCGTCGGCGTCGGCGTCGAAGTGCCTCTCAGCTCGGTGGTGCTTCGCGCCAACGTGGACACCATTGCTTTTGATACCCTGCGCGGGACCGTCGGCGTGGGTTTCAAGTTCTAAGACCCGTTACAATACCGGAGGGTCGTTACATCGGCCCTCCGGCGCCTGTGTTTACCGGTCCGAAGGGATCGTTATGGGCACGCCACGTTGTTCGCTGAGCCTGAACGGTAGCCTTTCGAGCGGTTAATCCTGTTGAAAGTGATCGGGGAATAGGTGCTTTCCCATCGGCGCACGCCCCCCTGTGCGTCGGATAAAGCAAGGGAAAACAGAACTATGAAGACCCTCACCCTGACCGCGCTCGCAGCGATGGGCGCGATCGCTCTTCCAGCGGCTGCCCAGGCCCAGACGACCGCCCAAGGCCCCGAGGTCTATGTCGGCGCAACCGCCGGTATCCATGATCTCGGCTTCGGCTTACCCGACGACGACGGCGGCATCTATGGTGTCGTGGCCGGCGTTGACGTGCCGGTGGGCGAAAGCCTGTTCGTTGGTGTCGAAGGTAACTACAACATCGGCGACGGCGCTATCGACAGCGAATACGGCGTTGCTGCCCGCGCCGGTGTGCAAGTGGGCGAGACGGCCAAGGTCTATGTCCGCGGCGGTTTCCAGGAAGTCGATTTCAACCTGCGCCGCTTTGTGCCGCTCGCTCCGGCCAACGCCGATGACACCGATGGCGACTATCTGGTCGGCGCTGGCGTCGAATTCGGCCTCGGCGAAAGCCCGGTCCGTTTCCGCGCCGGGATCGACACCATCGCGTTCGATTCGACCCGCGCAACCGTGGGCGTTCTGTTCGGCTTCTGAGCCTGAGCGTATCGGAATACATCAAGGCCGGCAGCACCCCGATTGCTGCCGGCCTTTTTGCTGCCTGCAGGCCGGGGCGTGACAGCACGGCACAGGGCGGCTAATCGGCCAGCGCAATGACTGGCCCCCGCTTCTCCTTCACCCTCCACGCGCGCGACGGCAAGGCGCGCACCGGCACCATCGCCATGCAGCGCGGCGAAATCCGCACACCTGCCTTTATGCCGGTCGGCACGGCGGCCACGGTCAAGGCGATGAAGCCCGAGGCGGTGCGCCAGACCGGGGCCGACATCATCCTCGGCAACACCTATCACCTGATGTTGCGCCCCGGCGCGGAACGGGTGGCGCGGCTTGGCGGGTTGCACAAATTCATGAACTGGCCGCGCCCGATTCTCACCGATAGCGGCGGCTATCAGGTGATGAGCCTGTCCGAACTGCGCAAGCTGACCGAGCAGGGCGTCGAATTTCGCAGCCATCTCGACGGGTCGAAGCATATGCTCACGCCCGAACGTTCGATGGAAATCCAGCGCCTGCTGGGCAGCGATATCGTTATGGCCTTCGACGAATGTCCCCGCGCGGATCGTCCGCGGGACGACATCGCCACTTCGATGGAGCTGTCGATGCGCTGGGCCAAGCGCAGCCGCGAAGGCTTCGATAGCGGCGAGGAACACGCTGGCCGCGCCGCTCTGTTCGGCATTCAGCAAGGCGCGCTGCACCAGGATCTGCGCCGGATCAGCGCCGACGCGCTCGCCGATATCGGGTTCGACGGCTATGCAGTCGGCGGGCTGGCCGTGGGAGAAGGGCAGGAGGCGATGTTTGGCGTGCTCGACTACGCGCCCGATATGCTTCCCGCCGACCGACCGCGTTACCTGATGGGCGTGGGCAAGCCCGATGATCTGGTCGGCGCGGTGGAGCGCGGGATCGACATGTTCGATTGCGTGCTGCCCACCCGGTCGGGCCGCAATGGGCAGGCCTTCACGTGGAACGGGGCGCTCAATCTGAGAAACGCGCGCTTTGCCGAGGATACCGGCCCGCTGGATGACCGCTGCACCTGTCCGGTCTGCACCACCTATTCACGCGCCTATATCCACCATCTCGTGAAGTCGGGCGAGATGCTGGGCGCCATGCTGGTGACCGAGCACAATCTGAGCTTCTATCAGGCCTTGATGCAGGCCATGCGCGATGCCATTGCGGGCCAGCGTTTTGCCCAATTTGCCGCCACGTTCCGGCGCGATTACCTCGGAAGTTCATGATTAATGTCTGATCGCGTCATCAAAGGTCCTGAAGCTTGCGAAACCATGATCGACGTGCGCGCCGGGGTGGATGCGCTTGACCGCGAACTGGTCGCGCTGCTGGCCAAGCGGTTCGGCTATATGCGTGCCGCCGCCCGGATAAAGCCGAGCCGCGATGCGGTGCGCGACGAAGCCCGCAAGGCCAGTGTCATCTCTGCCGCCGTTGCCGAAGCCGAGGTGCATGGCATCCCGGCTGACGTTGTGGGCGATATTTGGGAGCGCCTCGTCGAGGGATCGATCGCCTATGAATTTGGCGAATGGGACCGGATCAGGGACTGACTTCGGTTCGTCCGACCTAACGAAAAAGGGCGGCCCTTGCGGGGCCGCCCTTTTTGTATCTGATCGCTGAAACGCCGGATCAGCGCGAGTAGAATTCGACCACCAGGTTCGGTTCCATCGTCACCGGGTACGGCACTTCGTCAAGCTTCGGCACGCGGGTGAAGGTCACCTTCTCGGTGCCGTCGGGCATGACGTAATCGGGAATGTCACGCTCGGCCAGGCCTTGGGCTTCGATCACGAGTGCCATTTCCTTGGCCTTGTTGCCGAGGCTGATCACATCGCCGACCGCAATGCGGCGCGAGGCGATGTTGCACTTCACGCCGTTCACATAGATGTGACCATGGCTGACGATCTGACGCGCCGAGAAGATGGTCGGCGCGAACTTGGCGCGATACACCACCATGTCGAGACGACGCTCAAGCAGGCCGATCAGGTTCTGGCTCGTGTCGCCCTTCATGCGCGATGCTTCGGCATAGGTGCTCTTGAACTGCTTTTCGGTGACTTCGCCGTAATAGCCCTTGAGCTTCTGCTTGGCGCGCAGCTGCAAGCCATAATCGCTCATCTTGCCCTTACGACGCTGACCGTGCTGGCCGGGGCCGTAAGAACGCTTGTTCACCGGGGAATTCGGACGACCCCAGATGTTTTCGCCCATCCGGCGGTCAATTTTGTGCTTGGCGCTTTTGCGCTTCGACATAGTCGTATCCTTCAATGTGCTGACCCGCCCCAGTGGCGAGTGTTCAACCCGGCATCGCTCCATCAGGACATCAGTCCAGATGCGGCCACTGCTTCACCGGGGTGCAGGGCCCATTTGCGAAGGCGCGCGCATAGCATGAACCACGCCCGCGTCAAGCAATAGGGTGCTGCGGCGCGCTGCATTGCCGGCGTCAGTCCTGCCGGTTACGCTCCAGCGTGCTGAGGACGCCGCGCAGTGTGCGGACTTCCAGATGGTTCCAGCCCGGTTTGGTCAGCACGCCGCGTAATGTGCGGTACGTGGCCTCAGCACGCGAATGCGGGAAGAAATACCCGCGGGGCTCCAGCATCTTTTCAAAATGGGCAATCAGCCCATCGAGCTCGTCCTGCGGGGCAGGGGGCAGGGTGTCTTCCAGCGTCGGCTGCACCAGCACCGGATCGACGCCTGCCATCTCGCGTCCGATCCGCGACCATTCATAAGCCACCAGAATGACAGCTTGCGCCAGATTGAGCGACGCAAATTCAGGGTTGATCGGGATGGTGAGGATATTGCGCGCAAGTGCCACGTCCTCAGTTTCCAGCCCGGACCGTTCAGGGCCAAAGATGATCGCATGGCGGCCGGGCAGGGTGTGCACCTGCCGCCCAGCCTCATCCGCACCAATCACCGGCTTGGTCACGCCCCGCTTGCGAACCGTGGTGGCATGGACATGAGCGCAATCGGCGACAGCGTCGGCAGTGGTGGCGAAAACCTTCGACTGTTCCAGCACGATGTCCGCACCCGATGCGGCCGGTCCGGCCGAGGGGTTGGGCCAGCCATCGCGCGGGCTGACAAGGCGCAGTTCGGTCAGCCCAAAATTGAGCATCGCGCGTGCTGCCTTGCCGATATTCTCGCCCAGCTGCGGACGGACCAGCACGAATATCGGCTTGTTGAGATCAGCCATATTTCTATTAATCTTTAGCAGCTTGCTGGACGGTGTGCGCAAATTCTTCGAAGTCTCGCGCTTCGGAAAAATCGCGGTAAACGCTGGCGAAGCGGATGTAGGCGACGGAGTCGATCTGGCGCAGGCCCTCCATGACCAGCTCGCCAATATGCGATGCCGGAACTTCAGCCTCTCCCGATGTTTCGACTTGCCGCTGGATGCCCGAAATCAGCTGGTCGAGCCGTTCCTGATCGATCCCGCGCTTCCGGCACGCCAAGGCGACGGATTGTTCAAGCTTGGAGCGGTCGAAGGCCTCACGCTTCTCACCTGACTTCACCACCACAACTTCGCGCAGTTGTACCCGTTCAAACGTCGTGAAACGCGCCCCGCAGGACGAGCACTGGCGACGCCGCCGGATCGAGGCATTATCCTCGGTCGGGCGACTGTCTTTGACTTGTGTGTCATCATGGGCACAAAATGGGCAGCGCATTCAGATGGTTACTTCTTAATCCGCTGATAAAGCGCGAAGCCTGCGCCGGCGATCAGGCCGATTGGCCAGGACACCACCGGTAGCAACCCGGCAGCCACCGCACCGATGGCGGCACCAGCCAGAACCGGCTTGCTGGACGGGTGGCCGAGGCCTTCCTTGGCCATGCCGGAAATCTCGGCCTTGGCATCGTCCACCCATTCCGGGGTCTGGCGCGGTTTCTGATCCAAGACGCAAGCTCCTCACATGCCGGGATAGACGGGGAAGGCTGCGCAGAGCGCGCTAACCCGCTGGCGGACGCTTTCCTCAATTTGTGCGTCACCTTCGGGGCCATTTTTGGCAAGCCCTTCGACGACTTCGGCGATGAGCTTGCCAACCGTACGGAACTCTTCGGGGCCAAAGCCGCGGGTCGTGCCGGCGGGCGTTCCCAGACGAATGCCACTGGTTACAAACGGCGAACGGCTGTCAAACGGGATGCCGTTCTTGTTGCAGGTCAGCCAGGCGCGATCCAGACCCTTTTCGGCGTCCTTGCCGGTCACGTCCTTCGCGGTCAGATCGACCAGCATCGAGTGGTTGTCGGTCCCGCCGCTGACGATGCGCAGGCCGTTTTCCTCAAGGCTCGAGGCTAGCGCGCGGGCGTTTTCAACGATCCGGTGGGCGTAGGTGCTGAATTCCGGGGCCAGTGCCTCACGGAAGGCCACCGCCTTGGCCGCGACGATATGCATCAGCGGGCCGCCCTGAAGGCCCGGGAACACTGCCATATTGAGCGGCTTGGTGAACTTCTCGTCATTCCACAGGATGATTCCCGAACGCGGACCGCGCAGGGATTTGTGGGTCGTTGAGGTGACGATGTCGCAATGCGGGAAGGGCGAGGGGTGCGCGCCGCCTGCGACAAGCCCGGAAATGTGGCTCATGTCGCACAGCAGGATCGCGCCCACTTCATCGGCAATCGCGCGGAAAGCGGGGAAATCCCATGTGCGTGAATAGGCTGTGCCGCCGCAGATGATGATCTTGGGCTTGTGTTCGCGCGCCTTGGCGGCGACTTCCGCCATGTCCACGGTTTCGGTCTCACGGCCCACGCCGTAGGACACGGGGTTGAACCACTTGCCGCTCATGTTGACGGGCGAACCGTGGGTAAGGTGACCGCCCGAATTCAGATCCAGCCCCATGAAGGTGTCGCCCGGATTGAGCAGAGCGAGGAACACCGCCTGATTCATTTGCGAGCCCGAATTTGGCTGCACATTGGCAAAGTTGCAGCCGAACAATTGCTTGGCGCGATCCATCGCCAGCGTTTCGACCACGTCGGCATAGTCGCAGCCGCCGTAGTAACGCTTGCCCGGATAGCCTTCGGCATACTTGTTGGTGAACACGCTGCCGGCCGCTTCCAGCACGGCGCGCGAGGCGATATTTTCCGACGCAATCAGCTCGATCTTATCGCGCTGGCGGGCGAGTTCCTTGCCGATGGCCGCCGCGATCTCGGGATCGGCGTGGGCGAGGTCATCATGCCAGAAGCCGTCCATCGGGGAACCGGCGCGGGCGGCGAAATCAATCGGGGCTGTGCTCATTGGTGGGTCTCGATATGATCGGGCTGGAACGGGGGCTTGCCAAGCTTGCCAACCCGGCGCTGGTGGCGCCCGGCCGGATCGCCGGCATCGGCGAATTCTGTGTCTAGAAATGTTGCAACGCAGGACTTCGCCATTTCGATCCCTACGAGACGCGCGCCCATTGCGATGCAATTGGCATCATTATGTTCGCGGGCAAGGGCGGCGGACAGCGGTTCGGAAACCAGCGCACAGCGCACCTGCGGGTGGCGGTTGACGCTGATCGAAATGCCGATCCCGCTGCCGCAGAGGGCCACACCGAACTCCACCGTGCCCTCGGCGATAATCTCGGCCAGTCGGTAGCCGTAATCGGGATAATCCACGCTTTGTCCGGGCTCGGGGCCGAGATCAGCGACGTCGTGGCCTTCTTCGATAAGCCATTCGGCGAGCTCGGCCTTAAGCTCGGTCGCGGCGTGATCTGAGGCAATGGCAATGCGCATGGCGCTGCCATAGTCGCATGGCGAGGGATTCTCTACCCCTTGGACAAGGCTTTTCGACGGGCAGCGCGTCAGGGGCCATAACCTGACACCGCAGGCATGAAAAACCCCGCCGAAGCGAGGCCTTTCAGGTGCTTACTGATCGAGGAACGACCGCATCTTGCGCGACCGGCTCGGGTGCTTGAGCTTCCGTAGCGCCTTCGCTTCGATCTGGCGGATACGTTCGCGCGTCACCGAGAACTGCTGGCCGACTTCTTCCAGCGTGTGATCGGTGTTCATCCCGATCCCGAAGCGCATGCGCAGCACGCGTTCTTCGCGCGGGGTAAGGCTCGCAAGCACGCGGGTGACGGTTTCCTTGAGGTTCGCCTGAATCGCGGCATCGACAGGGATGATCGCGTTCTTGTCCTCGATGAAATCGCCGAGGTGGCTGTCTTCCTCGTCCCCGATGGGCGTTTCGAGGGAGATCGGCTCCTTGGCGATCTTCATCACCTTGCGCACCTTCTCCAAAGGCATGGAGAGGCGCTGCGCCATTTCCTCAGGGGTCGGCTCACGGCCTTCCTCGTGGAGGAACTGGCGGCTTGTGCGCACCAGCTTGTTGATCGTTTCGATCATGTGCACCGGAATACGGATGGTGCGCGCCTGATCGGCGATCGAGCGGGTGATCGCCTGCCGGATCCACCACGTGGCGTAAGTGCTGAACTTGTAGCCGCGGCGGTATTCGAACTTGTCGACCGCCTTCATCAGCCCGATGTTGCCTTCCTGAATAAGATCAAGGAATTGCAGGCCGCGGTTGGTGTACTTTTTGGCAATCGAGATCACCAGCCGCAGGTTCGCTTCAACCATTTCCTTCTTGGCAATGCGCGCTTCGCGCTCACCCTTCTGGACCATGTTGACGATGCGGCGGAATTCGGGAAGGCTCATGCCGGTTTGCGCGGCAATATCGGCGATTTCCGAACGGATGCGCTCGATCGCTTCCTCTTCGCGCTCGGCGAAGGCGGCCCACTTCTTGTCCTTCTTGGCGCGTTCCTTGATCCACGCATCGTCCATCTCGTTGCCCATGTAGGCATTGAGGAAGTCGACGCGCTTGACCTTGTGACGTTCCGCGAGACGGAGCATCTGTCCGCCCAGCGTGGTCAACCGGCGGTTGAAGGCATAAAGGTTGTCGACCAGGAATTCGATCTTGGTCGCATGGAACTGCACGCTTTCGACCTCGGCGGTGAGGTCTTCGCGCAGCTGTTCGTACTTGGTTTCCTTGGCCGCAGGGAAGGCATTGCCGAGCGCCAGCGTTTCCACCCGCTCGCCCTGAAGTTTTTCGAAGGCGTTGAACAGCGATGTGATGCGTGCGAAGCGCTCGAGCGCCTCGGGCTTCAGCGCGGCTTCCATCTGCGCAAGAGAGAGGGTGTTGTCCTCCTCTTCTTCTTCTTCGCGCTTGGGGCGGCCTTCGCCGTCCTCATCTTCGTCCGCGTCGGCTTCCGGCTCGTCTGCGACTTCGTCATCCTCGCGGATGGTCGGGCCGGCGGTGGCTTCGGAAATTTCGCCGTCGTCGTCGTCGTCCTCGGCGCCTTCGGCCATCTTGTCGGCAGGCGGTTCCTTGGACAGCATGGCATCAAGATCGAGGATCTCGCGCAGCTGCATATCGCCGTTGTTCAGCGCTTCCGACCAGTGAATGATCGCGTGGAAGGTGATCGGGCTTTCGCACAGCCCTATGATCATCATGTCCCTGCCGGCTTCGATGCGCTTGGCAATGGCGATTTCGCCTTCGCGGCTGAGCAGTTCGACCGCGCCCATTTCGCGCAGGTACATGCGCACCGGATCATCGGTGCGTTCACCCGTCGCCAGCTTGCGATTGGCGGCGCGGGCGTCCTTGGCCGGTCCCTTCTTTTCGGCGTCATCGTCGTCGTCATCGTCGTCATCGTCGGCGACGGTGTCTTCGGATTCGCGATCTTCGCCCTCGCCATCGGCTTCGGCGTCTTCATCGCTTTCGACGATCTGCACGCCCATTTCCGAAAGAGCGGTCTGGATATCCTCAATCTGGTCGGGGCTCATCTCGCCTGAAGGGAGGGCCTCGTTCAGCTCGTCATAAGTGACATAGCCGCGTTTCTTTGCCTTGCTGATCAGCTTCTTGATCGAAGAATCATTCAGATCGATCAGCGGGGCATCTTCCTTCTCGGCCATATTTCGTCACGTTTCCGTTGTGGGGGTTGCCTGCCGCTGTGCGCACAGCGTGCTTGCCACCCGTTAATCCCATGTCCGCCGGTCAGGCGGTATCGTTATCGGTTGCCACCGGTGCCGCCTTGCGGCGCCCGAAGGCCTTGAGCCGTTCTTCAACTGCCATGAGCTGTGCGCGCAGGCGTGTTTGTTCCGCAAACGATCCTTCAGGATCGTTTTCGAAACGGGCAATCGTGGCCGCAAGCGCGGCCTCCAGCGCCGGCCGTTCGACCAGCAGCGACACAGCTTCAGCCAGTTCCTCGCACGCAGCGCCGGGATCGTTGCCTTCATCAAGAAAGGCGTAGCGGATATCTGCCGGCGGGGCAGGTTGGCCTTGCGCGTTGCATATGGCGGTTGCGCCGTGCGAATCAAGCGTTTCTGCAAGTTCGAACAGCGATTCGATGGCGGCAGCCGTTCCAGAGGCGGTCCGGGCGAGGGTGGAAAGTGCCTCGGCATGCCGCGAAATCTGGTCGGGGAAGCGGGCGAAACCGGCCAGCACTGCCTGAAGCAGCCCCTGTCGCTGTCCTCCTGCCATTATACCCGAAAGCTGGATGCGGGCGCTTTCCGAAAGGCCCGGCGGCGGCATGACTGCGCCTTTCCACGGCCCTTTTTGCCCCGGCCGCTGCGCCGCGCGCTGGGCCTGCTGCATGGCCGGGCGGGGCGCGCGGGGGGGATAGGCAAAGTCCGAGAAGCGGTCGGACAGCTCGCGCCGATACAGGCTCTTGATCTCGCCATCGGAAATGGTTTCGACATGCGCCATCAACCGCGCCTTCAACCCGGCCTTTGCTTCAGGCGTGGCGAGAGGCTGGGCGTCGCGTTCAAATTCCCACAGCGTGTCGATCAGGGGTGCGGGGCTGGCCAGCAACCGCTCCATCGCGGCCCGCCCTTGCGCCTTGATCAGATCATCGGGATCAAGCCCGGCGGGCAGCCGCACAATCCCCAGCGATCGCATCGGCGCCAGCATCGGCAGCGCCCGCGCAATCGCCCGCATCGCCGCGCGCTGGCCTGCCGCATCGCCATCGAAGCACAGCACCGGCACCTCAACCATGCGCCACAGCATTTCGAGCTGCATTTCGGTCAACGCCGTGCCCAGCGGGGCGACCGCATCGGCAATCCCCGCATTGGCGAGCGCGATGACGTCCATATACCCCTCAACCACGACCACCCGTCCGGTCTGGCGCGCTGCGGGCGCGGCGCGGTGGAGGTTGTAGAGCGTGCGCCCCTTGTCAAACAGGTCCGTGTCCGGGGAGTTCAGATACTTGGCAACGCCGTCCCGCTTATCGAGAATGCGCCCACCAAAGGCGATAACCCTGCCGCGCGCGTCCTGAATGGGCAGCATCACGCGGCCGCGGAAGCGGTCGTATCGTTCGCCCTGTTCATTGGCCGCGCGCATCCCCGCGCCCTCCAGCATATCCTCGCCGAACTGGGCGAGCGCGCGAGGCAGGGCTTGCCGCTCATCAGGCGCCCAGCCGAAGCCGAATTCGCGCATCACCTGGGCCGAAAATCCGCGCCGGTCGAGATAACCGCGCGCGACATTCCCACCCGGCGCACCAAGGCTATCGACAAAGAATCGCTGGGCTGCCTCGGTCACATCGATCAGGCTGGCCCGCTGTTCGGCGCGTTTGGCCATGACGGGATCGGGGGCAGGGACCTCCATCCCGGCCATACCGGCCAGCTCCTTGACGGCGTCCATGAACTGGAGACCTTGGTTGTCGACCATCCAGCTGATCGCGTCACCGTGCGCGCCGCAGCCGAAGCAGTGATAGAACTGCTTCTGGTCGTTCACATAGAAGCTTGGCGTCTTTTCCTCATGGAACGGGCAGCACCCCCTCCATTCCCGTCCCGCACGGGTGAGCTTGACCGACCGCTGGACAAGCGTCGACAACGTGACCCGCGCACGCAGTTCGTCCTTCCATTGCGGTGTGATGGCCATGCCGGATTAGGTGCGCCCGATCCCGCCAAGGTTCAAGCGCGTCCTGTGGATGGGTCTGTGGCTTAGCTCAGCGCCGCCTTCACCAACCCGCTCGCCAGCTTCCCGTCCAACACCGCGCCGTGGCGGGCTTTCAGTTCGGCCATCACGGTCCCCATGTCCTTCATGCTCGACGCGCCGGTTTCCGCCTTGATTGCTTCAATCGCGGCCGCCGTTTCAGCCTCGCTTAGCATCTGGGGCAGGAATTCCTCGATCACGGCGAGTTCGGCGCGTTCCACCGCGGCCAGTTCCGCGCGGCCGCCTGCGTCATACATCTCGATCGATTCGCGGCGCTGTTTTGCCATTTTCTGCAGCACGCTCACGACCAGCTCGTCATCGGGCGTGGGCTTGGCCGAGGTGCGTTCCTCGATATCGCGATCCTTGATCTTGGCGCTGATCTGGCGGAGCGCGGCGGTGCGGTCCTTTTCGCCGGCCTTCATGGCAGTAATGGTGGCGGCCTTGATATCGTCACGGATCATCGGTGTTTCCTGTGGATTGAACTGTTGCGAGCGCATCTAACGCAATAAGTCGCCCAAGCCTAGGTTGACGCACCGCGCCCACGCGCCTAGCGCACGAAACTTAGCAACATCGCTGGCTTTACCTTGTAACGGAGCGCCCCATGGCCGACCCCGCATCTTCCCGCGCGCAACCTTCAGGCGCGACAGGCTGCCTTGTGCTGGCAGACGGCACGGTGGTGTGGGGACGCGGCTTTGGCGCGGTGGGCGCAAGCGTCGGTGAGGTGTGCTTCAACACCGCCATGACCGGCTATCAGGAGGTGCTGACCGATCCCTCCTACGCCGCGCAGATCGTCACCTTCACCTTCCCGCATATCGGCAATGTCGGCGCCAATGGCGAGGATATCGAGAGCAAGGTCGAAGGCGCGGTCGGCTGCATCGTGCGCGAGGATGTGACCGAGCCGAGCAACTTCCGCAGCATCGAGCGTTTTGCCGACTGGATGGCGAGGAACGGCAAGATCGGGCTTTCGGGGATCGACACCCGCGCGCTCACCCGGCGCATCCGCCAGACTGGCGCGCCCAACGCGGTGATCGCTCATGCGCCGGACGGCAAGTTCGATATTCCCGCTCTGGTCAAGCGGGCGCAGGAGTGGGCCGGGCTGGAAGGCATGGACCTCGCCATCCGCGTCACCCGCGAAGGCGGCGAGCAATGGGGCGGCGGCGCATGGACGCTGGGCAAGGGCTATGGGCGGGCGCCCTTCGACGCCGCGCCCCATGTGGTCGCGATCGATTACGGCGCGAAGGACAATATCTTCCGCAATCTGGTGAAAGCCGGCGTGCGGGTGACGGTGGTTCCGGCCAAGACGAGCTTTGACGAGGTGATGGCGCTGGCTCCTGACGGCGTGTTCCTGAGCAACGGCCCGGGCGATCCGGCGGCGACCGGCGAATATGCCGTGCCGGTGATCGCGGCGCTGCTGGAAGCCGACGTGCCCCTGTTCGGCATTTGTCTGGGTCACCAGATGCTCGCCATCGCGGCGGGCGCGAAGACGATCAAGATGCACCAGGGGCATCGGGGCGCGAACCATCCGGTGCAGCGCGTTGGTGGGGGCTGGGGCGAGACCACGGGCCTCGTCGAGATTACCTCGATGAACCACGGCTTCACCGTCGATGTCGACACGCTGCCGGAGAATGTCGAGCAGACCCATGTGTCGCTGTTTGATGGCACCAATTGCGGGATAGCGATCAAGGGCAAGAGGGCCTTTGCGGTGCAGTATCACCCGGAGGCGAGCCCGGGGCCGCAGGATAGCTTCTACCTGTTCGCAAAGTTTGTGGGGGGGCTGGGGTGAAGCATTTAGCCTCAGCATTCGCGGCCTTTGCACTCGTAGCTTGTTCATCTGCGGAGAACGAGACAGAGAATGAATTTGCACCAGAATTTGGGCTGGGGCTAGCGGATCAGGCAATAAATGGCGTTCAAGCGGCATTCGGCCCGTCCAACGTTTTGGTTGTCTGCGGCCCATCTGTTGGACGGGGAGTAGAGATCGACGGTCGCAGCAATGCTGCGTGGGCCGCAGACAGTATCAAATCTGGTCGGACGGCGTTTGTATGGGATGCTGGTTCAGCTCCCGATGTCCTGTTCCGTGATGCCGGTGGTGCATGGATTAGCGCGACTCAGGACGGGGGCGATGTTCGGGTGATTACCGATGACACCGGTGCTGAAGAACAAGTCTGGACGATTGTTTACGAAAAAACCGGGGTCGTAGAATCGCATAACATTGTGCGATCCGACGTTGGCCTCGTTGATATTTTCACATCAAATAAACCTTCGGTGTTCGGCAGAATGTCCCCGTCTATAGGTTCCGCAAAGATTTTTCTCTCGAATTGTGTAAGGCCCTAAATGCCTAAAAGAACTGACATTTCCTCGATTCTCGTCATTGGCGCTGGCCCGATCATCATCGGGCAGGCGTGCGAGTTCGATTACTCCGGCACGCAAGCGATCAAGGCGTTGAAGGAGGAGGGCTACCGCGTCATCCTCGTCAACTCCAACCCCGCGACGATCATGACCGATCCCGAATTCGCCGACGCGACCTATATCGAGCCGATCACGCCCGATATCGTCGCCAAGATCATCGCCAAGGAACGCCCCGATGCGCTGCTGCCCACAATGGGCGGGCAGACCGCATTGAACTGCGCGCTGAAGCTCGACGAGATGGGCGTGCTTGCCGAATACGGTGTCGAGATGATCGGCGCGAAAGCCGACGCCATCGACAAGGCGGAAAACCGCCAGCGGTTCCGCGATGCGATGACGTCCATCGGGCTGGAAAGCGCGCGGTCGGGCGTCGCCAATACGCTGGAAGAAGCCCGCGTGATCCTCGAACGCACCGGGCTGCCCTCGATCATCCGTCCCTCCTTCACCCTCGGTGGCACCGGCGGCGGGATCGCCTATAACAAGGCCGAATTCGACCAGATCGTGCGCGAAGGCCTCGACGCGTCCCCCACCACCGAAGTGCTGATCGAGGAATCGCTGCTCGGGTGGAAAGAGTTCGAGATGGAGGTGGTGCGCGACCGCAAGGACAACGCGATCATCATCTGCGCCATCGAAAACGTCGATCCGATGGGCGTCCACACCGGGGATAGCATCACCGTCGCCCCAGCGCTGACGCTGACTGACAAGGAATACCAGATCATGCGCAACGCGAGCATCGCTTGCCTGCGCGAAATCGGGGTGGAGACGGGTGGCTCCAACGTGCAGTTCGCGGTCAATCCCAAGGATGGCCGCCTGATCGTGATCGAGATGAACCCGCGCGTGTCGCGGTCGTCCGCGCTGGCATCCAAGGCGACCGGCTTCCCCATCGCCCGCGTCGCGGCCAAGCTGGCGGTCGGCTACACGCTCGATGAGCTGACCAACGAAATCACCGGCGCAACGCCTGCCAGCTTTGAACCCACCATCGATTACGTGGTCACCAAGATCCCGCGCTTTGCCTTCGAAAAGTTCAAGGGTGCCGCGACCGATCTTTCGACCGCCATGAAAAGCGTCGGCGAAGTCATGGCGATCGGCCGCAATTTCCAGGAGTCCATGCAGAAGGCGCTGCGGGGGCTGGAGACCGGCCTCGACGGGTTCAACCGCGTGCCGGAACTGGAAGGCGCAGGCCGCGATGTCATCAACGCCGCCCTGTCGCGCCGCACGCCCGACCGGCTGCTCAAGGTCGGCCAAGCGTTCCGCGAAGGGCTGACGGTTGAGGAAATCGCCGCCGTTACCTTCTACGATCCGTGGTTCCTGCGCCAGATCGAAGCGATCATCATCGCTGAGCGGGATATTCAGGAGGACGGCCTGCCGCGCGATGCAGCCGGTCTGCGCCGCCTGAAGGCAATGGGCTTTTCCGACAAGCGCCTTGCCACGCTGGCCGTGCGTTCGGTGGGCGTCGCGGGCGGCATGGGCGAAACGCAGGCAAAGCGTTCGGGTCTGCTCCACGATGCGCTTGTCGCGATGGCCGGGGCGACCAGCGCCGCCGAAGTGCGCGATCTTCGCCGCAAGCTTGGCGTGAACCCCGTGTTCAAGCGCATCGACAGCTGCGCTGCCGAGTTTGAGGCGATCACGCCCTACATGTATTCAACCTACGAAGCCCCCAGCTTCGGGGAGCCTGAGTGTGAGGCTGCGCCGTCCGACCGCCGCAAGATCGTGATCCTTGGCGGCGGGCCGAACCGGATCGGGCAGGGGATCGAGTTCGATTACTGCTGCGTCCACGCCTGCTTCGCGCTGGCCGAGCAGGGGTTCGAGACGATCATGGTCAACTGCAACCCGGAAACCGTCTCCACCGATTATGACACCTCGGACCGCCTCTATTTCGAGCCGCTGACGGACGAGGACGTGCTGGAAATCCTGCGCGTCGAACAGCAGAACGGCGAGCTGGTCGGCGTGATCGTGCAGTTCGGCGGGCAGACCCCGCTGAAGCTGGCTCAGGCGCTGGAGGATGCGGGCATCCCCATCCTTGGCACGTCGCCCGACGCGATTGACCTTGCCGAAGACCGCGAACGCTTTGCCAAGCTGGTCAGCAAGCTGAAGCTAAAGCAGCCCGAAAACGGCATCGCCCGCAGCCGCGATGAAGCCGCTGCCGTGGCCGCTCGCATCGGTTATCCGGTGCTGCTGCGCCCGTCTTACGTGCTCGGCGGGCGGGCGATGGAGATCGTCGACAGCGAAGCGCAGCTCGACAATTACATCGCCACGGCAGTGAACGTGTCGGGGGATAGCCCGGTGCTGATCGACCAGTATTTGCGCGACGCCATCGAATGCGATGTCGACGCGCTGTGCGATGGCGAAGAGGTGCGCATCGCAGGCGTGATGCAGCATATCGAGGAGGCTGGCGTCCATTCGGGCGATTCCGCCTGCACGCTGCCGCCCTATTCGCTGGGGGCCGATATCATCGCCGAAATGGAACGGCAGGCCGAGGCGTTGGCACACGCGCTGGGCGTGGTTGGCCTCATGAATATCCAGTTCGCGGTGAAAGATGGTCAGGTCTACCTGATCGAGGTCAACCCGCGCGCCAGCCGGACCGTGCCGTTTGTCGCCAAGGCGATCGGACAGCCGGTGGCAAAAATCGCGGCGCGGGTGATGGCGGGCGAGAAGCTGGCCACCTTTGAACCCTTCAAGCGCGATCTGCCTTACATGGCGGTCAAGGAAGCGGTGTTCCCGTTTGCCCGCTTCCCCGGCGCCGATCCGGTGCTCAGCCCGGAAATGAAGTCGACCGGCGAAGTGATGGGGATCGACACCACCTTCGAAGCCGCCTTCCTCAAATCGCAGCTTGGTGCCGGCATGATCCCGCCGCAATCGGGGACGGTGTTCGTGTCGGTCAAGAATACCGACAAAGCGGTAATCGTGCCGGCGGTGCGCCAGTTGCTCGACCATGGCTTCCGCGTGATCGCTACCGGCGGGACGCAAAGCTACCTTGCCGAACAGGGCCTTGCCGTGGAGCGGGTGAACAAGGTGGCAGAAGGCCAGCCGCATATCGTGGACAAGATCATCGATGGCGATGTGGCATTGATCTTCAACACCACGGAAGGATGGCAGTCGCTGTCCGACAGCAAATCGATCCGTCAGGCAGCGCTGGCGGGCAAGGTGCCATCTTACACGACGGCGGCCGCATCTGTCGCTGTCGCGGCGGCGATTTCCGCGATCCGTCCTGACCAGCTTGAAGTCCGGTCGATGCAGGACTATTATGGAGCCTGACTAAGCCTTTCCCCGACATCGAAAATGCCTGACGCCGTAGGAACCGGACGGCGGCACAAGCTTTTCTCGGTTTAGCGGTCCGGCCTCGGATAAACGCACAGAAAGACAAGAAAGATGGCGACGATGGAAAAGGTCCCGATGCTTGCCGAGGGTTACGAGCGGCTGACCGCCGACCTCAAGGTGCTGCGCGACGAACGCCCGAAAATCGTCGAAGCCATCGAAGAGGCGCGCGCTCACGGCGACCTTTCGGAAAACGCCGAATATCACGCAGCCAAGGAACGGCAGGGCCAGGTCGAAGCCATGATCGGCGAGATCGAGCATATGGTCAGCCGCGCACAGATCATCGATCCGACCACGCTGTCGGGCGACAGAATCGTGTTTGGCGCAACCGTGACGCTGCTTGACGAAAACGACAAGCCGATCCGCTATCAGATCGTCGGTCAGACCGAAGCGGACGCCAACAAGGGGCGTATTTCGTACAACTCGCCGCTGGCGCGCGCGTTGATCGGCAAGCAGGTTGGCGACGACATCGAAGTGACGGTGCCGTCGGGCGAAAAGTTCTACCACGTCCAGAAGATTGAGTTCATCTGAACCGTGGCAGGGCCGCCCCTCTGATCGCAGAACACGGGCGGTTCTGACAAAGCTTGCCGCTGCCGGAGCCTTAGCAGCGCTGCGTTTGATGAGGCCAGATCGGGGTTAGACCCCGCTTAGCCACCCTCCAGCTCGGTTTAGACCCATGCTTGCCCGGTGTTCCATGTGAAACACCGGGCGTGTCGCATCAGTCTTCCGGCGTCAGCAGCTTGTGGATGTGGACCACCACATATTTCATTTCGGCATCGTCGACGGTGCGCTGCGCCTGCGCACGCCACGCTTCTACCGCTGCGTCGTAGGAGCTGAACACGCCGACAACGTGGATGCTTTCGGGGTCTTGGAATTCAATCCCGCGCGGATCGGTAACACGGCCGCCCATCACAAGATGGAGCCGCTGGGTAGGGGTGGTTTCTGCCATGGTTTTTGCCCTTGGGGAGGAAGGATGCGCGCCCCATTAACGTCTGAAGCGCTAAGGGCAAGCCTTCAGGGCATGTGCAGGCGTTACCCTTTGGTCTGACGGCGAATATCGCGCACCACGCCAAGGGCGGCGTCGCGGGTTTTGCGTGCGAGTGTGCGGGTGCTGTCCGCCGCCGATCCTGCCGCGTCCGATGCGTTGGCGGAAATATTCCGCGCCTGCGCACCGGCGGCGTCGCCGATCTCTCCGGCGCGATCCTGACCTGCGCGGGCCGTTTCCAGCACATCATCGATCAGGGTCATGGCATAGGCCAGTGCCGCTTCGCCCATCAAGGCGCCGAGCCGCGATCCCCCGCGCGCCGCGATGTTTTTGACGCCGACGGACGCGCTTGATGCGGCTCCCGAAATAGTGCCGCCCGCACCGTGGAGCGCACGCCCTGCGACGCGGCGACCGGGGCGGGTGAGCAGGCCGATCAGCAAGCCTGCCGTCATCGCGCCGCCCACCACGGTCAGCGGATGGGCGCGAGTGTATTCAGCCGCCGCCGCCGCCGCCTCACGCGCCTGATCAGCGATGGTGCGGTCGGCATTGCGGCGTTCTGCCGCCTCGATCCGGGCACGCAGAGAATCGCGCTGTGTGGCAATGGGGGTGGGCTGGGTCATGCAGGGTCTCCCTCGGGTGCCGCTTCGGTGGGGGCGGCAGGGTCAATGTCATTATCGTCAGATGCGGTGAATTCCTCGATCCAATCAAGGATCGGCCCGCGCGCGAGCCACAGGATCAGCGCGCCGAGCAGCACCGCGATCACACCTTGGTGATCGCCCGCCTGCGCCTTGGCCTGCGCCAGCACATCGCGCGCCCCGGTGCGGACGCGGGCGGTGATGGTGGAGGAAACGCCGGTGGACACGCGGCTCGCGATCCCTTCTTCGCCGAGGCTGGTGCGCAGGCGATCAATATCCTCGGCCAGCACCCCGCGGGCGGCGTCGCGCAGGGCGCGGTCTTCGACGAACCGGTCGGGCAGGCGGGTCATGGCGCATCTCCCGAACCAAACATCGCAGAAAGCATCTTGCCGTCCTTGGCAGCAGCCATCACGAGCAGGGCAACCCCCACCAGCAGCACGCCGACCACAATCGCAATCGCCCCCCAGATTGTCACCAGAGGCGCCAACGCAATCACAGCGCCCACCGCAAGGGCGACCAGAGCCAGATTGAGCAGCACCAGTGCCAGCACCAACAGCAGCAGCGCCCGCGCCCCGCGCTTCCCAGCCAGGCCTGCGCGGGTCTTCTGGAAGGCAATCTCCGCCTCGGCATAATTGCGGGCGTCTTCGACCAGCGCGGAAACATCGTCGCGCAGCGCTGTAAAGCTGCCGCCGTCCGTTCCGTCAGTAGGCTCCGGATCGGCGGGAACGTCTTGCGACGCCCCCGTCAGGCCGGGATCAGTGTCATGCATGGGCTTGCCCTTCCGGCTGCGGATCAGCCCCGCTTGCCGCCGAATATCCGCGCGAGGAAAAATCCGACCACAGCAGCAATGCCGACCGCAACGCCGGGGCTTTTGCGGACCATTTGCCGCGCATCTTCGCCCAGTTCCTCGACGCTTTTGGCTTCAAGCTTGGCCGAGGTTTCTTGCAAGCTGCGCGATGCCTTGCGCGCGTAATCACCATATTGTTCGCCCAGCTTCTCGTCGATCTGGGTCGCGCTGTCGCCGACGACCTTGCCGAGCGAAGCAATCGCATCAGAGGCGACTTGCTTGCCTTCAACCGCCAGTTCGCCCGCCTTGCCAAGCGCCTGTTCGCCATAGGCCTTGGCGTCGGAGACCAGATCGGTGCTCTTTCCCTTGGCCTGACCGCTCACGGCCGTCAGCCGGTTTTCGGCTTCGGCGCGCAGCGCGGCGGCACCGGCCTTGGCTTCTTCAAGCGCGGCGTTGAAGCGGCTTTTGGCTTCGGCGACCGGGGCTGACGATGTAGCTACTACCGGCAAAGCGGGGGCATCGGGCGCCGCTGCGGTCGCGCCCGTTTTACGCGAGGCGGCCTTGGCAGGACCATCGACCTTGGCGGTCGCGCCCTTCACCGATTTGGCGGGAGTTTTCTTGATGGGGGTGGTGTCTGCCATTGCGGTGCTCCTTTTGTCTTTCTGGCCAATCCGGCCCGGTCCGTGTCCCCCGCTTGCGCCGGGAAGTTCCCGCGCATAGGGACATCACGCGTCAGGGGTGTGCTGGAATCATCAAGCCAGAATCATGCCGTTGCCATTACCATAGCGATCAAGTGTCTTAACACCTTAAACCACATTACAGCCGGAGCCAAACATGACCGCCATCATCGATCTGCACGGGCGCGAAATCCTTGATAGCCGGGGCAACCCGACTGTTGAAGTTGATGTTTTGCTGGAGGACGGCAGCTTCGGCCGTGCGGCGGTTCCCTCGGGCGCATCGACCGGCGCGCATGAAGCGGTGGAGCTGCGCGATGGCGATGCGGCGCGCTATCTGGGTAAGGGCGTGTTGAAAGCGGTCGAGGCGGTGAACACCGAAATCCGCGACCTGCTGCTCGAAAACTTTGATGGCGAAGACCAGCGCGATATCGACCTTGCGCTGATTGCGCTCGACGATACGCCGAACAAGGCGCGCTTGGGTGCGAACGCGATCCTCGGTACGTCGCTGGCGGTCGCCAAGGCTGCCGCCAATGCGCGCGGCCTGCCACTCTATTCCTACCTCGGTGGAGTATCGGCGCACATGCTGCCTGTGCCGATGATGAACATCATCAACGGGGGCGAACACGCCGATAACCCGATCGATATTCAGGAATTCATGATTATGCCGGTTGGCGCGGACAGCATCGCAGAGGCGGTCCGCTGGGGCGCGGAAGTGTTCCACACCTTGAAGAAGGGGTTGGCGCAGAAGGGTCTGGCCACAAGCGTCGGGGACGAGGGCGGCTTTGCTCCCGATCTTGCCAGCACCCGCGCGGCTCTCGATTTCATCATGGAAAGTGTCACCAAGGCCGGCTTCACGCCGGGTGAGGACATTGTGCTGGCGCTGGATTGCGCTGCAACCGAGTTCTTCAAGAACGGCAAGTATGAAATTTCGGGAGAGGGACTGAGCCTGTCCCCGCACGACATGGCCGATTACCTTGCCAAGCTGTGCGCGGAATACCCCATCCGCTCGATCGAAGACGGCATGAGCGAGGACGATTTCGAAGGCTGGGCTGCGCTCACCGCGAAGCTGGGCGGTTCGGTGCAGCTGGTTGGCGATGATCTCTTCGTCACCAACCCTGCGCGCCTTTCGGACGGCATTTCCCGTGGTCTGGCCAATTCCTTGCTGGTGAAGGTTAACCAGATCGGGACGCTAACCGAGACACTGGCCGCGGTCGATATGGCCCACCGTGCACGTTACACCTGCGTCATGAGCCACCGTTCGGGCGAAACCGAAGATGCAACCATCGCCGATCTGGCGGTTGCGACCAATTGTGGGCAGATCAAGACCGGATCGCTGGCGCGGTCGGACCGGCTTGCCAAGTACAACCAGCTGATCCGGATCGAGGAAGAGTTGGGCGACAGCGCAGCCTATTCCGGCCGGGCGTGTTTCGGCGCGCGGGCTTAACTTAGGTCGAAATACCGATCCATCGCCGCGAGCCCGGCGGGCGTAAGCCTGACCAGCACGCGGCGGTGATCCCCCGCATCGTTTTCGCGCACGATCAAACCTTCCTCTGCCAATACGCCGAGCCACCGAAGTCCGGTTGTAGCGGGCGATGCCGATCCGATGCAGGCGCTCGACACCGACACGCTCTTGCCCTCGGCCTGAGCGATGTAAAGATCCAGCAGGATGTCCCAGGCGGGCTCGCCGAACAGATCGGGATTGCCAAAGATGGCAGTCCGCCTGCGCCTCGAGGCATAGGCATCGCGCGCCAAGGCAAGGCGATCACGGGTCGTGCGCGAGCTGCGCGCCGGATCTGATTGCTCCTCAGGGGCGACCAAGCCTTTCCCTTCGGCTGCATTGCGTAGGCGGTCGGCAATGGCGACCAGCTCGTCGGCTAAAGGATGGAAAAGCAAAGAGGGTTCGGCCGGACTAGCGCCTCCCTCATGATTTCCAGCTTCGCGTGTCATGTCGCCCATCAACCAATCTAGATGCAAGATCCGGAGGTGTTTCTCCGGGGGTTGGCCACGACTTTAGACGTAGAAAGCTTCGTTGCTGTTGGCTTTAAGGGTTAATACGAAACCCGGCGCTTGATTTTGTAAATTCCACACGCGGGCTGGGTTCAGCAGCGCGCGGCGTAGATCCGCAAATGCTGAATTGCCGAATCCAGGTGGGCCGCCGCAATGTGGGCACCGATTTCGTCAAGCAAAGCCAGTTGCAGTTCAAGGGTGGCCAATACGGCAGGCACCCGGGCACTACCCGGCTCGGTCGGATTCAGGTTTTCCACGGTCAGATTCCAAGCAAACGCAGGTTGATCTGCTAACGCCAGGACGGACCCAACAACAGCAGAAGCTGGTCGGATATCGCGTTAATAACCTAGGGAAATCTACACAGGGGAACTACGTAATCACGAGGGCGCACCATAACGGGACGCCCCCGCGATGAAGCGTCAACCGAAGCGATTGCGAAGCGCCATCAGGGCCAGCGCTGCCTTGGCTGCTTCGCCGCCCTTGTCTTTTTGGGCGGGGTCGGCGCGGACCAGCGCCTGCGCTTCGTTCTCGACCGTCAGGATGCCGTTGCCGATAGCGATGCCATCCATCGTCAAGGCCATGATTGCACGCGCACTTTCGCCGGCTACGATCTCGAAATGGTAGGTTTCCCCGCGGATCACCACGCCGATCGCCACGTAGGCGTCGTAGCGGTCTGCCTCTGCCGCGAGCGCGATGGCGCCCGGGATTTCTAGCGCGCCGGGTACGGTCAGCACTTCGACCTTGTGCCCCTCAGCCTCGAGCGCGGCACGGGCGCCCGCAATCAGCATATCGTTAAGATGGGCGTAGAAGCGGGCTTCGACAATGAGGATATCGGCCATGATGATTTACTCCGGAATGGGATGGAAGTCGGTGATGGTCAGGCCGTAACCTTCGATGGCGACCAGATCGGGACGGCTGTTCGACAACAGCACCATGTCCGACACGCCAAGATCGACGAGGATCTGCGAACCGATGCCGATATTGCGCTGCTCCTCACTGGCTTGCCATTCGCCGCTGCCAACGCGGCCCGTCAGGATCACGATCACGCCGGAACCATGATGGCCAATCGCCTGCATGGCGCGCTGGAGCGTCCGCTTCCGCGGGCCAGGGGCGCCCAGCACATCGTCGAACACCGAAATCGGATGAACGCGGGCGAGGGTGGGTTCGCCGGGGATCACGTGGCCCTTCTGGAGGACATAAGCCTCGCTCCCAGCCACGCGGTCACGATAGGTGATCATGCGCCACTGGCCGCCGTAATCTGATGTGAAAGCGCGTTCCGATAGGCGCTCGACCAGATGATCATTGCGCATCCGGTAGGCGATCAGATCGCGGATCGTACCAATTTTAAGGTCATGTTTCCGTGCGAACGTTATAAGGTCGTCAAGGCGGGCCATCGTCCCATCCTCGTTCATGATCTCGCAGATCACGCCGGACGGATTGAGGCCCGCCAGCCGCGAGATATCGACCGCAGCTTCGGTATGGCCGGCGCGCACCAGTGTGCCGCCGTCGCGGGCGGTCAGTGGAAAGACATGTCCGGGGGTGACAAGATCATCAGCGCCCTTGGCCGCGTCAATTGCGACCGAAATTGTGCGCGCGCGGTCTGCTGCCGAAATGCCGGTGGTGACGCCTTCCTTTGCTTCGATCGAAATAGTGAAGGCGGTCTGCATCGATTCCTTGTTGTTGCGGCTCATCGGCTGCAATCCGAGGGTATCAACGCGCTCCTTGGTCAGCGCCAGGCAGATAAGGCCGCGGCCATACATAGCCATAAAGTTAATCGCTTGCGGCGTGGCCATCTGCGCCGGGATGATGAGATCGCCTTCATTCTCGCGGTCCTCGTCATCGACAAGAATATACATACGTCCATTGCGCGCTTCGTCGATGATCTCCTCTATCGTGGCGAGCACGGGCCTGTCGGCATTTGCGTCGAGGAAGGTTTCAAGCTTGACGAGGGTATCGGCAGTGGGGTTCCACCCTGCCTCGGTGCAGTCACGCAAAGTGTTGGCGTGAAGACCGGCAGCACGGGCAAGTCCCGCTCTGGTCATGATGCCCGATGTGACGAGTTCGCGTACGCGTGTGATGGCTGATGTGTTCATGCGATGTCGCTATCACATCGAAGTGTGATTGCAAGTCGCGACGCACTCACAAAAACGCCAAGCTGAGGCACGGTTCCCGCAAACGGGGCCGGATACCCCGAACGAAGTCGAACCAGTCAGGGAAGCGACGGTGAGAACGGAATGGTGGACGCACTTGGGCTCGAACCAAGGACCCGCTGATTAAGAGTCAGCTGCTCTACCAACTGAGCTATGCGTCCATTCCGACAAGGCCGGAAACACATGATCGGAGGGACAATGCCGCCTGCCGATTCGTGTGAGGCGCTGCGTTTAGCGTGTCCAAACCTAATGGCAAGAGCCTAATCGCGGACCCGAACAATCAGATCGTCAGGCCCCGCCGGGGTGCCTCGCGGTTCCAGCGGTTGACCATCATCAACAGGCCGATGCAGATCATGTTCGTCATCATCGACGACCCCCCATGGCTCATCCACGGCAGCGGAATGCCCTTGGCCGGCGCCATGCCCATCACCATCAGAAGGTTGATCGCGATATAGAAGAAGATCGTGGCGGTCGCTCCGGCAGCGAGCAGGGCGCAGAACCGATCCTGGGACTGGCTTGCGACCTTCCAGCCCCACCGCAGGATCATGGTGTACATGGCCAACACGAATAGCCCGCCGAGCAGGCCCCATTCCTCCGCCATCGAGGAAAACACGAAGTCCGTGTGCGGTTCGGGGAGATAGTTGAGGTGGCTTTGCGACCCGTTGTTGAAGCCCTTACCGAACAGCCCGCCCGATCCGATCGCGATCTTGGATTGGGCAATGTGGTAACCGGCTCCCAGCGGATCGTTTTCTGGATCAAGGAAGGTCGTCACTCGCGCCTGTTGATAGGGACGAAGTGCGAAGAAATAGACCAGCGGCATCGCTGCTACACCCATGCCGCCTGCCGTCAGGAACCACCACAGCGGCAGGCCA
>JBIKSA010000034.1:0-23017 GCA_044348875.1 Erythrobacter sp. | reverse complement strand
GTTTGTTCGTACTTCTGATTTTGCTCTGGTGTTGATTCACTCAGAGCGGCATAGGGCACCCCATGAAACTGTTTCGTAAATTTGCTGACATGTTGCGACGCAACCCCTGGTTCGTGGTGGGGGTCGTTCTTCCTGTTTTGCTGAGCGCAATTTACTATTTTGCGATAGCAAGCGATGAGTACATCTCTGAATCGCGCTTCGTAGTAAAGGCGCCCAACCAACGTGGGGCGCAGATCTCGTCTTTCGCAAATTTGATTCAGACCACCGGGCTTTCGGGCGGGCAGGAGCAGTCGAACCAGGTGATTGACTATGTGCGCTCCCGCTCGGGGCTTGCGGTGCTGGTGAAAGAACCTCGCGTCCGTGATATCTATGGTGACAACGATGTCGACGCGATGTCGCGCTTTCCGCGTTTTTGGGAGAGCGATAGCTACGAAGACTTGTTCGACTACTACCGTACAAAGGTCGACATCGCGCGCGACGTCGATACTGGTCTTGTCGTTTTGCGCACACGAGCTTTTGATCCGCTCGCGGCTGCAGCGATCAACGAGAAATTGTTGCGGCAGAGTGAGGCGTTGGTCAACGAGCTCAATGAAAACGCGCGAACCAAGGCGATCGAGGAAGCTACTACCCGCGTGGTCGAGGCTGAGCAGCGCGTCGTTGCCGCAAGGCAAGCAATCGCCGCATATCGCAATCAGGCCGCGGTGGTCGACCCCCTGAAGGAAGCCACCGGCGTAGCCGAAATCGCCAATCGCCTCATTACCGAACGCGCCGCACTCGAAGCGCAATTGTCGACTTTGCGTAACGTAACGCCCGATCATCCTGCGATCCCTTCCTTGCGCGAACAGATCGCCTCCCTGACCCGCGAAATAGAGCGGCAGACGGCGCGCGTGGTGGGCAAGGGCTCATCAATAAGTAGCAAGCTGCCATCATATGACGCCCTGCTGCTCGAGCAGGAGTTGGCATCGGAACTGCTTGTGCTGGCGCAGACCACGCTTGAGGGCGCCCGCGTCGACGCGTCTAAGCAGCAGTTCTACCTTGAGCGCGTGGTCAATCCGAATGTCCCCGACCAGCCGGAATATCCCAAAGCCTTGCGGATCGTGCTGACGATTCTTGGCTTTTCGTTGTGCCTGTATTTCATAGCTTGGATGTTCGTGGTCGGCATTCTCGAACACGCCCCGGAGGATTGACCGTGGCACCGCTGGCCAAGGGATGGGACATCCAGGTCCGGGTTATCAAGGCCCTGATGCTGCGCGAACTTACCACTCGTTTCGGACGCGAGAACATTGGGTTCCTGTGGATCATGGTTGAGCCGCTTCTTTTTGCGGTACTGGTCGGATTGCTTTGGCGCGCGATGAAGGGGCCGCTCGAATATGGACTTGATATCATCGCCTTTGTGATTAGCGGTTATATTCCGATGGTGTTCTTCAGGAGTTCGGTCGCGCGCGCGGTCAGCAGTTTCACAGCCAACTCCAGTTTGATGTATCACAGGCAGATAAAAATTCTTGATTTGATCATTGTGCGGTTCATCGTGGAATTTATAGGTCATCTTATGGCCTATTTTTTCATTGCTTTAGTTCTTTACACATTGGGCTTTTTTCCAAAGCCCTACGATTTAGGCTACATCATTCTTGGTTGGATTTATTATTCGCTTTTCACCCTATCAGTTACATTAGTGGTTGCTCCACTTAGCGAAATGAGCGAGGTTCTCGAGAAGTTTATTCCGGTTTCGACCTATCTCATGGTGCCATTTTCAGGCGCATTTTTTCTAGTCAGCGTGTTGTACCCCGGCGCTGCCGCAGTCGTTCTTTATTCGCCTCCAGTGCATGGCATGGAGATGATGCGCTTTGGCATTTTCGGTCCGTCCATCGACCCGCAATATGATTTTCTCTATCCGCTCAGTTTCTGTCTTCCTTGCATGGCACTTGGCCTGCTTTTGTGCCGGCGTGTGCGCCGCAGACTAGTTGTAGAATGATCGTCTGCGAAAACATCTGGAAGAGCTATTCGAGCGGACATAGCAGCAAGGATGTGTTGCGGGGTGTTAACCTGTCAATTGCCAAAGGCGAGAAAGTGGCTTTGCTCGGCAGGAACGGTGCCGGGAAGACAACTCTGATCAAGCAAATTGGGGGTGTTGAACTTCCTGATCGGGGCAGGGTTTTGCGCCATATGAGCAGCAGCTGGCCGATTGGTTTTAATGGCGGTTTCCAAGGAAGTCTCACTGGCTATGATAATGCGCGCTTTATCGCGCGCATTTATGGGCATTCATATGCTGAGCTTTGTGAATTCGTTGCTGACTTCACAGAGCTTGGGAATGCACTGGCCAGGCCAGTTAAGACATATTCGTCCGGCATGCGGGCGCGCCTTGCTTTCGCGCTGTCCCTCGCAATCGAATTTGACTGCTACCTCATTGATGAGGTCATTTTAGTGGGTGATCAGAATTTCCAGCGTAAATGCCGCGAAGAGCTTTTCGAGAAGCGCGGCGACCGCGCGATGGTGATCGTCAGCCACGACATGAATACCATTAAGGATCTTTGCGATCGAGCCATCCTCCTCGAAAATGGTGCTGCGACCCATTACCATTCTGTCGAGCAGGCTGCAGCCGCTTACGAAGCTCTTTGAGCGGTGACTTCCTCGGAGCGAAATAGTGCGCGCTTTGCCGCGATCAGGTTCGCCTCGTAGGCCTCCCTTGCGGCCTCTGCGATGACGCCAAATGGGACATTTTTTTCTTCTACACGATTAATAGACTTGTTCAGCGCCTCGATTAGGCCGGCGAAGTCACCGAAGCATAGGCCCTCACCGGCGCTCTTGACTTGATCGGCCGGCCCGCCCTCGCCGTAGACGACAGGCAAGCACCCGTTCGCCATCGCCTCGAACGGCGCGATGCCGAAATGCTCGTGACGTTCTGGCAGTGAGGGAGGGACATCCAGTCCGGTGGCGTGAACATAAATAGCCGCATTGCGGTATGCTGCGTCGACAACCTCGCGCGGCTGGTTCACCAGAAGCTCCACATTGTAGCCTTCCGCTAAGGCGCGCAGCCTCCGATAATACTGAACTGAAGGTTGGTCTAGCAAGTTGCAGCTGCCTATTAGGGTCAACTTCCATTCACTATCATTGTCGGGCCGATCGGAAATCTGGCGAAACGCCTCAAGTATCCGATGCTGGTTCTTGCAATGTCCTTCGGACGTGATCCTACCCACCGACAGTATCGACTTGCCTTTTTTGTATACGTCCGGAGAATTTTCAAACGCATGCCCTTGACCTAAAATCGGTAATACAACCATCGAATTGTGATGGCCCCAATATTCATTGGCCCATCGTGAAGTAAAATCAGAGTTATGAATAAATCTATATCCCTCAATTAAATTTGGATCTGCGGTCACATGTGGAAAAGAGGTAATATAGATATTCTCTTTGGCGCCCGAGCGTAGGTTCGAGGAAAATGTCGAATTGACGAACAAGTCGAACTTTGAAGAGAAGTGGTAGTCAATTGAAGTTGATATGATTTTTTTCACGCCGCTCAGGTGGACTGAGAAGTATCGTTCTAGCTTTTCTATCGCAAAATCCTCCTCACTCACCAGAAATACATCATATTTTTCTCTGAGCAGACTTGCAATATCAAGCGCATGCTTTTCGCCTCCTCCCATTGATGAGAAGTAGGTGTTATACACGCAGGCGGTCGGCCTGCTGGTGCGCGTCAATTCCTCGATGCTTTCGGACGAGCGAACCATTGCGTCCAGCTTTTCAAGCTTGGGACGAACAGGGTGCTGGAATTTGATCGGATAATCGTAGTTGAAAAAGCGCGTTGGCAAAGCGTCCCTTCGTGTTGCTAGGTCGTACAGTTTGCGGCTTCGTCCAACGAGTACCTTCCAAAGCGGACTGCTTTCCGATGTCGATTCAGAGTGCCGGTGATAGATCACCGCCGCCGGCTGGTACAATATCTTGTAACCCTGGCTGCGGAGCCAGTGGGATATCTCGGAGTCCTCATAATATGCGAAGAAAGCCGGGATAAAGAGCTTCCGGTTAACGATCGCACTTCTGCGGATCAGTGCAGCGCAGCCGCATAGCGCGTCGACGTAAGTTTTAGAAAAGAAATCGCCATCATCGAATTGGCCGAAGCCCCGGTCATAGGGGCTGCCCTCGTAATTTAGGCCGCTCCCAGCATTGTTCACCATGTACCGCGCCGACGCACAATTCTGTGCGTCGAAAGTGAGATCAAGTGTATATTGCCCAGCATCGTCGAAAGTGCTTCCGAGCGTGCATGAGTAGCCGATCTGGACGTTGCATTCGTTGAGTTCGGTCTCGATCGCATTCAAAACATATTTCGCTTGATGCTCTCCTTCGTATGGTAGGTCGATAGCGAAGTACCCTTCGGGGTCGGAGAGGATCCGTGGCCCCTCGTCGGCGCCCCGTCGGACGAAGAACTTCCGATAGTTGCCGCCCTTAAGCAGATCGTCCCGTGCAATCCAGAATGGCGCATTGGCGCGGATCGTCACATGCACGAACCGCTCGAAGAAAAGTATCTTAGGAACCGCGACTGCAGCATCATTGTCGAACCTGAGCGAATCTAGCAGGTTCTGGATCATTCCATCGTCAAGACGCGTGTCGGGATTAATCAGAGCAAATAGTTCGCCCGATGCCAGTTCTACCGCAATGTTGTTTGCCTCCGCAAAGCCGACGTTGTCGACACGGATAAACCGATAATTGGTGAAATGCTTTGCCAGCAGAGGCTCGGTGTCTTCTGTGCCGTTTTCGACAAGAACGATCTCAAGATTCTTATAGGTCTGGTCAGCGATCGTCGGGAGGAGGACTTCCAGATCTTTGCTTGAGTTGAAGCTAACGATCAACACCGAAATAAGCGGGTTATGCTGGATGATGCCGAAACGTTCGAAAGGAGGGTCGCCAACTAACGTTAGCGGACCAAAAACAGCGCTACCCGCGCGCTGCGATGCGGCCTCACCGGCATTGGTCGCGCGGCCCAGCATTTGACCGATAAGCAGATAATGCTCGGCTGGCGACATTCCGGACTGTTCAACGTCTGGATACTCTTGTCGATACCAATCGGGATCAAACCGGCCCGATTGCATCAACTCAGCAATTGTCATGCTTATTGTCCCCGTCACGCCGGTTTCTCCAAATCGCTGATCTCACGCCCTTCATTTATCCCGTGCCTAAGATAGTGAGTGAGCGAATCCATTTCGCTTGCTGCCACATCGGGATACCGTTGAAGATAGGCCGCCCCGTTGAATAGCCCGCGCCGGCTCAGTCCGGCGATAAGCTTGTTCCGACGTTGCCTAGCCGGAAGAAGGGCCCAGGATCGCGAGGCAGAATCGACAACATTTAGGACGGCCAGCAACCAATCGATCCGCTCGGCAATGCGAGCCCGGTCGTCTGTGGCACTCCTGAGTAAGTTAGCGAATTGCGAAAGCTCTCTGGTTGCGCGGCGGAGCTGCTGTTCGATTTCGAGTTTTTCTCTCAGGGCCTTCCGAAGGTCTTCCAGGACCAGCACTTCCCGGTTCTGCGAAGTGCGTTCAATCTCGGCCGAATTCAGGCGCTCGTTTAGAAGCATGCTCTTGGCCGACGTCGCCTCGGTCTTTGCCTTTGCGAGACAGGCCTTTAGCTCTTTTTTCGCCGCATTGAGGGCGTCGATTGCCTTGGTGTCCGCCTCGACCTTCTTGCGCAGGCGCATGACCTCCACCTCGAGCGTCGAGTGACCCCTTAGCAAAGTCCTTTCGCGCTGCTCGGCAGTATCCGCTTCGCTTGCCCTCACTTGTTCTAGATCATGCAATTCCGTCGACTTTATGCTGACCTCAGTCTCTAGCAAGGCGACCCTCGAAGAGAGCTGCTGTTCTAGACGTTTGGCCTCCTCAAGTTCGAACTGCATCGCCGCTATGCGGGTCTCCGCCGCTTGTTGCGCGTCGTGTTGTTTCGCAATGATCGTCATGTCTTCGGGTTGTTCATCAAAGTGGAGGATGCCTTCCGACTTCCAGCAAACGACATTCTTGCAGGAAATTCTGTCATGGATCATTCTATCGGGAAGCGATTCCAAGGAAGGCTCACGCCGAAAAATCGCGCACCAGTCATTCCAGACGTCGGCCGCGCGACTCGCTGTGAAGCTTTCGACAAGGGTCACAGCAAAGCCCTGCGAGCCTGCCCATTGCGCTAACGCAGCCGCACTGTCCGGATAAAAGCGCCAGCAATCGGTAGGGTATCGGTGGACCCACCCGTTTGATGGTGCATTGAGGTAAATATATCCACCCGGTCGCGTCTTGCGCACCATATGGACGAAGGTTTCCCAGAAATGCGGATCATGTTCCAGCACCGACGAGGCCATCACCAGATCGAACGATCCATCCTCAACCGGCCAGGGCTCCTTGTCGTTGATAACATGATCTACGCCTGCCCCCATGGCAAAGTCGAGGCCGATATATCTATCGACCTCGGGTGCGTGGTGGCGGAGTGAACCGTTTACGTCGAGGCTGCCAACCTCGAGGATGCTCGAACTACCCTTGGGGCAATAGAAATCGATCACAAGGCCGCCAATCTGGAAAGCGGTATCGTGCATAGTAAGGTCCTTCAGAGGTTTGCCGGGAACTTAACAAATCTGTCGCGGCGGACAACAGGCCTACAACAAAAATTCGATTTCGGATTATTGGGCGCGCCGCGCCAGAGGGCGGTCACACGCCTGTTGCATGCCAAGTCGAACAACTAGCAGAGTACATCAAGGTCTAAAAAGCGGATGACAATCGGGTCAGCATTGCATCTTACTATAGGAAATTCTTCGGTCGTCTCGATGGCGCAAATTGCGAAACGGCACTTGCGCAAAAATGGTTTCGCGGTCAAGTTCATCACGACAAACCAAAAGCGTGGAGGCGGCTTGCCGGTCAAGCTGCGGTGCGCTTGGCTGAAAGCAGATGGCGTGATGAGCGGTGGTGCAGTGACAATCAATTTTGCAAGATTGCGATAGAGAGACAATGACGCAAGTATATCCGAAAGAGCTGTTTCTGCAATCCGCGACAGAATATCTCGATGAGTTAAAGAAGGCAGAGGATTTCTCGAAAATCTTAAATCTTTGGAGATCGACGAATATTCCATACGCTATTTCCGAGCGTGATCCCTATTCGCCTTCCTATCGTCAGGAGGTGTTGGACCTCTACAATGATCTTACTGGCTGCGACTATGATGTGAAGAATGAATGGACGTCGACGTTGCAGACCCCGGAAGAATTTGAGCGCGGTTATCCATGGGTTTCGGGTAATCTCTCGGTCATTGCAGAAGAGATAGCAAAGCCGGTCCAAGTAATGCGGGCGCTCCATGATCTCGGCAAGGATCATTTACGTGTAATTGAATTCGGGTCGGGATGGGGCAATCTGGCCATCCCCTTGGCTAAGTCGGGTGTTGCCATGACCCTTGTCGATATTGATCAGGGTTTTCTCGACAGGGCAAGGCGGATTGCCGAACGCGAGGGCTTGTCGATTGAGACCATCTGCGGTGATTTCCTTGAGATCGCCCTAGAGGGCGATGGCATCTATGATGTTGCAGTCTTCCAGTCATCCTTTCACCATTGCCTCGAATTCGAGGAATTGCTCATTGCGGTTCGGGATAGGATCCTGAAGCCGGAAGGGCAGATTTTCTTCGCGAACGAGCCGATCACCACCGAGCTAAAGTTTCCTTGGGGCCTGCGCTACGACGGGGAGTCGCTATGGGCGATAATGTGCAACAAATGGCTGGAGCTCGGCTTTCATTACGACTTCTTTGTGCAATTACTGCTGCGCTCCGGGTTTCTTCCGCAAGCATTGCCCGAGGTTCCTTCCCTTGTTGACAAGGGCTGGCGTGCTATTCCAGGGCGGAGTGTTGTCCCCTTCGCTAGTTTGCGCCTTCCTGAGAAATGCTCTGCAAGCTTTCATGACCCCGACAGCAGCACTGGCGGTCGCTTTGCCCGCGGAACAAGCATCCTGCCCCCAGTGGATGGTGGCGGAGTAAGCGGATGGAGAATCCGTTTCGTCAATTACTCCCTTAGACCTCTGAAGTTCCAAGTGGGGATCGAGGGCGCCATGGAAGTGCTGTCGCTAGAGAGCGGACAAAGTCTTGTTCGCGACTTGATGACGCGAGGCCGAGAGTTGGTGATTGAATCTGAAACCTTCATCCCCAGCCAGGTCAGCGCTTCGTCCGATGAGCGTTGCTTAGGCGTCTATCTCGACACAGCGCAATTGTTATGACATAAGCCTGTCATTGACTGTCGTTGTAAAGCGATCACGGCAAAGGTAACTAATGTCTCGATGCTGTGGAGATCGGGTGCGCTGCAAGTCCAACCACGCTTTTGATCAGATCAAGCGTGGTTGCAGCTAAGGCGCCCGCTCCCCTAGGATGCTTTCTTGCACAGCAAGACGTGAGATTTGCTTTTGCGGCCTTGCCAGATTTCATATTCGACATTTGGGAACCAAACATAGCCAATCTCTTCGATGTTTGGTTTGAGATCGATGATATCGGAAAAGCCTGCGTTTCTGAGGGTGGCAAACAATTCGCCCTCACCAAAAACCCTCAGTTCAAGTACGCTGCCGTCTCCGCCATGGAAAATCGGGCGCTCGTGCAGTTCAACCAGCCCGTCGACCCGCTTATTGACGACGGCATAAGTACCTGAGAGTTCAATGATTTTGTAATCATGAAGGTGTGGGTAGTGCTCAAGGGTGTCGTTGCCTTCAAGGTAAGGCACGCTTAGAATGAGCCAGCCACCCGGCCTCAGCATATCTACGATATTACTGAAACTGGCGATCACGGGCCTGTGCACATGCTCAAGTACGTCGGACGAGATCACGTAGTCTAGATTTCGATATCGCCCCGCACTTTCCGGACTGGTGACATCAAGATGCGGTTCCTGATGATAGAAGGTGTTCCGATAGCTCCCGATTCGGCCAAGCTCAGATGCATATCGGCCCCAATCCGACATTCCGATACCGTGAAGCTCTGGGCGCGGAGCCATCTGGTCGAGGGGGATGCTGGTGTCCCCGTATACATACTTCTGGAACGCATGGATCACCCCGCGGAAGCGAGGTGTTGAACCGCAGGTGTCGCATTGCAACAATTCGCGATGAATTACTGCGGCCGCATCATTGTTTTCATGACCGCAAATATTGCATTTGAAGCGCACTATAACTTTCTCCGTTTTTGGCGAGGAGCCTCCGCAGCACCCCTGCGTTGCCAAGGCGTCAGCGAGGCGGTACTGAGGTTCCGCGTTGCCGCAAAACTATTGCATCCCGACGGACACCGCAAATTGGCTTCAATGCTGAACTTTTCCAACTGTATGCCGGTTCGTTCGATGATGTGCTGCTTTTCCCTTCCTTCAGCTTCGCCACGCAAAGACGCAATCGTTAGTTTGCCTGCACCCCATGGAGCAGCACAAGCCTATGGCCCTCGAATCTTTCCAACGAAGGCTAGTTACTTGTTTCTTCTGTGTCCAATCTGATTGTTGACGTCAACGTTCGCCGCCGTTCAATCGGATGATGTTCGCCGATAGATTTGCGCTGATTGGAGCGATTTGGGACCGGAGAGTGGCTATGCAGTTTACGAGACGCGCACTCTTAGGTTGTGCTTTGGTAGTGCGCATCCATTTTGAAGCATTCTGGCTTTCGCCGATACCTTACCTAACCGCTGCGAAGTGGCGGTTGCTGCGCAAGCAAGTGCGCGCGCGCGGGCAATTTGCGGTGTTATTGGGCCGGACATCGCGCGCCTACGAATGGCGTAGCCTCATGGACGGTGCCGACGGGAGATTTCCCAGTCGCCCGGGTTTGCCGCCTATCATTGCGCTGGTGCAGGAGGTGGGGGCGCCATCACAGGCTGATGTGACCATGGCGTCGCTCGCTGCCGACAACGTGGCCGCGTATCTGATCAGCGCAGATTCGGCTCAGGCTCTGAAAGACATCGCCGCCACGATCGATTGGTCTGCGTCGCCTTGGTTCATGCCGATTGCGGCCGGTGACCGGATTGCTCTGGGTGCGGCCCAAGCCTACCGGGATGTGATCGCAGGATCACCTTTTCGGGCCATCTATGCCGATGACGATTATATCACGATGGGCGGGCACCGAACCAAGCCGCATTACAAGCCGGATTGGAATGCCGACCTGCACCGGCACCACGACTACGTGACGGGTGCTTGCATCATCAAGACGGATCGGGCTGCGCTCGAACAGGCTGCCAACGCGCAGGATTGGGCGGCGGCTTTGGTGCAAGACGCTGTGTTGGCTGGTGGCGGAGTAGGGCATATCCGGCAGGTACTCCACCATCGGCGCAATCGACCTGCTCCTTGCCTGCCCCTCCCTGCGCTTAATGCGCCGCGAGATCTGCCGCGCGTTTCGGTGATCATTCCCACCCGCAACCAGCTAGACCTGTTATCGACTTGCATCGGCGGCCTTGCATCTGCAGACTACCCAGATCTCGAGGTGATCGTAGTCGACAATGACAGCGATGACCCAGCGACGCTCGCTTATCTCGAGACCCTGCAGGAGCGTGGAATGCGCGTGTTGCGGCACGCCGGCCCGTTCAACTATTCTGCCATCAATAATCGCGCGGTGGCCGAAGCCACAGGCGCGCTTGTGTGTCTGCTCAACAATGATGTCGCGATGCTCTCGCCCGACTGGTTGAAGATCATGGCGACACAGGCGCTGCGCGACGAGGTGGGGGCTGTCGGCGCGCAACTGCTGTACCCGGACGGACGGATACAGCATGCAGGTGTTGTAATCGGGGTCGGCAATGCCGCCGGTCACGCGCACCGCTTTCTGCGGCCTGGCGACCTGGGGTATTTCCGCCGTCACGCTCTGCCGCAATTTGTCGCCGCAGTGACGGCCGCGTGCCTTGTTGTCCGGCGCGATCGCTTTCTTGCTGTCGGCGGGCTTGATGAAACCCGCTTTCGGGTCGCCTACAACGATGTGGATCTGTGCCTCAGGCTCAACGAACGCGGATGGCAGTCGTTCTACGAACCGCGCGCAGTGCTGATCCACCATGAGTCGGTTTCGCGGGGCTTCGACCGCGATCCAGTCGGCGCAGCGCGCTTTGCGGGCGAACTTGCGGCGCTCCAAGAACGCTGGCAGACCAACCGCATCGTGGACCCCTTCCATCATCCGCTGCTCAGCCGTGCGAGCGAGCAATTCGTGATCGGGCTGTAGCAAGGGCATGACCCACGTCCCTCACCTTGCCCTTCCGCAAGTGACACTTGTCGCGATCTCGTCGGTTAACCTCGCGGCGACCGTTGCAGCGCTTGAGGCGAGCATTGCGCAGGTCAAATTTGGCGAGGCTAAGTTACTCTCCGACCGCCGCCCTGCTGCGCTGCCCGACGAGGTCGAGTGGGTGGAAATCGCGCCGCTGACTTCGTCTCGGGCCTATTCTGACTTCGTCCTGCACCAACTTGCCTACCATATTCGCACACAGCACTGTCTTCTGATCCAGTGGGACGGGCACGTTATCAATTCGGCCTGCTGGCGGCCTGAATTTCTTGAGTATGACTACATCGGCGCAAGCTGGCCGCAATTTGCCGACGGTCACGATGTCGGCAATGGCGGCTTCTCTCTGCGCAGCCATGCGCTGCTGGAGGCCTGCCGTGACCGGGCATTCACCTCCTTCCATCCCGAGGACCTTGCCATTGGTCGGCACAACCGCAATTGGCTGGAGTCAAAGGGCCTGCGTTTCGCGCCGCGCGTTCTGGCCGATGCCTTCTCCGCAGAACGGTCTGGTGATCCGGCGAGGAGTTTTGGTTACCATGGCGTATGGCATATGCCGCGATTATTCGGGCGAGATGCCTTTTGGCGCATTTATTGCGGGCTCGACGAGCGCACGAGCGTGAGCCAAGATCTGGGCAGTTTACTGTGGCAGCTTGGCAGTGGGAGAGGGGGATTCACTCGCGCCTTCGCCCTGATCCGTGATGTGATCAGGGACGCTGCCAATTCGAGGAGAACCTAGTAGTGAACAACCCCCTTCCAGGCCTGCCTCTTGTGGAATCGCCGCTGTTTCCCGCGCTCGCACCAACGCTAGGGTGGACCGACGAGGAAACGCGCATCGGGCTGGAACTGCACCATCGCGGCTATGCTGTGCTCGATTTTCCAGATCCCGACCTTGATGCGCGCATTGATCGAATCAAGGCGAACCTCGGCCCACGCTATCAGATCGATTTCGCCGCCTCAGACAGCGACAAAACTAGTGGTGAAAGGCGCATTCAGGATGCCTGGCGCTTCGACGAGGATGTAAAAGCTATTGCCGCCAACACGCAGGTCATAGCCCTGCTTGGGAAGCTTTATGGCCGGTCGGCGTTCCCTTTTCAGACACTAAACTTTCCAGTTGGCACCCAACAGGGCGCGCACACGGATATCGTGCACTTTTCCAGCCTGCCTGAGAAGTTTATGTGTGGGGTCTGGCTCGCGATGGAGGATGTTGCGGCAGAGGCCGGACCTCTGTTCTATTACTCCGGCTCGCATCACTGGCCGGTCATGAGCAATGCTTTGATCGGCAGGCGCGGGAGTGGTGTCGAGCTGGGCTCCGCGCAAGAGCCTTTTGAGGCCGCTTGGGAGGCGCTCTGCGCAGCAAAGGGTGTGCAGCCCGAGACTTTCCTTGCCCACAAAGGACAAGCCTTGATCTGGTGTGCCAACCTTCTGCATGGCGGCAGCCCTCAGTTGGAGGCACACCGCACACGTTGGTCGCAGGTGACCCACTACTATTTCGACGACTGCATCTATTACACCCCTGCCTTTTCGGACGAGGCGTTGGGTGCGTTGGACTTGCGGCAGATCACTGCGATCAGCGATGGACGCCCGCGTCTCAACACCTATTTCGGAGAGCCCATCGTCAGCAGGGCAGCATCGGGCCAAACTGCGCCGGCGCCCTCACGCCCGTCTAAGGGCGGCTCTTGGCTGCGAAAAATCATTAAAGGTAAGGCCATAAGATAATTGCTGTGATTTGCATGTCTGGAGCGGTCGACTATAGCCTGTCCCGCGCGCATTTCCTGTCGTGCAGCGATCGATTGAGGATACCCAAAAGTGACCCATTCCGGAACTTCCCGCCCACGCTCGACCCGCCTCTGGGCCGTGCCGGCGCTGTTGCTGGTCGCAGCGATGCTGCAAGGGTGCGCTTCCATCCCTTCAAGCGGGCCGACAGGCGCGCAGATCCGGTCGCAGATATCCGATGACCTGACCGGCCTGCCCATCCAATTGGTACAAGTGCGCAGCATGGCTGAAGTGCCCTACCTTGCATCGCCAGCGCTGGTCTTTGCGCAAAACTACGCCCCCCCCGCTCCCACAGAAATGGTGGGGGCCGGCGATGTGCTTGAGATCGCGGTCTACGAAACCGGGGTTACGCTGTTTGGCGGCAATGTCGGCCCGGGCGCGGCTTCAGGCCAAGGGGGCGTTAACCCCGCCTCGCGCGCTGAACGCTTCCCTCCGTTCCGGGTTAGCGATGCTGGATCGATCAGCTTCCCCTATGTCGGCGAGATTGCCGTGGCGGGCCGCACCACAGATCAGATTGAGGCACTCCTTCGCCGGTCTTTGCGGGGCAAGTCCCAGAACCCGCAGGTGCTGGTTTCGATTGCGCAGGGCCTGACCAACTCGGTCATCATCGGCGGTGACGTGCGCAATCCGGGCAGGCTGGTGTTGCCCACTAATCGCGAGTCCCTGTCGGACGTGGTGGCGCTGGCAGGGGGCAATACCGGCGAGATCAAGGACATTCTTGTCCGCATCCAGCGCGAAGGCACCTTCGGCGAGTTCCGGCTGAGCGACATTCTGTCTCAGCCCGAGCAGGACATCCGCATATTCCCCGCCGACCGGATCCTGCTTGTGCGAGCGCCGCAGAGCTTTTCGGTCTTGGGCGCAGCCGGGCGGAATGACCAGATCGCTTTTCCGGCTCCAGCCCTATCGCTCATCGAGGCTGTCTCCTTGTCAGGAGGATCGAATGCCAATGCGGGTGATCCTCGCGCCATCTTCGTGTTCCGCAATCGTGTCGGGCAGGATGGGAAGGATGTGCCCACCGTCTATCATTTCAATATGATGGAGGCGAGTTCCTACATTCTGGCGCAGCGTTTCAAGATGCAGGACAAGGACGTGCTCTATATCGGCAATGCCGAGGCCAACCAGCCGACCAAGCTGGTCCAGATCGTCAGCCAGTTGTTCTTCCCGCTGGTGACAATCGGGCAAGTCCTGAACCAGCCCTGATGGTCAACAGTCAACCGTGAAGGATAATGACGCCCCGCTGCTGATCGACGTTTCGCGGCTGGTATGGCGCCGGTGGAAGGGTACACGCGCCACTGGGATCGATCGGATCTGCATGGCGTGGCTTGAACATTATGCCGCCCGCGCGCAGGCGGTGGTGGTGCATCGGCGGGGGCAGGCCATTCTCCCGTACTCAACCTCGCAGGCGCTGTTCAAACTGCTGCTGCGGCCTGAACGGGCGCGGCGCGATGTGGGGCTGTTTCGCCGCGATCTGATTGCCTTGGGAGTGCGCCGGGGCAACCATCTGCGCGACCGACTGAGCGGGCGGGGACGACTGTGGCTCAACCCCGGCCACACCGGGCTGGATGTGCCGGGCATTGCGCAATGGTGCCAGAGGCGCGGGCTGCGGCCAGTATATCTTGTGCATGATCTCATCCCGATCACCCATCCGCAATTCTGCCGCGAAGGCGAGGATGTGCGCCATCGTCGGCGGATGTCCACTGTGTTGGAGAGCGCTGCGGGGGTAGTGGCGAACAGTGCCGATACTCTTGACAGCCTCGCCGCGTTCGCCGCGGCCGAGGGCGCGCGCATGCCTCCGACAGTCATAGCTTGGCCCGGCACACCGCGGCTCCCGCTCGGTCCGCCTGCGACTATGTCAGCGCCGACGTTCGTGGCTTTGGGGACGATCGAGGGACGCAAGAACCACCGGCTGTTGCTGTCGGTGTGGCGGGCTCTGCTTGCCGCTGCCGCTTCTGGGCGGGCGCAAGAACCCTTGCCGCGGCTGGTAATCGTCGGGCGGCGCGGCTGGCAGGCGCAAGAGGTATTCACTACGCTCGACAACGCCGATTTTGGGGGCCTCGTCAGCGAAGCCGGAGCGCTCCCGGATGGCAAACTGGGGGAGGTCCTCGCAGGCGCGCGGGCCCTGTTGTTCCCCAGTCTGGCCGAGGGTTACGGCATGCCCTTGGCAGAGGCGCTCGCTGCGGGCGTTCCGGTCATTGCCAGCGACCTTCCCGTGTTCAGGGAGATTGGTCAGGGCGTGCCAGAACTGCTGCCGCCAAATGACACTGAAGCTTGGCTGACCGCAATTTTTGACTATGCCCGCCCCGATAGCCTGCACCGCGAGGAACAGGCCGTTCGCCTAAAAGATTACAAGGTGCCAGAATGGTACGGCCATTTCGCCAGGGTAGACGCACTGCTCGAAAAGATCGCACTGCCGTCCATGCGTAAGATGTACGAAGGCTAAATCACCGGGATAATATAAAAAATAGCTCTTTACCTGAGATGTAACAGGTGGCAGCAGCCCAATCGCAACCAAACGCTAGGTATTTAATGAACAGTCTTGAGGCAGAGACAGCGCGGCGCGGCATAATTCTCGCGGGGGGCTCTGGTACCCGGCTTTACCCCCTGACGCGCGGTGTTTCGAAGCAATTGATGCCGGTTTTTGATAAGCCGATGATCTACTATCCGTTGAGCACACTGATGCTGGCGGGTATCCGCGATATCCTTATAATTACCACACCTGAAGATGCAGCGCAGTTCCGGCGCGTGTTGGGCGATGGATCAGATTTTGGTGTTTCGCTGTCCTACGCAGTGCAGCCGCAGCCCCAAGGCTTGGCGCAGGCGTTTCAGATTGGCGCCGATTTCGTGCGGGGTGGCCCAAGCGCGCTGGTTCTTGGCGACAACATCTTCTACGGTCACGGCCTTCCTTCGCTGCTTCAGAGCGCCGATGGGCGCGCACAAGGGGCGACTGTATTCGCTTACCGGGTCAATGATCCAGAAGCCTTTGGCGTGGTCGAGTTCGATGCCGCAGGCCGGGCCATTTCGATCGAGGAAAAGCCGGCTGCCCCGAAATCGAACTATGCGGTGACCGGCCTGTATTTCTATGACGAGACCGTGGTGGATCGTGCCCGCGACCTCAAGCCCTCACCGCGCGGTGAGCTTGAGATTACCGATCTGAACCGCCTCTACCTTGATGAAGGCACGATGGCGGTTGAGATCATGGGGCGCGGATTTGCGTGGCTCGATACCGGAACCCATGCTTCGCTGCTGGATGCGGCAACCTATGTGCGTATCACTGAGGAGCGGCAGGGCCTGAAGATCTGCTGCCCTGAGGAGATCGCCTGGCGGCAGGGCTTCATCACAGCCGACCGGCTGCGCGAAATTGCCGAGCCGCTGCGCAAGTCCGGGTACGGCGAATACCTCCTCAAAGTGCTCGAAGAAACGGTGCCGGCGTGAACATTATCGAGACCGCGCTCCCCGGGGTGCTGATTATCGAACCACGCGTGTTCGGCGATGCCCGCGGGTTCTTCATGGAGACATGGAACGCACGCGCTTTTGCGGCAGCGGGTCTGGATCTGGCCTTCGTGCAGGACAATCACAGCCGCTCGCAGAAGGGCGTGCTCAGGGGGTTGCACTTCCAGAACCCGGGGCCGCAGGGGAAGCTGGTGCGGGTGACCAGCGGCGCGGTGTTCGATGTCGCTGTCGATCTGCGCGCATCCTCGCCGACCTTCGGCCGCTGGACGGGCGTTGAACTGAGCGCTGACAACAAGCGTATGTTCTGGGTGCCGGAAGGCTTTGCGCATGGCTTCCTGACCCTCGAGGACAATACCGATTTCCTCTACAAGTGTACCGCGCCCTATGCGCCGCACAGCGAACATACGCTGGCGTGGGACGATCCGGCGGTGGGCATTGATTGGCCCGACCTGGGCATGGCACCGATCATCTCCGACAAGGACACGCGCGGGGCCAGCCTTGCTGATGCTGCGGTGTTCGCATGAGAGTGCTGATTACAGGCGCGAATGGCCAACTGGGGACGGCGCTCCAGCGTACCGCGCCCGCATGGGCCGAGGTGACCGCCATCGACGTCGATGACTGCGACCTCACCGACGCATCGATGCTCACCGCGCGGCTGGTGGTTGAGGCGCCTGAGCTGATCATCAACGCCGCCGCCTATACCGCGGTCGACAAGGCGGAAAGCGACGAGCAGCTGGCCCACGCGATCAACGCTGAAGCTGTCGCTACCATGGTCGCGGCCATGGCCAGCACCGGGGGCAAGGTCGTCCATGTGTCCACCGACTACGTCTTCGATGGCACCGCTTCCACGCCCTATACGCCTGATGCGCTGCGCCACCCGCAATCCGCCTACGGCCGCACCAAGGCCGAGGGCGAGGACAAGCTGCGGGAGCAAGACCTGCTGGTGCGCACCGCGTGGGTTTATGCAGCCGGCGGCGCCAACTTCGTGCGGACGATGATCCGCCTGATGAAAGAGCGCGAGGAATTGGGCGTGGTGGCCGATCAGATCGGTTCGCCGACCTGGGCAACGGGCCTTGCGCAAACCATCTGGCGGCTGGCCGAAAAGCAAGCGACCGGAACCTTTCACCACGCCGACGACGGCGTCATCAGTTGGTATGACTTCGCGGTTGCCATCGCCGAGGAGGGTCACGCGCTGGGCCTGCTGGCCCGCATTCCCGTGATCCGCCCGATCGCCACGGCAGACTATCCCACGCCGGCACAGCGCCCGGCGTTCTCCTTGCTGGATTGCAGCGCCACCCGCGCTGCTCTGAACGAGGAACCCGTCCACTGGCGCACCAATCTGCGCCTGATGCTCGAAGAGGAAGCTCAGCTTGGCTAATGTGCTCGTGACTGGCGGCGCCGGGTTTATCGGCGGCAATTTCGTGCATTACTGGAATGCGAAGCATCCCGAAGACCGGGTGATCGTGCTCGACGCGCTGACCTATGCCGGGAACCGGTCAACCATCGAAGGCGCGCCCAACGCTGAGCTTGTCGAAGGCGACATCCGCGACACCGCCCTCGTCGAGCGCCTGCTGCGCGATCATGGGATCACCACGCTGGTGCACTTTGCGGCCGAAAGCCATGTCGACCGTTCGATCACCGGGCCGGATGACTTCATCGACACCAACATCCTCGGCACCAACAGCCTCCTAAAGGCAGCCCGCGCGGTGTGGCTGGCGGGCAGCGGAACGCCGCACCGGTTCCACCATATCTCGACCGACGAGGTGTTCGGGTCCCTCGGTCCCAATGATCCGGCGTTCAGCGAAGTCACGCCTTACGCGCCCAACTCGCCCTATTCGGCGTCCAAGGCGGCGTCAGACCATCTGGTGCGCGCCTATCACCACACCTTCGGGCTGGAGGTGACGACCAGCAACTGCTCGAACAATTACGGGCCGTATCAATATCCCGAAAAGCTGATCCCGCTGTTCCTCCTCAATGCCCTCTACGGTCGCAATCTGCCGATCTACGGCGACGGGATGAACGTGCGCGACTGGCTGCATGTCGAGGATCATTGCCGCGGGATCGAGGCCTGTCTGCTGCGCGGTGCGCCGGGCGAAACCTACAATATCGGCGGCGGGGCAGAACTGCCTAACATGACCGTGATCGACACCATCTGCGCCGAAGTCGACCGCGCCTTTGCGGAAGTGGACGGTCTTGCGATGCGCTACCCCGATGCGCCCGCAGCCAAAGGCGAGGCGACGATCAGCCTTAAAAACTTCGTTACCGACCGCGCCGGCCACGACCGCCGATACGCCATCGACGAAACCAAGGCCCGCGCCGAACTCGCCTATGCGCCCGCACACAGCTTCGAAGACGGCCTGCGGCAGACCCTGCGCTGGTACCTCGACAACGAAGCTTGGTGGAGGTCGCTAATCAAGCCCTGAGCCGTGTATGGCGAGCTTGCGGGAAGCGCATTTTGCCGACCTGCTTTTGCGCTTTTGTGTTGCCGATGCAGGGCATATGCGAGACGACACAGGGAGATATAATTGCGTCATTCTGCGGCGTTGCATCGCTTGAGGTTGGCAATGCGTTTGCAGATGCTCTAGCTGTTGGCGGCACTGGCAACGTACATGAGGCGCAATGCAGATTTATCCGGTTATCCTGTGCGGCGGCAGCGGGACGCGGCTTTGGCCGTTAAGCCGCAAGGCGCTGCCCAAGCCGTTCTTGCCGCTTGTCAGCGACGATACTCTGTTCGAAGGCGCGGTGGCCCGCGCGGCGGACCACGCTGCCTTTGCCGCGCCGATTGTGGTGGCAGGCGCGGTCCATGCCGATCTAATCATGGCCCAACTTGGCGAGGCTCCGGGCGCGCGGCTGGTGATTGAGCCTGCCGCCAAGAACACCGCTCCTGCTATCGCGCTCGCCGCTGCGCTGCTCCCGCCTGAGGCGGTCATGCTCGTCTGCCCGAGCGATCACCACATCGCAGATGTCGGGGCCTTCCGGTCCGCTGCGCTCGCCGCCGCCGAACTGGCGCAGGCAGGCCATCTGGTATCATTCGGGATCGCGCCTGACCGCCCCGAAACAGGCTATGGTTATCTTGAGCGCGGTGAGCCATTGGCTGGCGGTTACCGTGTCGCGCGCTTCGTTGAAAAGCCCGACCTTGCCACCGCGCAAGCCTATCTCGCCAGCGGCAACTACTCCTGGAACGGTGGGATCTTCGCCTTCCGCGCCGGGCAGCTGCTCGAAGAACTCGCTGCGCATCGTCCGGAAATGGCGCGGCTGGTCTCAGAATCTGTCGCAGCAGGGCATGAAGACGGCGCGCGTTTCTATCCAGCGGCCGCGCTCTTCTCGGCCATCGATGGCGATTCGATCGACTATGCCGTGATGGAGAATACCGCGCACGCCGCGATGGTGCCGGTTGACATGGGCTGGTCGGATATCGGCAATTGGGCCGCGCTGGCCGACGCGCTTGGCGAACAGGCGGACGCATCGGGCAATTGCACGCGCGGCGGCACGGTTGACCTTGTCCAGTGCAGCGGCGTGCTGGCACTGACGGACGGGCCGCGCATCTCTGCTGTCGGCCTGACTGACATCTGCATCATCGTATCTGGCGGAGAAGTCCTCGTCACCACCCGTGATGGCGCGCAGGCGGTGGGCAAGCTTCCTGGAGCGGCGAACCAGTGAGCGCGCGGCAGCTTGAGACACGGATGGTCGACAAGGTCTGGGGCCGTGACCACCTCCCCGCGCCCTTTGCCGCCCCCGCGGGCGAGCGGATTGGTGAAATCTGGTTCGAGCCGCCGCCTGAGATGCCGCAGGTGCTGGTCAAATACCTGTTCACTTCGGAAAAGCTGTCCGTGCAGGTTCACCCTTCTGATGCAAGCGCGCTTCCCGGCGAGGCGGGTAAGGAGGAATGCTGGCTGGTGTTGGATGCCGAGCCTGACGCACGCCTTGCGATTGGTTTCGAACACCAGGTCACCCCCGAGGAGATCGCTGCCGCTGCCCGCGACGGTTCGATCGAGCAGCTGCTGACCTGGCACGCTGCGCGCGCGGGTGACTTATTTTACCTGCCTGCCGGCACTGTTCATGCAATCGGGCCTGGCCTCGCGCTGGTCGAGGTGCAGCAGAACTCCGATACTACCTTCCGCCTGTATGACTACGGCCGCCCGCGCACGCTGCATCTGGATCGGGCTCTGGCAGTAGCAGAGGGCCAGCCCTACGCCGCGGAGCATCGCCGACACGCCTCCGATGGGCCAGTGCTGGTGAACGGACCACATTTCCGGCTTGACCGGATTGTGGGCAGGCCCGACGCAGCGACCCTTGCGGCCTATCCTGGTGCGCTACTGGTGCTGCCGCTCGAAGGGGAAGTGATGACGCATGACAGCGCCGTCCGCGCGCAGGCGGGCGAGTGCCTTTACGCCAGCACTATAGCCGCGCTCGACTTCACCGCGGCACATGTGACACTGCTGGTGCAGGCCGGCGAGGGCTTGTGAACTTCATAATACTTGGGCCTCTACAAAATGAAACTTTCCTGCTTCAAAGCCTACGATATTCGCGGTCAAATAGGCGTCGATCTTGACGAAGACATTGTCTATTGCATCGCCCGCGCATTTGCCTGCGTTTTGCGCTGCTCAACAGTAGTTCTCGGATATGACGTAAGGCCCACCTCAAAAGCATTCGCGAAAGCGGTAGAGCGCGGACTTACAGACGAGGGGTGTACTGTTCTAAACATCGGCCTGTCGGGCACCGAGGAGATGTATTTCGCCACGACCCACTTTAAAGCAGATGGCGGCATCTGTGTTACTGCCTCCCACAACCCCATGGATTATAATGGAATGAAGATGGTGCAGTCGGGATCTGCGCCATTGTCATCTTCCTCCGGTTTGGAGGCAATCAAGAAATTGGCAGAGGAGAATATGTTCTCACCTGCGACATCGTCCGGCAAAACAATCGACGTCGGCGTTGAAGCAAGGGACGCATACGTTAATCGCGTGGTATCCTTTGTGAATATTCAAGCTCTGCGCCCCCTGAAAATTCTGGTCAATGCAGGACACGGCGCGGCGGGGCCAACGTTTGATGCAATCGCAGCGCGCCTTGGGGAACTCGGTGCGCCCATCGTATTTGAGCGTATTTTTCATGAGCCAGACTGCTCGTTCCCAGAAGGGATCCCCAACCCTTTGCTTGCAGAAAACCGGCCCGCAACCGCCAATGCCGTACGAAAAGCTGGTGCCAACTTCGGGGTGGCGTGGGACGGCGACTTTGATCGTTGTTTTCTATTCGATCACGCGGGAGCGTTTGTCGACGGAGAGTATATCGTCGGCCTTTTGGCAGAGGCATTCCTCGCCAAGGAAGAGGGAGCGACAATAATCCATGATCCACGCATCGTATGGAATACCCAAGATATTGTGGTCCAAAACGGTGGGCGTGCGGTTCAGTCGCGAACGGGCCACGCGTTTATCAAACAGGTCATGCGCGACGAGAACGCGGTTTACGGCGGCGAAATGTCAGCGCACCACTACTTTCGTGATTTTGTCTACTGCGACAGCGGTATGATCCCTTGGCTGCTGGTGGCGGAACTCGTCAGCCGTCATGGTGCGCTGGCGGATTTGGTGGCGGAGCGAAAGTCTGCATTTCCGTCATCGGGTGAAATCAATTTCAGGCTTGAAGACCCTGATCGCTCGATCGCACGAGTGACGGAGGAATTTCGAACGGTTGCATACTCTGTAGACGAGACGGACGGTGTCAGCTTCGATATGGGTGCGTGGCGCTTCAATTTGCGCAGCTCAAACACTGAGCCGGTTGTTCGGCTGAATGTGGAAGCGCGCGGCGATGCCGATTTGGTCGCAAAAGGCGTGGAGCGAGTTAGGGCTCTGCTGGTCGAGGGGTGACAGCGGGGGCTAAACTTGAACGTTGTGCGCGGCCTCCTCAGGATATCGCTTGAGTGCATTGATTAATTTCCACACACCGACCCGCGATTATAACGAGAGAGTCCGCCGGTTTGATGATCACGCTCGAGCTTGTGCCATTACCTGGTTTTCCAGGGCTAAGTTATGATCCTTGCTGTATTTTGGTTTTGCATTAAGCGGACACAAATCTGGCAACAGTTTCTTTAAGCGCGAAAAGCACTTTCATCGACGACTATCGAGCGTAGCCGCTTTTGCCTCTTGCTGGCGAGCCTGCTCGCGCTTTCTCATTACCTCGAGCCGCACCAAGGCCCTGTCGCGTTCTCCTCTGAACCTTTGAGCGTATTGCATCAGCCGCGTCATGCTAGCGCGGCTTGGCGGTGATGTTTTGGTGATGAGGCCTGTCTGTTCCGCGTAGAACTTTGCCAGGGTCCGATTGGGTCGCCCGCGGCCAAAGGCTGCCTCAAACTGGGTTTGGGTCTCTTCGATGGCCTTGTTGATTTGCGCTTTTTGCGCGTCGCGCCACTCGTCAGTGGCCTTGGCCATGTATTCGAGCGCCTGTGTAACGAGGCCGCGCGCGCGGTTGAGGCGTAATGTGGCTGTGATTACCCTGTCTATGAGCAGGGCCTGCTGCGGGTCGCCATCCGAATAATGGGCACGCAGTCTGGCGACCAATTCTTCCACCTCGGCTTCTTCAGCCGCGCTCGGGTG